>JAXMOF010000115.1:0-1903 GCA_034670045.1 Amylibacter sp. | reverse complement strand
CGATCCCCGCGCCTCCATCCGGTGCTCATTTTGGTGCTCCACTGCCAAACTCCTGCAAACTCAGTTGCAGAATGGCATGCATCAAACGTCACCAAGCCGATACGACGGGGCTGACGCACCGCTTACGATAAATCTGAAGGGATTGCGGCGCCAACGTCTACCGCGCCTTTAGGCGAAGCAGGTCTTTGCCCAATAAAACAACGCTCAAATGAGAACGCTGGTACCCGAGGCCGGACTCGAACCGGCAAACCTTGCGGCGGGGGATTTTGAATCCCCTGCGTCTACCAATTCCGCCACTCGGGCAACGCTTGGGTGATTTAGCGGTCTGGATTATCCGCGTCAACGGGAAAAGTCAGGTTTTTCATCCCGTTGCGCATTCTTTTTTCAGTCTCATAAATTATCGGCCGAAAAGGTATCGCAACTTTCCAGTCTGGCGGTTTCAAAGCCCCGTTGGAACCAGCTTTCCCGCTGGGCAGAGGTGCCGTGGGTAAAGCTGTGGGGATTGGGGCGTTGGCCTGCATTGCGTTGCAATGTGTCGTCGCCGATCTGGCGGGCGGCGTTCAGGGCCTCTGCCAGATCGCCCCGTTCGATTGTGCCAAGTTGTTCCTGTGCGTAGCGCGACCAAATGCCGGAAAAACAGTCGGCCTGCAGTTCAATCATGACCGATACGCGGTTGCTTTGGGTCTGGTTCATGCTTTGGCGGGCTTTATTGGCCTGACCAAGGATTCCCAATTCGTTCTGGACGTGATGGGCGATTTCATGGGCCACCACATAGGCGGCGGCGAAATCTCCGGATGCGCCGAGGCGGCGGGACAAGGTGGTGAAGAAATCCGTATCGAGATAGGCCTTTTTATCTACAGGGCAGTAAAACGGGCCCGACGCACCGTTGGCCCCGCCGCAAGGGGATTGGGTGGCCCCTTTAAACAGCACCAATGTTGCAGGGCGATAGGTTTGGCCAAGCTGTTCGTCAAAGACCTCGGTCCAGATGGTTTCCGTATCTGCCAGCGTGACCGATACAAATTCCGCTGCTTGTTCATCGGCCTGGGTTAATTCTGTTGACGTGCCAACACTGATTTGCCCGCCGCCCGAATTTAACAAAGGCGTGACGTCCACGCCCAGAAAATAGCCGATCACCAGAACGGCAATCAGGCCGACACCGCCGATTCCCCCGGCTGCACGGCCCGCCCCGCCAGACCGACGACGGTCCTCGATATTGCGGCTGCCCTGTCTGCCTTTCCATTTCATTTTGCAATTCCTTGATCCAGTTACCAAGGAATTTACGCCGCGGCGGGAATTGGCGCAAGGCTTCACACAGGGCAGCCAGACAGAGGACCCAGCATCTTGACGCAGCACGCGCAACGGGGCAAGACAGGCAAAAATGAGAGGCATCGCAGTGCTACGCAGATTGTATGACTGGACCCTATCGCTGGCGCAATCGCGCTGGGCTTTGGCGGCATTGGCGATTGTGGCTTTTGTGGAAAGCTCGGTCTTTCCGATCCCACCCGATATTCTGCTGATCCCGTTAATTCTGGCCGCGCCGACACGGGCGTTCATGCTGGCGGCGATCTGTACTGTGTCTTCGGTTCTGGGCGGCGCCTTTGGCTATTACATCGGGGCAGAGCTGTTTAACAGTTTGGGCCAGCCGATCCTTGATTTCTATCACAAGGCCGATGCGTTTGAGGCGTTCAAAATCCGCTTCAACGAACAGGGTCACTGGGCGGTTCTTTTCGCGGGTATCACGCCGTTTCCTTATAAAGTCATCACCATCACATCAGGAGCGACTGACCTGCCCTTCTGGACCTTTATGTTCTGGTCGCTGATTGCACGGGGCTTGCGGTTTTTCGTGGTGGCCACCCTTTTGTGGCACTTCGGCGCACCCATCAGGGATTTCATTGAACGCCGG
>JAXMOF010000114.1:0-2892 GCA_034670045.1 Amylibacter sp. | reverse complement strand
TTGTTATGGGAGAGACAGTTCGTTGACCAAAACGCCAAACTGAGCCATGCTTCGAACGTATCGACACCCCTCGATACGACAATGACCTGATGCCAAATCAGCCAATCATTCCGCGCATAGGACGTTATCGCCGCGCATCAAATGAATCGTCGGGTGGCCAAGGTGGGAACAGGGTAATTGCCCTAGGGCGCCCAAGCGCGCTGATCGGGGATATGCAGCGTAAAGCGGTCCCCGACCCGTAAAACGCCCTCGCGTTCGACCCATGCGGTGACGCCCCGTTTGCCTTTGGCGGCGGTTTTCAACAGCTTGCCTTTGCCGGGGTGGCGGGGTTCCAGCTCTTCCTTACCCGGAAACATGCAGGGGCGATTTTCCATATCGACCACAAGAGTCGTCCCGCTTTCAGTTTGCAGGCGGGATGACGGCGGGATGAAGGTGAAATCCGGCAGGCCGCGCACCATGATGCTGGCCCCCATCCATTCCGGCAGTACTTGGTCGATGCCGATGGACGCTGCCACTTCTGCCATTTCCTCGGCGCTGATGATGGAAAACTGGCGCACGTTGCGGATTTCCGTTCCGCGGGGAAATTGCGATGTCACGCGGGAACAGGACGGGCGGGTCAAACCGCCGTGGCATTCTCCGGTCACACCCGCGAAACCGGCGAACACCTCTGTTTCCGGGGTGGAGGCAAGAGCCACTTCGCGGTCAGGCACAATGCCAAGATAGACAATTTCGCAGGAGTAGTCTGTGGGGATCAAAGCTGGCATGTCAGGGGCTTTCCGGGCAATCGCGTTAAAACTGTCACCTTTGGCGACTCTGCGCAGTTAAACTGCACTGCCGCCAAAAGAAAAGACCCGCGCGCTGCACGGGTCTTTACAAAATGTTACCTGGTAGATCACCGATTGTGATCAGTGGCGTTACACGGGATCAGGTTCCATGTCGCCTTTTGGTGTGGATTTCGGCTTTTTGGTTTTTGGAACAGCCGCGACACTTGGGGCGTTGCCACCTGTATCCGTGTCGTCATCGTCATCCGAGCCACGGTTCAGGGCTTCACCCGCGATCACTTTCTTGATCTCGGCCCCTGTCAGGGTTTCATATTCCAGCAGACCTTGCGCCATGTTTTCCAGTTGATCCGCATGATCGGTCAAAATCTGCTTGGCCCGCGCATATCCTTCGTCCACCAGTTTACGCACTTCAGCGTCGATGATTTCCTGCGTGTCAGGGCCGGCATTCACACCACCGCTTTGTGGACCAAGATAGGTGTCCTGACGGTTTGCATAGTCAATGTTGCCAAGTTTGTCGGACATGCCGAACTGGGTGACCATCGCCCGCGCGATCCGCGTGACCTGCTGAATATCAGAAGACGCGCCAGAGGTGACGTTTTCTTCCCCGAAGATCAGTTCTTCCGCAACCTTACCGCCCATCGCCATGGCGATCTGGGATTTATACTTGGTTTTGGTCACAGACAGTTGGTCCCGTTCGGGCAAGGACAGCACCAGACCCAGCGCACGACCGCGCGGGATGATGGTTGCCTTGTGAATCGGATCATGCTGCGGCACGTTCAGCCCCACAATGGCGTGGCCCGCTTCATGGTAGGCTGTCAGCTTCTTCTCATCCTCGGACATCACCATAGAGCGGCGTTCCGCGCCCATCATGACTTTATCCTTGGCGTTTTCAAAGTCTTCCATCGTCAGATAGCGTTTGCCGGTACGGGCTGCCATAAGCGCGGATTCATTGACAAGGTTTGCCAGATCCGCACCCGAGAACCCTGGCGTACCCCGCGCAATGATGCGCAGATCGACATCCGGGCCCAGCGGCGTTTTGCGGGCATGAACTTCGAGGATTTTCTTACGGCCGTTAATATCGGGATTGGGCACCTGCACCTGACGGTCAAACCGGCCCGGACGCAGCAGTGCAGGGTCCAGAACGTCAGGACGGTTGGTTGCAGCCAGAAGGATCACGCCCTCGTTGGCTTCGAACCCGTCCATTTCGACCAGCAACTGGTTCAATGTTTGTTCGCGTTCGTCGTTCCCGCCGCCATAACCAGCGCCACGATGGCGACCGACCGCGTCGATTTCGTCGATAAACACGATGCACGGGGCGTTCTTTTTGGCTTGTTCAAACATATCGCGCACGCGGCTTGCGCCCACGCCGACGAACATTTCCACAAAGTCAGAGCCCGAGATGGTGAAGAACGGCACGCCTGCTTCACCCGCAATCGCCCGCGCCAAAAGGGTTTTACCTGTACCCGGAGGGCCCACCAGCAACGCGCCTTTTGGGATTTTACCGCCAAGACGGCTGAATTTTTGCGGGTCGCGCAAGAATTCAACGATCTCTTCCAGTTCGTCCTTAGCCTCGTCAATGCCAGCCACATCATCAAACGTGATGCGCCCGTGACGTTCGTTCAGCAGTTTCGCTTTGGATTTGCCAAACCCCATCGCCCCGCCGCGGCCACCGCCCTGCATACGGTTCATAAAGAAGATCCAGACGCCGATCAGCACCAGAAACGGAAGCCACAGGGACATGGCCGACAAAAAGCCCGACTGTTCCTGTGCTTTGACGTTCACATTGACGCCTGCGTCGATCATCTGGTTGGTCAGATCGTCGGTTTCCATCGCAGAGCGCGGCTGGATCGTTTCAAAACGGCTGCCGTCCTTGTTTACGATGGTGATCAACTCGCCATCCATCTGCACTTCGGACACGTTGCCTTTTCCAACAGATTGAATGAATTCGGAATAGGTTATCTGATTCTCGTTACCGGACCGTTGTCCGTTGCTGAACATATTGAACAGCGCCACGATCAGCAGAAACAACACGACCCAAAACGCCAGATTTTTGGTATTTCCCAAAGCGGTTCTCCTTAAGGCACATTACGCGCCGGATATCTTAACAAAG
>JAXMOF010000113.1:0-3469 GCA_034670045.1 Amylibacter sp. | reverse complement strand
CCCAGAGGTCTATGCCCACAAAAACTGGGTTGATCCGGTGTTTGGCGGCAAAATGTCCCTGACCGCGCAATCCGTCACCCTGCTGCGCGAAGATGACAGTGAATTCTCGCGGGCGGGGCTGGTGGCGGAGTGGCAAAAAGACTGGACCCTGCGCAACGGGTTGATAGTTTCAGCCTATGCAGGTGTTGCGGGCAGTTATTATCTGACCGAAGGCATTGCGGGTTTCGCAGATGGGACCACTTCGGAATTTATCCCCACAACGGCTGTAGATCTGCGCTGGCCTTTGTCGCGTCAGAACGGGTCCGTTACCCATATTATCGAACCACGGATACAATTGGTCTGGTCCCCTGACAAAGCACGATCAAATGTGAACGAGGACAGCGTGCAGGTGGAATTTGAAGAAACCAACCTGTTTTCCTACAATCACTTCCCCGGATTTGATGCGTCCGAACGGGGCGCGCGGGCCAATGTGGGTGTGTCCTACACCCGCTACAATCCCAAAGGCTGGACCTATGGTGTCACGCTGGGGCGGATATTTCGGGCAAAGGATTTGAACCAGTTCGCTGCGGGAACGGGGCTGGACGGGCGAAATTCAGACTATGTCAGCGCGATCAGCGTGTCTTATCTGGATAATTTTGATATCCTTAACAGCACCTTGTTTGATGAAGATTTTGATATCAGCAAGAATGAAACCCGTCTGACAATGGATTTCAACCGGGTTTCGGCAGAGGCCACCTATATCTATCTGGAACAGGATGTTGTGGCCGGATTTAGTGACCCCACCCATGAAGCCGCGCTTGCAATGGTCTATCGCTACAACGATTATTGGAGCTATTCTGGGGAATGGCGTCAAAATCTGGAAACCGGTCATTCGACCAGCGGTGAATTTGGGGTGCGGTATGAAAACGAATGTGTGGCCGTGGACCTTTCACTCTCGCTTCAATACGAAGGGTCTGGTATCGAGAGTACAACGCGGGAGATCGGTTTGTCAGTTGAACTGGCAGGACTGGGCAATAAAAAGCGTAACAAGAAATATGCGCACAGATGTGCGGCGTTAAACGGGTAGTTCAGGTGGTGAATATGAAATCATTGGCGCTGACTTTGATTGCAGGTCTGATGGCGGTGACAACCCCGTCCAATGCACAAAGCAACAATCCATATGGTGTGGCTATTCGGGTCAATGACCGCGTGGTCACGAATTTTGAAGTCAACCAGCGGGTCTTGTTGCTGCAGGCCTTTGGCACCACAGGTGATTTACAGAAAACGGCGAAAGAACAACTGATTGAAGACCGCCTGCGGTTGCAAGCAGCCGCAAGTGCGGGCCTGCGCGTCACCGAAGAAGAGGTGGAAGCAGGTGTTGATGAATTCGCAGGGCGGGCCAATCTGACTGGCGAACAACTGTATCAATTTGTGGCCCAACGAGGCGCTGCCAAAGAAAGCATGCAGGCTTTTGTGCGCGCTGGCCTGTTATGGCGCAATCTGGTGCAAGCCCGTTTCGGCGCCCGCGCAGCCGTTTCAGACGAAGAAATCGACACAACACTGAACCTGATCTCGGGTCAGGCTCAACAATCCATTCTCTTCTCGGAAATCCGTTTGCCGCTGGATCAAAGGGGCGATGAACAAACCCTTGAACTGGCCGATCAACTGTCCAAGTCCATCCGCACCGAAGCGGCGTTTGCCTCGGCCGCACGGCGCTATTCCCGTGCTCCCAGTCGCGCCCGCAGTGGCCGTCTTGACTGGCTGCCTGTTGCCCAACTGCCCGCAGCACTCGCAGGGCAGATCATGGCGCTGCAACCGGGAGAAGTGACTGCCCCCGTTACATTGGGCGCGACGGTTGGCCTGTTCCAACTGCGCGGCGTGCGCGATGATCCCCCGTCAAGTGAACAGGTGGTGTCCGTGACCTATGTTACCGTTGATGTGCCTGGCGAACCCGGTTCGGACCGTCTGGAAAGTGACGCGCAAAAGCTGATCAACGATGTGGACACCTGCCCCGATCTGCGCGCGCAATCCGAACGGTTTGCCATTCCGGGTTTTGTGGATCATTCCGAAGACATCAAAGCAGTTCCGGATCAGGTTGCCGTTACACTGGCAGGGCTGGACCGGAACGAGGCCAGCTATTACCCCAATAGCGCAGGCACTTTGACCGTAGTCATGCTGTGCGACCGCCTGCGGGACCTGCCCGAAGGCGCACGCGAAAACATCCGCAACGGCTTGTTCAGCCAGCGGATCGGCGGCCTTGGCCAAGGGTATCTGCAAGAGCTGAAAGGCGATGCGGTCATCGTTTACCCATGACCCTGCCCATTGCGCTGACCAGCGGCGATCCCGCAGGTATTGGACCGGAAATCACACAGGCAGCATGGGCTGCACTGAAAGGGGAATTGACCTTTTTTGTGATCGGCGACCCGCGCCATTTCCCAAACAGCGTCAAGATATCTTCTCCTGCCGGGGCGGCGGCGGCCATGACACAGGGACTGCCCTTGCTGCCCCTGCCCTTTGCCGCCGATAGAACCGCAGGCCAGCCCGACCACGCAAATGCGCCAGCGGTGATTTCATCCATCAAACTGGCGGTCGGTTTTGCACAAAACGGATTGGCCAGCGCGGTCTGCACCAACCCCATCAGCAAACAAGTGCTGATCGAAGGCGCTGGCTTTGCCCATCCCGGACACACGGAGTTCCTCGCGGAACTGGGCAAGGTCGACCGCTCGGTTATGATGCTGACAGCCCCCGAACTGTCAGTGGTGCCCGTGACCATTCACATCCCGCTGGAGCAGGTGAAACAAGAGCTGACGTCCGACCTGCTGGCCGATACGATCCGCATCACACATCACGCGCTGATCCGCGATTTCGCCCGCCCCGCGCCGCGTATTGCAGTGGCAGGGCTGAACCCCCATGCAGGCGAAGGCGGCGTTATGGGGCGTGAAGAAATCGCGTTGATCACCCCCGTTCTGGACCAGTTGCGCGCAGAGGGGATCACCATCACAGGCCCCCTGCCCGCCGACACCATGTTCCACCCCGCCGCGCGCGAAACCTATGACGTGGCGGTCTGCATGTACCATGATCAGGCGCTGATCCCGATCAAAACCCTGAACTTTTCCGCCGGTGTGAACGTGACGCTGGGGTTGCCGTTTATCCGCACCTCACCCGATCATGGCACCGCTTTTGGCATCGCTGGCAAAGGCATTGCCGAGGCCACCTCCCTGATCGAAGCCCTGCGCCGCGCGCGTGATATGGCCAACGCGAGAGCACAGTATGACGCTAAGTCTTGACGGACTGCCCCCCCTGCGCGAGGTGATCAACACCTTTGACCTGCGGGCGAAAAAATCACTGGGGCAGAATTTTCTGCTGGATTTGAACCTGACAGGTAAGATCGCCCGCCAAGCAGGAAACCTGTCGGCCTGTGATATATTGGAAGTTGGCCCTGGCCCCGGTGGACTGACCCGCGCGTTGCTGTTTGAAGGCGCGCGCAAAG
>JAXMOF010000112.1:0-3683 GCA_034670045.1 Amylibacter sp. | reverse complement strand
GATGGAAATCCTGAACATCCCCGAAGAGCGGATGGCGGGTCTGGGTCTGCCGGGCTTTGGTCCTGCGTTCCAGGTGACTTGTGAAAACCACGGCGGTGACGGTCTTGTTGGTGTTGCACAGTGGGATGCGATGGCCAAAACATGGTCGATCATTTCCGACTTCAAGCCAACAGATTCCGAAGTGATCGACGCGTTGGTCAAAGAAGATTCCGAGGCTTATGCCGCTGAAAACAACATCGAGCCACAGTGTAAATAAAGCCCGATAAATCAATTCCACCGGGCGGAGTACCCCGCCCGGTGGACCCAAATGCAAAAGCTTGGAAGTGAACGATGCTGGACGCTGGCAAAACAGAGACCTTGTTAGAGGTCAACAACATCGAAGTGATCTACAACCACGTTATCCTTGTGCTGAAAGGGGTCAGCCTGTCTGTGCCCAAAGGCGGGATCACGGCGTTGTTAGGCGGGAATGGCGCGGGGAAAACCACCACGCTGAAAGCGATTTCCAACCTTTTGCATTCGGAACGGGGGGAAGTGACCAAAGGGTCGATTATCTACCGCGGCGATAATGTGGCCGACCGCTCCCCTGCCGAACTGGTGCGGCGCGGGGTTATTCAGGTGATGGAGGGACGCCATTGTTTCGAGCATCTGACCGTTGAGGAAAACCTGCTGACAGGCAGCTACACCCGCAATATTTCCCGTGCGCAACTGGCCGAGGATCTGGAGCTGGTTTACACCTATTTTCCCCGCCTGAAAGAACGACGTAAGTCACAGGCGGGTTATACTTCGGGGGGCGAGCAGCAGATGGTAGCCATCGGGCGGGCTTTGATGTCAAAGCCGGAAACCGTGTTGCTGGATGAACCCTCCATGGGGCTAGCCCCGCAATTGGTGGAAGAAATCTTTGGCATCGTCAAAGACCTGAACGAAAAAGAGGGCGTGTCCTTCTTGCTGGCAGAACAGAACACCAACGTGGCGCTGCGTTTTGCCCATTACGGTTATATTCTGGAAAGCGGGCGTGTGGTGATGGATGGCCCTGCGGCCGAGCTGCGGGAAAATCCGGACGTGAAGGAATTTTATCTGGGCATGTCCGATGACGGGCGCAAATCCTTTCGTGATGTGCGCAGTTACCGTCGGCGCAAGCGTTGGCTAAGCTGACGGGTGGCGTCTGTGCCGGGCGTTGAGTTGAGTATTTAGGGAACATTGAAGCCGCAAGGGACATCTTTTGTGGTGAGTTAAAAGGGCCGGATCATGGCATTTTACGACGAGTTGGAAACACGCAGTGCAGATCAACGGGCTACAGATCTGGCGGCGGCCTTGCCCCGCCAGATTGCCCATGCGCAGGCGAGGGCAGGCGGATATGGGGCATCGTTGGCGGATGTGGACGCGGGGGCTGTTGTGGATATGGCGGCTTTGGCGAAGCTGCCTGTGTTGCGCAAATCCGATCTTGTCGCAGCCCAGAAAACCGCGACGCCTTTTGGTGGTTTCGCGGCCCATTCCGTGGCGGGGTTTGACCATGTGTTCCAGTCTCCGGGTCCGATTTACGAACCGGGCATGCGCGGGCGGGATTGGTGGCGCATGGGGCGTGGTCTGTTTGCGGCGGGTGTCGGGAAAGACGATGTGGTTCAGAACTGTTTTTCTTATCATCTGACCCCTGCGGGCATGATGTTCGAAAATGGTGCGGCGGCTGTGGGGGCGACGGTTTTACCTGCGGGCACAGGCCAGACGGAATTGCAGGTTCAGGCGGCTTTCGCGCTTGGGGTAACGGCCTATACGGGCACGCCGGATTATCTGAAAGTGATCCTTGATAAGGCGGATGCGCTGGGGATTGATCTGGGCGGGTTGAAGAAAGCTGTTGTGGGGGGCGGTGCGCTGTTTCCAAGCCTGCGCGCGGAATATGCCGATCGTGGCATTGCCTGTTTGCAAGGCTATGGCACGGCGGATCTTGGGTCTATCGCCTATGAAACGCCTGCGATGGAAGGCATGATTGTGGATGAAGGCGTAATCGTGGAAATCGTCACGCCCGGCACTGGCAATCCGGTGGCCGAGGGCGAAGTGGGCGAGGTTGTTGTCACCACGCTGAACCCAGATTACCCGTTGATCCGTTTTGCCACAGGGGACATGAGCGCGGTTCTGGCGGGGCAGTCGCCCTGCGGGCGGACCAACATGCGCATCAAGGGCTGGATGGGCCGTGCGGATCAGACGGCCAAGATCAAGGGCATGTTTGTGCGCCCTGAACAGGTGGCGGATCTGGTGTCGCGACACGCTGAAATCATCAAGGCCCGTGTGGTTGTTTCGCGCGACGGTGAAGCCGATTCCATGCAGGTTTTATGCGAAGCCGCAGCAGGCGCGGATGTGGCTGCGATTGAGGCTTCTGTCAGAGACGTGTTGAAACTGCGCGGCGCGGTGTTATTGCATAACCGCGGGACCTTGCCCAATGATGGCAAGGTGATTGACGACCAACGCAGCTATGAGTGATCCTGCCTCTGCCTGATGCCGAGGGGGCTCGGCGTTAGAGGAGGTGAAGATGGGTTTGCGGAAATATATGACGGGGGCTGTGCTGGCGTTGGTGTTGGCAAGTCCGGCGGCAAGGGCGGAAAATGTGGCGCTTATTGTCGGGAACAGCCATTACCTGTCGTTCAACGCCGTGCCCAATGCTGCCGAAGTTCTGGATGCCGCGCCTGCCTTTGAACAGGCTGGCTATGAGGTGATCCAGATCGGCAACGGCACCGAGGCCCAGACCAAATCAGCGCTGGAACGGTTCGAAACCCTGCACGATTCCGCATCGCGGGTTGTGGTGGTTTTGTCAGGCCAGTTCATGCAGGCGGGAACGGCGACCTATTTTGCCCCTGTTGATCTGGCGTCCCCATCTTTGGCGAATGTGGCTTATGACACGCTGCCGCTGTCGGCACTTTTGGCGTTTCTGGCGGAAAAACCGGGGAAAGCGGCGCTGTTTCTGGGGGAATACCCACCCGAAGCAGCCGTTGGGGTGCAGATCGACAAAGGTGTCGGGGCTTTTGATGTGCCCCAAGGGGTGATGGTGGCCCGTGGCACGCCCAAAGCCGTGACCGAGGCCTTGCAGGGGCAGTTCCTGCAAGCAGGTGTTTCCACGGCAAAGGCGGCAACGCTGGCGCAGGGGGTGACGGTAACGGGGTTTGTATCCGATCTGGCCCGCCTGAACGACAGTTCCGAACCCCAAGAAGATGACAGTCAGGCTGCGGAAACCATCGACCCCGAGGCAGCCTATTGGGGCGTGGCAGAGGATTTGGGCAGCAAGGCATCCTATCAGGCCTATCTGCGGCGCTATCCCAACGGCGAGTTCGCGGTTCAGGCCGAGGAACGTTTACAGGTGATTGCGGATGCCGTGCCCCGGTATTCACCCGAGGAACAGGCGGAGCGGGACCTTGCCCTGTCCCGCAATGACAGGCGGCGGGTGCAAGAGCAGTTGTCCTTGTTGGGGTTTGACCCGAACGGAATTGACGGGGTGTTCGGGGCGGGGTCTCGTGCGGCCATCGCGCGGTGGCAGGCACAAAACGAACAGGACGGTGGCGGGTTTCTGAATGCGCCCTCGCTCAAGCGTTTGCGGTTGCAAAGCGAGCGGCGGGCCGCGGAACTGGCACAAGAGGCGCAGCGGGCAAAGCAGGCACAGGATGCGGCAGATGCCAAGCTGTGGGCGCAGACAGGCGCTC
>JAXMOF010000111.1:0-4121 GCA_034670045.1 Amylibacter sp. | reverse complement strand
CGCCTTTGCCGCTGAGCACAAAGATGATTTCTTCGGCGTCAGGGTGGTTGTGACGGCTGTGGCCCTGACCGGGTGGGACAAAGACCACACCTGCGGAAAACTTCGTCGCACCGTTCACCTCGGGCCCTGTGGTGGGCGCAAACCGTCCCCAGTCAAAGCCGTAATTGTCCACGTCGGCGGGGTAGATGAAATATTTGTCCATAGCAGTCATGTTCAACGTCCTTTCGTCGGAATTTCAATGGCTTTGAAGGTCTTGATCTGGTCGCGGATGGCAACCTCGGCTGGCAGGCGCTCGGCACTGCTGGCGCCGTAAAATCCGTGGCATTGATCGCAGTGGGCCAAGATATAGGCGGCATCTTCGGGCATACTGATCGGCCCGCCGTGACACAGTATAATCACATCGGACCGCACAGAACGGGCCGCGGCGGCAATGGCGTCGATTTCCGTCACGCAGTCGTCCAGTGATTTGGCCGAGGTCGCACCAATCGCCCCCCCCGTGGTCACCCCCATATGGGCAACAATGATGTCAGCGCCCGCTTTGGTCATGGCTATGGCTTCATCGGGGTTGAACACATAGGGCGTGGTCAACAGGTCTAATGCATGGGCCTGCGCGATCATATCCACCTCCAGCCCGTAGCCCATTCCTGTTTCTTCAAAGCTTTGGCGCATGGCCCCGTCGAACAGGCCGATGGTGGGGAAGTTTTGCACGCCGGAAAACCCCATCGCTTTCAGTTCAGCCAGAAACTGCGGCATCAGGATGAAAGGGTCGGTTCCGTTCACCCCTGCCAGAACAGGGGTGTGTTTTACCACGGGCAGAACCTCTACCGCCATTTCCTTGACGATCTCATTGGCATTGCCATAGGCCAGCAGACCCGCCGCCGATCCGCGCCCCGCCATACGGTAGCGGCCGGAATTGTAGATGATGATCAGATCAATCCCGCCCGCTTCTTCGGATTTGGCGGACAGGCCCGTGCCTGCGCCGCCGCCGATGATCGGGCGGTTTTCTGCGATCATGGTTTGGAATGTGCCAAGGATGTCGGCTTTTGGGATGAAAGGCATGGGGTTATCTATCCTGTATCAAGTCTTGAAAGGTTTGGACGGCAAGGGCCGAAAAGGCGGCGTCGTTGATATGGTGGGGGCTGCGGATGATCCGGCGTTTGGCGGTCTGGTTCACGCGGGCCTGTAGCGTGTCAAACAGGGCAGCGTTGGCTTCAGGATTCCAGAACGGGCCGTCGGGGCTGTCAAGCGCGGATAGCCCCCCTTCGGGGATCAACAGACGGATCTGCCCGCGACAGGCGTTCAGTTTTCTGGCAATCCAGTTGGCGATTTCCACGTTTTCGGCCACGGTCGTGCGCATCAGCGTGACATTCGCGTTGTGATGATAGAACAGACGATCGCTAAAGGCTTCAGGTACGGTTTCAGGCGCCCAGAAGTTCACCATATCAAGCGCCCCCAAAGACCCGACCCAAGGCAGCCGGCTGCGCGCAACGGCCCCCAAACGATCCGG
The DNA here is from genome assembly GCA_034670045.1 of Amylibacter sp. Lineage (GTDB taxonomy): Bacteria > Pseudomonadota > Alphaproteobacteria > Rhodobacterales > Rhodobacteraceae > Amylibacter. The sequence goes on along the minus strand of JAXMOF010000111.1, from coordinate 2,614 downwards.
CCCCGCGCATAAGACCCCGCCCACAACCTCATCCGCGATTTCGGTCAGGGTCATGTCCATCACCCCCGTCAGATAACCGGAGTCGGTCAGGCTTTCCAAAGTCCGCCCGCCAGTTCCGGTGGCGTGAAACACCACACAGTCATAGTCCTGGTTCAACGCGGCGGTGATCTGGGTGACGCAGGGTGTGGTCACACCGAACATGGACAGACCAATCGAGGGTTTTTCGGCGATGGGCCGCACATAGGGGCTGGCCACCATGCCCAAAACGGCCTGTGCGGCGTTATGCAGGATATTGCGGCTCAGGCGGTTCAGTCCTGCCAGATCCGTCACCGACGGGATCACAATCGTGTCCGACGTCCCCACATATGGTGCCATATCGCCCGAGGCGAGGGTCGAGACCATCAGTTTGGGGATGCCATAGGGCAGGGCGCGCAGACCTGCGCAAACCATTGCTGTACCGCCGCCACCGCCGATACCGATGATCGCAGCAATGTCTTTTTGTCGGGCGCTACAAAAATTGGCAAAAGCCTCTCCCATGGCCAAAACCGCGGGGCCGCGATCTGTGCCGCCCAGTACATGGTCCGCGCCTTTAGGGTGAAAACCGGCAACCTCATGGGGGGGGATATCAGCGTCATGACCAAAGCTTTGCGACGACAGGTCCACCGTCACCACATGCATCGCCCCACGGCGCAAGATTGCAGCCAGATAGGCCAGTTCCTCGGCTTTGGTGTCATAGGTTCCGACCAGATAAAGTTTCGCCATAATTTGCCTTCGCCTTCGTACCGCTGCCCTGCCAAACACAATTCCATTTAAAATCCACAGACTTGGAGGACTTGTCAATCTGGTCTGGCCAGAATGGACAAATTATAAACGAGTCGTAAACTGTTTTTTTCATCCAGTGCAGAAAATTATTTTTAGTGGAAAACCGCAATACTTGCAAAATAATTGAGGTTTTTAGGGTGTTTCGGGCAATCTTGCGGTGGTGGGGGTGGCGGAAACAATAGCTTGACTCAATGGTGTATCTGGTATTACCAAAAATACCACAAAGACAATAATACCTTCGAAATCTGCGCAAGGGATGGATGCGCTTTGAAAGGGGGAACACCAAAGTTAGGGACCAACGCTTAAGTCGAAGACCAAAATCAAAATGGGAGGATTATGAAATGAAACGTAAAATCAGTGGCATGCTTGCAGGGGTGGCAATGTCTGCCCTTATGGCAACATCAGCCGCCGCCGAAGATCTGGTGATTTTCTGGGCCGAATGGGACCCTGCCAACTTTTTGCAAGAGCTGGTAAATGAATATGAAGCCGAAACAGGGGTTTCCGTCACCGTAGAAACCACGCCTTGGGCAGATTTCCAGACCAAAGCCTTTACCGAATTCAACGCCCGCGGCAGCGCCTATGACATGATTGTCGGGGATAGCCAGTGGCTTGGGGCGGCATCCGAAGGGGGCCATTATGTGGACCTGACGGATTTCTTTACCGAACATAATCTGGCCGAGGTGATGGCGCCTGCCACCGTGAAATATTACGCGGAATATCCGGGCAATTCCGGAAAATACTGGGCGATCCCTGCCGAAGGCGATGCGGTGGGCTGGTCCTATCGCAAGGACTGGTTCGAAGACCCCGCCGAAATGGAGGCGTTCAAGGCGAAATACGGGTATGATCTGGCCCCGCCTGCCACTTGGGCACAGTTGATGGATATTTCCGAATTCTTCCACCGCCCTGACGAAAACCGCTACGGCGTCGCGGTCTATACCGACAATTCCTATGATGCGATGGTGATGGGCGTTGAAAACGCGATCTTTTCTTACGGGGCCGATCTCGGGGATTTTGAAACCTATAAAGTCGATGGCTACATCAACTCCGACGCTGCGGTTCAGGCGCTGGAAGATTACAAAAAGCTGTATTCCTACACACCTCCGGGTTGGGCGAAAACCTTTTTTGTAGAAAACAATCAGGCCATTACCGAAGGTCTGGTGGCCATGTCGATGAACTATTTCGCGTTCTTTCCGGCCCTGCTGAACGAAGCAACCAACCCCCATGCGGCCAACACAGGTTTCTTTGCCAATCCGGCGGGTCCAACAGGTGCGCAGCACGCGGCATTGGGCGGGCAGGGGATTTCCGTGGTGAAATACTCGCAAAACCAGGAAGAAAGCATGAAGTTTCTGGAATGGTTCATCAAGGATGAAACCCAAAAACGCTGGGCAGAACTGGGCGGCTATACAGCCAGCGCCGCGGTTCTGGAATCCGAAGAGTTCCGCAAAGCGACCCCGTATAACGAGGCGTTTTACCAGACCATGTTCAAGGTCAAGGATTTCTGGGCCGTGCCTGAATTTGCGGAATTGCTGACCTCTGCGAACCAACGTCTGTATCCGTATATTGTCGGGGATGAAGGGACAGCCAAAGAAACCCTTGATGCGCTGGCAGCGGATTGGACCGCAACATTCAAGAAATACGGTCGCGGCGAATAAACCCCCGTATCCCATAGGCAAAGACAGGGGGCGCTGCGGCGCCCTTTGTGTCCCAGCCCCAGATTTTCAGACCAATAAGCGAAAAAGGATATCCCTGTGCCGACGCATACTATGACCCGGCTTGATCCAAACTCACATGC
>JAXMOF010000110.1:0-4625 GCA_034670045.1 Amylibacter sp. | reverse complement strand
ATCTTTGTACTCCGCTCATGATAGCACCGCCCGCATAATTATCATTCCGACAAACAGCGCAGCAATCGCGCCCAGAACCGACCCCAGAACATAGACCATGGCTACGCCACTGCGCCCCTGTTCCCACAAAAGAATAGCATCCAGTGAAAAGGCTGAAAACGTGGTGAAACCGCCCAGAATTCCGGTCATGACAAAAGGTGCAAACCGCGCATCGCCGACCCGTTCCAGAAACCAGACCGCAAACAACCCCATCAGGAACGACCCGGCCACATTCACCGCAAAAACACCGGCTGGCGCACCAAGACCCAACACCCGCACCGCCCCTTGAATAGAGCCGTACCGCAGTGCAGCCCCGAGACCACCGCCTATAGCTATTTGAAACACCGTATTCATCCAGACCTCTGCGCTGACGTGCACACCGATCAAACAGGGCACTATTCGCTTGCAGCGCGGACGCCCATTAACGGGCGTGGCTGCTTCTCTGGTTCGCCTCTACAGCAATCCCGACAATCTGCGCAAGGCCTTCGAACTTTTTGCGCTCGAACTCGGACAGATCTTCAAGGCTGAAAACGTCACTATTCCACTTGGTCCAGTCGCGGGTCTCTAAAACAGCTTCGCGCACCACATAGACGGACGATACCTTGTGTTTTCGGATCAGGTATTCAACTTTCCCGATCACAACACTGTCTTGGCCTTCAAACAACCCTACCAGATAATCGCCCGACCGCAGGAAAAAACCACCTATGTTGCGCTCGGCACAGCGGCTCCAAATGTCTTTCTGGATAGCTTCGACCTGAAGGTCAGACTTACTCGGGTCGCACTTACAGGTAAAAAGGATTTGTAATATCAATTTTCCAACAGGCAAATCAGATGTCGAAACGAGGCCCCCCTCAGATTACGCGTTACTCACCTGAACATTCAACCATAGAGTGAGGCGTATCGCAAACCGGAACAGCTTTTTTACCGCAAGTTGTGCAAAATTCGACTACGCAACTAGACCAGAAACCTGCCGAGTATAGATCAAGTCTTCTTTAAACTACTTCGAAGTTTAGCAAAGTATTCCGTGCGCTTTTTTAATTCACGTTCAAACCCGCGATCCACCGGAACATAATAAACCCCGTGCCGCATTCCGTCGGGGAAATAGTTCTGGCCTGAAAATCCGTCCTTCGTGTCATGGTCATATTCATACCCCTGACCATAGCCTTCGTCTTTCATCAAGCGGGTCGGCGCATTGCGGATGTGTTTTGGCGGCGGCTCTGATCCGGTCTTTCGCGCCGCTTTCACCGCTTCTTTATAGGCCATATAGGCCGCATTGGATTTTGGCGCCAAGGCAAGGTAAATCACCGCCTGCGCCAAAGCCAACTCGCCCTCTGGGCTGCCAAGCCGCTCGTAGGTTTGCCATGCCTGCAAACACAGGGCCTGCGCCTGCGGATCGGCCAACCCGATATCCTCAACCGCCATCCGCGTGATGCGCCGCGCCAAAAACCTGGGGTCTTCCCCCCCCGCCAGCATCCGGCACAACCAGTAAACACTGGCGTCGGGATCGGACCCGCGCACAGATTTATGCAGCGCTGATATCAGGTTGTAATGCTCCTCCCCCGATTTGTCATACTTCGGCGCCCGCCGCGACAGGCGCTTTGACAGGTCCTCCCGCCCGACCTTGCCCTGCGCAGTCCACGAAAAACACTGCTCCAGAATATTGATCAACGCGCGCCCGTCCCCGTCAGCCATTTCCAGCACCGCTTCGCGGGCATCGGCGGTCAATGGCAGCGCCCGTTTCACCAGTTGTTCGGCCCGCTGCGCCATCAGTTCCAGATCCTTCAGCGTCAACCGCTCCAGAACCATCACCTGACTGCGGCTCAACACAGCGGCGTTCAGCTCGAACGAGGGATTCTCTGTCGTCGCCCCCACCAGCACAATGGTGCCGTCCTCCATATGGGGCAGAAACCCGTCTTGCTGGGCTTTGTTGAAGCGATGGATCTCATCCACAAACAACACGGTCCCCCGCCCCGTCTGACGCCGCAACTTGGCCGCTTCAAACACTTTTTTCAAATCCGCCACGCCCGAGAATATCGCGCTGATCTGTACGAATTCCATCTCGGTCTCATCCGCCAGCAACTTAGCCAGCGTGGTTTTTCCAACACCGGGAGGCCCCCAGAATATGATCGAAGACAGCCGGCCACTTTCCAGCATCACCCGCAAAGCACCGTCTTCGCCCAATAGATGCTGCTGACCAATCACATCGGAAAACCGTCGCGGCCGCAATTGATCCGCCAAAGGCGCATTGCGCGCAGCCCCCGTGGTAGCCCCGTCCTTATCCCCGCCCAAGGTATCAAAAAGATCAGCCATAGCCCCGTTCACCCGCTTCCAATGCGCCCCCAGTCTGACCCGCAAACCCCAAGGACGCAATAAACTTCACACAAAGCAAACCCCGCGCAAGCCTGCTTCAAGGTTCCCCAAATACTCATTAAAAAACCCCGCCAGACCACTACAGCCTGACGGGGTTCCTACTGTCCCGAATATTATCGGTTTTTTATTCTTCGCTGGCCAACTGGGCTGCAACGCGGGCTTTGTCAGCCTTACCTTTCGCGTCAACATCACGATCAACAAATTCGATGATCGCCATCGGGGCCATGTCGCCATAGCGGAAGCCAGCTTTCATGATCCGCACATAACCGCCCTGACGGTCTTTGTAGCGTGGGCCAAGGATGTCGAACAGTTTGGAAACGTACTGATCTTCTTTCAACTTCGAAGCGGCCTGACGACGGGCGTGCAAATCGCCACGTTTCGCCAATGTGATCAGTTTTTCCATGATCGGGCGCAGTTCTTTTGCTTTTGGCAAAGTTGTTTTGATTTGCTCATGTTCGATGAGCGAGCCTGTCATGTTCGAGAACAACGCTTTACGGTGTTCATGTGTCCGGTTCAGGCGGCGGTAACCACGTGCGTGACGCATTTTAGTCTTCCTTCTCTATACTTTGTCTGGCGCACCTGCGTGGGTGTCGCACTCCTTGGGGCAGAATTACCCGGATGTTCCCCGCCAGTTGCGGGCATTTTGCGACCGGCGGATCTTACTCCGCCAATCGCGATTTCCGTAGGTCGGGCTTCAGCCCGACACATCTTAGAACTGGTCTTCGTATTTCTTGGCCAGATCTTCGATGTTGTCCGGTGGCCAATCCACGATGTCCATACCAAGGTGCAGACCCATGCCGGTCAGAACTTCTTTGATCTCGTTCAAAGATTTCCGGCCAAAGTTCGGCGTGCGCAGCATTTCGGCTTCGGTTTTCTGGATCAGATCGCCAATATATACGATATTGTCGTTCTTCAGGCAGTTTGCGGAACGCACGGACAGTTCCAACTCGTCTACTTTCTTCAGCAGCAGCGGGTTGAATTCCAGATCGTCTTCTTCTTCCTGACGGGAAGCAGATTCCGGCTCGTCGAAGTTCACAAACACGGACAGTTGATCTTGCAGAATGCGTGCAGCATAGGCCACAGCGTCTTCTGGTGTGATCGAGCCGTCTGTTTCCAGTTTCAGTGTCAGTTTGTCATAGTCCAGAACCTGGCCCTCACGGGTGGGTTGAACGTCATAAGACACTTTCACAACAGGCGAGAACAGCGCGTCGATTGGAATCAGGCCGATTGGCGCATCTTCCGGACGGTTCTTGTCTGCGGCCACATAGCCTTTACCGGTTTCCACAGTCATTTCCATGAACAGCGAAGCACCATCGTCAAGGTGACAGATCACATGCTCTTTGTTCAGGATTTGAATGTCAGCGGTTTCAGAAATATCACCAGCTGTAACAACACCCGGGCCTTTGGCTGCAATAGACACACGTTTTGTGCCTTCTGCTTCCATGCCAACGGCCACACCTTTAAGGTTCAGAACAATGTCGGTTACGTCTTCACGTACACCGGCAACGCTTGAAAACTCGTGCAGAACATTGTCGATCTGTACGGATGTGATCGCAGCACCTTGCAGCGACGACAGCAGCACACGCCGCAGCGCGTTGCCAAGTGTCAAACCAAAGCCACGCTCCAGCGGTTCAGCAACACATGTTGCCTGACGCAGCGGGTCGCCACCTGGTTTGATGTCCAACTGAGTTGGGCGGATAAGCTCTTGCCAATTCTTGTGGATCATAAATCCTCCATTCCTGTCCGCCGATCGGATCCGATTGATCGGGAACGCCCGAGGGTATTGCAATAACGCGGGCCGATCCCTGTGAACCGGCCCGATAATCCTTGACGCTGCGGGTTATACCCGACGACGTTTTGGGGGACGACAGCCGTTGTGTGCGATCGGGGTTACGTCACGAATAGATGTGATGTTGAACCCGACAGCAGCCAAAGCGCGCAATGCGCTTTCACGGCCGGAACCTGGACCCTGAACTTCGACTTCCAGCGTTTTCACGCCATGCTCTTGCGCTTTTTTGCCAGCATCTTCTGCAGCCATCTGGGCAGCATAAGGTGTGGATTTACGCGAGCCTTTGAAGCCCATAGTCCCGGCGGAAGACCATGCGATTGCGTTGCCTTGGGCGTCTGCAATCAGGATCTTTGTGTTGTTGAAAGAGGAGTTAACGTGAGCAACACCAGTGGTGATGTTCTTACGGACCTTCTTCTTTGCGCGAAGT
>JAXMOF010000109.1:0-4839 GCA_034670045.1 Amylibacter sp. | reverse complement strand
GATCACGGTGGTGATCGACGCTATTGGCATTGGGTTGATTATGCCTGTTATGCCCTCTCTTTTGCTGGATCTGGGGGGCAGCTCGCTGGCCAATGCGGCGATTTGGGGCGGGATATTATCCACTGTTTTCGCCGCCATGCAGTTTTTGTTCGGGCCGTTGGTGGGCAATCTGTCGGACCGGTTCGGGCGGCGCAAGATCCTGCTGGTGTCGATGACTGTGATGGCAGTTGACTATGTGTTGATGGGGCTGGCCCATGCGCTGTGGCTGCTGTTTCTGGCCCGTGTTCTGGGCGGGATCACGGCGGCGAACCATTCTACGGCGGGGGCTGTCATTGCCGATGTGTCCAAACCCGAAGAAAAAGCTGCGAATTTCGGAATGATGGGCGCGGCCTTCGGGGTCGGTTTTATCCTTGGGCCGATGTTGGGCGGGGTGATGGCCGAATTTGGCCCCCGCGCGCCGTTCTATCTGGCAGCGGTCATGGCAGGCGCAAATGCGGTGTTCGGTTATTTCGTGCTGCCCGAAACCGTGACCGATCGCAACCGCCGCCCGTTTGACTGGCGCCGCGCCTTGCCCCACGGGGCGTTTCGTTCGGTTGCCGCGATCCCCGGTCAGGGGCGCATGATGATCGTGCTGTTCTTTCAGGAAGTCGCCTTTGTGGTCTATCCAGTGATCTGGGCGTTTTACACCATCGGCAAATTCGGCTGGGAGCCGTGGCTGGTGGGCGTTTCGCTGGGCGCTTTCGGGGTGATGATGGCGATCAGTCAGGGTTTTCTGATCCGGCTGGCTATTCCTCGCCTCGGGGAATATGGCACTGCCATTCTGGGGTTGTCGATGGAAATGCTGGCCTTTGTGGCCATAGCCCTCGCCCCTGCCACTTGGGTGATTTTTGCGCTGCTGCCGATAAGTGCTTTGGGCATGTTGGCAGGCCCCGCCATGCAAGGCATCATGAGCCGCGCGGTCAGCGACGATGCGCAGGGCGAATTACAAGGCGTGGTCAGCAGCGTGCGGGCCATGGCCTCGATCATCGCGCCTTTGGTGATGACAGGGCTGTTCAGTTGGTTCACCCGCGAAGGAACAGCGCTGTATTTTCCGGGTGCGCCGTTTATCGCATCGGCCCTGTTGATCCTGATCGCCCTATGGGTGTTTCGCGGCTGGCGGCGGGATGTGTTCTGATCCCTTTGGCGGCGGTTCAGCCTTCTTCCAGCCGATCTGTGGCGGGGGCTGGTTTGGGCGACAGGGCGCTGATTGTGGAATAGGCTTCGGACGACAGGGGCAGGGAAAGTGCCGCAAGTGAAGGGCGCAGTTGTTCCAGTGTGCGCGCCGAAATAATCGGGGCGGTCACGGCGGGGTTGGCAGCCACAAAGGCCACGGCGAGTGTGGCCGGGTCCACCCCCTGATCCGCAGCCATCCTTGCCAGATTTCCCGCAGTTTCATGCATTTGCGCAGGCGCGTAGCGGGCAGCATAGCGGTCATCTGTGGAGAGGCGTCCCTCGGCCTGTTGGGGGCGGTTGTACTTGCCTGTCAACAGCCCGCCACCCAGCGGGGAATAGGGGGTGACGGCAATATCTTCGGACAGACACATGGGGAACAGTTCCACCTCGGCCTGACGTTTCACAAGGCTGTACATGGGCTGGATCATGTCGATACGGGTGCCGAATTGCGCGGCAACGCCTTGGGCCTTCATCACCTGCCACGCGGCATAGTTGGACACACCGATCTGGCGGATTTTACCCGATTGTTGAAAGCCGGCCAGCGCGTCGAAGGTTTCTTGCAAGGGCACATTATCGTCAAAGCGGTGCATGAAATAGATGTCGATGTAATCGGACTGCAGGCGGGTCAGGCTCTCGTCCAGTTGGGCGGTCAGGTTATCGCGGCTGGCAGAGCCGATATAGCCGCCTTTGCTGGTCAGGATCAGTTTGTCCCGCTCTGATTTGGCCAGTCTGCCCAGAATGGTTTCGGACGCCCCTTCGGTGTAGACCCATGCGCTGTCAAAAAAGTTGATGCCCGCGGCGCGGCAGGCTTCAAACACCTGCTGGCTTTGGGACTCGGTTGATCCTGCGCCAAATTGCATGGTGCCAAAACAGAAAGATGCGGCGGGTGTGCCATCGGCGGCGGTTATTTTTGTCATCGGATCAGACCTTTGGGCAAATGATTTTGCAGGACTGTAGGCGCGCCATGTGGGGATTGTAAATGAAAAGGCCCGCGCAAATGCACGGGCCTTTTACAAAAAGTCTGATTTGGATCAGTTTGGAATTTCGGCTTCGATGCCTTCAACATAAAAGTCCATGCCAGCCAATGTGCCGTCATCCGCAGTTTCACCTGCAGCCAGCCATGCAGACCCGTCCTGCTTGTTGATCGGACCTGTGAACGGGTGAACTTCGCCAGCTGCGATCTGATCCGCCAGTGCTTGTGCGGATGCTTTTACCTCTGCTGGGATCGTGTCTGTCATCTCGCCGATTTTGACCATACCTTGTTTGATACCGTCCCATGTGTCGGTGCTTTCCCAAGTGCCGTCCAGCATGGCTTGGGTGCGGGCGATGTAGTAAGGCGACCAGTTGTCGATGATCGAGCTGACCCGTGGTTCTGGCGCAAATTGTGCCATGTCGGAAGCTTGACCAAAGCCGATGATGCCCGGATGCTTTTTCATTTCGGACATAGGCGCGGTACTGTCAGTGTGCTGCATGATCACATCTGCACCCTGTTCGATCAGCGCATTCGCCGCATCTGCTTCTTTGCCGGGATCAAACCAGGTAAAGGCCCAAACAACTTTGAATTTCACTTCGGGATTGACCGCTTTGGCGGCCAGATAAGCCGAGTTGATGCCGCGGATCACTTCGGGGATCGGGTAGGACGCGATATAACCGATGGTGTTGGTTTTGGTCATATGACCTGCGATATGGCCGATAACCGCACGGCCTTCGTAGAAGCGCGCAGAATAGGTGGATACGTTCGCATCCCGTTTGAACCCTGTGGCGTGTTCGAATTTCACGTCAGGGAATTTCTTGGCCACGTTCATTACGTGATCCATATAGTTGAACGAGGTTGCGAAGATCAGTTTGTGACCTGACAGGGCCATTTGTGTCATCACACGTTCGGAATCCGCAGATTCCGGCACGCTTTCCACATAAGTGGTTTCGACTTTGTCGCCGAACTGGGCTTCGATCGCCTTGCGGCCGATGTCATGTTCGTGGGTCCAGCCGAAATCCCCTGTCGGGCCAACATAGATAAAGCCGATTTTCAGCTTTTCTTCGGCCACTGCGGCGCCTGCCAGACCAGTGGCAATTGCTGCGCCAGCGAGCAGCGTTTTAATCAAATTCATGTGTCTCTCCGTGTTGTTGTGTCGCGCGAGCGGCGACGGTTTGGTTTCTTTTTTACGTTGTCGCGTGGAACATTTTGCCCAGCGATGCGGGTGCATTCAGGCTGGCGCGCGCTTTGTCCGCACTCATTACCACCAGCACAATAATGGTAACCAGATACGGTGTCATCGACAAATATGCGGGCGAAATCGACAGGCCTGCCGCTTGCAGGTTCAGTTGCAAAACCGTAACGCCGCCAAACAGATAGGCCCCAAGAATAATACGCAGGGGTTTCCAACTGGCAAAGACCACGATGGCCAGCGCGATCCAGCCCGCGCCTGCGGTCATGCCTTCGGTCCATTGGGGGACGCGCACCAGCGACAGATAGGCCCCGCCAAGCCCCGCACAGGCCCCGCCAAAGCCGATGGCCATCATACGAATACGGATCACTTTATACCCCAGCGCATGGGCGGCATCATGGTTTTCCCCCACCGCGCGCAACACCAAACCGCCACGGGTGCGCCGCAGGAAATACCAGACCGCAATCACCATAACCAACGAGATATAGATCATCGGGTCATGGTTGAATAAAATCCGCCCCACTACGGGCAGGTCGGACAAAACGGGGATGTTGATCTTAAAGAATTCCGGCGGGTTGATACCAGAATAGCTGTGGCCCAGCAGGGCTGCCAGACCCAGACCGAACATGGTCAGCCCAAGCCCCGTGGCCACTTGATTGGCCATCAGATATTGGGTCAGAACTGCAAAGACCATCGACACCGCAGCCCCGCAAAGCGCCCCGAACAGGAACCCCAGCCAAGGAGACCCCGTGGTCACCGCCGCGATAAAGCCGCAGACTGCACCGATAATCATCATGCCTTCGACGCCAAGGTTCAGCACACCGGATTTTTCCACCACCAGCTCGCCCAAAGCGGCCAACAGGATCGGGGTGGATGCCCCCATCAAGCTGACGATCAGCGTGACCAAAGAAATTGACGACAGGTCCATCACAGAGCCTCCTTTGTGGATTTCCAGCGGATGCGAAAGTTCACCAGAATATCAACGCCCAGCAGGAAAAACAGCAACATGCCCTGAAACACCTGAATGGCCGCAGCAGGGATAGAAAGCTGGAATTGCGCCAGCTCGCCGCCAATATAGGTCAGCGCCATCAACAGGCCCGCCAGCATGATGCCGATGGGATGCAGACGCCCCAGAAAGGCCACGATGATCGCGGTGAACCCGTAGCCCAGTGGGAAGTTGGTAGAGAGTTTGCCCGCAGGCCCAGTCACTTCAAACAAACCGGCCATACCCGCCAGCGCGCCTGAAATACCCAGACACAGTGCGATGGTCACATTGGGGTTCACCCCCGCAAATTTCGACGCCCGTGCGGATTGTCCCGACACGCGGATTTGAAAACCAAAGATGTGGCGGGTCAGGGCGATATAGCCCACAATCACAATAGCCATCATCACCAGAACCCCGAAATGCAGCCCTGTGTTTGACAGTAATTCGCTGTTAAAGGCGGATTGATACTCGCTGAAA
>JAXMOF010000108.1:0-5158 GCA_034670045.1 Amylibacter sp. | reverse complement strand
CAGAGACTTACCTGCTATAACACGCAGATCACCGACCTTGGGCCGCTGGCTGGGCTGACGGCGCTTCAGAGACTTACCTGCTATAACACGCAGATCACCGACCTTGGCCCGCTGGCTGGGCTGACGGCGCTTCAGAGACTTACCTGCTATAACACGCAGATCACCGACCTTGGCCCGCTGGCTGGGCTGACGGCGCTTCAGAGCCTTGACTGCTCTTACACACAGATCAGCGACCTGGGGCCGCTGTCAGACAACTTGGCCTTGGCACACCTAAATATCAATCATTCTAGTCTGCGGTTTGTTCCTGCATTTCTCACAAAGTTTACAGGTCTTGAAAAACTGTCCGCTTTCGGATCGTCTATTCCCGGAATACCGCAAGAGGCGCTTTCGCAAAGCTTCACGGATAATTGCCTTAGCCCTCTGAAGGCGCATTTGGTTGATCTTGGTGATGCGCCCTCCGTCTTGGGGGACGTCAAATTGATGGTGCTGGGCAATGGCCGGATCGGCAAGACGCAAATTTGCAACCGATTGCGCGGGTTGGACTTTGAGCCCAATGCCAATTCCACCCATGGCATCACGCTGGCCACGGCACCCATGTCCGACAGTCAATTTGTATTCAACATATGGGATTTTGGTGGTCAGGATATTTATCATGGCACCCATGCCCTGTTCCTGAAATCTCGGGCCATTTTTTTGCTGGTCTGGACTCCCGAGGCGGAAAACAGCAAAACCCATACAGATCCCCGTGGAATGGTGTTTCGCAACCAAAAACTTGATTGGTGGCTGGATTATGTCCGGCGTTTTGGCAGTGACAACTCGCCGGTGATCGTTGTTCAGAACCAGATCGACGTAACCCCCGACAACGGCGATCACCCGGCTATAGCCAAATTTCGCGAGACCGGGTCATTCGGTTTCTGCCGCTCGATGGGCTATAGCGCCCAGGACAAGACGGGGCATCCAACGTTGCTGGACAATCTTGCTCAGGCAACCAGGAAATTTAACCCGCCCTTGATTGGACCGGGGCGACAAAACTTGATGAACAAGCTACGGGAGTTGCGCCAGAAGGACGCAACCCGCTCACCTCATGATCGATTGCACCGCAAAGTGCCCTTTGCCACATTTGAACAAATGTGTGAGGAGGTTGGGCAGATTTCCAATCCGCGCCTGTTCCTTGAATTTCTGCACAACGCGGGTGAGGTATTTTGGCGCGAGGGGCACTTTGGCGATCAGATCATTCTTGATCAGGCTTGGGTTCTAGAAGCCATCTACACAGTGTTCAATCGAGACAGTTGCGTTACGACCCTCAGGGCACAGGAAGGGCGATTCAGCGCTGGCCTTCTGGACGCGTTGGTCTGGGGCAAAAGCAGCTATGGCGCTGATGAACAAAAACTGTTTGTCGAATTCATGAAAACCGCTGGCATCTGTTTCGGTATTGGAAGTGGTCCGTCGGAAATCCTCATCGCGCCGGATTTTTTGCCCGAGCATTTTTCAAAGCGTGAACTTGTGGACTTTGAAGCGCAATCCGAAGTCACGCTGCAGTACGAAAGCTTACCGCCAATTTTGATGCGTAACGTTATCGCGCGGGTTGGTGATAGGGCGGAAGCACAAGCCGAGTATTGGCGGCATGGTTTATTGTTTTATGATACGGGAACCGGCAGCAAAATCATGATTGAGCAAACCAGCGCATTTGATTGGTCCGGGGAGGTTAAGGTCAAATGCGCCGGGGGAAACCATCAGAAGGCCCTGGACAGAATGGTGTCGCTGCTGGCGGAGGAATGCCAGCGTCTTGGCGTAAGCCCAAAAGAGGAAAAGCGCATGCAAAACAAAGAGACGGAACTGTTACCCGGCCCCGACCCGGAGCGTCCGACAAACTATTATGTTTCCTATGCTTGGGACGACGAAAATTCGGAACCCGACAACCAACTGACACAGATCGTGGATGAGCTTTGCGCAAAAGCTGAAGAGCGCGGCATCCATATTCACCGAGACAAAGACGAAATCAAGTTTGGCGGTCGCATCAGTGAATTCATGCAAAAATTGACGCGGGGTGATCGCATCGTTGTTATTTTGAGCGACAAATACCTCAGATCCCGGGCCTGCATGACCGAGCTCTACGGCATATGGCTCAAAGCCCGAGGGGAGGACGAGAGTCTTCTCGCAAAGGTCCGTGTATTTACTCATGAGGGCACCAAGATTCGAACCGCAGTGGATAGGGCCAAATTTGCGAAAGCTTGGGCTGATCAATACGTCGAGGAAATTGCTTATCTCGATCATATGGGTGAACAGGACCGCGTTGGTCATCTGGCACTGAAGAAGTTTGCAACGCATGTTGGGGATATTTTGCACCTGTTCGGCGATACGTTGCAGCCGCGTAACCTGGATGACCTTGTCGACTATACATTTGACGATTGATCAAAGGGAAAACGCCTTTGTTAGAATTGCTGGTCCGGTGTTTTACCAGCAGAATGTCCGCCAACGAACCTGACGGCATCGGTCAGCCCACCAACTCAAGCCTCCTCTCAAAACGCCCTGATCAGCCCAATCGTCTCGGCGTACTGCGCAATATCCAAATGCCCGGCGCCGTCCTTCAGCGCGCAGGCGCCCCGCGTGTTCACAGTCGACCTTGGCCGGTTCGTTCAGCGCTGCGGCGCAGCGTCACCAGACCAGTCATTGGTGCATCCTGCGGCATTCAGGCCGCTAAATCGTCGGTCAGTGGGACAAAGCGACCGTGGAATGAGTGGTCCAATCAAGCCGGTTGCCTGGAGGGCTGGACAAGCTTTGGCATGGCGAGCTTCGCCTCTGCCTCAGCCTGCAGGCGCCGGTAGGCTTCAATCACGATCGATCTGATCCAGATGCCACCGGCGTCGTTGGCAAGGCGCGAGCTCCAGAAAAAGCGAACAAGAACCGACCCCAAGTCGACGGGCGGCTTCATCGCGATGAGGCCGTGGGCCTCCATGTCCCAGGCCAGCAGAACCGCCGGGAACGTGGCCAGAAAATCCGAATTGGCAAGAAGCGGGGCAACCCCGGCCGAATCCCCGATCATCGCGCTGACCCGCCGCGCCCCGGAATCGGAAACGGGCGTAACGGGGAAAGGGTTCTGTTGCGAGCGGGTGACATTGACCATGACATGCGGGTATTTGCGCCAGGCGTCGATCCCCCAGTCCGTGGCTGCCGGGTGACCCTGCCGCGCGAAAGTCACCCAGGAAAACGGCTCCATGACCTGATGATCCAGACCATCCGGCAATCGCGGCTGTCCGCCCAGATGGGCGAGGTCGATCAATCCTTCGCTGAGTGCCGGATATACATCGTGATGCGCTGGAAGCCACTCAATCTTTACCCTGGGCGCTTCGGCCTCGACCCGCGCTGATACCTCTGCAATGACTTTGGTCAGCGTCGGCATGGCGATACGGAACACCCGGTCGCTTTGGCCAGGGTTGAACAGGTTGCGCGGCGCGATCACGCGGCGGATGCTGCGCAGGATGGGTCTGACATCCTCGATGATGGCCTCGGCGAACGGGCTGGGGTGCATCTTGCCGCCGACCCGGACCAGCACAGGATCGTCGAGTTGCTCCCTTAGCCGAGCAAGCGAGTGGCTGACCGCCGACTGTGTGCGCCCGATCCTGTCTGCCGTCACCGTAACGCTTCGGGTCTCCATCAGGGACTCAAAAACAACCAATAAATTCAGGTCAATGCGGTGTAAATCAATTTCATTCATGGTCTATGAAATCGTTTCGTTCGACTTTTACGGGGAAAATGGTTCACCCTACCCTGAATAGGCGCAGATCAAGCAATGTTGATCTATCCTATTCATAAAGGAGGTTAGAGGCAATGGCACTCGAAATCATTGGCGCGGGCTTCGGTCGAACCGGGACCTATTCACTGAAGGCGGCGTTGGAGCATTTGGGCTTCGGCCCATGCCACCACATGTCCGAGGTCGTCAGTGACCCCAGGCAGATCGAAGCCTGGTGTGCAGTGACAGAGGGGCGCCCCGACTTTGACGCGATCTTCTCGGGCTTTCGATCAGCCGTGGACTTCCCGGTTTCGGCCTACTGGCAAGACGTGCTTACGGCCACACCGAACGCCAGGGTCATTCTTTCACATCGGGAAGCGGAGGATTGGTATGGCAGCTTTTCCCAGACCATCCTGCCGCTGATCCTCGACAAGGAGGCCTGGCCGCAAAACGCGGCTCCCTGGTTTGAGATGATGGAGAAGGTCATCATCGGCAAGGCTTTGGGCGGCCGCACGGATAGGGACGGCATTTTGAAGGCTTACCGTGCCAATGAAGCGGCCGCGCGGCAACTGGAGGCGCAGGGCAAGACCTTGGTGTTCAATGTCCGTGACGGATGGGAACCGCTCTGCCGCTTTCTTGGCGTTGACCTGCCGGATGCGCCCTTCCCCAAGACCAATGCGCGGGCAGATTTTTTCTCGTCCGTCAAATCCGGAACGCTAGAGCCTGCCGTCTAAGCCAACCCACTCAATTTATCGGCAACGGGGCGTTCGGCATGGGCCGGGCACACCCCCGGCCTGCCAACAGCCAGAAGGAACCAAACCATGACCAACCTCAAAGACGTTCGCCGCGCCTCGGCCACGTTCTACGATGCGCTCAACAAGATGGCACAGGGCGATGATAGCGCGATGCAGGACGTGTGGATAAAGGGCGACGGCGTCACCGCGCAGCACCCCATCGGCGGCCGCGACATGGGTTCAGATAGTATCCTGGCCTCGTTCAATCAGGTTGCCAAAATTGCCGGTGGCGGCGATATCCGGCTGGAGGGCCAATCGATCAACGTCGGAGCGGACATGGCCGTGGAAACGGGTATGGAAGTCGGAACATTGACCCTTGCCGGTCATGAAGCCAGGATCGAACACCGTGTAACCAACGTCTATCAGCGGCAGGGCGGGGCGTGGAAACTGGCGCACCATCATACGGATCTGTCGCCGAGCATGCTGGAGATCCTTGAACGGCTGACCGAAGCCGCATGACTCACGAAACCGCAAGGGCAAAGCGGGCGTCACATGCGCCCGCTTTGGGCTCTAGGTCGTGTGGACAGTTACCTTATCCATAGAGCAATTGCGGCAATTGTGACGACTGCGAGGTAGTTTCGGGCCGTTTTTTCGAAGCGTGTAGCGACCCTGCGGAACTGCTTGAGTCTTGAGA
>JAXMOF010000107.1:0-5617 GCA_034670045.1 Amylibacter sp. | reverse complement strand
TTCATTCCCGGATTTTGCGGTGCGTTCGACCAGCCTGTCCAGCTGTTCAAACCCCAGCAAAAAGGGGTGTGAGGCAAAAGAAATCTTCGTCATCTTATAAGCCCTTTTCTGTTAAGCGACTTTCTTAAGGCCCCAAAAGCGGCGACCCTGTAAAGAATATGGGGTGGCGGGGGTGGATTCTCAAGAACTTATTGAAACGACAGGCTGTTAACTCCAATCGGATCACGCTAATATGATGGGAATGGCACAAATGGACTGCACCTGACCCCTATGACAGCTTCTCCGCAAATGGATCGCACCGAGGTATTGCTGGTCAGACTGGCAACGCTGAAACAAGAGCACCGCGATCTGGATGAGGCCATCCACGCGCTGCACGAAAAAGGCAAAGGCGACGCTTTGACCCTGCAACGGCTCAAGCGGCAAAAACTGATGCTTAAGGATGAAATCATCCGTTTAGAAGACGAAATCACCCCTGACATTATTGCCTAGCCCTGCATTTTGCATATAGTGCCCCCTTCTTTCTAATACAGTCTAATACAGGCGGACCCCCCAATGACACAGGTTAAAGTCGGCATCGTAATGGGCAGCCAATCGGATTGGCCCACAATGAAGCACGCAGCCGATATTCTGGACGAACTTGGCGTGGCCTATGAGGCAAAGATCGTCTCGGCCCACCGCACACCGGACAGGTTGTGGTCTTACGGCAAAGGCGCGGTTGAACGCGGCTTGCAGGTGATTATTGCAGGTGCGGGTGGTGCGGCCCATTTGCCAGGCATGTTGTCGTCAAAAACCCGCGTGCCTGTGTTGGGTGTACCGGTGCAGACCAAAGCCCTGTCAGGTGTGGACAGTCTGTATTCCATCGTCCAGATGCCCAAAGGGTTTCCTGTGGGCACCATGGCGATCGGTGCGGCGGGTGCAGCCAATGCCGGCTTGATGGCTGCGGCGATTCTGGCAAATACCGACGCTGAACTGGCGGCAAAACTTGATAGCTGGCGCGATGCGCTCAGCGCCTCTATTCCGGAAGACCCTGTTGATGAGTAATCCCCTGCAAACTGGCGCGACGATTGGAATTTTGGGCGGCGGACAACTGGGGCGGATGCTGTCGGTTGCGGCCTCTCGGCTGGGGTTCAAAACCCATATTTTTGAACCCGGTGCCAACCCGCCAGCGGGCCATGTGGCCGATCAGGTGACGACCGCGCCTTATGACGATCTGGATGCCCTGCGTGCCTTTGCGCAATCCGTTGATGTGGTCACTTACGAATTTGAAAACATCCCCGCCGATGCCTTGGACGCGATCGAAGAACTGCGTCCTGTGATGCCGAACCGCCGTGCGCTTGCCACATCGCAAGACCGGATCGTGGAAAAGGATTTCCTGACATCTCTGGGCCTGAAATGCGCGCCCTATGCCAATGTGGAAACGGCTGACGATCTTGTGGCGGCAGTGGAAAAGGTTGGTGTGCCATCCATTCTGAAAACCCGCCGTTTCGGCTATGATGGTAAGGGTCAGGTGCGGCTGAAAGAAAGCACAAACCCAACATCTGCTTGGCAAGAACTGGGTGAAACGCCCTCAGTTCTTGAAGGTTTTATTGAATTCAGCCATGAAGTATCCGTCATCGGCGCACGGTCCCAAGACGGCGCCGTGGTTTGTTTTGACCCCGGCGAAAACGTTCACACCGATGGTATTTTGCACACAACCACCCTGCCCGCCCGCCTGAACCGCAGCCAGCATACGGATGCGATTATCCTGACGGGGCAAATCCTGAATGCGCTGGATTATGTGGGCGTTATGGGGGTTGAACTGTTTGTCACCCCGCAGGGATTGATCGTGAATGAAATCGCACCCCGCGTACATAACTCCGGTCACTGGACCCAAAACGGCTGTGTGATTGACCAGTTCGAGCAACACATCCGCGCCATCGCAGGTTGGCCCCTTGGGGACGGCAAGCGCCATTCCAATGTGGTGATGACCAACCTGATCGGCGAGGCCGTCAACGACGTCGCAGCCCTGTCACAGGATTCCAGCGTCGGACTGCATCTTTATGGTAAGGCCGAGGCCAAGGCAGGCCGCAAAATGGGCCATGTGAACAAGATTATCGGTCCCGCTTGAACGATCCGAATTTCAGGAAATATTCCACCTGATCGTAAACCTTGGGATTGTTCATCATAAACGTGTGGGTGACGGGCAGCACTATGTGGTCCGCCATCCCATCGACTTTGGTGCTTTCGACACTGACCTTGCCGTCATTGGCCCCGTCAAACAGGGTAGAAAACAGCGGGTTCATGGACTGCTCGCCCGCGATCACCCCCAGTGAAAAATGCACAGGCCCCAGTTTGGACGGCAGGCTATCAGGTCCGGTTCCCAACTGCAGACCCGCAATGCCGTTCCAGAATTCAAAACCGGGCACGTCATTCAATTGATCCACCACAGGAGACCCGTGATTGGGCGGTGCCAGCATGACCGTATGGCCCAATCTGGCAGGGGTTTGTGACACACGCTCCATATAGTAGCGTAGCAAAATCCCGCCCATGGAATGGGTCACAAAATGCACTTTTTCCGCATCCCGACAACTGTGCAAGGCTTCGGGTATGGCGCGGTCTGCCAGATCTTCGATCGTGGCTTCCTTAGAGGGATAATCAATGTTTACAACTTGGTAGCCTGCCCGCTTCAACCGCCATTCCATCAGGAAAAGAGAGTTGGCGCTGCGGGCCAGACCATGCAGCAACACCACACACTCTCCGGCGCGTGCGGCAGGTGCAATGAATGTGGCCATTCCAAAAATCCAGACTGTGATTAGGGTTGATTTCATGGTCTAGGATAGAAACCTGTCAACAGGTTTTGTCAAGAAAGCGGCCCGGTTATCGGCGATTTGTAGCAAGCACGGACACACCGATCCCCCCCAGTACCAATGCTGCCGAAATTGCGAATTCGAAGGTCAGGGGTTCTGCTAGTACCAGCGCGCCAGAGGCCGCAGCGATGATCGGCACGCTCAACTGCGCCACTGCTGCCGTGGCCGTGGCCAAGCGGGGCAATACCCAATACCACAAAGCATAACCCAAAGCCGAGGTAACCGCCCCCGATAAAACCGCCAGCACCGTGCCCGTGGCGGATATGTGGACCGCAGGCACCAAAGCCAGTGCCAGCAGACCAAAGGGCAAAGCCAGCACAAAATTTGCCGCCGTAGCGCCTAGCGGGTTGTCCACCTTTTGACCCATCAGCGAATAAATACCCCAGCCCACAGCCGCGATCCCCATTAGCCCGGCACTCACCGCATCAGGGGCACTGGCGGATGGGGCCAACAGATAGACCAGCCCCGCAAAAGCAATTCCGGCCCCCAGCCATTGCACCATTTTCGGGGATTTCCCGCCCAGAACCGCGCCCGCAAACATGGTAATCTGCACGCCGCCAAACAGGATCAACGCCCCCGTCCCTGCGTCAAGCGCCAGATAAGCAAAGGAAAACCCCAACATATAAGCGGCCAGCCCCAAAACGGCCCATCTCCGTGCAGGCGCGAAAAAACGCGAAAGCCCGCCAGCAATGCCCTTGTCGCGCAAGGCCACAAGCCCCACCAGAACCGCCGCGCCAGAGCCAAGGCGGATCAATGCAAAACTGCCCGGATCAATCAAATCTCCAGCCAGCCCCATCCGGTTCAACACCGAATTGGCTGCGAAAGCGATCATTGTCAGGCATGTAAGGAAGAATAGCTGCATCACCGTTGAAAACCAGAGAAAGGCCGCCGCCACAATACAAAAGCGGCCCATTACACGGGAATGTCACGACAGCGACGCGCCGGTACAAAAAAAAGGCCCCGCAATTTCTTGCGAGACCTTTGAAACGTAAAACGTCAGTTCGGTATGTGTCAGAACCGTTTCAACCCGAAGGCCAAGGCCGGTTCCTGCGTCCGCGCAATGGTCTGGCGACCAAAGCGCTTTCGCTATCCCTTCGCAAATGCGAAGTGATTACATCATGCCGCCCATGCCGCCCATTCCGCCCATGTCAGGCATGCCGCCACCGGCTGCGCCATCTTTGGAAGGTTTGTCAGCAACCATTGCTTCGGTTGTGATCAGCAGGCCAGCGATAGAAGCTGCGTCTTGCAGTGCTGTGCGCACAACTTTAGCAGGGTCGATCACGCCGAATTTGAACATGTCGCCATATTCTTCGGATTGTGCGTTAAAGCCGAATGTTGCGTCTTCGCTTTCGCGGATTTTGCCAGCAACTACAGCACCGTCAACACCGGCGTTTTCGGCGATCTGACGCAAAGGTGCCTCAAGTGCGCGACGCACAATAGAGATACCAGCGGACTGATCAGGGTTTGCACCCTCAAGACCGTTCAGACCTTTTGCAGCCTGTACCAGTGCAACACCACCACCAACAACAACACCTTCTTGTACGGCCGCACGGGTCGCATTCAGGGCATCGTCAACGCGGTCTTTGCGCTCTTTAACTTCAACTTCTGTAGAACCACCAACGCGGATAACAGCAACACCACCAGCCAGTTTGGCCAGACGCTCTTGCAGTTTTTCTTTGTCATAGTCGGAAGTTGTTTCTTCGATCTGACCACGGATCTGTGCAACACGTGCTTCGATCTCTGCTTTTTCGCCGGAACCGTCGATGATTGTTGTTTCATCTTTGGTGATTTGGACTTTCTTGGCTGTGCCAAGCATTTCCATACCAACGTTTTCCAGTTTCATGCCCAGATCTTCGGAAATCACCTGACCACCAGTCAGAACAGCGATGTCTTGCAGCATGGCTTTGCGGCGATCGCCGAAACCAGGTGCTTTAACAGCTGCGATTTTCAGACCGCCGCGCAGTTTGTTCACAACCAAGGTTGCCAGGGCTTCGCCCTCAACATCTTCGGCGATGATCAACAAAGGTTTGCCGGACTGGATAACAGTTTCCAGCAGGGGAACCATTGGCTGAAGCGAAGACAGTTTCTTCTCGTGCAACAGGATCAGAACATCTTCGAGTTCTGTGGTCATTTTTTCCGGGTTTGTCACGAAGTATGGTGACAGGTAACCACGGTCAAACTGCATGCCTTCAACAACATCGGTTTCTGTTTCCAGACCTTTGTTCTCTTCAACAGTGATGACGCCTTCGTTGCCAACGCGCTGCATCGCATCAGCGATTTGCTTGCCGATTTCGCTTTCGCCGTTTGCAGAGATCGTACCGACCTGTGCAACTTCGGCGCTGTCGTTTACCGGGCGGGACATTGCTTTGATGGCTTCAACAACGGTCGTCACTGCTGTGTCGATACCGCGTTTCAGGTCCATCGGGTTCATGCCGGCAGCAACCGATTTCATGCCTTCTTTAACGATGGCTTGGGCCAGAACAGTCGCGGTTGTTGTACCGTCGCCTGCTGTGTCATTGGTCCGGGAAGCAACTTCCTTAACCATTTGTGCGCCCATGTTTTCAAACTTGTCTTCAAGTTCGATTTCTTTGGCAACGGAAACACCGTCTTTGGTGATGCGCGGTGCGCCAAAGGATTTGTCGAGAACAACGTTACGGCCTTTGGGGCCCAGCGTTACCTTTACAGCATCGGCCAGAACATTAACGCCTTTAAGCATTCTGTTCCGTGCGTCGGTGCCGAATTTTACGTCTTTTGCAGCCATTGTAGCTTGC
>JAXMOF010000106.1:0-6309 GCA_034670045.1 Amylibacter sp. | reverse complement strand
GAACCTGCAGGTGAAAAACACGGCGATGAGCAAGATTATCTTCGCTGGACAAAAACGCTTTTTACATGAATTTAACGCCACACCGCATCTGGATTCTTTGGAATCCGCACAGATGCTGACCTATAGTTAGGGGACGCCATGACCGATACGCAAACATTGGATGCTGCTGCCGTTGCGGACTATCTTTCGGATAAGATCGAAGGATTTCAAGGCCCTGTCGAGGTTGAAAAGTTTCAGGTCGGGCAATCCAACCCGACGTTCCTGCTAAAAACACCCGCCCGTAATTTCGTGCTGCGCCGCAAGCCGCCGGGTGTTTTGCTGAAATCTGCTCATGCGGTAGATCGTGAATTCCGTGTGCAATCTGCGCTGGCAGGCAGTGATGTCCCCGTCGCCAAAATGCACCACCTTTGCGAAGATGACGCGGTGATCGGGTCGATGTTTTACGTGATGGATCACGTGGACGGACGCAACCACACGCTGCCCACCATGCCCGAACAGGATAACGCCATGCGCACAGGCGTGATCGGTGATATGAACCGTGTTCTGGCAGCTTTGCATGATGTAGACGTTGATGCGGTGGGACTGTCGGATTTCGGTCCTCCGGGGAATTATTACGAACGCCAGATCGGGCGCTGGTCAAAGCAGTACCGCGCGTCTGAAACCACCACGGTGCCGGATATGGACCGGCTGATGGCGCTGCTGGAGGAACAATCCCCTGCGGATGACGGCCAGCGGACCCTCGTGCACGGGGATTACCGCATCGACAATATGATGTTCCAGAAAGACGGGCCGCTGTGCCTTGCGGTGCTTGACTGGGAACTGTCCACCATCGGCCACCCCTACGCCGATCTGGCCGCTGTGATCATGCAGTGGCAGATGCCCCCGACCAAAGAGGGGCGGGGCCTTGCCGGGGTTGATCGCGCGGCACTTGGCCTGCCCACCGACGCGGAATTCATCGCCCAATATTGCGAACGGCGTGGCATTGGCCCGATCGACAATTTCGGCTTTTATCTGGCCTTCAACTTTTTCCGCATGGCGGCGATTATTCAGGGCGTGTTGAAACGCGCACTGGATGGTAATGCGTCAAACCCTGAACGGGGCAAGCAGATGGGGCAATACGTGCCGGTCTTTGCCAACGCGGGGCTAAAAGCGCTGGGGCAGGGGTAAAACAATGGCTGACATTCATCTGATCACCGACATGGACGAGGATAAAGACCGCAACTTTATCACTGCGCTGGCCCGTGGTCTGGATGTTTTACGCTGTTTTCGCCCCCATGAATCCATTCTGACCAACACGGATATTGCCAAACGCACAGGTCTGCCCAAACCCACCGTGTCACGGTTGATCTATACACTGTGCAAGCTGGATTACCTGTCGCTGGATGTGTCCTCGGGCGGGTATCGTTTGGGGGCGGGGGTTTTATCCCTTGGCTTTGGTGTGCTGTCAGGCATGGAAATCGCCGAGCGGGCCAAAGGGGAAATGGGCCGTCTGCGGGACGGGCCGAACAGCTATATCACCTGCGCGCTGGCAGAGCGGCATTTGACCGATGCGATCTATATCGCGGTCGAACGCTCGCGCGAGGATGTGTCTTTGTTGCTGTCTATCGGATCCCGCCTGCCGCTGTTCTTTTCCGCCATTGGCCGCGCCATTCTTGTGGGGCTGGATGATGCAGGGCGCGAGGCGGCGTTTGCTTGCGGTGCGGAATTCCTGCCCGATCTGGTGGCAGAGCAGAAAGCCAGCTACGTGGAGGCGAGGCATCAGTACGAAACGCAGGGCTTTTGCAAAAGCTACGGCGAATGGCGCCCGGATGTGAACGGTATCGCTGTGCCAATTCGCGCCTTGGACGGGCGCGTTTTCGGCTTGAATGTGGGCGGGCCTTCGTTCCATGTTAAGCCCAAGCAGCTAGAGACGGTTTTTGGCCCGTTGCTGGTGAAAACCGCAGAACTTTTGAATATGAAGCCCTAATGACCGATACAACAGATTTGATTGAAGACGCCTATGAATACCAGAAACTGCTGGGCTATCGTCTGGCGGAATGGGGCGAGGGCACAGCAACAGTGGAAATGCCGCTAGAGGCGAAACATGGCAACCGCTACGGGCTGCCCCACGGCGGGGTTCATGCCAGTTTGCTGGATACGGCCATGGGGTTTGCGGGCAGTTACACCGGCGATCCGGATGCACCGCAGTTGGTGATGACCTTGTCGATGACGGTGCAATATCTGTCGCGGCCCAAAGGCCGCTTATTGATCGCCAAAGCATGGCGCACGGGGGGCGGTCGCAAGACCTATTTTGCCGATGGCGAGCTGTGCGACGAGACCGGCGAGTTGATTGCCAAAGCCACGGGGACCTTCCGCTACCGCACCCGTTAAAGGTGCGGTGGGGCATTGCGCTCCGCGCGGGGATATTTGTGAAACAAAAAGCTATGGGCGCCGGGTTCAAGCCGGATCTAGGCGGGGGCTTTGGCGTCTTTTTCCGCGATTTCTGCGCTGAAGTGATTCAGCAGTTTGTGTTTCAGGATCTTGCCACTGGCCGCCGCCGGATAAGCATCCACGATAAAGATATGGCTGGGGATTTTATAGCCCACCAGCCTGTCGCGCAGCCAGAGTTTGAGGCTGGCTTCGTCCAGATCTTTGGTGCCTTTGACAAAGGCGAGGATTTCTTCGTTTCCCGGTACACTGCGCCCGATTACGGCGGCTTGGAACACGTTCGGGTGTTGGGATAACATGGCTTCGATTTCAGGGGGGTGGACGTTGAAGCCGGAGCGGATGATCAGCTCTTTCAGGCGGCCGACAATATGCAATCCGCCTTCTTCGTCAAAGCGCCCGAGATCGCCGGTGCGGAAGAAACCATCCTCTGTCATCGCTTCGGCTGTGCGTTCAGGCGCGCGGTAATAGCCCTTCATGACGTTTTGTCCGCGCACCTGAATTTCACCGATGCCGTCGGCGTTTTTATCCCAGAGCCGCACCTCGATCCATTTATAGGGTTTGCCCACGCCCACGTCGCTGCGCGGTTCGTCGTTATGGGTGGCCGCGATAGAGGGTGAGGTTTCGGTCAGCCCGTAGCCGTTGTTCAGCGGCAGGCCAAAAACCCGTTCCACCCGTGCTTTCAGGCCGGGGTCAAGGGGTGCGCCGCCTGTCATCATGCTGATCAGGGAGGGGGCGTTCAGATCTTCGCCCACTTCATGCAGGTGTTGCATGATGGCGGCCATCATCTGGGGAACCGCAGGGAAGCGGGTCGCCCCGTCGCGCAGCAGGTTTAGCACTGCGACAGGATCGAACCGTGCAAAGAAATGCAGCGATGCGCCAGCAATCATTGCGGGCAGAAAGACCGAGGCGAGGGCGTAGATATGGGTGCCCGGAAGCACGCCCACCACGCGGTCTGCGGGGGTCAGCCCGTGGAATGTGGTGGAGTTTTTGGCGCTGAACAGCAGGTTGTTGTGGGTCAGCATCACCCCTTTGGGCGCGCTGGTGGTGCCTGTAGTATACAGCAGAACGGCCACCTGATCTGCACCGGCTGACACAGGTTCGACATCCACATCACAGACTTCGGTTGCCCAGACAGGGCCGCAAGCCAGTGTGCCGATCTGTTTGGCCTCCATCCGTTCGGCATGTTGGCGGGCAGGGGCTGAGGCGCTGTAGGTGTAAAGCACGCACCGCGGTGTGGCATGGGTTTGAATGGCGGCGATTTCATCGGCGGATTGTCTGCCGTTCACCAAAACCAGCCAGGCATTCAACTGGCTGACAGCGAAAACCATTGCTGCATAAAACACCGAGTTTTCGGCCACCAGCACCACCCGATCCCCGGCGCGAACCCCGTGGGCGCGCAGGATTTCAGCAAGTGCAGCGGACTCCAGTTGCAGGTCGCCATAGGTGAAAGGCGTGCCGTCAAAGTCCACCAGCGCCACAGCGCCCCCCGGCTTTCCGTCCAAAACCTGATGTAGTCGATTCATTTTCTGCTCCCGATTCTCGCCCAATTGCGCCTGCGAAACTGTGAAACAAAATTCCGCTATGCGAAAGAGCACAAAGTTTTGGCAAAACCCGTTAAACAGGAATTCTACCAGAGTGACCCAACGTTATTCCAAAGTGTAATGCTTGACTTATGAACGGAATATGCAACTCTTTCGGGTATATCAGCCGCGCAACGCGCGTAGGTTGATACCAATTCTGGGAGGAATAAATTAATGCTTAAAAAAACCACGTTCGGTGTTGCTGCCGCTATGGCAATGACCATGAGTGCGTCCGTCGCTTTTGCCGACACTGTTAAAATCGCTTTTGTTGATCCGCTGTCCGGCCCGTTTTCACCGACCGGTACAAACGGTCTGGCAGAGTTCGAATTTGCGGCTGAAAAGCTGGTGAATGAAAAAGGCGGTGTTCTGGGCGGGGACATGTTTGAAATCGTCGGGTTTGATAATAAAATGAGCCCGAAAGAATCCCTGATCCAGTTGCAAGTGGCGATTGACCAAGGTGTGCGCTACATTGCGCAGGGGAACTCCTCTGGTATTGCCCACGCGATCACGGATGCTGTGAACAAGCACAACAAACGCAATCCCGATGACCGTGTTTTGTTCCTGAACTATGCTGCTGTTGATCCGGCTTTGACCAATGATGCCTGTAACTTCTGGCACTTCCGCTTTGACGCCAACGCTGACATTAAAATGGACGCGTTGACGGATGTTATGGCCAAGGACGAGTCTCTGAAGAAGGTCTATGTGATCGGTCAGGACTATTCCTTTGGTAAGGCTGTTGCAGAGGCTGCGGTTTCAAATCTGGCAGACAAACGCCCAGATGTGGAAATCGTCGGCAATGAATTGCACCCGATTGGCAAGGTGAAGGACTTTACACCTTATGCCCGTAAAATCGTATCTTCCGGTGCGGATGCTGTGATCACAGGCAACTGGGGCGCAGATATGGTTGGCTTGGGTAAAGCCATCATCGACGCCGGTTTCGAAGGCCCGATTTACACATATTACGGCGCTTCCAACGGCATCACACGCACCTTTGGTGAACAGGGCACAGGCCATATCTTCCTGGTCAGCGAAGGCGCTGTGAACCCGCCTGCATCCGATCGCATGATCGAATATGTAGAAGGCTTTGAAGCCAAATATCCGGATCACGACATCACCCAGCCACGGATTGCCAACACAATCGAAATGCTGGCCAAAGCCATCAACGAGGCAGGCTCTGCAACAGACGTTGTTAAAGTTGCCACAGCGCTTGAAGGCATGGAGCATGACAGCATCTGGGGCGGCAAATTGTTCATGCGCCCACAGGATCACCAGATCATTCAGAACGTGGATATCCAAGAGCATACCGACAAGGACATCATGTTCAAAATGGATGCATCCCAATGGGGTATGAAGATGGCCAGCGAAGTTGAAATGGCTGGCATGGACAGCCCGACAACTTGTAAGATGGATCGCCCGTAAACGGCATGTTTCAGGCCCGCTTCGGTTTTCCGAAGCGGGCCTTTTTCATCTAAAATTCACAAATCGTTAGGATTGGGGCACGATGGAACTGGTTTTCGTTATCCTGATTGACGGGCTCGTATACGGATTGCTGTTGTTTATGCTGTCCAGCGGGCTGACGTTGATTTTTTCAATGATGGGCGTGTTGAACTTCGCCCATGCCAGCTTTTACATGCTGGGGGCTTATTTCGCATATCAGATCAGTACGTATCTGGGCTTTTGGCCAGGGTTGCTGGTTGCACCCCTGATTGTTGGCATTGCAGGCGCGGGGGTCGAACGCTATGGCCTGCGTAAAGTGCACCAATACGGGCATGTTCCCGAGTTGATCTTTACCTTTGGTCTGGCCCTTTTGATTGAAGAAATCGTTCAATTTTTCTGGGGTAAGAACCAGGTGCCATACGACGCACCCGAGGTTTTGCAATTCGCGCTGTTTTCCATCGGGACCAATGAAATTCAGGCTTATAAGGTCTTTATGATCGCCATTTCGGTGCTGATCTTCCTGTGCTTGTTGTATGTACTGACCAAAACACGGGTGGGCATGATCATTCAGGCCGCCCTTAGCTATCCGCGCACGGTAGAGGCTTTGGGCCACAACGTTCCGTTCATCTTTATGGGCGTGTTCGGTGTGGGTACGGCACTGGCCGGTCTGGCCGGTGTGATTGCCGGTCCGCAACTGGGGACATTCCCGGGGATGGCGATCTTGCTGGGGTCCATTGTGTTTGTGACAATCGTGATCGGTGGTCTTGGGTCGCTTTGGGGGGCGCTTGTTGCATCCCTGCTGATCGGCTGGATGACCACATTCGCAGCATCATATAATCTGGCAATGGCCGATATTCTGATGGCG
>JAXMOF010000105.1:0-7472 GCA_034670045.1 Amylibacter sp. | reverse complement strand
AAAGATGATCAGCGGGAACACAAGAACACTGTCCAATGGATACAGCGCCAGTGCGGTGCCGCCGCCCACAACCGCGCCCATGATGAACTGGCCTTCAGCCCCGATATTCCAGATATTGGCACGAAATCCAAAGGACAGACCGATAGCCATCAGGATCAGCGGGGCGGCTTTGACCAGCAGTTGCGGGCGGGTGTAGCTGGCGACCATATCGTTGAACAGCGGGTCCCAAAAGATGATTTTGATCGCCACAAACGGGTTGGTGCCAAGAATTGCAAACAAGATGCCCCCCGCAACCATCGTGGCAATAACCGCGATGATCGGCGTGAGCACCACCATCGGGCGCGAGGGTTCGGGGCGTGCTTCAAGCCGCAACATGATCGACCTCCGTTCCACCCATCAACAGGCCGATTTCCTCGATCGTGACGCCCGATGCGGATCGCACGCGAGACAGGCGACCCTCGCTTAGCACGGCAAATGTGTCGGAAATTTCCATCAATTCATCCAGATCCTGACTGATCACCAAGACGCCCGCACCCTGTTCTGCCAGTTCCAGCAAAGCCTCGCGAATGAAGGCCGCAGCGGATGCATCAACCCCCCATGTGGGCTGGTTCACCACCAGAACATCAGGGCGCTGCATGATTTCCCGCCCGATGACGAATTTCTGCAAATTCCCACCCGACAAGGATTTGGCCGCATGACCGGGGCCGGGGGTCCGCACATCGAATTTTTCAATAATGGCGCGGGCGAAATTCTGCGTGGCCTGCCATTTGACAAAGCCTTTGTTGGTTAACCGCTGGCGGGTGTAGCCCGTCAGAAGCGCGTTTTCCGTCAGCGACATATCAGGGGCCGCCGCATGGCCCAGCCGTTCTTCGGGGGCGGCAAGCAGCCCTTCGAGCCGGCGATGGTTGGGGCCACGGTGGCCTATGTGTTCGCCTTTCAGCGTGACAAAATCCGCTTGGACCTGTGCTTCGCCCGACAGGGCCAGCAGCAATTCGTCCTGCCCGTTGCCAGCCACGCCTGCCACGCCCAAAACCTCGCCCGCGTGCAGCGAAAAACTTACATCGCGCAGACTGGTGCCGAACGGGTCTTTGGAGGGCAGCATCAAATTGCGCACGTCCAGCAGAACAGGACCGGGGTGATAGGGCCGCTTGGTCGGGGTTTTCAATTCAGTGCCAACCATCATTTCCGCCATAGTTTTTGGCGTTTCTTCGGCGGGGACGCAGGTGCCCACAACCTTGCCCAGCCGCAAAATAGTGGCGTTGTCGCAAATGCTGCGGATTTCTTCCAGCTTGTGGGAAATATACAGGATTGACGTCCCCTCATCGCGCAGTTTGCGCAGTGTTTTGAACAGGATATCAACCTCTTGCGGGGTCAGTACGGATGTGGGTTCATCCATCACCAACAGTTTGGGGTTCTGCAACAGGCAACGCACGATTTCCACCCGCTGGCGTTCGCCCGCAGACAGATCCCCCACCATGCGATCCGGATCAAGGGTCAGGCCGTAGCTGGTAGACACCGTGCGGATTTCATCGCTCAACGCATCTGTATCAGGGGCGTTGTCCATGCCAAGGGCGATGTTTTCAGCGACGCTTAGGGCCTCGAACAGGGAAAAATGCTGGAACACCATGGCCACTCCGGCCGCGCGGGCGGCGCTGGGTTCATGGGGGGCAAATGGCTGACCGTGCAGACGCATTTCCCCGCTGTCAGGGCGCACCAGCCCGTAGATCATCTTTACAAGCGTGGATTTCCCCGCACCGTTTTCCCCGAGCAGGGCGTGAACTTCGCCCGGGGCGATTTCAAAGCCGACGTGATCATTTGCGACCACGCCCGGATAGGCTTTGGTCAAGCCCGAAAGCTGCAACAGTGGGGTCATGCGGTGGCCTCTTGTTGTGCGGAGTGATGCGCGTCTAAGGTTAATAGTTCGCTGGCAACGCCTATGGCAATGGCTTTGGGCACCTTGCCCAGATCCCGCTGGCCAATCGGGCAGATGATGCCTGCGATTTGTGCAGACCCGTGCCCCAGTGCCGTCAATTTAGTAGTAAACCGCCTGCGTTTGGTTTTCGATCCGATCAGACCCAGCGATTTATGGGGGTGGGACAGGATTGCGTGACACAGATCAAGATCAAGGGTGTGGGAATAAGTCAGCACCAGATGATGGGCGTCAGCGGGCGCATGTTTCACTGCATCCACGGGATTTTTCGCCACCAGTGGCGCGGCATGGGGCGGGATGCTTTCGGGGAAGCGGTCCGGTGCTGTGTCGACCCAGGTTATGTCAAAGGGCAGGCCTTGCAGCGTGTCGACAAGGGCGCGCCCTACATGACCCGCGCCGTAAATCCAAAGCGGTTGCAGCGGGGTGTCCAGCGGTTCCAACAGCCAGCCTTGCAGCCAGATCAATTCCGGTTCGGTTCCGCTGTTGCGCAGGGATTTCAACATGCGGTGCAGGGCGAGCGGTTTATCGGTGTTGCCCACGATCGGCCGTGAATAATGCGGCCCCGCTGCGGGCAGGTTGGTGGTGGTGAAAGGTTCCAGCACCAGTGTTACAGACCCGCCGCAGCATTGCCCCAGGGCGGGACCAAGCGGAATTTTCAGGGCGGTGGGTTCGTCTGTTTTCGCGGCGAATTCAACCGCTTGCAGTTCCAGTGCGCCGCCTCCGATTGTGCCGCTTTGCCCGCCGTTCCAGACCAGCATGGATGTGCCCGCTTCGCGCGGGGTTGATCCCTGATGATCCGCAATCAACACACGCACCACACGCCCGTGGCGTGTGACCGCGTCGGTCAGTTCGCGCAGGTTCAACCCCACGACTGCCCCCTTTGCGCCCGCACGGCGCGCAAAACTTCCTGTGCGGTGGCGGGGGCTTGCAGGTCCGGGTAAATCGACCCGTCGCCGCAGGCGGCAACCGCGTCCGACAGGGCCAGAAAGGCTGAAATACCCAGCATCAACGGGGGCTCGCCAACGGCTTTGGATTTATAGATGGTGTCTTTGGTGTTTTCACCTTTTTCCCAGAGCGAGACGTTGAAAATCTCGGGCTGGTCGGAACAGGCGGGGATTTTATAGGTGCTGGGCGCATGGGTGCGCAGTGCGCCTTTGTCATCCCAGACCAGTTCCTCTGTGGTCAGCCAGCCAGCGCCCTGGACATAGCCGCCCTCGACTTGTCCCAGATCAATCGCGGGGTTCAGGGATTTGCCCACATCATGCAGAATATCTGTGCGCAGGATGCGGTTTTCACCTGTCAGCGTGTCGATCACCACCTCGGTCACAGCGGCGCCATAAGCGAAATAGTAAAACGGTGTGCCTTTGCCTGCAAAACGGTCCCACTGGATGTCCGGTGTTGCGTAAAATCCGGTTGAAGACAGCGAGATGCGGTTTTGATAGGCGGCGGAAACCACCTCGGCAAAGGGCAGGATTTGTGTGCCGATCGTGACAGCCCCATCCCTAAAGGCGATCTGGTCTTTCGGGGTCTGCCAATGGTGCGCGGCAAATTCCGTCAGCCGCGCAATGATCGTATCACAGGCCGCTTTCACCGCCATCCCGTTCAGGTCCGACCCGCTGGACGCCGCCGTTGCGGAAGTGTTTGGCACTTTGCCCGTGTCGGTTGCGGTGATTTTCACAGCAGACAGCGGCTGTCCGAACCGGCTGGCGGCCACTTGGGCGACTTTGGTGAACAGGCCTTGACCCATTTCCGTGCCGCCGTGGTTCAGGTGAATGGACCCGTCAGAATAGACATGCACCAAAGCGCCTGCTTGGTTCAGGTGGGTCAGGGTGAAGCTGATACCGAATTTGACCGGCGTCATGGCCAGGCCCCGTTTCAGGCGGGGGTTTTCGTGGTTGAACCATTTAACCTGTTCACGACGCTTGGAATATTGCGCCTTTTCAAACAGCTCAATCGCGATCTGGTCGATCACACTGTCGGTGACGGTCATGTGATAGGGGGTGGTCTGCGCCGCCTTTTGTGCCATCGGAGCATAGAAGTTAGCGGTGCGGATATAGCTGGCATCCACATCCAGACTATGGGCGATATGGTCGATCACACGTTCAATCCCGACAACCCCTTGCGGGCCGCCAAAGCCGCGAAAGGCGGTGTTGGATACGGTGTTGGTTTTCAAACGGTGCGACACGATCCGCGCGTTTGGCAGGTGATAGGCGTTATCCGCATGTAACATGGCACGGTCGGCCACAGGCAGGGACAAATCCTGCGCCCAGCCGCAGCGGCAGTATTGGGTGAATTCCACGCCTTCGATCTGGCCCGCGCCGTTGAACCCGACGGTATAGTCGATGCGGAAATCATGGCGTTTGCCGGTGATCACCATATCGTCGTCGCGATCATAGCGCATTTTGGCGGGACGCCCGGTTTTTGCAGCCACAATCGCCGTGGCACAGGCCAGCGCGTTGCCCTGACTCTCTTTGCCGCCGAATCCGCCACCCATGCGCCGCGTTTCAACGCGGACGGCGTGATAGGGCAGGCCCAGTGCTGCGGAAACTTTGTGCTGGATTTCACTGGGATGCTGGGTCGAGGAATGCACCAGCATATCGCCATTGTCTTGCGGCTGGCTCAGGGCGGCTTGCCCTTCGAGGTAAAAATGTTCCTGCCCGCCGATTTCGATGCTGCCGCTGATCTGATGCTCGGCCTGCGCAATTGCACTGTCCGGATCGCCCTTCAGAAACTGCAACGGCTCTTCGAATTTTGAATCGGCCTTGATTGCATCCTCAAAGCTTAGGATCGCGGGTTTTTTGGTGATCTGTATTTTGCCCAGCCGTGCGGCCTTGCGTGCCGCCAGATGGGACGTTGCTGCCACCAGAAACACCGGCTGTCCGATGAATTGTACGGTGTCGATTGCCAAAAGGGGTTCGTCGTGGATTGACGGGGATACATCGTTATCGCCGGGCAGATCAGCGGCGGTCAACACGGCCACCACGCCGTCGGCCTTGCGCACCGCGTCAAGGTCCAGTGACGTTATTTCCCCGTGGGCCACGTCACTGAGCCCAAAGGCCAGATGCAGGCAGTTGGCGGGGGTGGGGATGTCATCCACATAATGGGCAGCACCTGTGACGTGCAGTTTGCCTGCATCATGGGGGGTAGGTTTTGACACGCTCATGGCCGCACCTCCAGAACCGAGGTCATCAGCCCGTTGGACTCGTCAAAATACCGTTGCAGCAGGTTTTTCGCCGTGGTGGCGCGGTAGTCAGCCGAGGCTTGCCAATCAGTGCGTTTTCCACGGCGGTGGCCCGTTTCGGTGTGGCCGCCATACCGCCAAAGGCAATGCGGGCGGTGGCGACTTTATCCTTGGCGATGGTGATATTGAAACAGCCGCAGAGCGCGGAAATATCTTGATCAAAGCGTTTGGAAATCTTGTAGCATTTCAACCCGCTGGGGTTGTTGGGGATGGTGATGCCGCAGATGAATTCGCCGGGTTTGCGATCCTGTTTGCCATAGGCGATAAAGAAATCCTCCATCGCGAGATCGCGGAAATCATCGCCACAGCGCAGATGGACCCGTGCGCCAAGGGCGATCAGGGCAGGGGGGCCGTCCCCGATGGGTGAACCGTTGGCCACATTGCCGCCGATGGTGGCAGCATTGCGCACTTGGGTTGATCCATAGCGGCGGATCAGCTCGGCGAAACTGGGGTAACGGCTGGCCACGGCTGCGCGCAATTTGGTCAGGGTGACGCCCGCGCCAATGGCGATGCCGCTGTCGTTTTCTTCAACCCCTTGCAGGTCTGCGATCTGGCCGACAAAGGCCACAGGGGCAAGGTCGCGCAACTGTTTGTTGACCCAAAGCCCCACATCCGTGGCCCCGCCGATCAGCGTGGCATCAGGGTTTTCAGCGTACCAATCTGCCAGTTCGTCAGACGTGCGGGGCACAAAAGCCACGTCCGATTGCAGGCTTGATGTGATCTTTGGCGCAGCTTTGGCATCGGCTTGCAGCCAGTCGGGTTTAGGCGCGGATTGGGCGGCTTTGGCGGCACGCACAATCGGCGCGTATCCGGTGCAGCGGCACAGATTGCCCGCCAGCACGTCATTGTGGTTGGTGTCGCCCATCTGATGCGCAGCGGCCATCGACATGATGAACCCTGGCGTGCAAAATCCGCATTGCGAGCCGTGCAGATCAACCATGTTCTGTTGAACAGGGTGCATTTCCCCTGACGGACTGGCCAGACCTTCGACCGTGCGAATGGATTTGCCATGCAACTGGGGCATAAACAGGATGCAGGCGTTCAATGCCTTTGCGCCATCGCCATCTGTGACCATGACGGTACACGCGCCGCAATCGCCCTCGTTACAGCCCTCTTTGGTGCCGGTCAGCCCGCGAACCTCGCGCAGGTAATCCAGCAGGGTGCCTGTTGGACTTGCCTGATCCAGATGGACTGTTTCATCATTCAAAAGAAATTCGATTTTCATCCTGAAAACCCGCCACGTTCTTTGCATTTGGCCCTGCTGCCGACGCGTCCGATGTGGGATAAAACGCGGGGGCGACCTTTGAAGCTAGGAGAACAACTATCATTTAACATAGCAAGATTTTTCTGGTCCGAGTGTGGGATTCACTGATGGTTTATCGCATTTTTCTTCGGTAATTAAGTGATATTTCAGAGGTTTACGTTGGATTATACAGGAATCGTTGAAAGTATATCAGACTTTGGGCAAGGTTGCGGCAAATAGGGGGCATACAAAAGATGCCTAAAATTCAGTCTGAAAATCACCAAAATTGCAGCTGAATATCCGCTATATTACATCCGTTATATTACTGTGCGATACTCCAGCGCCGCCATCACGTCACTGTCCACCTTACGATAGATGAATTCCAGATCGCGCTTTTTATAGTCGGTCTTGATCTTGTGGTATTTATAACGCCGCGCATAGTCTTCAAACCGCAGATTGTCCGAGGCTTTGATCGAGCGGCGGATATTCGTATAGCCGTTCGATGTGGTCGGAAGATACTCGCTAATCTTGTCCAGTGTTTCATTGAAATCCGAAAGCAGGTCTTCGTAGCGGATGTGGATCACGTTATCCGTCGCCCCCATCAAAGCCACATAGGCGCGCATTTTGCGGTTCCACAGCTCGATCGGGCTTTCCAAGGGCTTTTCGCCCAGATTATCCCGCTCTGACACGGGCCAAGGGGTGGTCAGGAACTGGTCAAAGCTGATGTCCTCTTCATTCCACAACGGGTTTTCGGGGCGGTTGTGCAGTGAAGACAGGAAAAACACCGGATGTTTGGTGATCATCAAAAACAGGGTGTTTTGGGAATGAGGGGCTGCGCGGATCACATCAATCGGTGGGGCGGCGTGTTTCAGGCCAAAATCGGAATAGAGAATCCGTTCGTGGTATTTGTCTTGCAGGCGATTGTTTTCGGCAGGCCGCAGCTTGGGTTTGTGCTGTTGCAAAACCAGCCGCAGCACCCGTTTGTCCACCCCGAAATCCCCGCGCAGAATATCCGTGGCAAAGTTCTTGTTTACCAGTTTTTCCAGATAGGTCGCGCC
>JAXMOF010000104.1:0-7551 GCA_034670045.1 Amylibacter sp. | reverse complement strand
CTATTGTGGCCTTTACCCACGCATTGCTGCGTGCCGAGGATATAGAGTGCTTTGATCTCGACGTCCATATGAGCATATTAGAAGGCTCGATTGGTGTGATGCCAAGGCGTGTTATGGTCGCGGATGAACATTATTTTCGCGCCTGTGCCATTTTGCGCGACAATGAAATCGAACTGCCGGATTGACGATGGATAGCCGCGACGGGTCCACAACGCTTGACGGTTTTCTGGGCGGGCGTTTGCAGGTGCGCCAGCCGCAAGACGGCTATCGCGCCGCCACCGATCCGGTGTTTCTGGCTGCCTCTGTTCTGGCAAAAACAGGGGATCGGGTGCTGGAACTGGGATGTGGGGTTGGCGTGGCCAGTCTGTGTCTTGGAGTGCGGCTGGACGGGCTGGAACAGAGGGGGCTGGAAATCCAGCCTGATTATGCGGCGCTGGCCCGGGAAAATGCAACGCGGAACAACATTGCTTTTGAAGTGATCGAAGGGGATTTGACGCGCATGCCTGCAGCTTTGAAAGAGCAGGTTTTTGACCACGTCATCGCCAATCCGCCGTTTTTCCCCCAAGGCAGCGTCAGTCAACCGGTTGATGACGGCAAACGACTGGCCCATGTGGATGGTACAGGCACGGCGATCTGGATTGACGCAGGATTGCGACGGCTGCGGGCTGGTGGTGTGTTCACCATGATCCATCTGAGCGAACAGTTGGGAGAGATTCTGGGCGGGTTTTCCGGCCGTGCAGGGGACATTCGAGTGCTGCCGATTGCAGCGCGCAGTGGCAAACCTGCGAAACGGGTGCTGGTGCGCGCCCGCAAAGGGGCACGGGGTGCCTTGCAGCTTCTGGCGCCTTTTGTGGTGCATTCCGGCAGTGAACATGTGCAGGGCCATCCCGATTTCACCCCCGTTGCCGAATCCGTTTTGCGCCACGGTGCTGCCCTGAACTGGGTCTGATTCGCGTGAGAGCGGGGCGTTTGTTGGGGCGCTCGCGAAATTGTGCGAATAATTTTAGGCGGCTTCCTGGTGGGAATTTCGATGAAGGCGATCGGCTATTGGGGCCGAAAGGCTCGATATTTTGACTCAACTAAGGATTGTGGTGTCGTTTTTACCATTGGCGAGGCGCCGCTTTAATCAAACCTTACGAAACATTTTGATGACAGGATTGAAATCTTGTGTTGGAATGAACTTACGAAATCAAACGGAGGTGTACCATGAGCGTAAGTTCCCATATTTCTGAACTGAAAAGAAAACACGAAGAACTCTCTGAAAGAGTCAAGATGTCTCAGCGCCGGCCCGGAGCAGATGCTCTGGAGATCGCAACCCTCAAAAAAGAAAAACTCCGTCTAAAAGAAGAAATTTCCCGGCTAACGAATTAGCCGATTGAATAAAAAAAGGGCCGCTTGATTAAGCGGCCCTTTGTGTATCCGGCGATTGGTCGCCGTTTAGGTCATGTATTGGCCGCCATTTGCGGTCATGGTTGAACCGGTTACAAATCCAGCATCATCGGAAGCTAGAAATGCCACGCAGCGTGCAATATCTTCGGGCGCGCCAAGGCGTCCAACGGGGATGGTTGCAATGATGCTGTCGCGTACTTTTTCAGGGACGGCCATAACCATGTCAGTGGCTACATAGCCGGGGCAAATCGCGTTCACAGTGATGCCTGCCCGCGCACCCTCTTGTGCCAGTGCTTTGGTAAAGCCGATGTCGCCCGCTTTAGCCGCAGAATAGTTGACCTGTGCGAACTGGCCTTTTTGGCCGTTGATCGAAGAAATATTGATGATGCGGCCGAATTTACGTTCGCGCATGCCATTCCACAGCGGATGGGTCATGTTGAACACGCCAGACAGGTTAGTGTCCATCACGTCGGACCACTGCTCGCGGGTCATTTTGTGGAAAGGGGCATCGCGCGTGATACCTGCATTGTTCACAAGGATGTCGATCGGGCCGAGGTCGGCTTCCACTTTGGCGATGCCCTCAACACAGCCGTCATAGTCCGCCACAGACCATTTATATGTTGGAATGCCTGTTTCGGCGGTAAAGGCTGCGGCGGCGTCTTCGTTCCCTGCGAAATTTGCCGCTACTGTATAGCCTTCAGCCTTTAAATGTTTTGCAATTGCCGCGCCAATGCCGCGGGACCCGCCTGTTACCAATGCAACTCGTGCCATTTTATTACTCCCTGTTTATATTTTTTGGCCCCACCGCTTGGGTGGGGCCGCAATGTTACGAACGTTCTACGCACATAGCAACGCCCATGCCGCCACCGATGCACAAGGTGGCCAAACCGCGCTTTACATCGCGTCGCTTCATTTCAAACAGCAACGTGTTCAGCACACGACAGCCGGATGCGCCGATCGGGTGGCCGATCGCGATTGCGCCGCCGTTTACGTTCACAATGGATGGATCCCAGCCCATGTCCTTGTTCACGGCACAGGCCTGTGCGGCAAAGGCTTCGTTGGCTTCCACCAGATCAAGATCGGCAACGGTCCAGCCCGCTTTGTCCAGCGCCTTGCGCGAAGCAAAGATCGGGCCGACGCCCATGATGGACGGGTCCAGACCAGCGGTTGCATATGAAACGATGCGGGCCAAAGGCTCGATCCCGCGGCGTTCTGCTTCATCAGCAGACATCAGCAATGTGGCGGCGGCACCGTCGTTCAAACCCGAGGCGTTGGCAGCAGTAACGGAACCTTCGCGATCAAATGCGGGGCGCAGTTTTTGCATGGCTTCGATAGTGGCGCCGTGGCGGATGTATTCATCCGCATCTACAATGATATCGCCCTTGCGGTTTTTCACAGTGAATGGGGTGATTTCATCGGCAAATCTGCCGGCTTTTTGCGCCGCTTCGGCTTTGTTTTGGGAAGCCACGGCAAATTCATCCTGCATGTCGCGGCTGATTTGCCATTTGTTTGCAACGTTTTCAGCCGTTTGCCCCATGTGGTAGCCGTTGAACGCATCCCAAAGGCCGTCTTTGATCATGGAGTCGACAAATTGCATGTCGCCCATTTTCTGGCCCGGGCGCATGTTGGCAACGTGGGGAGACAAAGACATGCTTTCCTGACCGCCGGCAATAACGATCCCAGCGTCGCCCAGTTGAATGTGTTGCGCACCCAGTGCAACGGCGCGCAGGCCGGACCCACAAACCTGATTGATGCCCCAAGCGGCCGATTCCTGGGGAAGACCTGCATTGATGTGCGCCTGACGTGCAGGGTTCTGGCCTTGGCCGGCCGACAGGACTTGACCCAGAATCGTTTCGGACACATCAGCGGCATCAACCCCTGCCCGTTCCAATACGGCTTTGATAACAGTAGCGCCCAGATCATGTGCCGGAGTGTTGGCGAAACTTCCAAGGAAAGAGCCGACAGCAGTACGGGCGGCCGAAGCGATTACAACATTGGTCATGATTTAGTCCTTATACAAAGCGCATTGCGCAGGCCGGAAAACCGGGTCCTATGGCACAATCACGCGGTTGGTTAACCAGTGAATTTACCATTTCGTATAAAGCGGGTTGGGCATGAAGCAAGGGGAATGATGTCGCAATTCTTCTTACGACAGACGATTTCAGCCCGAATTGATCAGGTGAGCACGCCCGCCCAGATGCCCTGTTTGTGTTGCCTAGATATAGCCGTCGA
The DNA here is from genome assembly GCA_034670045.1 of Amylibacter sp. GTDB lineage: Bacteria > Pseudomonadota > Alphaproteobacteria > Rhodobacterales > Rhodobacteraceae > Amylibacter. Next base: position 3,930 of record JAXMOF010000104.1, on the reverse strand, counting down.
GCGAGGTTTCTTCTTCTTTCCAGACCGGTACGGTTTCGGGACGCCCCAAAAGATATCCTTGCAAACAGTCAATCCCGGCTTCTTGCAAGTAAGATAATTCCTCTTTCTTTTCAACGCATTCAGCCACGGTAAACATATCGAATTGTTGAGCGATCGAAATGAGCGCCGCCGTCAGGACCTGGTTATCCGCATCTTTATGGATGTTGCGGATGAACTGGCCGTCAATTTTTACGATGTCGAACTGGAAGTCGCGGAAAAAGCGGAAAGCGGTGTAGCCTGCGCCAAAGTCGTCAAGGGCAAAAGAAATGCCGCGACGATGCAGGTCGCCCATGAAAACATTGACGATATCTGGCATCAACATTGCGGAACTTTCGGTGATTTCCAGAATCAGCCGTTCGGCAATTGTGGGGTCCAGTGCCAGCCCGTGGTTCAAAGTATCCATCCAACGTGGGTAGCCGATGGAGCGTGCAGACATGTTGATGGCCAGTCGCAGGCTCGGTTCCTCGGCAAGGGCCACAAGGCCGAGTTCAAGCGCAAGACAGTCGATCACCCGCCCTATTTCCATAGTTTCGACAACTTCGATGAATTCTTTGGCGGGAATGATCCTGCGCTTGTCATCAAGGATACGGATAAGACCCTCATAATAGGCTGGCCTGGTAGGATTTTTACTGTGCACAATTGGCTGATAGGCCAAGAGGATGTTTTTCCGTTCAATAGCAGAGCGCACCATTTCAATGATTGAACTTTGTTGCGTGCTATCGTCCGAACTTACATAGCCACGGTCCTGGCCACGGTGCGGTTTATTCAAATCTGGCCCGTTTAGATGTGTCACGCGGCAATCCTCCGAATCGTGTGAGCGTTGTCTCTATCATCAGGGTAAATATGCTAAGGCGAAGTTAAGGTTCCCATTTTGTTCCAAATTGTGTTAACTTTTCAGTAAATTGCTAAAGTTATGAAAGTAGGCGTAAATAATGGAAAAAACCCGATGTGACTGGTGTGGTTCTTTACCAATTTATGTAAATTATCACGATGAAGAGTGGGGTGTTCCTGAATATGACAGCCGTGCCTTGTGGGAAAAGCTGGTGCTTGACGGGTTTCAGGCGGGGCTTAGCTGGCTCACGATTCTTAAAAAGCGAGACGCCTTTCGCGCCGCTTTTGCGGGTTTTGATCCCGAAAAAGTGGCGGCCTTTACGGAAACAGATGTGCAGCGGCTGCTGGGGGATGCGGGGATCATTCGCCACCGCGGCAAGATCGAGGCGGCGATTTCCGGTGCGCAGGCCTGGATAAAATTGGAGGAACAACAGGGTTTTGACGCCCTTATGTGGGATTACGTCGGTGGCCGGCCTTTGGTGAACCGGTTTGAAACCATGGCGCAGGTGCCGCCTTCTACGGAGTTTTCAGAGCGGATTTCGAAGGATTTAAAGAAAATGGGTTTCAAATTCTGCGGCCCCACGATTGTCTATGCCTGGATGGAGGCAACCGGTTTGATCAATGACCACCTTATTACCTGTCACCGCCATGAAGAAGTGGCGCTTTTGGCCCGCTAGATCCGCCTGAATCCGCATAGAAATCCGCGCAATTTTAGACACTCACAAAATTGCCTTATTTTGGAAACCGTTCCTTAAGACCTTGAGACGCAATAAGAAAGGGATGCGACCACTGGGGCTTTTGTAAACGTAAAATGGCAGATCATTACCTGAAAACCGAACTCGAACATGAGATGAGCGTGAACCCTGCCATGTGGCAGTTTGTGCAAGAGGCCTCTTTGGATGGTGTCTGGTACTGGGATCTTGAGCAGCCCGATCAAGAGTGGATGAGCCCCGAATTCTGGAAGTTGTTCGGGATCAATCCCGCTGAAAAGACCCATAATCCGGCGGAATGGCAGGATATTATCAATCCTGACGACCTGAAAGTTGCATTGGTAAACTTTGAACAACATTGTGCGGATGCAAATCACCCCTACGATCAGGTTGTGCGCTATAAGCATGTGGACGGGTCTACAATCTGGGTCCGCTGCCGCGGACAGGCCATTCGCGACGAAACGGGTAAAGCCATTCGCATGTTGGGGGTCCACAACGAAATAACTGCGGTGAAGCGGCGTTATGAAACCGGGCGGGAATTGGCGGCTGCCAATAGCGAATTGCGCTCTTTTGCCTATGCGGTCAGCCATGACCTGAAGTCGCCTGTGAATACGGTCAGCATGCTGCTGGCTGAATTGTTGGAAAATGAACGCCATGCCTTGTCACAGGACGGGTTGGATTTGCTGGCCTTGGCGGGGAACTCGATCAAGCGGATGCAAGGTCTGATCGAGGATCTGCTCAGTTATACGGGCATAATTGGGGAGGTGGTGGAGTTCGAGCCTGTTTCGCTGGATGTGCTGGCGCAGGACGTGGTGGAGGATCTGCGCCAGGATATCGAAGCCTCGGGCGCACAAGTTGAGGTGGGCACCCTGCCAAAAGTCATCGCCCATGGGACGCAAATGCGATTGTTGTTGAAAAACCTGATCGGGAACGCAGTCAAATTCAGCAAGAAAGAGGGCGGTAACACGATCAGGCTGTTTGCCAATCCGATTGACGGGAACCAGGTGGAAATCAATGTTCAGGACAATGGCATCGGGATTGATGAAGCCGATTTTGAAAAGGTATTCGCGGTGTTCGGACGTCTACACCGCAGCGAAGAATATGACGGGGCCGGCCTGGGGCTGGCGCTGTGCCGTCGCATCGCCATGAACCACGGCGGGACGATCACACTGCAGTCAAAATCGGGCCAGGGGTCGTGCTTTGCGGTAAGATTGCCGTTGATGCAAAACTGAAGCCAGTAACAGAGGAAGACATGATGACTTTTGAAGTACACAAGTTCATTCCCGAGGGTGAAACCCCCGCCATAACCAACTTGATGGTGGTGGATGACAATAAGGTGGATCAGATGATCTATCGCAGAATCATCAAGCGTTCGGGACTGGTGGGCACCGTTTACCAATTCCTGTCAGCCGAAGAAGCGCTGCAACATTTGCGGCGCAAAGACCGCTCTCAGGTGGATGCAATTCTACTGGATATAAATATGCCCCGTATGGACGGGTTCGAGTTTTTGTCGGCGGCCACTCATGAAATGGGGGACAGTTTTACGGCTATGGTGGTGATCATGCTGACGACCTCGCTCGACCCGGGCGATGAACAGCGGGCGGCGCAGTTTTCAGTGGTGAAAGATTATCTGAACAAACCGCTAGTGGTGCAGCATTTGTTTGAAATTTCCGAATATCTTGCCCGCAAAGCACGATCAAATGCGGCACAGGGCTAGCCCGTAAAATACGTTCCCCGTGCCGCGTTGATAAAACCAGCCGACTACGACCCTTGTTTTTTCGCGTCAATCAAGGCCTGAATGATGGCTTGGGCATCTTCGCTGAACCAATCCGCATCGCCGCGCAGGCGGGCAATTTCCTGCCCTTGCGGGTTCAGGATCATGGTCATCGGCAGGCCCAGAACTGACATTTCACGGGCCAGTTTTTGTTTGGGATCCCGGTAGATTGTTAAGTTTTCAACGTCTGCTTTTTCAAAAAAGGCTTCGATAGCAGGCAGCGGATTGTGCCCTGTCGCGATAGCCACCACTTGGAAATCGTCCCCGCCAAAGGTTTTTTGCAGTGCATCAAGCGTTGGCATTTCATGACGGCAGGGCGCACACCATGTGGCCCAGAAATTTACCAGCAGGTATTTCCCGTGAAAATCGTCAAAGGAAAACGGTGCGTCGTCTGCGTCTACAAACCCTGTTTCCACCGGCTCTGCCGGGGTTTCGGTGAAGGCCAGTTTTTTCATATCCCCCTGACGCATTTCGATCAGCGCCGCGATATCCGGCTCTGCGGCCAAGACAGGATTTGCGATTGTTGCACCAGCGGCGTATAGCACTGCGGCAGCGAGAGCATTCTTCAGGGTCATA
>JAXMOF010000103.1:0-7602 GCA_034670045.1 Amylibacter sp. | reverse complement strand
GTTATGGGAGAGACAGTTCGTTGACCAAAACGCCAAACTGAGCCATGCTTCGAACGTATCGACACCCCTCGATACGACAATGACCTGATGCCAAATCAGCCAATCATTCCGCGCATAGGACGTTGTCATTCCTTTCAAGGTTTCTTGTGTCTGCCCCAAATCTATCTATGCTGGTAATGAAAGAATATTCCCAGATATGGCATTCCAGCTATTCAAAAGTGAATGGAACATGATGCAAGATTTCGACTGGACCCTGATCCAAAGTTTCCTGTCCGTGGCGCAGACAGGGTCTTATTCCGCAGCAGCACGGGCCTGTGGCCGCAGCCAGCCCACCATCGGGCGTCACATCGACCAGTTGCAACACCAACTTGGCGCGGCCCTGTTCCAGCGGGTCACGGGGGGTTATGCCCTGACGGCCACGGGGACCGCACTGGTGGAACATGCCAAAGTCATGCAAAAAGCCGCGGCGCAAATGTCGATCATCTCGGCAGGGCGTGCGGCTGAAATTCGCGGCACCGTACGCATCACGGCATCCGAAATTGTCGCGACCTATATCCTGCCCGAACTGATCGCCGATCTGCTGGCCCAAGAACCCGAATTGCAGATTGAACTGGTCGCCACCAACAGCACCGAAAACCTGCTGCTGCGCGAGGCCGACATCGCCCTGCGCATGGTCGAACCCGCGCAACTGGACCTGATAACCCGCAAACTGGGCGCGATCCCTGTGGGGCTTTACGCGGCGCAACACTATCTGGACCGCGCCGGAACACCGCAGAGTTTTGACGACCTGACACACCACAGGCTGCTGGGCTATGACCGATCAGACCTGATGATCCGTGGCATGGCCGCCTTTGGCATCACCATGCAGCGCGAGGATTTTGCCTTTCGGGTCGACGATCAAGTGACCTATCTGGAAGCCATCCGTGCGGGTGTCGGGCTGGGGGCCTCCCAACAGCGGCAGGCGGAAATCTATGGGCTGGTGCGGGTCTTGCCCGATCTGGAAATCCCGCCGCTGCCCGTTTGGCTGACGGCCCACAGCGAATTGCACACCTCTGCGCGGGTGCGGCGGGTGTTTGATTTTCTGGCCGAAACCCTGCCAAAACATCTGTAATCCCCCTTTAAATTCCAGTGCGCCCACCCCCCAAAAACAATCGCTGCCTTGACCCTTCGGAAGCTGCGCAATAGTGAAGTGCGTGAATTATTACGAAAAGGACGCGGCCCCATGAACACCCCCTCTTTGTTGATCTTGCCCGGCGACGGTATCGGACAAGAAGTTATGACCGAAGTACAGCGCGTAATCGGCTGGTTCGGCGATAAGCGCGACGTGCAATTCGACGTGTCCGAGGACGTGGTCGGCGGCGCAGCTTATGATGCGCACGGCACACCACTGACCGATGCGACAATGGCCAAAGCCCAGGAAGTAGACGCAGTTCTGCTGGGCGCGGTTGGCGGCCCGAAATACGACGATCTGGATTTTTCCGTAAAACCTGAACGGGGCCTGCTGCGCCTGCGCAAGGAAATGGACCTGTTTGCCAACCTGCGTCCTGCACAATGCTTTGACGCGCTGGCAGATTTTTCATCCCTGAAACGGGAAATCGTGTCCGGTCTGGACATCATGATCGTGCGCGAACTGACAAGCGGCTCCTACTTTGGCGAACCCCGCGGTATCTTTGAAGAAGACGGCCAGCGCGTGGGCATCAACACCCAACGCTATACCGAAGCCGAAATCGACCGCGTGGCCCGCGCCGCTTTCGAACTGGCACGCAAGCGGAACAACAAAGTCTGTTCCATGGAAAAAGCCAACGTGATGGAAAGCGGCATTCTGTGGCGCGAGGTCGTCACCGCAGTCCACAAAGCCGATTACGCCGATGTGGAACTGTCCCACATGTACGCCGACAACGGCGCAATGCAACTGGTGCGCGCGCCCAAACAGTTTGACGTGATCGTCACCGACAACCTGTTCGGTGATATCCTGTCCGACTGTGCTGCCATGCTGACAGGCTCCCTTGGCATGCTGCCGTCTGCGTCCCTTGGTGCGCCGATGGAAAACGGCCGTCCGAAAGCCATGTATGAACCGGTTCACGGTTCTGCGCCTGACATCATGGGCCAAAGCAAGGCAAACCCTTGTGCCTGTATCCTGTCACTGGCCATGGCACTGCGCTATTCCTTTGATCTGGGCGAAGAAGCCACGCGTCTGGAAAAAGCGGTTGAAACCGTTCTGGCCAAAGGCATCCGCACAGGCGATCTGATGCAGGCGGACGGCGGCAAAGCGGTCAGCACATCCGAAATGACCGATGCGATCATCGCGGAACTGCAAGAGACCCTTTAAACACACACATTTGCGCGGGCAGGCCTGTCCCGCCCGCGCAAATTCCCCCGGCCCCGCCGCAGCTTTGGGGTTTTACTCTGCCGTTTTATTGGTCAATGATGTCAGCGTCTGATCCTAGCTGATAGAACGTTCACAATGGCACTGCGCGGCATCCTCCTTGCCCTACTGGCATTTGCAATTTTTGCCACCCATGATGTGATCATCAAGTTTCTGGGCGGCACGTTTTCCCCGTTCCAGCTGATCTTTTTCTCATCTCTGATGTCCTTTCCGCTGGCCACTTTCATGCTGATGCGCGACCCGACAGAGGGCAACCTGCGCCCCGTAAACCCGTGGTGGGTGATTTCGCGCACCATCGGCACCACGGTCGGCACGCTGTGTGCCTTTTACGCCTTTACGGTTCTGCCCCTGTCACAGGTCTATTCCCTGCTGTTTGCCATGCCGCTGATCATCACCGTACTGTCAGTCCCGATCCTTGGTGAAAAAGTCGGTGTTCACCGCTGGGCCGCTGTGGTCTTCGGTCTGGCGGGTGTGTTGATCGTGTTGCGCCCCGGATCGGCTGATCTGGAACTGGGGCATCTTGCGGCGCTGACCTCGGCCATGTGTTCGTCTTACGGGTCAGTTGTGGTGCGCCGTATTGGCCGGCAGGAACGGTCGGTTGTGCTGATGCTGTACCCGCTGGCAGCGAATTTTATCCTGATGGGGCTGGCGCTGCCCTTTGTCTATCAACCCATGACCATTGAACAACTGGGCCTGATCGGGCTGATCGCCATCTTCGCCTTTAGCGCCGGCCTGTTCCTGATCGCCGCCTATAAAGCAAGCGAGGCCGCAGTGGTCGCGCCGATGCAGTATTCCCAGATCCTATGGGCCACGGTGTTCGGCTATGCGCTCTTTGGCGAGACGATGGATATGCCCACCATGATCGGGGCCACACTGATCATCGCCAGTGGTATCTATATTGTGTTGCGTGAAAGTCGCGGGCGCTCAAAGAACACGCCGGTTCTGCGCACCCGCCAGCGCAGCAACACCCCTGGTGCCATGCGGGTGGCCCCGTTTTTGCGGCGCGCAAAGTGACGGAATACAGGGTTAAGGGGTTAAAAACCGCCCCTTGATCCGCTCTGCAATCTGGTCGCGCACAGCCCGGTAGCGGTTCAGCTTGGCGTCCCGACTGTCCCCAAAGCCGCTGGGGTCCATGGTCTGCCAGTATTCGACCTCTAGCGAATAATAACGGGTGTATTCCAACGCGCGGCGCTGTGCGGCGGGGGACAGGGCTACGATCAGGTCATAGCTGTCCAGATCATCGCCCCACTCCATCAGATCATCAAAGGATCGCGTGCGGTGGCGCGACAGTTCCACCCCCAGTTCGCGGCAGACCGTAATGGCAAAACCGTCGATTTCCATATCGCCCTTAACGCCTGCGGATTGCACAAAAATCGACGTCCCCACGCTTTGCTTCAACAATCCTTCGGCCATAGGCGAGCGGATCGAATTGTGGTCACAACAAAACAGGACCGAGGTGGGGAGTGTCAGGGCCATATCCGGGTCAGCCGCGCATGTGCAGGACACAAATCAAGGTAAACAAGCGCCGTGCTGTGGGCATATCCGTCAGGATTTTACCTTCCAGCCGATCCATCAACTGGCGCGAGCCTTCGTCGTGTATCCCGCGCCGCCCCATATCAATCGCTTCAATCTGGGCGGGGGGCAGCTTTTTCACCGCTTCAAAATAGCTTTCGCAAATCTGGAAGTAATCCTTGATCACCTGTTTCAGCGGCGACACGGACAGATGGAATTCCGATGCGGGTGATCCGTCTTCGGTGCGCACATCACAGACCACACGGCGGTCTTTGATCGACAAGAACAACTGATAAGGACCATCTGGCAAGGGTTTGTCTGCCCGTGGGATCAGGCCAAAAACATTCTCTTCCATCAGATCGAACAGGGCAACTTTACGCTCGCGCTCCACCTCGGGTGTGGGGGCTGGCAGGCCGCTGTCATCCAGTTCGATGTGGATCAGTTTGGAAAGTTCAGCCATTGTCTTCCTCGTTCAATTGATCCAGCCGCGCGCGCACGGACAGCCCGTGGGCTTGCAGGCTTTCAGACCTCGCCAGCGTTTCTGCCGCAGGTCCGATGGCGCGCAAGGCAGCCGGTGTCATTTGTGCCAGCGTTGTCCGCTTCATGAAATCCAGAACCGACAAACCGCTGGAAAACCGTGCCGAGCGTGCTGTTGGCAACACATGGTTCGGCCCCCCGACATAATCACCGATCGCTTCGGGCGTCCATGCCCCGATGAAAATTGCACCTGCATGGCGGATTTTACGGCTGTAGTCCTGTGCATCTGCCACACAAAGTTCCAGATGTTCAGGGGCGATACGATCCGACAGGGCCGCCGCCTGATCCAGATCGGACACCACAATCACCGCCCCGTAATCCAACCAGCTTTTCGCCGCAATCTTGCGCCGCTCCAGCGTTTCCAGCGCCTTTTCCACCGATGCGGTCACCGCCCGCGCAAAATCCGCATCATCGGTGATCAGGATCGACTGCGCACTTTCGTCGTGTTCGGCCTGTGACAGCAGATCCATCGCGATCCAGTCGGGGTTGTTGTCTTTATCGGCAATCACCAGAATTTCGGACGGCCCCGCGATCATATCAATGCCCACAGTGCCAAAAACCCGACGCTTGGCCGCCGCCACAAACGCATTCCCCGGACCGGTGATTTTATCCACCTTGGCAATGGTTTGCGTGCCATAGGCCATCGCGCCCACCGCCTGCGCCCCGCCAATGCGGTAAACGGTTTCAACCCCCGCCAGACGCGCCGCCAGCAGCACCAGCGGGTTCACCGTACCGTTCGGGGTCGGTGCACAAATCACCAGATTATCCACCCCCGCAACCGCCGCCGGAATCGCATTCATCAAGACACTGGACGGATAGCTTGCCAACCCGCCCGGAACATACAGACCAGCGGCTTCAACCGCGTTCCAACGCCACCCCAGATGCGCGCCGCTGTCATCCTGCCACCACGCGTCCTGGGGCAGTTGCTTTTCGTGATAGGCACGGATGCGGGCGGCTGCCAGTTCCAGCGCTTCACGTTCTGCCGCTGGGACTGTTTCAATCGCCGCATCTATTTCCGCCTTGGAAAAGGCCAGCGTGTCTGGCGTCAAATCCAACTTGTCGAATTTTGCGGTCAGTTCAATCACCGCCGCATCGCCGCGGGCCTGCACATCGGCCAGAATATCGGCCACAACCGCATCAACCTGCACGTCGGACTCGCGCTTTAGATGCAGCAGATTGTCAAAATCAACGCTGAAGGTCGGGGATGTGGTGTCTAAAAACAGTGGCATGGGCAAATTCTCCTGCCGCGCTCATACCCTTATGGGCGCAAAGGCTCAAGACGGATGCGTCGGGGCCTTACCGGAAGGGGCCACATAGGGGCGGGTCACGTCTTTCAGGGTGACATCGACACATTCCACATCCAGCGCAATCGCCCCGTCGCCTGCCAGCGTCAGAACCAGCGTGCCAGTCCCGTCTTCACCCGCTTCAAAACTGACGGACAGCAGGGAAATCACCTGATCCCGATCGGCCGGATCCAGACCCGATGTGCGTACTTTCAGCACGCTGTCTACCACCAGAACCGCCTGAACCCGTTCAAATGCACGTTTGGCCGTGCTGGCAGCATCCGCGTCTTCCCAACGGAACCGATTCGCCAACAGGCCAAAGCGCCGCTGGTCCGGCTGCCATTTCATTTCGGAAACAGGCAGAACCGCATCCTGCAACATGGTCGAAACAGCCACCAGATCGGCACTGTCCTCGGCCTTTAGCCGCAGCGGCTTTTCCGCGCCGTCTTCAAATTTTGCATCCTGTGCCATCAGGCTTTGATCCGTTCGATTTTCGCGCCGATGGCGCTGAACTTGCGCACCACTTTTTCATAACCGCGGTCCAAATGATAGACGCGGCTGACAACGGTTTCGCCTTCCGCCGCCAAACCCGCCAGAATCATCGAAACAGAGGCCCGCAAATCCGTCGCCATCACAGGCGCCCCTTTCAGGCGATCCACACCTTTGACCGTGGCCACACCGCCGTGGACCTCGATATCCGCGCCCATGCGCATCAACTCGGGGGCGTGCATGAAGCGGTTTTCGAAAATGGTTTCTTCCAGCACCGAAGTGCCCTCGGCCGTACAAAGCAGCGCCATCATCTGGGCTTGCAAATCGGTCGGGAAGCCCGGGAAAATCTCGGTTTTTACATTTACCGCTTTGACCCGCGCGCCGTTATTCTTAACCTTCAGACCCTTGTCTGTTTCGATAACGGAAATATCCGCCTCTTCCAGCTTGTCACAAAATGCGCTCAACAATTCACGCCGACCGCCCAGCAGTTCCACTTCGCCGCCCGCAATGGCAGGGGCCAGCATATAGGTGCCCAGTTCAATCCGGTCCGTCACAACAGGGTGCGTCGCGCCGTGCAGCCGGTCCACACCCTGAATTTCGATTCGGCTGGTGCCCTCGCCATCAATCTGCGCGCCCATTTTGCGCAGGCAACGGGCCAGATCGACGATCTCGGGCTCTTTCGCGGCGTTTTCGATCACCGTCGTACCCTTGGCCAGCGTCGCCGCCATCAGGATATTTTCCGTCGCCCCGACCGAGGCAAAGCGCAGCGGAATCACTGCGCCTTTCAACCCGCCAGAGGTCTTGGCATGCAAATATCCCTCTTTCAATTCAATCTGCGCGCCCATCAATTCCAGCGCATGAATGTGAATATCCATCGGCCGCGCACCAATGGCACAGCCCCCCGGCAGGGAAACAACCGCATGGCCCAACCGCGCCAGCATCGGCCCCAACACAAGGTTCGAAGCCCGCATTTTGCGCACGATGTCATAATGCGCTACGTGATTTGTGATCTCTTTGGTGCCCAGCGCCTGAACTGTGCCTTCCTGCAACCCCGCAACTTCCGTCCCGAGCGAAGCCAGCAATTCCGCCATCGTCTTGATATCCGACAGACGCGGCGCGTTGGTCAGCGTCAGCGGCTCATCCGACAATAATGTCGCAGGCATCAACGCCAGACAGGCATTTTTCGCGCCTGCAATAGGAATCTGCCCGTTTACCGGACCGTTGCCCGTTACAATAATGCTGTCCATGTTACGCTGCCCTTTGCGCTATTATTTTTTGTCTGGTTCCGCGTCCGACTTGCGCGCACGGCTTTGTTCCTTACGCCGTTGCAGGTTGCCACGCAATTGTTTGCGCAACCGTTCTGCCCGCTCTGCGGCGGCGCGTTCTTTGGGGGAA
>JAXMOF010000102.1:0-7803 GCA_034670045.1 Amylibacter sp. | reverse complement strand
TGGCGTAACGCATCCCTACTCTGTTGCAACTGAATGGCATCAGAGCGGGGCAACCCGCCCAACACCTTACAGAAAACTATATATAGTTGGTTCTCTAGAACAACCCTCTATATTCAGCAGGTAACAGGCTTATGACTTTGGGGAAACTTTAGGGCTTTTCTTCTTCGGTGCTGTAACGGGAAAACAGCGGGCCTTGAGCAATGAAGAAAACGAACACCAGCGCGGTCAGCCCGAAGGTCTTGAAATTGACCCAGGCATCTGTGGACATCAGGCGCCAGACCAATTCGTTTGTCAGGGCAAGGCCAAGGAAAAATGCGCAGACCCGTTTGGTCAGGATCATCCAGCCCTCTTGGGTCATCGGCACCATTTCGTCCATAACCGCGCGCAGGTAGGACTTGCCTTGCAAAAGACCGATCCCAAGAGCGCCGCCAAACAGCAGATAGATGATCGTCGGTTTCATCTTGAAAAACCGGTCATCATTGAACCAGATCGACATCCCCCCGAAGACCACAACCAGAACTGCCGTCATCAGTTGCATCTTTGACAGTTTGCCCGTCAGCCACCACAAAAGACCGGTAGAGACCAGCAAAAGCGGGATAAAGGCGGCGGTTGCGACGATGAAACCTTCATAGCTTTGGCCGAAAAATTCGAACTGGCTGTCCTTTATTCGGGTGTAGGCCACGAAAAACAGCACAACCGGCCCCAGTTCCAGCCCCAGTTTCAGCATTGGGTTTATTGTCTTCTCGGTCATGAAACCTGCCTTGTTTTTGCTCAGCCGCTAAATTCTACTAAAATTGCACCGGCTGCAATGGCAACCATCAGCCCCGCGCGCAAAAGCCCCACCTTTTCGTGCAGGAACAGCCAGCCGATCAGGGCGGCAAAGACCACAGAAGTTTCGCGCAGCACGGCGACCTCTCCGACTTTATCAAGGCGGGTTGCAAACATGATCGACCCGAAACTGGCAAAAGCCACCAAACCGCCGATGATGCCGCGACTCGCCATGGATGAAAACGACGGTTGCACCGCCATTTTGCGATAGCGGTTCAAGGCGATCCAGGGAAACACCAGCCCGTCCAGAAAGAACAGCCAGAAAATAAAGGTAAACGGGTTCACCGTGGCCCGAACACTATAGGCATCCCATGTGGTATAGGCCGCAACGCCAAAGCCCGTCAGCACCGCAAAAAACAGCCCCATCCCCATGGTGCGCCTGTCAATACCGCCTTGCATCAGGTTGACGCCGCCCAGGGTGAAAATTGCGCAGGACAGCAGTAGAACACCGAACCACTGCACCAGATTATAACTTTCCTCAAAACGGTCATGGAACAGGATGCCCACAAACAGCATGGTCACCAGTGGCCCCATGCCACGCACCACAGGATAGACCACCGTATAACTGCCCCGTGAATAGGCCATGGCCTGAAAGAATTTATAGACCAGATGGATGCCCATAGCGCCAAACAACAGCGGCCAGAGATGGGGTTCTGGCCATGGCACCACAAACAGGATCACCGGCACCGACATCAGACTGTAGCTGACATCTATCGCGCCGCGCGCCAACCACGGGTCCAGTTTGCCTTTTTGCAAGGCCCCGAAAACTGCGTGTAAAACCGCCGCCAAAATCGCCAAACCCAAAGCAAGATTGCGTCCTTCGGCAGTTCCGTCTAGGGAAAGCAGCCAGTCGCTCATGTTTTTGCACAGTTTCTAGGAGCCGCCATGCTGTCTGCCCTCGCCAATGAATTGCAAATTTCGGGATCAGCCGTGCCTCCGGGCATCGTGCTGTTTCGCCTGATGGCCGCCACGGTTCTCGGGGGGCTGATCGGATGGGAGCGGGAAAACAACGCCCGCGCCGCAGGGTTGCGCACGCATATGATGGTGTCTCTGGCATCCTGCCTGTTCGCCATCATTGCATTGGACCTGATCGCGCTTGAAACCGAAGACGCCAGCCGCATCAGCGCCGATCCGATCAAACTGATCGGGGCCATCACATCGGGCGTGGCATTTCTGGCCGCAGGGTCCATCATTATTTCAGGGGGCAAGGTCCACGGGCTGACCACGGGCGCCAGCATGTGGCTGGTGGGCGCTGTGGGGCTGAGTTGTGGCACGGGTCGGATCATTCTTGGCCTTGAAGCAACGGTTATGGCGCTGGTTATCCTGTGGGTGGTCAATCGGCTTGCCAAAACACCGGGCCAGGAACAGCTGCGAGAAGATGAAAAGGCTGAACAGGACTGAGCAGAACGAGACAGGCCCGTTCCGGATAAAGCCAACGCCAAAGGCCCTACTCCAGCCCCGTCAGCGCGCGGGCGAATTCTTCGGGGTCAAACGGGGCCAGATCGTCAATTTGCTCCCCCAGCCCGATCGCATGGATCGGCAGGCCGAATTTATCCGCCAGCGCCACCAGAACCCCGCCTCTGGCCGTGCCGTCCAGCTTGGTCATGATCAAACCTGACACATCGGCGATCTTTTGGAAAATCTCTACCTGCGACAGGGCATTCTGGCCCGTTGTCGCATCCAGCACCAACAAGGTGTTATGGGGCGCGTCGGGGTCTTTCTTGCGTATCACCCGCACGATCTTGGCCAGCTCCTCCATCAAGTCCTGACGGTTTTGCAACCGTCCCGCAGTGTCGATCATCAACAGATCCGCGCCATCCGCTTCTGCCTTGGTCATGGCATCAAACGCCAAAGACGCCGGATCAGAGCCTTCGGGCGCAGTCAGAACCGGAACCCCTGCCCGCTCGCCCCAGACTTGCAACTGTTCCACAGCCGCTGCGCGAAACGTATCGCCCGCCGCGATCACCACAGATTTGCCTGCCGCCTTGAACTGGCTGGCCAGCTTGCCGATCGTCGTGGTCTTGCCCGACCCGTTCACCCCGACCACCAGAACCACCTGCGGGCGTTTAGCATAAATCGGCATCGGACGGGCCACGGGTTCCATGATCCGCGCAACCTCGGCCGCCAACAAAGTTTTCAGTTCGATTGTGGACAGACGTTTGCCCATCCGCCCTTCGGCCAGATTGGCAGAGACCCGCATGGCCGTATCCACGCCCATATCCGAAGTGATCAACAAATCCTCGATGCTTTCCAGCATGGCATCGTCAAGCGCGCGGCGCACCACCGTTTTATCGGCAGGCTTGTCGGCGGCTTTATCCCCCGTTTTGTCCCCCGCTTTAACTCCGGTGCGCCCACCGAACAAACGCCCCAACAAACCGGGCTTTTCAGCCTCCGCCGGGTCATGTTCACGTTTGGTTTCAATTTGTTCGCGCTTGGTTTCGATCAGTTCTTGCTTTGATCTCTCTTCCTGCGCCAGTCTTGCAGCCTCTGCCCCCCGTTGTTTTTGCGCATCGGCTTCCGCTTGCGCTGCAATCCGTGCTGTCTCTGCGTCCAAAGCGGCTTGTTTCTCATCAGCGGCTTTTGCCGCCGCCTCTGCCAAACGGGCTGCTTCTTTTTCTGCTGTTGCTTGTGCTTCTTCCGCGGCCAATGCCGCCGCACGGGCCTGCGCTTGCTCCAGTTCTGCACGCTGCCTGGCGGCTTCAACTTCGGCGGCTTGCGCTTTGGCGGCGTTTTCTGCCTCTCGTGCTACGGCTTGTGCGGCAGCTTTCTCGGCGGCAACCTGTTCGTCAGCCAGACGGGCAGCCTCCACAGCAGCGCGATCATCTTGCTCTGTTTCGGTCTCAACCACACCACCGTCTTCGACGATGGCATCCAGCCCCTCCTCAATCTTGGAAGAGGAATTGAACATGCGGTCTTTGAGTTTTTTGAAAAAGGACATTTGACGGGCTGCTCTTGATAGATTGTAGTCACAAACGGGATGCTTTATTGCACCTAACCCCCGTCAGAGGAATTTTAAAGCCCGATTTTACCGCGACCCGCCCCGCCAAAGCCGATAAAGCCCCCCTATGCGCCTGTTATTTGCCCTTCTTCTGATGGCCAGCCCCGCGCTGGCAGAGCCTCCGGACCGCCAGTGCAATGCAGGCACCTGGGGGGCGACCTGGTGCATCCGTGACGGCTTTATAGCTTTTGACACCTGTCAGGCGATCCGGGACGCCGCTGGGCTGCACAAGCTGGATGTGCATTTCTTTGCACGCCTGATCTGGCAGGAAAGCCGCTTTGATCCCAACGCCCTGTCCCCCGCAGGTGCACAGGGGGTGGCACAGTTTATGCCTGGCACAGCCCGATTGCGCGGCCTGTCATCCGCGTATAATCCTGCATTGGCGATCGACCATTCCGCCCGTTACCTGTCGGAACTGACCGCGACCTACGGCAATATCGGCCTCGCCGCCGTAGCCTATAACGGCGGCGAGCGACGTGCGGCGGAATTTATTGCCAAAACCGGTGGGCTGGCCACCGAAACCCGCGAATATGTCGAAATCATCACCGGACAAACTGCTGAAGACTGGCGCGATGCGCCGCCCGAAAAAACGGATCTGCGGCTGGACAGGTCCAAACCCTTTATGGCTGCCTGCCTTGATCTGGCCAAAACCAGCCGCGTCAGTGCCCTGAAGTCCCTGCGCCCGAAACCCAGACTGCCCGCATGGGGTGTGCAAATGGCATCAGGCTCCACCCGTGCCAAAGCTGCCAGCAGTTTTGATCGAAATACCCGTGGCTGCTCTGCTGAAATCGGCACACAAATCCCCGATTACATCCGCAAAAAGCCACAAGTCACAGGCCGTCAGGCGTATTACGTGGCCAGATTGGGCGCGCCGACCCGTGGCAGCGCCCAACAATTGTGCAATCGCCTGCGCAAATTCAATTGCGCATGCGCTGTGTATAAAAACTAACGACAGATATCCATTTTCGACAAATATCCGCGCCGCAGGCCCCCCGTATAAGACGAAAGTTCTGCGATCAAATCATCGCCATACCGCCATTCACGTGCAGGGTCTGGCCGGTGATGTAGCTTGCCTCATCCGACGACAGATAGGCCACCGCCGAAGCAATCTCATCCGCAGCGCCCATACGCCCCATGGGGATCGCATCCAGCATTGAGTCTTTCACTGTGTCAGGCAATTCCGCTGTCATCGCGGTTTCAATGAAGCCCGGTGCAACACAGTTCGCGGTGATCCCGCGGGTGGCAATTTCCTGCGCGTAGGATTTGGTCATGCCGATCATGCCCGCCTTACTGGCCGCATAATTCACCTGACCCGCATTGCCCGTGACGCCCACAATAGAGGTGATGTTGATCACCCGCCCCCATTTCTGTTTCATCATCGGACGCATCACGGATTTCATCAGCCGCATGGTAGAGGTCAGGTTGACGTCAATCACATCCTGCCATTCCGCGTCTTTCATCCGCATGAACAGATTGTCCCGCGTGATACCTGCGTTGTTTACCAGAATATGCAGACCGCCCATAGCCTCGCCAGCCTGCCCTGCCAGTGCTGTAACAGCTTCGGCATCGCCCAGATTACAAGGGGTCACAAAGGCCCGGTCACCCAGCCTGGCCGCCAGTTCCTCAAGCGGGCCAACCCGTGTGCCTGACAAGGCCACGGTTGCGCCCTGTGCGTGCAGCGCGGATGCAATCGCCCCGCCAATACCACCGGAAGCGCCCGTTACCAGCGCACATTTACCTGTTAAGTCAAACATATCTTTTATCCAATCTTCGTGCTGATTTTTTCTGCAGCCGCTTTTACGCCTTCGGGATCATTCACCGCGACGCATTCGATTTCTTTGGCAATCCGACGGATCATCCCCGACAGGGCCTTGCCCGCGCCGATTTCATAAGCCTCGCTCACGCCCTGGCTTGCCGCCCAACTGATGCTTTCCCGCCAGCGCACGGAACCTGTGACCTGCTCTACCAGCAAATCACGGATCTGACCGGCTTCGCTCACGGCTTCGGCCCGCACGTTGGCGATCAGCGGTACAGAAGGTGCGTTGATTGTAACCTCGGCCAGAGCCTGTGCCATGCGATCGGCCGCAGGCTGCATCAAGGCACAGTGGAACGGAGCAGAAACCGGCAGCAACATTGCCCGTTTCGCGCCTTTTTCCTTGGCAATCACCAAAGCCCGCTCAACGGCGGCTTTGTGACCCGAAACAACCACCTGCGCTGGATCATTGTCATTTGCAGCCTGACAGATCTCTCCCTGTGCGGCCTCGTTTGCAACTTCGGTCGCCGTGGCAAAATCAAGCCCCAGCAACGCGGCCATTGCACCGACGCCCACAGGCACAGCCGCCTGCATGGCTTCACCGCGAATGCGCAGCAAACGGGCTGTATCACTTAGGGAAATTGCCCCGACAGCACAAAGTGCGGAATATTCACCCAGACTGTGCCCCGCCACATAATCAGCCGCCGTCACGTCCACACCTTCGGCATTCAACGCGGCCATTGCCGCCATGGATGTCGCCATCAACGCGGGTTGTGCGTTTTGGGTCAGGGTCAGGGCCTCGATATCGCCTTCCCAGATCAGTGAAGACAGGCTTTCTCCCAAGGCTGCGTCGACTTCGTCAAAAACAGCTTTCGCAGCGGGATAAGCGTCGGCAAAAGCCTTCCCCATTCCGATGGTCTGGGCCCCTTGGCCTGGAAATACAAATGCGCGTGTCATGGATGCCTCTTTGTTATCTTGGTGCCGCGACTTAGGCGGCTGTCGGACAGGATGCAAGTTTCTTGGGTGCTTCGCAACGGTAACGGCCCGAAAAAAGTGGATTTCGAACCTCACCTATGGTAGAGTTTTGCTACTTAATCCAATTTTTTATGTTTAATTCATTCCTAGAGGTGCGAAATGCGTCAGATGCTCATTGCCCTCTGCTGCCTGCCAGGATTTGTTTCAGCAGAAGGTGCGCAACCCCAAATCTATCAACTTCCGGGTGGAGAACAGATCCGCGCGGCCCCTCCGACCGGCGGTTTTCTGAACCTGCCCGGCCGTGTCACAGGCCAGACCGATGGGAAATACCCCTATGTGGTCTTGCGCGACCACACCGTCCAGCAAGGGTTTCGCAACACCCAATGGGCCGAAGTCGCGCCTGTTTCCGAAGATGGCTCTATCGACCAGCAACATTCGGGTTGGGTGTTATTGCCAACGGATCAAAAGGCTGACCAGCAATTAAAAACCTATGAAGGCACATTATCGGATAATGCCCTGCGCCAGATCCAGACCACCATCCAAAACTATAAGAAATAGTCCAAAAACATTGCAGAAAGGATCAATCATGGACCCTGTCATTTTACTGTCACTCTGGAATTCCTTTGCCGCCTTTATCCTGCCCTTCATGGCTTTTGCCGCTGGCGTCTATATTTCGGACGTGATCGGGCTGAATTCGGAAGAAAGCCGCAAGAACATCTATTTGATGGCCATGCCTGTGGGGATGCTGACCGTGGGAATCCTGTTGTCAGGCACCACCGTCAAAATCATGTCCGAAGGCGGCCTGCCCCAAGTTCACTACGGCCATATGCAATCCTTCGGCATCTATCTGGTGTTTTGCGGGACCATTATGTTTTATGGCACACTGGTGCCCCAATTGTTCAAATCCTATCGGGACAGATTCAAGGAACGGGTTGCCAATGACGATATCGGCCTGCCAAACCACGGCCCTGCCGGTGCCCCGCTTGGGGATGGGGATGGCGTGCCAGGCAACGGGCCTGCAAACGGCTAGCCCGCCCTGCCGATGGAGCGGGTTTCACATGCGTTGCGCGCGGGTGCTTGCAATTTGTTCGGGCGCGCGTATAAGCAGCCATTCTTGTGCAAACTTCTTTCACGCGGATGCCTCTCGTACCGGGGCGCACAAGACGAAAAGCCCGGTTTTGAAGCACGCTAACATATGGTGATAAAATGGCGCTCTACGAGCACACATTTATTGCGCGTCAGGATCTGT
>JAXMOF010000101.1:0-7943 GCA_034670045.1 Amylibacter sp. | reverse complement strand
TGGCCTCATTATCGTCCCAACACACAGGCATGGCCCCGCCTGCCACCAGCGCACGCGCGGTTGCCAAGCCAGAGCGTCCCAGCCCCAGAACACCAACCGAATGGCCCTCATATCCACGAACAGGAATCATCACACAGTCTCTTTCAGCTTGCCCAAAAGGCCTCGGGCTTTTTGTTTCAAAATATCCTGCAGGGGTACGGGGGCGCAAAGCCCCCGTTTCGATCCTATCGGATCTTCAGCGTCGCCAGCCCGATCAACGCCAGAATCAACGAGATGATCCAGAACCGGATCACAATCTGCGGCTCGGCCCAGCCCCGTTTTTCGAAATGGTGATGGATCGGCGCCATCAAAAACACCCGCTTGCCGGTTTTCTTGAAGTAAAGCACCTGAATGATCACCGACAGGGCCTCGACCACAAACAAACCGCCCACGATCCCCATAACGATTTCATGTTTGATTGCTACGGCAATCGCACCCAGCGCGCCGCCCAGTGCCAGCGATCCGGTGTCCCCCATGAATACCGCCGCAGGGGGGGCGTTATACCACAAGAACCCCAAACCTCCGCCGATCAAAGCGGATGTGAACACCAACAACTCGCCCGTGCCCGGCACATAATGCACGTCCAGATATTCGGTGAAATCTGTACGCCCGACCACATAGGCGATGATGCCCAGCGTGGCGGCACAGATCATCACCGGCATGATCGCCAACCCGTCCAATCCGTCCGTCAGGTTCACCGCATTGGCCGCCCCGACGATGGTAATCATCGCGAAGGGAAAATAGAACAATCCCGCATTGATCAGCGCATCCTTCAGAACAGGAACCGCAATCTGGCGCGACAACGGTTCCGGATGCAGGGTTACGACATAAACCGCAGCGATCAAGGCAATTGCAAACCCCAGCGCAAGACGCGCTTTACTGGAAAATCCGGCAACCGTCTGTTTGGTGACTTTCAGATAGTCATCCATAAACCCGATCAGCGCAAAGCCGATGGTCACCAGCAGAACCGCCCAGACATATCCGTTGTCAGAGCGCGCCCAAAGCAGCGTGCTTATCGTCATGGTGCCAAGGATCAACACCCCGCCCATGGTCGGCGTGCCGGCTTTCTCGAGGATATGGTTTTCCGGCCCGTCCGAACGGATCGGTTGGCCCTTTTTCTGGCGTAATTTCAGATAGTTGATCAGCGGTTGACCGAACATAAAGCTAAGAATCAGCGCGGTGAAAAACGCACAGCCTGCGCGGAACGTGATGTAGCGGAACAGATTGAAGAAGTCGCCTCCATCACTGTACTGGCTTAGAAAATACAACATTAAACGCTACCGCCTCTATTTTTCTGTTGTTTGGCCCAGTGATTTGATCGCTGTGACAACCTGCCCGACTTTGGACCCTAGCGAGCCCTTTACCATAGCAACGTCCCCTGAATCCAGCAGCCTATTCACCCGCGCAGCCATTGCCTGCGCATCATCAAAATGTTGCCCGCGTTTACGTTCTGGCAGGGCTGTGTGCAAGGCAGCCATCAACGGGCCGCTGGTGTGTACAAGGTCGATATCCGCCATAGCCGCCAGTGCCGAAAGTTCGGCGTGCAGCTCCAATTCCTGCGGCCCGAGTTCCAGCATATCGCCCAGAAACGCCACACGCCGCCCCTTTGAAACGCGCCCGACGTTGTCAACTGGGTCTGCGGCGGCCAGAACAGCAAGGGCTGCGGCCATCGACGTGGGATTGGCATTATAGCTTTCGTCGATCAGCTCGATCACCTCTCCGGTTTCACCAAGCACCACATCAAAACGCTGCCCCCGTCCGCTGGGCGCATGCCAACTGGCCAGTGCCAGCATTGCCTGCGCCACATCACCGCCAACTGCTTCTACCGCACCCAGAACCGCCAGCGCATTCATCGCCAGATGCTCCCCCGGTGCGCCCAGTTTGAACAGAATGTCTTGTCCGTTCAGGCGGGCTTCGACTGTGGTGACTGTGGTTGCTGTTCGGGCCTCGACCAGATGTAAATCAGCCAGTTCAGCGCGTCCAAACAGAATGTTACGCCCGTTATTGTGCCCGTTTTTACGCGCATCCAGCAACAGCGGCAAAGTGGCTATGTCCGCGTTCAGCACAGCAATGCCATCGGGGCCAAGCCCTTCAAAAATCTCGGCTTTTGCCAATGCTATTTGGTCAACATCGTCAAATGCAGCCATATGGACGGCTGCGACTGTGGTGATGACAGCCACATCCAGACGGGCCATTCTGGATAGGGGGCCGATCTCTTTGGGGTGGTTCATGCCAATTTCGATCACTGCGAAATCTGTGTCTTGCGGCATCCGTGCCAGTGTCAGCGGGACGCCCCAGTGGTTGTTAAAACTGCGCACGGCCGCATGGACTGCGCCCTGTCCTGCAAGCGCGGCACGCAACATTTCCTTGGTCCCGGTTTTCCCGACAGAGCCTGTGACACCGATCACTTTGGCCTGAGTTCGCACCCGTGCTGCCTGCCCCAAAGCTTCCAGCGCCGCCAGAACATCAGGCACAATCAACAGCGGCGCATCAGCGGCGACGTCTTCGGGACGATGTGTAACCAAAGCGGCAGCAGCCCCCGCTGCCAAAGCCTGTGCCACAAAGTCATGGCCATCGCGAACATCTTTCAGGGCAACAAATAAATCACCCGCGTTCAATTCGCGGGTGTCGATGGATACGCCACTGGCCACCCAGTCACGGCTGTTTTGCCCGCCCGTGGCGGCTGCGGCGGCCTGACTTGTCCAAAGCACGCTCATGCGCCCAACCCGTCAAGCGCATGTACTGCAACGCTCGCCTGTTCCACGTCATCAAAGGGCAAAACATCATCGCCCACGATCTGGCCCTTTTCATGCCCTTTACCTGCGATCAACAACGCATCCCCCGGTTGCAACGCATCAACACCAGCCAGAATCGCATAGGCGCGGTCTCCGACTTCGGTGGCTTCGGGACAGTCGGCCAGAACCATGCGGCGGATCGCGGCAGGGTCTTCGCTGCGGGGGTTGTCATCGGTCACAAAGACCACATCCGCATTGTCCCGCGCAGCCACGCCCATCAACGGACGTTTGGTGTTGTCACGATCGCCACCCGCCCCGAACACCACAATCAAACGGCCCAGAACATGTGGGCGCAAAGCCCGCAGCGCGGTTTTCAACGCATCCGGCGTATGGGCAAAATCCACAAAGACCGACGACCCGTTGGCGCGGGTTGCCGCCAGTTGCATCCGGCCCGGAACCGTTTGCAGTTCTGACAGGCAGCGAAACACATCGCCGCTTTGTGCGCCGCAAGCGATGGTCAGCGCAGCAGCCGTCAGCACGTTTTGCGCCTGAAATCCGCCGATCAGATTAAGCCGCGCGGTGTGGACTTCGCCGCGCCACGAAAACCGCACTTCCTGGCCTGTCGCGTCGAACCGCCCTGACAGGATTTGCAGATCACCCTTGCCCGTGCCGATCGTCACAACATCCTGCCCCCGTGCGGTGGCGATTTTTACCAGTTCGTCCCCTTTGGCATCGTCTATGTTGATCACAGCGGAGCCTTCGGGCGGCAGCACCCGCGAAAACAGACCCGCTTTGGCGTTGAAATACGCTTCGAATGTGTCGTGATAATCAAGGTGGTCTTGGGTGAAATTCGTATAGGCCGCAGCGGTCAACCAGACACCGTCAAGGCGCCGCTGGTCCAACCCGTGGCTCGATGCTTCCATTGCGGCGTGGGTGATCCCCTCGGACTCAAGCGTTTTCAACAGCTTATGCAGGGTGACGGGCTCTGGTGTGGTGTGGCTCATCGGGGCGGAAAAGGCGCCCTCTACCCCAGTTGTGCCGAAGTTCACTGCGTTATAGCCCAGCAATTCCCAAATCTGCCGTGTGAAATTCGCCACCGAGGTTTTGCCGTTCGTCCCCGTCACTGCCACCATCGTGGCAGGTTGTGCCCCGTAAAACCGCGCAGCGGCCATTGCCAGCGCACGACGGGGATCTTCCGCCACAACCACGGGAATTGCGATGTCACCCACGTCTTTCAGGGCAATCCCGTACCCTTTGGCATCGGTCAGGATCGCGCTGGCCCCCATGCGCAGGGCATATTGGATAAACGTACCGCCGTGAACCAGCGATCCTGGAACGGCTGCAAACAGATCGCCCGCCTTACAGGTGCGGCTGTCCACACAGATGCCGCCAATTTCAATATCTGTCTGCGGGCCGTGCGTGGCTGTCAGCCCCAGCGTTTGCAGGGTTTTAGCGGTCATGACAGCACTCCTTACCCGTGATCAGTTACCAGACGCCATGTATTGAACATTTCCAGCAGACGCAACATTGGGACGCAGCCCAAGGATCGGCATCAAACGAGCGACCAGTTCGGCGGCCACAGGCACTGCCGTCCAGCCTGCTGTGCGCCGCATTTCACCGTGGGCCTTGATAGAGGGTTCGTCCAGCGTCACGATCAGCACATATTTCGGATCGCTGGCAGGGAAAACACTGGCAAAGGTTGCGATCACCTTTTTGTCGTAATACCCGCCGCCCGGTTTGGGCTTGTCAGCACTGCCGGTCTTGCCTGCAACCTCATAGCCCTTCACCTCGCCAAAACTGGCTGTGCCCCGGGTGACCACGGCGCGCAGCATGTTGACCAGTTTGGTGGATGTTTCCCCCGACAGAACCCGTTCCCGCGCCGCAGGAATGGTTTCCTGACGCAACAATGTGGGATTAACCTTAAAGCCGCCATTGCCTACCGCCGCATAAGCCGCTGCCAGATGCAACGGGGTTGCGGCAATGCCGTGGCCATAAGAAATCGTCATGGTGGACAGTTCCGACCAGTTTGGCGGCAACAACGGGTGCACATTGCGGGTTTCGGGCAATTCTACCGGCACCACGTCAAGGAAGCCCAGCTTGCCAAGCAATTCCTGCTGCGCCTTTGTGCCTGTAGCCATCGCCAACCGCGCCGAACCGATATTGGAGGATTGCACGATAATATCCGTCACCGACAATTCCTTGCCGTAATCATGGAAATCGCGGATTTTGAACTTACCCCAGCGCAGCGGCCCTCGGGTGTCTATCATCGTGTCTTCATTCACCAGCCCTTTTTCAAGGCTCAGTCCCGCGGCAAAAATCTTGAAGGTGGACCCCAGTTCATAAACGCCCTGACTGGCGCGATTGAACAGCGGGCTGTCGGACTGATCGCCTTTGGTCAAAACCCGCGGGCGGTCATTGGGATCAAAATCGGGCAGCGAAGCCATCGACAGGATTTCACCGGTGTGAATATCCATCAGGATCGCCGCAGCCCCTTTGGCGTGCATCAGTTTCATACCGCCCGACAAGACCTGCCGCATGGCGGATTGGGCGGTCAGATCAATGGAAAGCGCCAGTGGCGCGCCTTCGCGGGCGGGATCGCGCAGGGTTTCGTCGAAATACCGCTCGACACCGGCAACACCGATCACCTCGGCTGCATTCACGCCCTCTTTGCCAAAGCTGGCCCCCCCCAGAATATGGGCGGCCAGACGGCCATTGGGGTAAAGACGCATTTCGCGCGGGCCGAACAACAGGCCCGGCTCGCCCAGATCATGGACGAGCTGTTGCTGTTCGGGGCTGATTTTCTTTTTGATCCACAGGAACTTACGCTTGCCGGAAAAATCATCCTGCAAGCGTTTCAGATCCAGATCGGGAAATATTTTCACCAGCCCTGCTGCGGCGGCTTTGGGATCAACCATCAGCGGTGGCTGGGCATAAAGCGCTGTTGTGGCCAGATTGGTGGCCAGAACCTCTCCGTTGCGATCCACAATATCGGCCCGTTGATTGGCGATTTGCGGGATCGAAGCGGTTGATACAGGTTCCGTCGGCTCAGAGGCAGACAGGCTGGCCATCCGCGTTCCGACTGTCAGGAACGCCGCAAAAAAGAACACACCCAGCACCAACAGACGGCTTTCCGCCCGACGGCGCATTTTCATCTGGGTTTTCACATTACGAATGGCGCGTTCTTCGGCCTCGATCAGATCGGGGTTTTCGCCCCTTTCGCGGGCATCAAGGACTCGGGCCAGAGGGCGTAGGGGCGTTCTCATTACGGGAATTCCTTATCCGGTCCTGCGGTGGGTGCGCTGCTGGTAGAAACAGGATTGACCAATTCGTTGACGTCAATTTCCACCTGCGGATAGGCCACAAGTTCGACTTCTGCAAAATGTTCGGGCAACAGGGGCACCAGGCCCAATTCACCAAAGTTCAAATCTACCAGATCGCGCAAGCGGTTGGGGCGGTTCAAATAGGCCCATTCCGCGTTCAGAACGGAAATCGTTTCCCGTTCATGGGCGATTTGCTGCTGTAATTCTGCCACGCGGCGCAAACTGGCCTGCGTTCGGTAATTTTCCTTATAGGCCCAATAGGCCACGCTGATCACCACGCCACAACAGATCATATAGAGAAATGTTTTCATTGACTTACACTCTTCAGGCTTAGTCTGGGCAACCCTAGCCCCGCAAAATCCACATCCCCGACCGGCGCGGATGTGCGCCGTGCAAGACGCAGTTTGGCGGATCGTGAACGGGGGTTGGCTTCAAGTTCGTCTTTGTCTGCGGTGACAGCTTTGCGCCCCAGCAATTCGAACTGCGGTTCAATCCGGTTTTCTTCGGGGGCCCAGCGGTTGCCTTTCGGGGTCATACCCGCACGCGCCGCCAGAAACCGCTTTACGATGCGGTCTTCCAGCGAATGAAAGGTTACAACGGCCAGAACGCCGCCCGCCGCAAGAACAGCCTCGGCAGCGTAAAGACCGCGCACCAACTGGCCCAATTCGTCATTCACCGCAATGCGCAGCGCCTGAAAGCTGCGCGTGGCGGGGTGCGCCATGCCGGGTTTGCCTTTGGGCATGGTCGACTCGATGATTTCAACCAGACGATTGGTCGTCAGGATCGGCGCTTGTTTGCGGGCCGCCACCACAGCCGTTGCAATCCTGCGCGACGCCCGTTCTTCGCCGTATTGAAAGAAAATATCAGCCAGTTCTGCTTCGGATGCAGCGTTGACCACATCTGCGGCGGTTTCACCAGACTGGCTCATGCGCATATCAAGGGGGCCGTCTTTTTGAAAGGAAAAGCCCCGTTCCGCCTGATCAATCTGCATCGAAGACACGCCAATATCCAGCACAACACCGTCTACAGGACCGGGAAGCAAGGCTTCCATATCGCCAAAGGTGCCTTCTATAAGCTGCAACCGGTCCCCGTAGCTGCCAGCCCAGTCTGCGGCGCGTGTAAAGACTTCGGGATCGCGATCAATGGCGAACACAGTGTCCGCGCCTGCGTCCAGAAAGGCGCGCGTATAACCGCCAGCGCCAAAGGTGCCATCCACCCAGCGCCCCTGCATTGGTGCGACCGCAGATAAAATAGGGGCCAACAATACGGGAATATGCGGGGAAGCAGTCGGGTCAACCTGTGCCATGTCCGCAATTACCCTTCTGCCGCTGCCGCTGCCGTATCCAACAGAATCAAAGGATCGAAATCTTCGTCCTCGTCATCCATCCAGTCTTCGAGTGATGCGGCGTGGGCGTCATAGGCGCTCGGCTCCCAGATCTGGAAGGTATCGCCTGTTGCCACAAAAGTGGCCTCGTTTTTGATGCCGATCTTTTCGCGCAGCTTGGGGGACAGAACCAGACGGCCTGTTTCGTCCACGCTCAACTGTACGGATTGACCGGAGAACATATGTTCCAGTGCGCGGCGGTTTTTCGACCCGCGGGGCAATGCGGCGATCTTGTCGTCCACTTCTTCCATCGAGGTCATTGTATAGCCTTCGATGAAATCGCGGGCCTTGCCGCCGTATACCAGTACCAGATTCGGGTTCAGACCGTCGGTCCAGTCCGGATCGCCTTCTTCCAGAACACGTCGAAAGGCCGCAGGGATAGACACCCTGCCCTTGGCGTCCACTTTATGGACACTCTCGCCTCTGAACCGTCGTGCCACGAAGGGCGCTCCTTTTGTTCGTCGC
>JAXMOF010000100.1:0-7945 GCA_034670045.1 Amylibacter sp. | reverse complement strand
CAAAATGATCCGCGTTCCGCTGCGTGAAGGCCGTACATTGCACCACGACATGGAAGGCCGTCATGGCGCTGGTAAAGTTGTGATGCGCTCTGCACCACAAGGTACTGGTATCATCGCCGGTGGTCCAATGCGTGCTGTGTTCGAAATGTTGGGTGTTCAGGACGTTGTGTCCAAATCCATCGGATCGGCCAACCCGTACAACATGATCCGTGCAACTATGGATGGTCTGGGTAAAGAATCCAGCCCGCGCAATGTTGCACAACGTCGTGGCAAGAAAGTTTCTGACATTCTGCCAAAAACTGACGCTCCTGCGGATGCACCTGCAGACGCCGAAACTGCGGAGGCTTAAGTCCAATGGCTAAAACAATCGTTGTAAAACAGATCGGTTCTCCGATCCGTCGTCCGGAAAAACAGCGTCAGACGCTGATCGGTCTGGGCCTGAACAAAATGCACAAAACCCGCGAGCTGGAAGATACTCCTGCTGTGCGCGGCATGGTTGCCAAGGTCTCTCACATGGTAGAGATCATCGAAGAAAAAGGTTAAGTGTTGTGTCGGGCTGAAGCCCGACCTACGGAACCGTTTAAGACGCCCTTGCATTTGCGGGGGCGTTTTTATTTTAGGGTGAAGGTTTTCTTGAAATAACCGGCGAGGAAATCAAACACGATTCGGATGCGCTTGCTTGTGTGCAATTCGCGGTGGGTCGTCAGCCAGTTCGGGTAATGGACTGTCGTAAGGTCCGGCAAGACCGGCCTGACGCCGTCTGTCCTGTCCCCGACCTCCGACATCATCACGCCCAGCCCCAGCCCCTGTTTCACCATCTCCCATCCCGCAATCCCGCTGCGGGTGGAATACGCGACATTGGCCCGTTGCAACGAATAGCCCCGCGCATTCAGGTGGGTGATGAATTCTTCAGCATCGCCTGTCGCGACAAAGCGGGCGGCGGACAGGTCTGAAAGGCTGCGCAGGGGGCCAAGGCTGTCCAGATAGGACACTGCACCATAGAGCTTGCCGTTAGCCTGCCCGAGATTGCGGGAGATCAGTTCCGGTTCCACGGGGCGGATATGGCGCAGGGCGATATCCGCCTCGCGCCGTTGCAGATCGGATATGTGGTTTACAGCCAGAAGGTCGACTTCGATCCCCGGCGCCAGTTCACGCAATCGGGCAAGGGCCTCTGGCATAAAGTTGGCCGCGATAATGTCCGAGACCGAAAGGCTGACGCGTCCTTCCACGGATTGGGATTGTCCCGAAGCGGCCAGCATCGCGTTTTCCGCCGCCTGTCCCATCTGTGTAAAGTGCTCAAACATCTCACGGCCGGCCTGCGTGATTTCCAATCCGCGTCCCACCCGTTCAAACAGGGTCAGTCCCAGTTCCGACTCAAGCGCGGCAACCTGACGGCTGAGCGTGGGTTGCGTTTGGCCAAGGACGCGCGCCGCAGCAGAGAGAGAGCCGCACTGGGCTGTCACCAGAAAGGCGCGGGCGTGGTTCCAGTCAAAGGTGGGGTAGGGGGCTGTCATACGAATTTGTATATCACCCCTACAGATTTTCGCAATTTCAAGCGTTTTCCTGTATAGGTATAAAAGCGCAAAACAGGAGCGCAGGATGCAAAACGCTGATCAGTTCTGGGACCGGATCGCCGGTAAATACGCAAAACGACCCATTTCCGATTTGGAAAACTATCACAAGACCCTGGATCGCACGAAATTCTATCTGAAGCCCGACGATCATGTGGTTGAGTTCGGATGCGGTACAGGGTCAACGGCCCTGTTGCTCGCGCCATTTGTGCGTTCCATACTCGGGACCGACTTTTCGCATACTATGATAGAGATTGCCCGCAGTAAGGCGCAGGCAGGGGGCATTTCAAATGCTGCCTTTCAAACAACGGATGTGACAAAACCCTTGGCGTTGGACGCAAAGCCGGACGCCGTTCTTGCCTTTAATCTGTTGCATCTGACCAAAGATCCGGCGGCTGTGATCGCCAATTTGTCCGCACCGTTGGAGCAGGGCGGGCTGTTTATCAGCAAAACCGGATGCCTCAAGCCGAAACGCTGGATGTTCGGGCCGTTGATCAAGGTGATGCAGCTTTTCGGTAAGGCGCCTTTTCTGAAGTATCTGGGGGTTGAGGAACTTGAGGACATGATCCGCGCCGCAGGGTTTGAAATTCTGGAGAGCGATTCTTATCCGGCGAAAGGGTTCAGCCGCTATGTCGTGGCGCGGAAGGTTTAAAGATGTCGCAGGACGGGGGCGTTTCGGGGGTCGGGCTGAAGCCCGATCTACGTGTTCTAATCCGGTCTTGCTTTGTGGGGCGTGTCCCTCTATACGCCTCCAATCTGGGCTTATCCCCAGAATCACATCGTAACGCCGTGTTTGCCCTTTCGTCGCTAATCGGGGGTAGTTCCGGCAAAAGGAGATAGCGACATGAAACTGAATCAACTTTCAGACAACCCGGGCGCAACCAAAAAACGCAAGCGTATTGGTCGTGGTCCTGGTTCCGGCACCGGTAAAATGGGTGGCCGTGGTATCAAAGGTCAAAAATCCCGTTCAGGTGTTTCGATCGGTGGCTACGAAGGCGGTCAGATGCCTCTGTACCAACGTCTGCCTAAGCGCGGCTTCAACAACATCAACACAAAAACACATGCTGTTGTGAACCTTGGCCTGCTGCAGAAATTCATCGACGAAAAGAAAATCGACGCGTCTGCGCCGATCACCGAAACTGTTCTGGTTGAATCCGGTCTGGTTCGTCGTGTTAAAGACGGCGTTCGTGTTCTGAACAAAGGCGCGATCACGTCCAAAATCGACCTGACAGTCACAGGCGCATCCCGCACAGCCGTAGAGGCCGTAGAGGCCGCTGGTGGCAAGCTGACAGTCACCAAGCCAGCAAAAGCAGCTGCTGACGCCTAAAGCGTTTCGACTTGATTTTGAAGCGCTGGGGACACTGGCGTTTCAAATTAAAGTTAAAACCCTTGAATTGGGCTTGTGAGCGGCGGACCTGCCGCTTACATAACTCACGATCAAGTTTTTCGGCGCCGCGCGACCTTGCTGATTGGTCTCGCGGCGTTTTGTTTTTGTCGCACTATTCGGGACGCCGTACGGCGCGACCATATGAAAGGGACGTTCATGGCTTCTGCTGCTGAACAAATGGCTTCTAATCTAAGTTGGGGTGCCTTCGGTAAAGCGAAAGAACTGCAATCTCGTATACTGTTTGCCTTGGGTCTGTTGATTGTCTACCGCATCGGGACGTTTATTCCGGTTCCGGGCATCGACGCTGGCGCGCTGCGGGAATTTGTGGAGGGTGCGCAAACAGGTGTTGGCGGTATCCTCAACATGTTCTCGGGTGGTGCGATTGGCCGTATGGCCATCTTTGCGCTTGGGATTATGCCGTATATTTCCGCCTCTATCATCGTGCAGTTGCTGACCGCCATGGTGCCGCAACTGGAACAGTTGAAAAAAGAGGGTGAAGCGGGCCGCAAGAAGATCAACCAATACACCCGATACGGGACTGTAGCGCTGGCGTTCTTTCAGGCTTATGGCATGTCCCGTGGTTTGGAAGCGGGCGATCTGGTAACCACTCCGGGCTTTTTGTCATTCCAGTTGCCTGCGATTATCACGCTGGTTGGCGGGACCATGTTCCTGATGTGGCTGGGTGAACAAATCACCGCACGCGGTATCGGCAACGGTATTTCCCTGATCATCTTTGTGGGGATCATTGCAGAACTTCCAGCCGCTTTGGCACAGTTCTTTGCCTCTGGCCGGTCCGGTGCGATTTCCCCCGGTGTTATTGTGGGTGTGATGGTGATGATCGTCGCTGTCATCGCATTTATCGTGTTTATGGAACGGGCCCTGCGCAAGATCCACATCCAGTACCCCAAACGTCAGGTTGGTATGAAGGTCTACGGGGGCGAGTCGTCGCATCTGCCGATCAAGATCAACCCTGCTGGCGTTATTCCACCGATCTTTGCGTCTGCACTGCTGTTGTTGCCGACCACCATTTCCACATTCTCGGGCACACAAACCAGCCCGTTCATGAACACGCTGCTTGCGTATTTTGGCCCCGGCCAGCCGCTGTATCTGCTGTTCTTTGTGGGCATGATTGTGTTCTTCAGTTATTTCTACACAGCCAACGTATCGTTCAAAACCGATGATGTTGCGGACAACCTGCGCAAGCAAAACGGTTTTGTTCCGGGGATTCGTCCGGGTAAGAAAACCGAAGAATACCTCGACTATGTGGTCACGCGGCTTCTTGTGCTTGGTTCTGCCTATCTTGCGGCGATCTGTTTGTTCCCTGAAATCCTGCGCTCGCAACTGGCTATTCCGTTCTATTTCGGCGGGACATCGCTGTTGATTGTTGTGTCGGTGACGATGGATACAATCACCCAAGTGCAGTCGCATTTGCTGGCGCATCAGTATGAAAGCCTGATCGAAAAGTCCAAGCTGCGCGGCAAAGGCCGTGGCAAGACCAAAGGCGGGCGTCGGGGTCGCTAAGGCGGTTTCTGCCCAAGATAATCTCTGAAAAAAGAGGGGCCGCACAAGTTACTGTGCGGCCTTTGTCATTTTTACGGCCTCGGTTTGGTGTGCCCCCCTTGCGTGCGACCTGTATGCGCAAGTATACGTTTCTTGATTTCGCGCGTGGGTAATTACCGTTATAGCTGTGTGCGTGCTGCGATATGAAGGGAATCTACATGAATATTATTTTGCTTGGCCCACCGGGTGCTGGTAAAGGTACACAAGCCGCGATGTTGGTGGATGAGCGGAATATGGTGCAGCTTAGCACTGGCGATATGCTGCGCGCAGCACGGACATCTGGCACTGAAATGGGCAAGATGGTTGCAGGCGTGATGGATCGCGGTGAACTTGTCACAGACGAGATCGTCATCGGCCTGATCCGCGAACAGCTTTCCACAGCCACGGCAGACGGCGGCTTTATCTTTGACGGCTTCCCGCGCACTCTGGCGCAGGCGGATGCCTTGAATGACCTGCTGGCTTCTGAAGGGCAAACCCTGGATTGTGTGATCGAAATGCGCGTGGATGACGCCGCTTTGGTGTCACGGATTACGGGGCGCTATACCTGTGCCAACTGTGGTGCGGGATATCACGACACTGCCAAGACACCCGCGAAAGAGGGCGTCTGTGACAAATGTGGCGGCACGGAATTCAACCGCCGTGCGGATGACAATGAAGAAAGCCTAAAGACCCGCTTGATGGCCTATTACAAAGACACCTCGCCGCTGATCGGGTATTATTATGCCAAAGGCCAGTTGCAAAGCATCGACGGGCTGGCCCCGATTGATCAGGTCAAAGCCTCGATTGCAGAGGCGATGGATTAAGTTCCCCGCCGATCCTGAAGAATTTGTCAAAGGCCGCTTGGATACCCAAGCGGCCTTTTGGCTTTTAGCCCAGATGGATTTGACCCTTGGGGTATTTAACCCGCGGTGTGCTGCGAGTGGCCAGAAAGAACCCAAGCGTCAGGGGACCGACGCGGCCCAGAAACATCAGGCAGATGATCAGGGTACGCCCGACACCGTCCAGTTCCGATGTGGCCCCCCGTGACAGGCCGACAGTGCCAAAGGCCGAAGTAACTTCGAACACAAGGTCGATGAACTCTCCGTCGTGGGAAATGGAAACGATAAAGATCGCGGAAAAGATCACCACGGTGCTGACGGTGGCCAGTGCCATGACCTTCATGATCTCCTCAACGCCCAGACTGCGGCCAAAAACCTGAATTTCGGCGCGGCGGCGAAAGAAAGCGACGCTGGCGATCAGCAGGACGATCACGGTGGTCACCTTGACGCCGCCTGCCGTGGACGCACTGCCACCGCCGATGATCATCAGGATCATGGTCATCATGGTGGTGCTGTCGTGCATGGCGGCTGTGTCCAGCGTGTTGAACCCTGCGGTGCGCGGCGTCACCGCCTGAAACCAGCTTGCCCACAGCTTTGCGCCGATGGTGGGCAGTTGCCCGAGAGTGCCGGGGTTGTTCCATTCCAAGGCAGCGAAAAAGAACCATGCGAAGAAGATGAACATAGCGGTGCCCACGATCATCAGTTTGCTGTGCAGGGTCAGCCGCGCCCAGTTTCGGGTGCCAAACAGATCGGCCACCACCACAAACCCCAAGCCACCCAGAATGAACAGGGCAGGGATCACCAGATTGATGAGCGGGTTGGCAACCCATCGCGACAGGCTGTCAGGGAACAGCGCAAAGCCCGCATTGTTAAAGGCGGAAATACTGTGGAACAGCGCATTCCACAGACCATCGGCCCAACCGAATTCAGGCACAAAGACGAAAGCCAGCAGCGCAGTGCCCAACAGTTCGCAGGTCAGCGAGACCACCAGAATGATGCGCACGATGGCTGTCAGGTTGTGCAGCGAGGTGTGGTTCAGGTCCTCGCGCAGGATCAGGCGTTGGGGCATGCCGATGGGGATGCCCATGGCCGACAGGACCAATACGGCAAAGCTCATCAGCCCCAACCCGCCAAGCTGGATCAGCGCCATGATGACAAACTGCCCGAAAACTGTAAAAGCCGATCCCGTGTCCACCACGGCCAAGCCTGTCACCGTCACAGCAGAGGCAGAGGTGAAGATGGCATCGCCAAGGGTCACAGACCCCGTGTTGGCGATCGGCAACAGCAACAGAAGCGCGCCTAGAAGGATGCAGATCAGATAGATCAGGGCCAGCATCATCGGGGGCGGCAGGTTTGGCAGGCGCCAGCCCTGCGGGACGGGAATGCGCGGCGACATTACAGGGTCGCTGCGAAATTGCGCAGATCGGCGCGGCGGCCCAGAAGGATCAGCAAATCGCCTTTGCGCAATTCGCAACTGTCCCCGTCGCGTCCCAGATATTCCGTCCCCCGCATGGCCCCGATGCAGCGCAGGTTGAAATCCTCATTATGGGACATCTGGTCCAGCGTTTTACCCTCTAGTGTTTCGGGGATGCGAAAGTTGACCACATGAAAGCCGTTCCCAAGGCTGACATAGTCGCGTACCAGCGGGTTGTGCAGCACCTGGGCCACATGCTGGCCCACCTCCACTTCGGGGTGGATGATGCGATCGACTTTCAGTTTGCTCAGGATGCGGTGGTGGGTCTTGGTGGTGGCTTTGGCCCAGACCACAGGAACGCCGATGGTTTTCAGGTTGATCGCCGCAAGGATGCTGGATTCCAGATCCGCGCCCATGGCCACAACCGCGACATCACATTCGGCGATCCCTGCCTCGCGCAGGGCGGCATCGTCTTTGGCGTCAACAATCAGGGCCTGGGTCAAATCCTCGGCGTGGTTGTTGACCAAAGATTCGTTGGTATCAATGCCGATCACATGGTTGCCGAACCGCGCCAGTTCCAAGGCAACCGTGCTGCCAAAAGAGCCAAGACCGATAACTGCGAAAGTGCTGCGCTTTTGCAGCAGGGATCGTTTGCCGGATTTCATAAGAGCCTCTTATCTGCTGGCAGGATAGAGGTCAGCTTTTAAAGGAGGGGGCGAGAGGATCAAGGGGAACGCCGCCGGAGGGGCTTCAGTTTTTTGTGTCCGGCCCGAAAGACGCATAGGGTGGCGCGGGCGCATTTACGGGATCCAGACCGCTGTGGTTTCCCGTTCGCACAAGATGACAGGGCCAAAGGTTCCGGCAAATAACGCTGGCTATTTGGGGCGGTGGCCTTTAGACGTTATAAACCCCGAAGGGTCACATGACCGCGCAAAACAGCCGTGTTGTGGCCCCAACCTTTGGGCAGAGGGGTTGACCTTCATTGGAACGGCGTGTATCGCACAGCTTCCTTAAGGAATCGGTCATTTTTTGCTGATTACAGTGATTCGTCAGATACCCTAATAGGAAGTGGCCTGATGCCGTGGTGGTGTTGGGCTTTTGTTGTGAAAAAAGGTTCTGGAAACACGGAGCCGCAACCATAAGGAAGAGCCCTTGGCACGTATCGCCGGCGTTAACTTGCCGACCCACAAACGGG
>JAXMOF010000099.1:0-8326 GCA_034670045.1 Amylibacter sp. | reverse complement strand
GTCCCGCGTGATCGCGAAAGAGGGCGCAGCCCACGGCGTGCGGTCAAACGTGGTCTGCCCGGGCTTTGTAAAAACCCCGTTGGTGGAAAAACAAATCCCCGAACAGGCCAAAGAACTGGGCATTTCCGAAGAAGACGTGGTCAATAAAATCATGCTGGGCAACACTGTCGATCAGGAATTCACCACGGTCGAGGACGTGGCCGAGGTCGCCCATATGTTCGCCGCCTTCCCCACCAACGCCCTGACAGGCCAGTCCCTTGTGGTCAGCCACGGCTGGTTCATGGAATAAAACCACCCCCTTAGACTGCGGGTTAGACTGCGGGAAAAATCAAACGCACCACCAACCCTGGTGCGTTTGAATCCAACTCCAGCCGTGCCTCGTGCAATTCGGCAATCACCGCCACCAGACTAAGCCCCAAACCACTGCCAGACGTGGTGCGGCTTTGCTCCAGCCGATACAAACGCCGCAATACGTTTTCCCGCTCTTGGGCCGGAATGCCCGCGCCGGAATCCGCAACGCTCAACACCACCTCCGCCCCGACCCGCGCCACCGACACATCAATCGGCGTGCCCGCAGGCGTGTGGCGCAAAGCGTTCTCGATCAGATTGGCCAGAACCTGCCCCAACAGCCCCTTTTCCCCCTGCACCAAAGCGCCCTCAACAGCACCCTGCGCAACCGCGCTGTCAACGATCAACCGATGGCCGGATTCCTCTGCCGCAGGCTCGTAAACCTCAACAAATGTGGCGGCAAGCTGGCTTAAATCCACAGGCTTGAACCGCGCCTTCGGGCTGCCCCCTTCAATCTGCGCAATTTGCAGCAGGGATTGAAACGTGGCCACAATCCCGTCGGTCTCCTGCCCCGCGCGGGTCATCAGATCCTCTAGGCGCGGCGGCACATCGGGCATTTCGCGGGCCTGATTCAACATCACTGCCACCCGCTGGATCGGCGTTTTCAGATCATGGGCGATATCCGCCGAAACCTGTTTAAGCGCCGCCACAGACGACTGCTGCGCCTGCGCCATACGGTCCACCTGCGTGGCGATCGACGAAA
This sequence comes from Amylibacter sp., assembly GCA_034670045.1. GTDB lineage: Bacteria > Pseudomonadota > Alphaproteobacteria > Rhodobacterales > Rhodobacteraceae > Amylibacter. The sequence continues at coordinate 7,275 of JAXMOF010000099.1, read as the reverse complement.
GATCATCCACCCGCCCCGAAAGTTTCGGCACCCGCGCGGTCAAATCCCCCTCGGTCAGCCTGTCCAGCGTGTCACTGATCGCCCCGATCCGCCGCGCCGCCCGGCGCGCAATCATCAACCCCGCCGTCAGACCAATGGCCACGGTGGGCAAAACGCTTAGCAAAAGAATGTTTAAAAACAACTCACTCAGATCGCCAATCTGTTCGCGGCTGATCGCAATGGTCAAACGCCCGCCGTGCAACGGTCGGCTGATCGCCAGATAGGGCCATTCGGACAATGCCTTATCCTCGGACAGGGACAGAATGCGAAACCCGTCCTCTGTCAGCGCCAGATACCCGTTGCCATAATGCCGCCCGTCCGGCGCATTATAACTTAAGATCCGCCGCTCGCTTCTGGTCACAGCCGCCTCGGCCTTCACCAAAAGCGCAACCGCACGCGCCGTGGGGGCCGCCTGAAATCCCGCCAGCTCTTGGGTCAGATCCGCCCGCATGGACTGGTCCATCGTGTCACGGATCACCAGATAGGACGCGCCCAGACTGATCAGACTGACCAGCGCAAACAGCACCACCAGCCCCACCGTCAAGCGCAGCGGCGAGGAGCGCAGCAAACTGCCGTATCGCACGCCGCGCCGCGTCATTCTTCGATCCGGTAGCCCGCGCCGCGCACGGTTTTGATCAGATCACTGTCAAAAGGTTTATCCACTTTGGCGCGCAAACGGCTGACATGGGTTTCCACCACATTGGTCTGCGGATCAAAGCTGATATCCCAGACCGCCTCCAGCAACATGGTGCGCGTCTGCACACGGTTCTTGCGACGCAACAAATGTTCCAACAGGGCAAATTCACGGGGCAGCAGATCAATTTCAACCGCCCCCCGCGTGACCTTGCGGCGGATCAGATCCATCGTCAAATCCCCCGCCCGCAGGATGTTTTCCTGCTCTTTCAACTGGGGCCGCCGCGCCAGTGCCGCCACCCGCGCCGACAGTTCGCCAAAGGCAAACGGCTTGATCAGATAATCATCCGCCCCCGCATTCAGCCCGTCTATCCGGTCATCCACCCCGCCCAAAGACGTCAGAAACAACACAGGCGTCAGGTTCTTCGCCCCGCGCAACGTTTTGACAATCGACAGGCCGTCCAGCTCTGGCAACATGCGGTCAATCACCAGAATATCGTAATCCGCCGTGCTCGCCTGTATCAGCCCCGCCCGCCCGTTGGGTATCAAATCCACCAGATGGCCCTCTTCGCGCAGACCATGGGCCACATAGTCCCCCGTCGTTGCATCATCTTCGATCACAAGAATTTTCATCTGATGTTCCAATGTTTTACGCGCTGGCCTGACAGCGCCGCAGGCCCTTATCGGGCCACCCTAATGCCATTCGACAGTAAGGCGAAATGCATTCCCGAAAAGATTACAAATTTGTATAGCCACTGCAAACTCGCCCTTAGTTCCGTGCCCCATCTTCATCCCATAGTCATAGACAAACGGAGAGATTCCAATGACACGGACCTTAACAAACCGCACCAAAAGCAAACTGACCGCCGCTTTGATGGCAGCCACGATTGCATCTGCGGGGGCCATCGCCCTGCCCACATCCGCCGCCTTTGCCGTACCCGCCGGGGGCTACGCCGATCTGGTGGATTCCGTAACCCCCAGCGTGGTTTTCATCGAAGTCACCGAAAAAGCCATGCCCGCCTCTGCTGAATCCCAAATGCTGCAACAATTCCAGCAACGCTTTGGCGGCCAGTTGCAAATCCCCCAACAAAACGGCCCCAGAACGGGCGTCGGTTCCGGCTTTATCATCAGCGCCGAAGGGGACATCGTCACCAACAACCACGTGGTTGACGGCGCAACAGAGGTAAAGGTGAAACTGTCCGACGGACGCAGCTTTGACGCCACGGTCGTGGGCCGCGACCCGATGACAGACGTGGCCCTGCTGCGCATCACCACAGGTGAATCCCTGCCCGCGGTAAAATTCGGCAACTCTGACAGCATCCGCGTCGGGGATGAAGCCATCGCCGTCGGCAACCCTTTCGGGCTTGGCGGCACCGTCACCACAGGGATCATTTCCGCCAAATCCCGCGATATCCATTCCGGCCCGTTTGACAATTACATCCAGACCGATGCGGCGATCAACAAAGGCAACTCTGGCGGCCCGCTGTTTAATTCGGATGGTGAAGTGATCGGCATGAATACGGCGATATTCTCGCCCGATGGCGGCTCTGTCGGGATCGGATTTGCGGTGCCTGCGGATATGGTGAAATCCGTGGTGGCCGATCTGGCCGATGACGGCAGCATTGATCGCGGCTGGCTCGGCGTGCAAATCAAACCGATGAGCGATGAAGTCGCCGCCGTTCTGGGTTATGACACCCCCAAAGGCGCTGTGATCGAATCCGTCCAACCCGATAGCCCCGCTGCAAAAGCAGGCTTCAAAGCGGGCGATATCGTGTTGTCTTTTGCGGGCCAGTCCATCGACACCCTGCGTGATCTGCCCCGCGTGGTGGCAGGTACGAACCCTGAAACCAAACAACCCGTCACACTTCTGCGAAAAGGCGCCGAGGTAAATCTGGAAGTCACCCTCGGTCATCTTCCAAAACAGGACGCATAACCGCGCCCGCCTTCGCGCCCCGCACCCTTTGGCCCGCCAGACAGTCAGGCCGCCAAAGGGTGCCCTATCTCCCCGAACATCTGCCTCGCCCCAAATTGGGGCAGATGCGCCCTCAGCTTTCGGGGAGGCCATGCACCGGAGTATTGCTGCACCGGTGCATGGCGATTTTTTTGGCTGTCAAGAATATCACCTGATCACGCGGCACACTTACACCAGCAGTGCTAAATCGGGTTGGCCTCGGCAAATTTACGGAAAAACGCCAGAAACGCCCGATCCGCGTTTTCAGGGGTTTCCTTGCCCTCGGCCCAAGCCCGCCACTCACCTTCGATATGATAAATATCATAGCCGGGATAGCGCATCCGTGCGGTTTCATAGGTCTCTGTGCGCAGGGCACTGCCCCGTTTGTCCAACCACGCAGGGCGCGGTTTCAGCTCCGTCGGCGCGGCTGTCGGCATCTCGTCCGTGCGCCCCTCTGCCTTGGCGCGGCGCCCGACACTGGAAAACGACATGGCCCGCTCTGCCTTGCCCGATGCCTCCCCGTCCTTGCGCCACCAGCGCAGTTCCACATGGGTGACCGACCGCCCGGTTTTCACCGGAACCACCTCAACCATGTAATCCGACAGCGCGTTCACCTCTGCCACCGCAGGATCAATGGCGCGCAGTTTCAGGTTCGACCAGCTGGACAGCTTGCCCTTGGGAACCCCCAAAACCCCGCGCAGCCCTTCAAGCGAGAATTTCTCCGATGATTTCCAACGCAAATTCCCCCGCTTTTGCACCATCTCATACAGTGTCAGCGAATATTTAGAGGTCAGCGCAAACATCACTTCGCGCTGTAACCGTGCAAAAACGTTGGAATTATGGATGATCTTGCGCAGCCGCGCGGGGATTTCATATTCCAGCAACCCGTCGCTGCGCAGGGTTTCCACGTTCCCGCCCAACAGTTGCACCCGCTGGATTGCTGGCTCTCCGTCACGGGTGACTTCAATCTTAACAATCGCCGCCATTAGCCGTTCCAGCGACTCCCCTACCCTGTCATTCGAATTATGGGTGCCGCGCAGCATGGATTTCGGGATAATATGGGTCACAGGTTTGTCGATCGCATCCCAGGCATTTTCCAGCAACTGATTGTAAATCCGCCGATCCGCCAACGTCAGCGGCGTCACTTCGACCAGATCCACCAACTCTCCGGGTTTGATCAGGCTTTCCGCGTTTGGACGTGCTTCAATAGTGCGGTATGGTTTACTCTCGCTGCTCATGCTCGGCCTACATTGTTTTCTTACATTTGTATTGCAACATAGGTAAGTTTTCAAGCGCAAGCTGAGGCTGATAAAAAGGAGACTCACCCAAAAAGTAAGCTTTACCACCCCGATGATTCGCCAGCCGATTCGCAAGGGATTGATGTATAAGGCTCTTTTCAAGGGGTTTTAAGCCCTTTTTACCGCACCCGATACGTAAGCTTTAAGGGTCACCCGATATGTAAGTTAACCCATCCCCATATGTATTCCGAACCGTCCCAGAAAGTATGTTTTGGCACCCTTTATGTAAGCGTTAAGCCAGTTTACATGTTTAAAAACAATAAGTTACTTTCCATGAACATATGAATCTAGAATTTAGAATAGAGCAGGGTTTTTCATTTTGTTTTTATTGGGTTTAAGAGTCTCCCAGACTCCAAAGTCACGTCAAACCAAACATCTTGGGTGTTTCTGACAGGTTTCAGGGAAAACACGGCTGCAAAGTTCGATAATCCATGCAGCATCGGTCATTGTTTGCCCTTCAAAGCATTTATTTACGATTTCCGCTTTTTTCAGACCTTTTAGCAAAAAATACAACTTTACGACATCGCCCAAGGGGTCCATGATTCGCCCAATCATAACACCAGAGGTTTCCGATGCAGCCCATCACATTAAACGAGCTAGACAACCTATCCAACCGCGCCAGCACCGTCATAAACCGCCTGCGCGACCGTGTCTTTTCGCCAGGCACAGAAAAATCGCTCGATATCCGGTTCAACGTCAGATCCGCCGCTGAAATGGTCGGGCGCTCTGAAAAGCTGATCCGCGATGCCGAGGGTGACGGCCGCCTGCCCGAACCCGTAAAAGACCCCGTCACCAACCGCCGCACCGGATATTCCCTGGCCGAGGTGAACACCATGCGCAGCGTGTTCGGCACCCTGCCCCACCGCGCCCCCGAAGATCCGGCAACTGTGCTGGCCGTGCAGAACTTCAAAGGCGGCGTGGGCAAATCCACCGTGGTCTGTCACCTCGCCCAATACTTCGCGCTCAAAGGGTACCGCGTCTGTGTTATTGACTGTGACAGCCAGGGCTCGACCACTTCGATCTTTGGTCTGAACCCTGATGTTGACGTGCAGGAAGACGAAGACACGCTTTACCCGTTCTTCCGCCACGGCGGGCCGAAAACACTGCATTACGCCCTGCGGGCCACCTACTGGCCGGGCATTGCGCTGATCCCGTCAAACCTCGGCCTGTATGATGCAGAATATGAATTCGCCGCCCGCATGGTGCGCGAACAGGGTTTTATCCTTGACCGTCTGCGCGAAGGTATCGCGACGATTTCCGATCAGTTTGACATCATCCTGCTGGACCCGCCGCCAGCGCTCGGGATGATCTCGCTGTCTGTATTGCGTGCGGCCAACGCCCTGTTGATCCCTGCCCCGCCCAACAACATTGATTTCGGCTCCACCGCCCACTTCCTGAAAATGATGGGCTCGACTTTAGCGGAACTGGCTGAACACGGCGGTGCGCGGGAGTATTCATTTGTTAAGATTTTAACGACAAAGATGAATGACAACAAATCTGCCCATCAGGCCATCAAGCGGATGATGGATGCGGTGTTCCCGCAAGACATGCTACAATCCATACTGAAAGACAGCGCCGAGATCGACAATGCCACTGCCAATCTAAGCACCGTTTATGAACTGACGGGGGCTGCCACCCGCAGCGAAACCCACAAACGCTGCCGCACCTATCTGGATGCGGTGGGCCGTGAAGTGGAACTGCTGGTGCGCAAGACCTGGCCCAGCCATCACGCCGATCTGCGAAAGGAAGGTATTCTATGAGCAAGAAACACGATGCGGTTTTTGATGATGTCCTTAGTGGACTTGGGGAGGCAGAAACCAACCCAAAGGACCGCGGCGGCACGCGGTTTTTGAAACGGTCCAACGCCCTGTCGGAATCCGGAGAGCGTGAAGAAAAGACCCTGCGCTGGGTCGATGCCAGCGTCTGCCGCATGTGGGATCAACACAACCGCGCCTATGATTTGCTGACCGAAGACAATTGCCGTGACCTGATCGACGGCATCCGTTCGCAAGGCCAACAGGAATTTCCCGCAATTGTGCGCCGTCTGCCTGCGGGCGATTCTGCCGAATACGAAGTCATCTGCGGTGCACGGCGTCACTATGCGGTGTCCTGGCTGAACGCCCACAACTACCCCCAATTCCGCTATCTGATCGAAGTCCGCGATCTGACGGACGAAGAGGCGTTTCGTCTGGCAGATATAGAAAACCGCGACCGTGAGGATATTTCGGATTACGAACGGGCACGGGATTATGCCTCGGCTGTTCGGAAGTATTACGGCGGCAAACAAAAGCTGATGGCCCAGCGTTTGGAAGTGTCAGAAGGCTGGTTGTCGCGTTATCTGCAACTTGCAAAACTGCCCGAAGAAATCGTTCAGGCCTATGCCTCTATCCGTGACATCAAGGAATTGCACGCCCGCCAGTTGAAGCCTTTGATGGGGGATGAGGCAAATCAGAAAACCATTCTGAAAGCCGCAGAAATGATTGCAGAATACCAGCGCAAGATGCGGTCAGGGCAGGGTGTATTGCTGGACGGTGCGCAGGTTCTGAACAAATTGAAAGCATCCGTGGCGCCACCCAAAGTGCCAAAAACACCGGATCGCGTGTTTGGCGGCTTGTCTGAAAAGGGGCGCGTAGCCATGCGAAAATCCGGTCGCAAAGTTGTTTTGGAATATGACGCAGATCTGTCCGCCACGGCTTTGCGGGCGGTATTCGAACAGATATTGGAAGAGGCCGAAGCCGCAGAAAAATAAAATTGCCACATGGCAAGAACCGGAAATTGCCATGTGGCAATTTTATTAGAAAAGGGCTGTAACCGGATCGGTGGCAGCCCTTTTTCTGGTTTAACGGGCGGGAAAAATATCGGCTGGAATTGGGGGTTGTGTCGTAAACTTTCGGAAGATGGTTGCGTTTGATAACGGCCAGCATGAAGGTTGCGACATGATCCAAAAAAACAGCTCGACCAGAAAGAGAGGCAGAAAGGGATCGTGATCATACACGTTCTGCGTCACCAACGGGATCTATCGCCGTGAGTAGGGCAGGCGCTACAGCCCCGCAGCCTTCGTTAAATTCACACGGAAGCGATCACGGCGGCGCTGGTAGCGGCGGGTCATTTCGGCCGAGGCATGGCCTAGGTGTTTCTGGATGTAACGCTCATCGACCTCTGCACTGCTGGCCAGACCTGCGCGGAGCGAATGGCCGGAGAACAGGGCGAGCCGCTCTTTTTCAGGTAGGTCAGACCGAATGCCGGCATCGCGTACGGTCTGCTTGATCAGTCTGGCCACATGTTTGTCGCTCAACCGGTTTTCAAGGGCACGGACCCCGTCACGAGAGGTTCGCACAAACACAGGCCCAAAGG
>JAXMOF010000098.1:0-8327 GCA_034670045.1 Amylibacter sp. | reverse complement strand
AAAGCCTCATCGAGCATTTCGGCGCCATTCTCACAGACAACGGTGGTACTGTTGTAGAGAATGAATACTGGGGCCTGAAAACAATGGCCTATAAGATCAACAAAAACCGCAAAGGCCACTATGCCTTCTTGAAAACAGACGCGCCTGCGCCAGCTGTTGCCGAGATGGAACGCCTGATGCGTCTGCACGAAGACGTAATGCGTGTTCTGACGATCAAAGTGGATGAGCATGAAGAAGGCCCGTCCGTTGTAATTCAAGCCAAAAATTCCCGCGACGAACGTCGCCGCGAACGTTAAGAAAGGACGCTAAATCATGGCAAACAAACCATTTTTCCGCCGTCGTAAGTCTTGTCCGTTCTCTGGCGATAACGCGCCGAAGATCGACTATAAAGATACGAAATTGCTGCAGCGCTACATTTCCGAGCGTGGCAAAATCGTTCCCTCCCGTATCACCGCAGTTTCTGCCAAAAAGCAACGTGAGCTGGCAAAAGCCATCAAACGCGCCCGCTTTCTGGCACTGCTGCCCTACGCTGTGAAGTAAGGAGAAATATCATGGATGTTATCCTTCTCGAACGTGTGGCCAAATTGGGCCAAATGGGTGATGTGGTTTCTGTAAAGCAAGGTTACGCCCGTAACTTCCTGCTGCCCCAAGGCAAAGCGCTGCGCGCAACCAAAGGCAACATGGAAAGCTTTGAAAACCGCAAAGCCCAACTGGAAACTCAGAACCTTGAGACCAAAAAAGAAGCCGAAGCAGTGGCTGTGAAACTGGATGGACAACAGTTCATCGTGATTCGCTCCGCTTCTGACTCCGGTGCTCTGTACGGATCTGTTACCAACCGCGATGCGGCGGCTGCTGCAACCGAAGCTGGTTTCACAGTCGACAAAAAGCAAATGGTTCTCGAAGCTCCGATCAAGGAACTCGGCGTACACACAATGCGTGTGCTGCTGCACCCTGAAGTTGAAGTTGCGATCCAGATCAACGTGGCCCGCTCTGTTGAAGAAGCGGAACTGCAAGCCTCTGGTAAATCCATTCAGGAACTGGAAGCAGAAGCCGAAGCCGAAGCTGAATTCGAAATCGCCGAACTGTTCGACGATATCGGTGGCGCGGCCTTGGATGATCTGGAAGACAATGTTCCAGCCGCTGAAGAAGCGACCGGAGAAGAAGAAGAGCCAAAAGCTTAATCTTCGCTCGATTTACATTTTGAAAGGCCCGTCAATTTGGCGGGCCTTTTGTTTTGTGTACTCGGACAGCCCAAAAGCCGTGGCCTGATCTAGCTTGCCAGTTGTGCAATGCTGTCTGTCAGACGGCGGGCATCTGCAATGGCTTTGCTTAGGCTTTCGACACGGTCCGGATTGGATCGCAGGGCTGCGGCCACCTGGTTTTCCTGCGCTGGCGTTAAGCTGGCCCCTGCGGCGCGGGCCCTTGCGCGGGCCTGTATCAGCGTATTCTTGGCGCTGCTGTGTTCACCGCGCAGCCTTGCCAGTTGGGCTGTAAGCCGTGCGTTTTCTGCCTGTGCGGTTTGGACTTTGGTTTCCCGTTCCGCCACGCGAGCGTCATAAGTGCCGTTGGTTGCACCTGCCACACCGTTGAAAAAGCCGCCGTCGCCTGGATCTTCAGAGGTGACACAGGCTGCTAAACTTGTGAGCAACGCAGCGGAAGCAATTGTTTTTAAATGATAAAGATTCATGATTTTGTGACGCCCTTCATTTGGTTGGCCACTTGTTTCATCGCCGCTATCCGTGCAGACAGCAAAGCAATGTCGGAATCAATTCCCGTGGCCTGCCCTTTGACCAAACGCAGCGAGCGGGTGGATTTGAACTCTTTCTCCCATTTCTGAGCCCCTTTGATGGCTTTGCTCATATTGTCGAGATTGGCTTTCGCTTCTTTCAACTCTTTGCGGATTTCCCGTTTTTTGGCCCCGGATGTACGCAGATTATCCAGTTCGGATTGCTGGAAGGCCACCACCGCCTGCATGGTCGCAATGGACGCGGCCAGATCTGCGTTGGCTTTGGTGATGTCATTGTGCATCCGGTCCAGACGTTGTTCTTTCTTGCGGTATTTTTGTTGAAGCCGCGCCACGTAGCTGCCTGAAATCGCCCCTGTGCCGATGCCAATCTGCAGACCGGAATTGTTGTCATTGCTGCTCAGGGTATCCGCCAGCAAGCCGATGGCGGCCCCTGTGGCGATCCCTTCGGCCATAGTGCGTTGAAAGGCTTTGGCCTGACGGGCAAGTTCCGCCTCGCTGCTATTAGCCTGACTGCTGCGCGTGTTCTGGCTGCGCGGTGCATCTTCACCCAAAGCACGGGTCCGCGCACCCTGACCCTGTGCCACAGTGGGTCCCAGAACCATCAGCGATGCTGTAAGTCCAAATAGAAGATTGCGAAACATAACCCACCTCCGTTTTTTGGTGCTAACGGCAGGCTAACAGCAAAAACCATTCAAAAGAATGACAATGATCACAGTTTTGCCCATCACGGCGCGGTTAGCATGTCTTAGGAAACGCGGGTTTTCGCGCAGGCAGGCAGCCGTTTGCCAAATCTTGTAGCGCCAGATCACAAAGGTGTTAGGCTGCTTTTACAGGGCGGAAATTCGGGTAGAGTGATCGTCAGGCCCGTCTCAGGCCGCCGATATTTTTTCAATCTAAAAGGAAGCCGTTATGAAATTTATTCCAACTCTGTGTACCGGTCTGGTCGGCCTGTCCCTTGCCAGCGGCGCCTTTGCGGCGGGGGATGGCACGTCCACATCCACCCCGACCGAGGCTGCGTGCATCAAAAAAGGCATGGTTCTGGACACAAAAACCAAAAAATGTGTCGAGGCCGAGCGCGGCATGTTCTCCGACGAGGTTCTGTATCTGAACGCGCGCAGCATGGCCTATGACGGCCAGTTCGAAGACGCCATCAAACTGTTATCGCTGGTTGAAAATCAGGAAGACCCCAAGGTGTTGAACTATTTGGGTTTTTCGAATCGAAAACTGGGTCGGACGGCGGCTGCGATGGGGTATTACCAACGCGCTTTGGTGCTTGATCCCGATTATATTCTGGCCCGCAGCTATATGGGCCAAGGCATGGTGGCCGAGGGCAATATGGACGGCGCCAAATTGCAACTGACAGAAATCCGCAATCGCGGCGGTGCGGGGTCTTGGGCCTATGTGATGCTGGAAAACGCGATCCAGACCACCGTTACCTATTAACAGCGGCCGCTTGATTTTACGTGACAATTCCTTACAGCGCGGCTTATCAATAGGCTGTTATCTATAGGCCGCGCAGTTTGAATTGGGACGGGTATGAAACTTGAAATGGACGACAGTCTGAATGTGCTGAGCGAGGCGTTGAAGCCCTGCTCTACCGCGCCGGTCACAGGCTTTTTTCGCGACGGGTGTTGCAATACCGGCCCGTCGGATGTTGGCAAACACACCGTGTGTTGCCTGATGACCAAAGAGTTTCTGGCCTTTTCCAAAGAGCATGGCAACGACCTGTCCACACCCCGCCCCGAATACGGATTCGCAGGTCTAAAACCCGGCGACCGCTGGTGTCTGTGTGCGGACCGTTGGATTCAGGCAGATGCCTATGGGGCTGCCCCCCATGTGCTGCTGGAATGCACCCATATCAACACTTTGAAAACCATTCCGTTCGAAGTGTTGCGCGTCAAAGCGTTGGATATGAACTAACCCCACAGGGCTTTGAAACTGGCCCTATCCCACGAAAACTCTGGCCCTATGCAACGGTCTCATTTTTCGGCTTTCCTACCTTAAGATTTTTACGCAGGGCACGCCCTTCGTGACTTCCCCTCAGACAACACAAACCAGAAAAGGTGCCCGCCATGGATGCGATTACCACAAACGACATCGAAGAGATCATTGAAAATGATCGTGCCCACGTCTGGCACCACCTGATCCAGCACAAGCCGTTTGAAACCATTGACCCGCGCATCATCGTCGAAGGCAAAGGCAACCGTGTGTGGGATGCCCGCGGCAAAGAGCATCTGGATGCAGTGTCTGGTGGCGTCTGGACCGTTAACGTTGGCTATGGCCGTGAACGGATTGCAAATGCGGTGCGCGACCAATTGGTCAAGATGAACTATTTCGCCCAGACTGCCGGCTCTATTCCGGGGTCGATATTTTCCAAAATGCTGATCGACAAAATGCCGGGCATGCAGCGGGTCTATTACGCCAACTCCGGCTCTGAAGCCAATGAGAAGGCGTTCAAAATGGTCCGCCAGATCGCCCATTCCAAACATGGCGGCAAGAAATACAAAATCCTCTACCGCGAGCGGGATTACCACGGCACCACAATTGCCTGTCTTTCAGCAGGTGGCCAACCAGAGCGTAACGCCCAATACGGCCCCTTCACCCCCGGTTTCGTCGAAGTGCCCCACTGTCTGGAATACCGCAACCAACATGGCGTCACCGCCGAGCAATACGGCGAGGCCTGCGTCAAAGCCACCGAGGAAGTGATCCTGCGCGAAGGCCCCGATACAATCGGCGCTATCTGTCTGGAACCGATCACCGCCGGTGGTGGTGTGATCGTACCCCCCAAAGGCTATTGGGACGGTATTCAAGAGCTGTGTAAGAAATACGAAATCCTGCTGCACATCGACGAAGTGGTTTGCGGCGTCGGTCGGACAGGTACGTGGTTCGGCTACCAGCACTATGGCATCCAGCCTGATTTTGTGTCGATGGCAAAAGGTGTGGCCTCTGGCTATGCGGCGATTTCCTGTCTGGTCACAACCGAAGCTGTGTTCAACAACTTCAAAGACAATGTTGATGATCCGCTGAACTACTTCCGCGATGTGTCTACCTTTGGCGGCTGTGCCTCTGGTCCGGCGGCAGCGATCGAGAACATGAAAATCATCGAAGAAGAAAACCTGCTGCAAAACACCCTTGATATGGGCGACTACTGCTTGGGTAAACTGGGCGAGTTGATGGACAAACACAAGGTCATCGGCGAAGTTCGCGGCAAGGGTCTGTTCCTCGGCGCGGAACTGGTTGCAGACCGCGACAGCAAGGAACCGATGGACGAAAAGAAAGTCGCAGCCGTTGTGGCCAACTGTATGGCGCAGGGCGTGATCATCGGCATGACCAACCGCTCCCTGCCCGGCCTGAACAATACACTGTGCCTGTCACCTGCGTTGATTTCGACGAAAGACGATATCGACGAAATCACTGGCGCTATGGACAAGGCTCTGGGCGAAGTTTTCGCGTAAAGGCACCGACACACCAAAAACGAAAAAGGGCTGCCCGAAAGAGCAGCCCTTTTTTTGCAATAACGGAATATTACCCTGCCACCGAATTCAGCAACAGGAACACCAGTCCTGACAGGATAGACGCGGCGGGCACTGTGATCACCCAAGCCGCGATGATAGTCATGAAGTGGGACCGACGCACCAGCTTGCGGTGTTTGCGCTTTTTCTTTTCGGATTTTTCGGCTTCGGTTTCCACAACCTGTTGGACCCGCTCGTTGTTGGTTGTGACGCGCCAATGCACCTCGCGGAAGAAGCCAACGCCAAAGACCGCCCCCACCGCGATATGTGTAGAGGATACGGGCAGGCCCAGCCAACTGGCCACAATCACCGTCAATGCAGCAGACAGGGCAACGCAATAGGCACGCAGCGGATTCAGTTTGGTGATCTGCTGGCCGACCATGCGGATCAGCTTGGGACCGAACAGCAACAGACCAAAGGACAGGCCGAACGCGCCCACAACCATCACCCAGATCGGAATAGAGACTTTGGCCACCACTTCAGCAGCTTCGGCCGTGTGCACAATCGCGGCAAGCGGGCCGATTGCATTGGCCACATCATTGGCACCATGGGCAAAAGACAACAGCGCCGCCGCACAGATCAACGGGATCGTGAACAAATTGCGCACGGTTTCTTTGGTGTTTTCCTTACCCTCTGACTGTTTACGGATCATCGGGTGGGATACAAAATAGAACAGAACAGCGGTGACAATACCGATCAGCAAGGCATATTGCAGGCTGATGTCGACAATCTTTTTCAGCCCCTTTACCGCCAGATATGTGGCAAATGCCCCTGCCATAATCGCAATCAGAATCGGCACCCAGCGGCGGGCGGCGGAAATTTTATCTTTCTGATCAGAAACCTGTGATTTGATCAGCCACAAGAACAAGGCCGCAACCAAACCACCCAGCAGCGGGGAAATCACCCAGCTTGCCGCGATCTGGGACATCATCGACCAGTTCACCGCAGCAAATCCGGCTGCTGCGATCCCTGCCCCCATCACTCCGCCTACAACCGAATGTGTGGTGGACACAGGCGCGCCCACCCATGTGGCCAAATTCACCCAAACCGCAGATGCGATCAGCGCCGACATCATCGCCCAGATAAACACCCGTGGATCAGACACCGAAGCAGGATCAATGATGCCTTTGGATATGGTTCCAACCACATCGCCGCCAGCCAGCAAGGCCCCGGCACTTTCAAACACCGCTGCAATGATCAGCGCGCCGCCCATAGACAGCGCATTGGCCCCGACCGCAGGCCCCACATTATTGGCCACATCATTGGCGCCGATGTTCAGCGCCATATAGGCCCCAAGCCCTGCAGCCAGCGCAATAATCAAACCGTTTCCGGCCCAACCAAAGGCCAGACTGGTCGTCAAAATTGCAAGAATAATAAACACACCGCCCAAGGCAGGTGCCACCAACGGCTTACGAATGGCGTAATTGGCGTTTTCCAACAACACCCGACTGCCAAGATCGCGGTCCAGTGTTTTATTCGGGCGGGCAGTTTTAACCATAGAGTCCTCCACAAATGCGGCGATTCCCGCATGTGTGACGGCTATATGAATCTATTGTAACAGCCAAGTGACAGGATAAATAAAATCATCCTGTCACAGGTATTCAGTGCTCGTCCGGCTCTTCTTTTCCGACACCTTTAAAGACAAACTTGAATGGCAAAGCCCAAGCCACGCCCAAAACGATGTAGATTATCAGCTCTACCAGCATGGGAAACCGCGGCAGCGCGTTCATAACCGTGATCGCGACAACGCAGTAGATTGGCAGCCACACCAGCAGCAGGACCAACGACCAGCGCCGACGGGCTTTATAGGACAATGCCATTCAAGAGTTCCTTAATCGGCAAACGGGTCGGTCACCAGAATGGTGTCCTCCCGCTCGGGTGAGGTGGACAACATTGCAACAGGACAGCCGATCAGTTCTTCGACACGGCGGACGTATTTGATAGCCTCGGCTGGTAAATCCGCCCAAGAGCGTGCGCCTTCGGTGCTTTGGGACCAACCGGGCATTTCTTCGTAGATCGGGGTGCAACGGGCCTGTTGATCGGCGGCAGTTGGCAGATATTCCATCCGCGTTCCGTCCAGATCATAAGCCACACAGATTTTCAGGGTTTCAAACCCGTCCAGCACATCCAGCTTGGTCAGGGAAATCCCGTTCACGCCTGATGTGGCACAGGTCTGGCGCACAAGCGCCGCATCAAACCAGCCACAGCGCCGCTGACGGCCTGTGACAGTGCCGAATTCATGGCCCCGCTCCCCCAAACGCTGACCATCCGCGTCTTGCAGTTCGGTCGGAAACGGTCCCTCACCCACACGGGTTGTATAGGCTTTGACGATCCCCAGAACGTAATCAATCGACCCTGGCCCGATGCCCACACCTGTGGCGGCCTGTCCTGCGATCACATTGGACGAGGTCACAAAGGGATAGGTGCCAAAATCAATATCCAGCAACGCGCCCTGTGCGCCTTCAAACAAAATCCGTTTGCCCGCCTTGCGCTGTTCGTTCAGCACTTTCCAGACAGGTGCAGCGTATGGCAGGATATCTTTTGCGATTTCAAGCAGTTGCGCGATCAGCGCGTCGCGGTCGATCGGCGTGATGCCCAGACCTTTGCGCAGCGGATCATGGTGCTGCAAGGCGCGATCCACACGGGCGATCAAAGTCGCCTCATCTGCAAGATCGGCAACCCGTACCGAGCGACGGCCCACTTTATCTTCGTAAGCAGGCCCGATACCGCGCCCAGTTGTGCCGATTTTGGTGCCTTTGGACGACGCCTCTTCACGGGCACGATCCAGTTCGCCATGAATCGGCAGGATCAACGGAGTGTTCTCTGCAATCATCAGCGACTCAGGAGAGATATCTACACCCTGTTCGCGAATCTTGGCGATTTCCTGCATCAGATGCCAAGGGTCCAGCACAACGCCGTTGCCAATCACTGACAGCTTGCCGCCGCGCACTACACCTGATGGCAATGCGTTCAATTTGTACACTTTGCCGTCAATAACCAGCGTGTGCCCCGCGTTATGACCGCCCTGAAAGCGCGCGATAATATCTGCGCGCTCGGACAACCAATCA
>JAXMOF010000097.1:0-8450 GCA_034670045.1 Amylibacter sp. | reverse complement strand
GGCCTGATCCCGCGCGATCACATGGGTCTTTTCGGGCAAGCCCCGACAGTAGTTGTAAAACCCGATCAGTCGATAGGCGCTGTCCACAGCCGTCGATCCGCCCGTGGTGAAATGCATCCGGTTCAGATCACCCGGCGTCAGGCTGGCCAGTTTTTGTGCCAGCAGCGCGCTTGGCCCGTTGGTCATATCCACAAAGGTGGACGAATAGGCCAGCTGTTCCACTTGTTCCGCAATGGCCTGCGCCATTTCCTTGCGTCCAAGCCCGATGTTGGTACACCACATCCCCCCCACAGCATCCAGATAGGTTTTGCCGTTGGCATCCGTCAGATAGCAGCCCTCGCCGCTGTCCACGACCATCGCGCCGTCCCGTTCAAAGCTGTCAAAATGCGCCCAAGGGTGCAGTAAGTGACGTTGGTCCAAGGCGCGCAAATGGGCTTCTGCATCGTTTTGGCCTTTTTCGGTAAGCATGTGGTTTCCTTAATGGTTAGAATGTTAAAACGGGTCGGTTTCGGCAACAGGACACGCGCCTGCCTGCGTGGTTTAGCGCCCCTTCCAAACAGGATCGCGCCCCTCGGCAAAGGCTTTTGCGCCTTCCAGTTGATCCTCGGAAGAATACAGCCGCGCCACAGACTCCAGCTGGCTGGTGGTGATCCGGTTCAGCGCATCCTGAAACTTGCTGTCCTCGGCATCGCGCACGATTTCCTTGATCGCAGCATAAACCAGCGGCGGGCCGGTTTCCAGCATCCGCGCCATTTCCCAGGCTTTGGCCATCAGATCACCCGCGGGGTGGATCTGGTTCACAAAGCCCCAACGGTGGGCCTCGGCCACGTCCAGCCAGCGGCCTGTGAACAGCATTTCCATGGCCACGTGATAGGGGATGCGCTTGGGCAGTTTGATGCTGGCCGCATCCGCCACAGTGCCGGACCGGATTTCAGGCAGCGCAAAAGAGGCATGATCCGCCGCCAGAATAATATCTGCGGACAGGGCCAGTTCCAACCCGCCACCACAACAAATGCCGTTTACTGCGGCAATCACGGGTTTGTTCATGCCGCGCAATTCCTGCAAGCCGCCAAAACCGCCGACACCATAATCTCCGTCCACCGCATCGCCGTCGGCGGCGGCTTTCAGATCCCAGCCGGGGCAAAAGAATTTTTCGCCAGCGCCGGTGATAATGGCAACGCGCAGGTCCGGATCATCACGGAAATCGGCAAAAACCTCGCCCATGATGCGGCTTGTGGCCAGATCAATTGCATTGGCTTTGGGGCGGTCCAGCGTCACTTGCAAAATGCCGCCTTCGCGGTGGGTTTTGATCGGGTTTGTCATGTCTTGGCCTTTGGTTTTATGTCTGTTTGTGTCTGTGCTTGTGCCTGTGTCATCACTGCCTGCGCAACAAGGCATCCGCCGCGATGGCGTCTGTTGGGGTGCAGATCAAAGGGTTGACCTCAACCTCCTCCAAGCCTTGGGCATTGGCAAGCACGTAGTTTTGAACCGCCTCGATCGCATCCAGAATGGCGGGCATATGGGCGGCGGGCCCGTTGCGATAACCCTGCAACAGGGCGTTGATTTTCAGGGTGCCAAGCGCGGTTTCGATAGCATCGCGCGGCGCTGGGATCAGCAAGGACGCGGTGTCGCCCAGCAATTCCGTCAACGTCCCCCCCGCGCCAAGCGTCAGGACAAAGCCGTGGGCAGGGTCTTTGACCACGCCAACCAGCAGTTCCGCCACCGCACCTGTCACCATTTCCTCAACCAGATAACTGTCCGTTGGCATGGATCGGGCAGCATCCGACACGGCTTGCACAGATGTCAGGTTCAGCACCACCGCGCCAGCCTCGGATTTATGGGCAATACCTTCGCCTTTCAGCACAACGGGAAACCCGATAGCGCTGGCTTGCTCTGCGGCTTGGGTCGGCGCGTTTGCCTGCGCTGATTTCGGAATCCGCAACCCGCAGGCCTGTAACGCTGCTTTTGCTTCAGCCTCGTTTAGGGTTTGCGCAGGACCGGTGGGCGTTGGCACGAGAACAGGCGCTGTGGCGGGCGCCGTGAAACTGGCTGCTGCCGCCACGGCTTCGACCGTTTCGCGCAGGCCAAGCATGGGGATCACCCCTTTGGCAATCAACCGCGCAGCGATGGTTTCGGACAGGTTTTCAGGCAGCGTCGTGACCATGGCCACAACAGACCCGCTACGGGATTTGGCCAGACCGGCCGCATCAATGGCGCAGTCCCAATCGGCATCCGAGCAGCGATCCGCGCGGGGGAAATCCACCACCAGAAGGGTCAGCGCCAGATGGGGTCCCATCATCGCGGCCCAGGCACCGGCCATGGCTTCTGTATCGCGCCAGATATAGGTGTGGTAATCCAGCGGATTGGCCAGTGCCACCATCGGCCCAAGCGCACTGCGCAGGTTGGTTTTCTGGCTGTCTGTCAAAGGCGGAAAGCTGACGGGCGTGCCATGGGCAGTGTCTGCGGCAAGGCTGGCCTCGCCCCCAGAACAACTGATCGACGCAATGCGTGCCGAGGGTAAAGGCCCTGCGAAATGCAACAGCTTCAGCGTTTCCAGAAACGTCGGCAAACTGTCCACCCGTGCCATATTCAGACGTGCCAAAAGGGCCGAAGCTCCTGCATCATTCCCTGCAACCGACGCGGTATGGGACACAGTCGCGGCCTTGGCCTGATCCGACTTGCCCACTTTCAGCGCAACTATCGGTTTGCCCAGCCGCGCCGCATCCTTTGCCAGGGATTCATAGGCGCGGATGTCGTTAAATCCTTCGATATGCAGGCCAAGCGCCGTGACGCGCGGGTCGGCCAGCAAATGTGCGCCGATTTCGGCCATGCCGGTCTGTGCCTGATTGCCCGCACAGACAATCGCGGCAATCGGCAATCCGCGCTGCTGCATGGTGACGTTGATCGCCATATTCGACGACTGCATGACAATCGCCACGCCGCTGTCCACGGGCGCGCTGCCGTGCTGGTCGGGCCATAGAACCGCCCTGTCCAGATAGTTGATCATCCCATAGCAATTCGGCCCGAGGATCGGCATATCCCCCGCCGCTGCCACCAGTTCAGCCTGCAAGTCAGACCCGCTGTCGTCTTCCTGATCCGACTCCGAAAACCCCGAGGCGAAACAGATTGCGCCACCCGCCCCAACGGCGCGCAATTCAGCCACCACATCCAGCGTGGCATGGCGGTTCACACCGATGAAACACGCGTCTGGAGGTTCCGGAAGGTCCGCGACAGAGGCGTAGCTTTTCAGCCCTGCCAGCGGTTTTTGTTTGGGATGCACCGCATAAACCGCCCCGGCAAACCCCATCTTCTGCGCCTGCTCGGCCACAGACACACACCAGGCACCGCCTCCGATGATGGCGATGGATTTGGGGGAAAGTAATCGATCTAGCGTCATGAATTGCACTTTCGCTGCGCAAAGGTTCCGGTGCCTGCGGCGCGGATATTTTTTGAAAGAAGAAGCAACGTTTTATTAACTGGAATCATGTTTTCTGAATCCACGGTACAGGCGGGGACGCCGATGACCGTGAAAGGAGAAGGCCCTCTGTCTGTCTTTACCGACACAGAGGGCTGGACCGCTTTTGCCCTTCTTCTTTCTTCAAATATCCGCGCCGCAGGCATTTTTATCAGGCCCCCAGCGCGCGCAAAAGTTCGCGGCTGATGATGTGACGCTGGATTTCCGAAGTGCCGTCCCAGATGCGTTCCACACGGGCATCCCGCCAGAAGCGTTCCAGCGGGTAGTCGTCCATCAGGCCCATGCCCCCGTGAATCTGGATCGCCGTGTCGGTCACGCGTCCCAGCATTTCAGAGGCGAATAGTTTCGCACTGGCGATTTCACGGTTGGCAGGCAACCCCTTATCGAGCCGGTCTGCCGCTGCAAGGGTCAACAGGTCGGCGGCGTCGATTTCGGTGATCATATCGGCGATCTGGAAGCTGACGCCCTGGAATTTGCCGATGGGCTGGCCGAATTGTTCCCGTTCGGCAGCATAGTTCAGCGCGTAGTCAAACACGCGGCGGGCGCGGCCTACGGACATGGTGGCGACGGTGATGCGGGTGGCGTAAAGCCATTCGTTCATCACTG
This sequence comes from Amylibacter sp., assembly GCA_034670045.1. Lineage (GTDB taxonomy): Bacteria > Pseudomonadota > Alphaproteobacteria > Rhodobacterales > Rhodobacteraceae > Amylibacter. The sequence goes on along the minus strand of JAXMOF010000097.1, from coordinate 4,369 downwards.
CAAAGCCGCCGTCCACCTCGCCCAGCACCTGGGCGTCCGGCAGGCGGCAGTCGTCGAATTCAAGGATCATGTTCTTGTAGCCGCGATGGGATACGGATTTGTAGCCGTCGCGGATGGTGAAACCCGGTGTGCCGCGATCCACCAGAAATGTGGTGATGCGTTTCTTGGGGCCTTTGGGGGTATCATCTTCGCCCGTGGCGATGAAAACGATGATGAAATCAGCGTGATCCGCGCCAGAGATGAAATGTTTGGTGCCGTTCACAACCCAGTCACCGCCATCGCGCACCGCAGAGCATTTCATGCCGCGCACGTCTGATCCGGCACCCGGTTCGGTCATGGCCAGCGCGTCCATCCGCTCGCCCCGCATGGCGGGCATCAGGTAGCGTTCGCGTTGTTCTGCGTTACAGGCCATCAGGATGTTTTGCGGACGGCCGAAAAAGTGGTTCAGTGCCATGGACCCGCGCCCGAGTTCCCGTTCCACCAAGGCGAATTCCATGTGGTTCAGGCCTGCGCCGCCTACTTCTTCGGGAAAGTTACAGCCGTAAAAGCCCAGATCAAGGGTCTTGCGTTTGATCTCGTCGGCGATTTCCTGCGGCACTTCACCGGTGCGTTCGACCAGTTCCTCATGGGGGTAAATCTCTTTTTCGACAAAGGAACGAACGGTTGAAACGATCATTTCCTGTTCTTCGGTCAGGCCGTATTGCATGGCAGAGTCCTTTAAGGGGGGCGGGTAAGGAGGCGGGTAGGTGTGTTGGCCAAGTCTATTCCACTTGCTTTGGTCGATCTTGCTGAATTAGTCTTTCATCATGCCGTTTTGGAAAAAATCATCTGCGCCGACCCTGCATGTGGGGGTTCTTCTGTTCGATCATTTCTCGAATCATTGCCTTGCCAATGCCATTGAACCGCTGCGCGCGGCCAATGACCTGACGGGGGAGCATCTGTTCGAGTGGCAGTTTTTGTCGCTGGACGGCAAGCCGGTTGTCAGTTCCAGCGGCTTGCAGATTGCGCCCCATGGCCGGTTGAATTCACATCGTGGCGATATGGTTTTTGTGATGCCAAGCTATGCCTATCACAGCCACGCCGGGGCGGCGACGCGGGCGGCTTTGCGCGCGGCGTCCCATCGCTATCCTGTTATGGCAGGGTTTGATACAGGGGCTTGGTTGATGGCGGCGGCGGGCCTTTTGGCGGGGCGGCGGGCGACGATCCATTGGGACGAGTTGACGACCTTTGCCGAGCGGTTTCAGGATGTGGAGGTCCTGCGCGAACGTTTTGTCATCGACGGGGATCGTATCACCTGCACGGGCGCTATGGCGGCGTTTGATCTGGTGATGACCCTGATCGCCGACAAAAAGGGAGAGGCGTTGCGTCAGGATGTGGCGTCCCTGTTCATGTCGGACGCGCGGGCGCGGGGGATTTCAGGGCGGGCCAAGGATCGACTGGTGGCGCAGGCGCTGGATCTGATGCAGGAACATGTGGAAACGCCGCTGCGGATTGGCGAACTGGCGCGGCGCATCGGGGTTTCGCAAAAGACGTTAGAGGCGCGGGTCAAGGCGGTCTTAGGGGCCACGCCGCAGCAGGTGTATCGCCGGCAGCGGATGATCGTAGCGCGCAATCTGGTCAGCGACACGCCTTTGGGCATCGCCGAAATTGCAGTGCGTTGTGGCTATCAGAATGCAACCGCCCTGACGCGGGCGTTTCAGGTGGAATTCGGCACCTCCCCCCGCGCCCTGCGGGGAGAGGGCCGTTGAATCACGTGGCGTAGTTCGAGCCTTCTTCATCAAGAATCAGCTTCAGTTCCGCCAGATGGCGGTCGGCTTGTTCGGGATAGGCTTCGGTTTCCTGCGCGGTTTTTTCGGCGATTTCATCGGACAGAACCCGCAATTCGCGGCCGGTTTGCAGGGCGCGGATAAAGGTTTCGGCAGAGCGTTCGAAATAATACAGGCGGTTGAAGGTATCGGCCACGGTATCGCCGATGATCATCACGCCGTGGTTTCCCATGATCATGACTTTGATTTTGGGGTCGGCAAACAATTGGGCGCAGCGTTCGCCCTCGGCTTCAAAGGCAAGGCCGCCGTAATTGTCGTCGATCACGTAGCGGTTAAAGAATGTGGCGGTGTTTTGGTCGATGGGCAGCAGGCGGCTGTCTTTCAGGCTGGCCAGAACGGTGGCGTGCACCGAGTGGACGTGCATGGCGCAGCGGGCGTGGGGGCAGTGTCGGTGCAAGGCGCCATGCAACCCCCAAGCGGTGGGGTCCGGAGCACCCGGTTTTGACAGAACATCGGGATCATTGGCATCCAGCAGCAACAGATCGCTGGCTTTGATGCGGGCGAAATGCATCTGGTTGGGGTTCATCAGGAACTGGGTGGCGTCATCGTTCACCGCAAAGGAAAAGTGGTTTGCCACAGCTTCGTGAAAGTTCAGACGTTCGGTCCAGCGAAAGGCCGCAGCAAGATCCACGCGGGCCTCCCAATGTTCCATGTTGGCAGGGGCGAGGGTCTGGACAGATGCGGAAGATGCGGGGGCAGACATATCAGGGTTCCTTTGTTCCGTTGCGGGTGTTCCGTTTCGGGCAGGGTGGCGGGTTTGGCCGGATAAGGCCAGCCCCTAGTTTCAGAAAGGGGGCGCCATCAAATTTTGGGCAAATCCCATTAAAAAAGCCGGACCCTAAGGCCCGGCTTTCCTGAAACCGCCGTGGTTAATACACGGTGGTTCCTGTTTTAGTTTTGCGCGAATTCGGGATAGGCTTCCATCCCCAGCTCGGTCATATCAAGGCCGGTGATTTCGGCTTCTTTGGACACGCGGATGCCCATTGTGGCTTTCAGGATGAACCAGACCACCGAAGAGGTCACGATTACAAAGACAGCTACAGTGATGATGCCATAGAGCTGTGCACCGATGGATGCGTCGCCGTTTGTGAAGACAACCGCGATGGTGCCCCAGATACCGGCAACCAAGTGAACAGGGATGGCGCCAACCACATCATCAATGCGGAATTTGTCCAGCAGAGGCACTGTGAAGACAACGATGATACCACCGACAGCACCGATCAGAGTTGCGGCACCGATGGAAGGTGTCAGCGGTTCGGCTGTGATGGCAACCAGACCGGCAAGTGCGCCGTTCAGGATCATGGTCAGGTCAGGTTTCTTGTACATGATTTGTGTCAGTGCCAGTGCGGCAACCACACCACCAGCAGCCGCAGCGTTGGTGTTCACAAAGATACGGGAGACGTCTGCGATATCGCCAACAGTGCCCATCGCCAATTGCGAGCCACCGTTAAAGCCGAACCAACCCAGCCACAGGATGAATGTACCCAAAGTAGCAAGTGTCAGGTTGGAACCCAGCATTGGTGTTACACGGCCGTCTTTGTATTTGCCGATCCGTGGGCCAAGGATGATTGCACCTGTCAGCGCAGCCCAGCCACCAACAGAGTGGACAACTGTGGAACCGGCAAAGTCAAGGAAACCAGCTTGGTCAAGGAAGCCTGCGCCCCATTTCCAGGAAGCCTGGATCGGGTAGATCAGGGATGTCAGAATGACAACAAAGACCAGGAAGGGCCACAGTTTGATCCGTTCAGCCAGCGCACCGGACACGATGGATGCTGTTGCTGCACAGAACATCAACTGGAAGAAGAAGTCGGACCCGACAGAAGCATAAGACAGGTCGGCATCCGCAGCAGCAAGGCCGACTGGTTCAAGGCTAGTGGGGGAAAATGCGCCAAGAACGTTTGGAATGGCCCATGCATCACCCGGGTACATCAGGTTGAAACCGATCAGGTAGTAAAAGATACAGGCTAGCCCGAACAGCGCCATGTTTTTGGTCAACTGCATGGCCACGTTTTTGGACCGTACAAGACCGGCTTCCAGCATGGCGAAACCCGCAGCCATAAAAAACACCAGAAAGCCGCCAACCAGAAACAACAGGGTGGTCAGGATAAAGTTGACTTCGGTGGGAACCGCAGTGGGGGCGGTCTCCTGTGCGAATACCGCCACGGGCAATGCGGAAACAGCCGCTGCCAGCAAGGGGGTTTTAAGGGAATACTTCATAGTTTTGTCCTTGTTCTTCTTTTCTGCAGGGCGATCAGATTGCGTCGTCGCCGGTTTCGCCGGTGCGCACGCGAACCGCCTGTTCTACGTCCAGTACGAAGATTTTGCCGTCGCCGATTTTGCCGGTCTTCGCGCTTTCCTCGATGGCTGAAACCGCTTGTTCGGCCATATCGGCAGTCACAACGATTTCCAGTTTCATTTTGGGCACGTAGTTAATGTCGTATTCTGCGCCGCGATAAATTTCTGTGTGGCCGGACTGAACGCCGTAGCCTTTGATTTCTGTAACCATCATCCCTTTGACGCCGATGTCTGTCAGCGCAGTGCGG
>JAXMOF010000096.1:0-8484 GCA_034670045.1 Amylibacter sp. | reverse complement strand
AGCCCTCTTGGCAGAGAGCTTTGAAATTGACACACCGGACGAGGGTTCGGTTGTTAAGGGTTTGGTACTGGCAATTGAAGCTGGCCAAGCTATCATCGACATCGGCTACAAAATGGAAGGCCGTGTCGACCTCAAAGAATTTGCAGCCCCAGGTCAAGCCGCAGAAGTAGAAGTTGGCGACAGCGTAGAGGTTTACCTCGAGCGCGTTGAAAACGCCCGTGGCGAAGCTGTTATTTCACGCGACAAAGCCCGCCGTGAAGAAGCTTGGGACCGTCTGGAAAAAGCATACGAAGCAGAAGAGCGCGTCGAAGGCGCAATCTTTGGCCGCGTCAAAGGTGGTTTCACTGTGGATCTGGGCGGCGCGGTTGCGTTCCTGCCAGGCTCACAAGTGGACGTACGCCCTGTACGCGATGCCGGCCCTCTGATGGGTATGGCGCAGCCGTTCCAAATCCTGAAAATGGACCGTCGTCGTGGCAACATCGTTGTATCCCGTCGCGCCATTCTGGAAGAATCCCGTGCTGAACAGCGTGCGGAAATCGTTGGCAACCTGTCCGAAGGCGAAACCGTTGACGGTGTCGTCAAGAACATCACCGAATACGGTGCGTTCGTTGATCTGGGCGGCGTAGACGGTCTGTTGCACGTCACTGACATGGCATGGCGTCGTGTGAACCACCCGTCTGAAATCCTGACAATCGGTGAAACGATCAAAGTTCAGGTGATCAAGATCAACAAAGAAACCCACCGTATCTCCTTGGGCATGAAACAGCTGCAAGACGATCCTTGGGGCGATGTTGAAGCACGGTATCCTTTGGAATCCGTACACAAGGGCCGCGTTACAAACATCACCGATTACGGTGCATTTGTAGAGCTGGAAGCCGGTGTCGAAGGTCTGGTTCACGTGTCCGAAATGTCTTGGACCAAAAAGAACGTCCACCCGGGCAAAATCGTGTCCACTTCACAAGAAGTAGACGTGATGGTTCTGGAAATCGACAGCGTGAAACGTCGTGTTTCCCTTGGCCTGAAACAAACTCAGGGCAACCCATGGGAAAACTTCGAAACAGCATTCCCAATCGGCACAGAAGTTGAAGGTGAAGTTAAGAACATCACTGAATTCGGTCTGTTCGTCGGTCTGGAAGGCGAAATCGACGGCATGGTTCACCTGTCCGATCTGGATTGGGATCGTTCCGGCGAAGAAGCCATGGCCGATTACGCCAAAGGCGACATCGTTAAGGCTGTTGTTACCGACATCGACGCTGAAAAAGAGCGTATCTCCCTGTCCATCAAAGCCCTGGACGGTGACCCGTTCGCAGATGCAACTGCTGGCGTGAAACGCGGCGCTGTTGTGACTGTGGCTGTGACATCCATCGAAGATGGCGGCATCGAAGTTGAATATGACGGCATGAAATCCTTCATCCGTCGGTCCGACTTGTCCCGCGATCGTGCCGAACAGCGCCCAGAGCGGTTTAGCGTTGGCGATAAGATTGACGCACGCGTCACAAATATCGACAAAGCATCCCGTCGCCTTGGTCTGTCGATCAAAGCGCGCGAAATTGCAGAAGAGAAAGAAGCGGTACAACAGTACGGTTCCTCTGACTCCGGTGCATCGCTTGGCGATATCCTCGGTGCGGCCTTGAAAGGCCAGGACGATTGATAAAGGAAACGCACGTTGGGAACTGAAATGACTGGTTTTGAACGTGATTTCTACGAGGAGCGGCGCCGTAAGTGGCGCCGCTCTGCGTTCTGGCGCGGTGTATTCGCCACGCTTGGACTGTTCATCGCAATCATCGCAGTGTCTGTCTGGTTTTCAGGCACACCGCGGTTCAGCGATCACATTGCCCATGTGGATCTGTCTGGCGTGATCTATAACGATCCCGAACTAGATGCGACTCTCCGTGAGGTTGAAAAAAACGACAGCGCCAAAGCCCTGATTCTGACCATCAGCAGCCCCGGTGGCACCACGGTTGGATCCGAAGCCGTGTTTGAACGCCTGCGCCGCATCGCCAAGGTGAAACCTGTGGTTTCCGTGCTGGGCGAAGTGGCGGCATCCGGGGGCTATATCGCCGCCATCGGCACCGATTACATCATAGCACGCGGCAATACCATCACCGGATCCATCGGCGTAATCATGGAATACCCCGACGTGACCGGCCTGATGTCCACCCTTGGCATCAGCATGCAAACCATCCGCTCCAGCCCGCTGAAAGCCGATCTGACCCCCTATCGCAAAGCCAGCCCGAAAGGTCTTGCTGTTGAACAGGACCTGATCGACGAAAGCTACCAGTGGTTTCGCGGATTGGTTGAGCAGCGCCGCAATCTGACAGGTGCTGAACTGGATAAAGTGGCTGACGGGCGGGTTTTCACAGGCCGTGTCGCGCTTGATCTGGGTCTGATCGACGCCATCGGCGGCTTCGATGCAGCGACCGATTATCTTGATTCGCTCGATTCGCTAAAAGCCGGCCTTCCGGTTGATAGTTACGCTTTGGACTATCAAGAGGGTGGAATTTTCGGTCCGGTTGGAAAATTTCTCGCCGAAAACGGCATGTTAGGGCAAATTTCGGGGCAAACGGGGCCACGGCTCTATTCCATCGCAAAGTAAATTCTGTAAAGTCATACCCAAGCAGAGCCATTATAAGGCCGCACCCTTGGGAGGACTAATGTCTATGATACGTTCCGAATTAGTGGATAAAATTGCAGAAGCAAACCCGCACCTCTACCAGCGGGATGTAGAACGCATAGTGTCCACAGTTTTCAACGAAATCATCGAAGCACTTGCAAACGGCGACCGTGTTGAACTGCGTGGCTTTGGCGCTTTTTCTGTGAAGAAACGGGATGCTCGGGTCGGACGCAATCCGCGCACAGGTGAATCCGTTCAAGTGGACGAAAAACACGTTCCCTTCTTCAAGACCGGTAAACTGCTGCGCGATCGCCTGAACGACAGCTGATGCCTTTGGTCGCGGTGTGCGGCTGGTTTGCATAGACTAAGAACGACAAAGTCTGGTTGCATTTGGGTCCGTTCGGATTAGATGTGACCCTGTGCAGGAGTTTGGGCCCATGATGCGTTACATTCGATATCTTTTTCTAGCTGTGATCGGCCTGTGCCTGATCATCGTAGCCTTGGCCAATCGTGGCATGGTGACTTTACGTCTGATGCCCGAAGAGCTGGCCTCGATCTTTCAAGTATCCGGCAGCGTGACCCTGCCACTTTTTCTGGTAATTTTCCTTGGCATCGTCGCGGGGCTGCTGATCGGGTTTGTTTGGGAATGGATGCGGGAATTCAAATACCGCAATGACCTGTCCAAAAAGGGCAAAGAGGTTCACCGTCTGGAACGGGAAGTCAACGTGCTGAAAGCCAAGTCCGGCGAAGGCACGGACGATGTTCTGGCCCTGATCGAGTAAATATCATGCGTGCCAAAATCTGTGGGCTGTCCACACGTGCATCGCTGGATGCAGCTGTGGCAGCAGGGGCCGCCTATCTGGGCTTTGTGTTTTTCGAAAAATCCCCCCGAAATGTCAGCATCGAACTGGCCCGCGAGCTCGCTTTGGCAGTGCCCGATGGCCTGTGCAAAGTCGCGTTGACCGTAAACGCCAGCGACGCAGAACTGGATGCCATTCTTGCCGCGGTTCCCATCGACATGCTGCAACTGCACGGCACCGAAACCTCTGCCCGCGTGGCCGAGGTGAAAGCCCGCTACGGCCTGCCCGTGATGAAAGCCGTGGGCGTGGCCGATGCGGATGACCTGCCCGCGCTCAATGACTATGCCAAAGTAGCGGATCAATTGCTGGTGGATGCCAAACCACCCAAGAACGCCACCCTGCCCGGCGGCAACGGTCTGGCTTTTGACTGGCGCCTGATCGCAGGCCGCCGCTGGCCAGTGCCCTGGATGCTGGCGGGGGGGTTGACCCCTGAAAATGTCGCGCAGGCCATGCAGATGACTGGTGCGCAGCAGGTGGATGTGTCCAGCGGGGTCGAAAGCGCGCCGGGCGTGAAAGATAACGCCAAGATCGCGGCGTTTTGCACCGCAAACGCGCGCCAGAGCGAACCCCCGAAAATCTGATCGCCCCAAATCCTCTGTTTTATGCTAGCCTCCCCCCATTAGGGGAGGTTCAATTATGGATTCGCTTCAAACAACTTTACTGATCGGAACAACCAAAGGCGTGTTTCTGGCCTTTGGCGGGAAAGACCGCAGTGGCTGGCGCGTTAAAGGGCCGTTTTGCGATGGCTGGCCGATCAACCATGTTATCGGTGACCCGAAAACAGGCACCCTATGGGCAGGTGGCGGCGGCGATTTTCACGGCGCGGGGATCTGGCGGTCTGATGACGGCGGCACCACATGGCAATTGACCCGTTTAACCAAGGGGCAGATGGACGAATGGGCTGCAAACGACCCCGATTTCGCCGCGATAATCGGCTGGAGCGATACGCCCCTGCCCTTTGGTGATGGTTTCACACAGATCTGGTCGCTGGGGCTGGTGGGGGGCACGCTTTATGCGGGCACCAAACCTGCCAGCCTGCTGAAAAGCGACGATCGGGGCGACACATGGCACAGCGTGGATAGCCTGACCGATCATCCTTCTGCCCAAAACTGGAATCCGGGTGCGGCGGGGCTGACGTTGCACACGATTGTAGCGGACCCTGCGGATGCCAAAAAACTGTGGATCGGCATTTCAGCCGCTGGTGTTTTTGCAACCGAAGACGGCGGCCAAAGCTGGGAGCGGCGCAACCGCCTGTCCAACGCCCAAGCCTGTGAAGGCCACGACCACCCCGCCGCCCCGCGCGATGGGGAAACCGGCCATTGCGTCCATTCCATCATGCGCGCGGCAGGGTCCGAAGACCTGCTCTATCAGCAAAACCACCACGGTGTCTGGAGGTCATCCAACGGCGGGCGCAGTTGGGATGATATCACGGCGGGCCTGCCGTCCAACTTTGGCTTTCCGATCCGCGTGCATCCCCGTGATCCCAAAACCCTGTGGACGATCCCGCTGAACGGCGACAGCGCAGGGCGGTTCCCCCCCGATGCGGCGGCGGCTGTCTGGCGATCAACCGATGGCGGCGACACATGGCAGGATATGCGCGCAGGCCTGCCCCAAGAGGGCTGTTATTTTACCGTGCTGCGACAGGCGATGGCGGGTGATACTCGCGATCCGGCGGGGGTCTATTTCGGCACCAACAGCGGCTCGGTCTTTGGCTGTCTGGACGGGGCTAAAAACGGGGGCGACACCTGGGGCGAGATCATACGCCACCTGCCCACAATTCTGGCTGTTGAAGCATTGGATCACCCCTAACCCCGCATCTGCCCGGTGTTTTCCTCTGTGTTTTCCACCCCATTCCCACCGCACCGCTGTGCGTAGGGTTTACCTGCCTCTAGAGACGGGCTAGATCACTTCTCGACCCAAGGAGAACCCTGATGAACGATTTGCTCAATTCCTTTATGTCCGGCCCCGATGAAAACGGTCGGTTTGGTAATTTTGGCGGGCGGTTTGTGTCGGAAACACTGATGCCGCTGATCCTCGATCTGGAAGCAGAATACGAGAAGGCCAAAGTGGATGCGGATTTCTGGGCAGAGATGGATTACCTGTGGCAGCATTACGTGGGCCGGCCCAGCCCGCTGTATTACGCCAGCCGCGTCACCGAAGAACTGGGTGGTGCGAAAGTCTATTTCAAACGGGACGAGCTGAACCACACGGGCGCGCATAAAATCAACAACGTGCTGGGGCAGATTCTGCTGGCACGGCGTATGGGCAAAACACGCATCATCGCGGAAACAGGCGCGGGGCAACACGGGGTGGCCACGGCAACGGTTTGTGCGAAATTCGGGTTGAAATGTGTGGTCTATATGGGGGCCCATGACGTTGAACGTCAGGCCCCGAACGTGTTCCGCATGCGGCTGCTAGGGGCCGAGGTTGTGCCCGTCACCAGCGGCCGTGGCACGTTGAAAGACGCAATGAACGACGCGCTGCGGGACTGGGTCACCAATGTGGACGACACGTTTTATTGCATCGGCACCGTTGCAGGCCCACATCCCTATCCTGCAATGGTTCGGGATTTTCAAAGCATCATTGGCAAGGAAGTCCGCGACCAACTGGCCGAACAGGAAGGCGAAGGCACCCTGCCTGACAGCGTGATCGCGGCCATCGGCGGCGGATCGAACGCCATGGGGCTGTTCTTTCCGTTTCTTGACGATAAATCCGTGCGGATTATCGGGGTCGAAGCAGGCGGCAAAGGCGTGAACGACAAGATGGAACATTGCGCATCCCTGACGGGCGGCAAACCCGGTGTGCTGCACGGCAACCGCACCTATTTGCTACAGGATGATGCGGGGCAAATTCTCGAAGGCTATTCCATTTCGGCGGGGCTGGATTATCCGGGCATCGGGCCGGAACACAGCTGGCTGCATGATACGGGCCGCGCGGAATACGTCAGCGTGACCGATGCCGAGGCGTTGGAAGCCTTCCAGTTCAGTTGCCGCACCGAGGGCATTATTCCCGCGCTCGAACCTTCGCACGCATTGGCCCATGTCTGCAAACTGGCCCCAACCCTGCCCAAAGACCATATCATGGTGATGAACATGTGCGGGCGCGGTGACAAAGACATCTTTACCGTTGCCAAACATCTGGGCTGGGACATGGAAAACGGCTAAACCATAGGCAGTTGCGCGGGTCCAAGGGCCTGCGCAGCCGTCCCACGCAGGTCTCGCCTGCAAAATTCCCCCATTCCCTTGACCCGCGCGGGTTCCTCCCCGCATAATTCTCCAAGCATTTTGCGCCCCAAACGGAGAACCGCCATGTCCCTTATGACCCTTCTACAGCAGGCCCAAGGGGGCCAAGGTCTGTCACAGCTTGCCAGTCAGTTCGGCATGAACCAAGATCAGGCTGCGAAACTTTCGGAACTGCTGACGCCGACCATCGGTCAGGCCGCCAAGGAAAAAGCCGAAAGCGGCGGGTTGCAGGATTTGCTGGCCTCTTTGCACGGCGAAAGCCAGGGCGCGTTTTTCGAAGACGCCACACAAGCCGCCGCCCCCACAGGGCAGGCCCAAGGCATGGCCTTTCTGGAAACCCTGATGGGTGGTCAACAAGCCCCGCAAGAAATTGCATCCGAGGCGGCAAATCAGACGGGGATTGACCTGTCCACGGTGATGCAATTCCTGCCAGCCCTTGCAGCCATGTTGCAAGGCGGGATGCAAAAACAAATGCCCGACAGCAATATTGAAAACCTGATGGGGCAGTTTTCCGGCGCAGACAGCAGCGGCGGAATCATGGGGATGGTCGGCGGATTTCTGGGCGGCTCCGGTGGTAAAGGGCCTGATCTGGGGGCTTTGTCCCAGATGCTGGATGCGGACGGCGACGGGTCACCGCTGAACGATATCCTTGGCAAATTCATGAAATAGACCGAAAGCCCCCGATCTAACACAGATCGGGGGCTTTCCTGTTCAGGACTCGGTTGAAAACTCGACCAGATCCCAAAGCGTGCCGTATAAATCTTTGAACACGGCCACGGTGCCATAATCGGCCACCAAAGGGTCACGGGTGAATTCGACTCCACGGGTCTGGTACAGCTTGTAATCCCGCCAGAAATCATCGGTTTGCAGGAATAAAAACACCCGCCCGCCAGCCTGATTGCCGATGAAGGACTCTTGTTCTTCGCCAGAGGCCCGCGCCAGAACCAAAGACGCCGATCCTTCGCCTTTGGGGCGCACCACAACCCAGCGCTTGTCCTGTTCGGGCTGATAGGTGTCTTCCACCAGTTCAAAGCCCAGAACATCCACATAAAAGGCAATGGCCGCGTCATAGTCCTGCACCACAAGGGCAGTGTGGGCCAGTCTTTGGGTCATCCGCTTGCTCCGCTGAAAGGGATTGATCTGCAATCACTTCACACGCGGTTTGCGTAAAATACAACTGTTGTTCGCAACCAGCCCCGCGTGCGGACCAAAGAAAAAGCCCGGCGCATTGGCCGGGCTTTCAGATTATGCGATTTCCGGCTGCTATAGCTCCAACAGAAAACTATCCTCAGTCAGGTCATTCACACCCGACACATCAACACGCATGTCCACTTTGCCATCGCCGTCCAGATCAACGAGTATCTGGCTTTTCGGACCATCGTTTTTAACGTGCAACTCCGCGCCCGTGCCCGAGAATTTCTCATCCCCGATGAACGTCAGGCCGAAGGCCGCAAAGTCGAGGAAATCAACGCCCTGTTCAAAATCCGCAACCACATCCGCAAAGGCACCTTTGCCGCTGTCAGAGGCAGAGTTAAAGATGAACTGGTCTGCCCCTGTTCCGCCGTACAGAATATCCCGCCCGCTGCCCCCGGCAATAAAGTCATTGCCAGCGCCGCCATAGAGCGTGTCGGTTCCACTGTTGCCGCCAAGGGTGTCATTGCCATCCTCGCCGTCAATCCTGTCACTGCCAGCGCCACCGCGGATGATGTCATTGCCATCCCCACCTTCAATGGAATCCTTGCCACCGTCACCGTCGATTTCCTCGTCG
>JAXMOF010000095.1:0-9689 GCA_034670045.1 Amylibacter sp. | reverse complement strand
GGTGCCGGACCATTTGCCGAACAACACTTTATCGCCAACGCTTACAGCCATTGGGATAAGTTCGCCGCTGTCTTTGCGCGCGCCTTCGCCTACAGCGATGATTTCGCCTTCAGCCGGTTTCTCTTTAGCGGAATCCGGGATGATCAGACCGCCTGCGGTTTTTTCGTCGCCTTCAAGGCGGCGAACCAGTACACGGTCGTGCAAAGGTTTGAGTGCCATGGAGAGTGCTCCTTAACTCTTGGTTCAATTTATCGGGAGGCCTATGTGCATTAGCACTCGCCCCCCGTGAGTGCTAACAGCGCATTACTTAGGAAGATCACAGGGCAGAGTCAACATTTGCCAGATAAAAAATCACCCGCATTTTTCGGCACATACCAAGCGGCGATTTCAAGCGACGAACTCCCATCCGAACCGAATGGCCAACCGCGCGGGTTTACCCTGTTTCGCGGAACAGGCTTCAGCGGTCTATCTAGGTGATCTTCACGCGATAACAACCTGTGTTTCTTAGGAAATTCTGAAATCTTCGGGCATCTTGCAAAAGAGGCAAACCGCCGCACACATCAGGCTTATGTATATCGTCCGGACCTTCGAAGGCTCACTTAGGCGGAATCACAAAACCCTGCCCTGCTCCGTTCGGCGAACAGACGTCAAAACCTGCCGACCACAGCGCGCCCTGTGCCACACCGCAAAAATAGGAAAGGCCACGCAAGGCACACGACATTCCAACTTGAATCACCTTGCCAAATGAATTCTCCGCAGAAAAAAGTGATCTGCCCCGTTCAATCCCGCCAAGACCAACCAAAAACCCGCAAACCCTGCAATAATCGCCCCAAAAGAGCGCAAAAGGCTTTTGATTTAACAGGGTCTATGCCAAAAGAGGGATAATAAGGCCAAAAATGAAGGTCGGGGGACAATTGATGTCGAAACTGTTGAAAGCGGCACTCGGAAGCGCATCTGCGCTGGTTGTAACAGCGGGGGTTGCCAGCGGACAAGCAACGCCAGCTTTAAACCTGTATGGCAACAGCGGCTTGATTGATATGCCAAGCGCGGAACCCCAGCCCGATGCACAGGTCACTGGCACGATTTCGGGGTCAAAATCCGATCGCAAAGTCACACTTGCCTTCCAGTTGACACGCCGCCTTTCTGCTTCTTTCCGCTATTCCGAGCTGAACGACTGGACCATCGCAGGGGCCGACAACGACCGTGGTTTTGACCTACAATTCCAACTGCTGGAAGAAACGGACACACTGCCCGGGGTTGCTATCGGCCTGCGTGATTTCATGGGCCAAGGGGCCTATGGCGCGGAATATCTGGTGGCCACCAAGACAGTTCATCCCAAGCTGCGCCTGACAGCGGGTCTGGGCTGGGGGCGGTTGAGCGGATCATCGACAGTGCGCACAGGGGCCAATCCGCAGGGCGGCGTTCCCACCACAAAACAGTGGTTTGACGGGGACATCGGCGTGTTTGGTGGTTTTGCATGGACAACACCGGTGCGCGGGCTGACCCTTAAGGCGGAATATTCATCCGATGAATACACCCGCGAGGTTGCCGCTGGCGCCGTTGATCGTGACAGCGCGGTCAACTTCGGTCTGGAATTCAAACGCCGCGATAATCTGAGCTTTGGCCTGTATTATCTAAACGGTTCTGAGGTTGCCTTGCGGTTTTCCACCGCCATCAACCCCAAACGTCCCCCATCTACAGGCACTCGGGAACGCGCGCCGCTGCCGGTGATTGCACGGCCGGTGAATTATTCCACCAGCACCGACTGGGCGGCACAGCCCGCTTACACAACCACCGCCCGCAAGCAGTTTTCAGCAGTGCTGAAAGAACAGGGTCTTGCCGTCGAAGCCCTTGCGGTAAACGGCCATTCCGCAGAATTGCGCCTGCGCAACGACACATTCAATTCCAGCGCCCAAGCCATTGGCCGCGCCGCGCGGGCCATGGCCTTTGTGCTGCCCCACTCGGTCGAAGAATTTGTCATCACGCCTGTGGTGAACGGATTGCCCGCGTCCAGCGTGGTGATCCGCCGTTCTGACCTGGAGCAGTTGGAAAATGACGCTATGGGCACGGAAAAAATGCTGGCCCGTGCTGATATTCGCAGCCCGCTGGCCCTGCCCGCCAACGGGGAATTCGCCAAAGACATCTACCCCGATTTCCGCTGGACCATCGCACCTTTTGTTTCGCTGTCGCTGTTTGACGGTTCCGGCCCGCTGCGCGCCAGCGCTGGTCTGCGCGCCGATGCGGATTACTATATTACGCCAGGGTTCTCGCTGTCCGGCTCGATCACGCAGCGGGTGTTTGGCAACCAACAGGACGAAACCCCGCCCCCGTCGGGTCTGCCCCGTGTGCGCACGGATCGTGCCAGCTACAAACGCGAAGGCAAGACCGCATTGGAACGGCTAACCGCAGATTACCTGTTCAAACCCGCACCTGATTTCTATGGCCGCGTGTCCGTCGGCTATCTGGAACCTATGTTCGGCGGGGTTTCCACGGAACTTCTGTGGCAGCCTGCGGATCAGACCTGGGGGCTTGGCGCGGAAATGAACTATGTGCAGCAGCGCGATTTCGACCAGCAGTTCAGCTTTCAGGACTATGACGTGGTGACAGGCCATGTTTCTGCCTATTGGAATGTGAACCAGGGTCTGGCGGCACAACTGGACGTGGGCCGCTATCTGGCGGGGGATTGGGGTGCGACCCTGTCTGTCGACCGTGTCTTTGCCAACGGCTGGCGCATCGGGGCCTATGCCACGCTGACAGATGCGGATTACGCGGATTACGGTGAAGGCAGCTTTACCAAAGGCCTGCGGATGAGCGTTCCGCTAAGCTGGGGGATCGGCACGCCGAACCGCAAAACCTATGCTATTGATATGAATACACTGGCCCGCGACGGCGGCGCCCGTCTGGATGTGAACAACCGCCTTCACGGTCTGGTCACCGAATATCAGCGCCCCGGGTTAGAGGCAGGCTGGGCACGGTTCTGGCGTTGATTATCCCGAGTTTGAAACCGCTGCGCCTTGCGCTGCTGGCAGCAACGACCCTGATTGTTGCTGCCTGTAGTTCGGAACACGACAAACAGCCCAGCCTGAGCACTATTGCCCTTGGTCTTGCCAAAGCGCGTATGCAGAAAGGCGATGTGGAAACGGCCGAAGCCGTGCAGAAACCGCCCAAGGCAACCCGCGCCCAGATGGTGGCACTCGGGCGGCCTGTGGTCTATATGACCGTGCCCCGCTTTGGCGTGACCCAACCCGCTGTAGAACTGGCCGTGAACGGTCGCTTCCGCACCTATATGGGCAGCGACCAGTCCACCGTGACCCTGCAATCGGGCTTTGTGACCGCAACGCGCGGGCTGCAGGTGGACCTGATCGCACAACAGCTTTCCATTGCCCCCTCGGCCATGTTCCGCGGCTCTTTCCCCAAGACCTACACACGCACACAGCGCAGCCTGACAGGCGAAGGGGTTCTGGCGGATTATACCTATAAATGCGCCATGGCCCCGAATGAAGCAGACGAGACCCTGACAATCTTTGGTCGGAACCACCGCCTGCGCCAGTATACCGAGTTGTGCGGGAATGATGTCCGCGCGTTCCAGAACAGCTATTGGGTGGATGGCGCGGGCAGCGTCTGGCAAAGCCACCAGTCTGTCAGCAAGGAAGTCGGGCATCTGGTTTTGCAACGTGTGGTTAAATAACCCCATTCCATTTAGACTTTCTGCACCCGGCCGGTCTCGATTATGATTCGGGTCAATGAAACTTTATTTTTGCTATTTGAAAATCGGAGAAACAGATGGCTTCACCTACCCTTTTGAAAAATCCACTTCTAGAAACTTTTTCCCAAAGCGCCGACCTGCTTGCACGCAATATTTTGGGAACAGATGAAGCCGAACTCCTGACAGGCAACCGCCGCAATAATCTCATTAATGCGAAAGACGGTGACGATACTATTTTTGGCCGGAAAGGCGACGACAGAATTGATTCCGGAGGCGGCAATAATGTAGCCTATGGCGGCAGCGGCGATGATTACATTTGGGCGCAACCCGAAGAAAAGAACGCAGAAAACTTCCTGTTCGGCGGTTCTGGCAACGATAAGATTTGGGGGGGATATTCCAATGACGGTTTCAATCATTTAGCGGGCGGCAAAGGCCGCGACGTTATCGCAATATGGGGCGATGACTGCGAAATATATGGTGGTGCGGGGAAGGACAATCTGTCTGTCTGGGGGGGCTTAAGCACAATAGATGGCGGTAGAGGCAACGATGTCATCAAGACCGCCGGCGGCACAGCCACGATCACCGGCGGTGCCGGGTCTGATACAATCAAGCTTAAGAAAACAGCCGACAATGTAACCATCACAGATTTCACAGTTGGCGAAGACCATCTGAAATTTGGCAGATATGCGAAGGTCGCCGACTCTGATTTAACAATTGAAGCAGACGGTAATGATACCGTGGTAACCCTTTTAAATGGGGGACAGATCCGCCTGTTAGGCATTAGTCCGGATTCCTTCACTTTGGCCAGTATCGAGGGATTGCATATATATGGCACGGTAGGAGATGACGTGCTCGAAGGCGGCGCAGCCGGAGAGTGGTTCTTCGGATACGGGGGTGACGATCACATCTCGGGTGGTGCTGGAAATGATATTATTTCAGTAGAAACCGGAACAAACACGCTCTTTGGCGGAGAAGGCAACGACTCCATTTCCAGCATTTACGCCAGTGGCCTAAACCATGTCTTTGGAGGCGCCGGAGATGACCGCATAACCTTTCATAGCAAAGAAGCCATTTTGGAAGGCGGCACAGGTGACGATGAAATCGGCTGCTGGGGCGAACGCTCCACAGTGGTTTACAACGGCAGTCTGGACGAAGGGTCCGACGTAATCTTCAGTTACTCTGCGCACGAGGACATATTGCAAGTGTCCGATACAACTTTTGACGATCTGCTGATCGAGAAGGTCCGCTACGATACCATAATCCGCCTTACAAGCGGAACTGAAATTACTCTGCGCAACATTGATCCGGATCAGGTCACACAAGACATCTTTGATTTTGTCTGAAGGGTTACACAGAAAAGGGCGGGGAAATCCCCGCCCCCGTTTTTTATGCCAGCGACGGCAGCCACAGCACGATGGCAGGGAAAGCCACCAGCAGGGCAATGGTCACGCCATCCGCGATGAAAAAGGGTGTCACGCCTTTGAACACGTCTTGCACTGTCAGGTCATCGCGCACACCGGCCACAACAAAACAGTTCAGACCTATGGGCGGGGTGATCAAGCAGAACTCTGCCATTTTCACCACCAAAATCCCGAACCAGATGCCACACATCGCACCGGACATGCCAAAAGCACTGTCCGCCGCTGAGACCATCTCACCCCCGTTCAGCGCCATGACTGCGGGATAGGTGATCGGCAGGGTCAACAACAGCATCCCGATCGCATCCATGAACATACCCAGCACCGCATAGGCCAGCAGGATCAGCACCAAAGTCAGCATCGGTGACTGGTCCAGACTGGTGATCCAGTCCGAAAACGCATCCGGCAATTTGGCAAACCCAAGGAAGCGCACATAAATCAGCACCCCCCAGATGATGGTAAAGATCATCACCGTCAGCTTGGCGGTTTCCAGAAGCGCGTCTTTCAACTCACCCCAGCCCATGCCGCGATACAGCGCCATCAAGAAGACAATGAACGCACCAATCGCCCCACCCTCGGTCGGGGTGCCCCATGCGTCACCAAAGGGGTTGTAGACGAAGAAAATGATGATCACGACAACCAGCACAATCGGCAGCGCCGGCGGAAGGGATTCAAACCGTTGTTTCCATGAAAACCCGCCAACAGGGGGGCCGACGGACTTAAAGATAACCGCAATACCGATAATCAGAACCGCATAGACAATGGCTGAAAACACACCCGGCACAAAACCGGCCAAAAGCAGTTTGCCCACGTCCTGTTCCACGATGATCGCATAGATCACCAGAATGGCCGAGGGTGGAATCAACGATGCCAATGTCCCCCCCGCTGCAACCACACCAGCGGCGAACTGCTTGTTATAGCCGATTTTCAGCATTTCGGGGATGGCGATCCGCGCGAACACCGCAGCCGTTGCCACAGATGCACCGGACACTGCCGCAAACCCTGCGGTCGCAAAGACGGTTGCCACAGCCAAACCACCCGGAACCCAGGCGATCCAGCGTTTTGCGGCCTCGAACAAGGCGGTGGTCAGCCTTGCGTAATAGGCCAGATAGCCGATCAGGATGAACACGGGGATCAGGCTTAGAACCTGCGAACTGACCTTGGAATGGGGCACCTGCCCCGCGATTTTCACGCTGACCTGCAGGGCTTTGCCAAATCTTTCCGGGTCATAGTCATACCCGTTCCAGCGCAGCCAGACCAAACCGACAAATCCCGCCAGAGCAGCCGCAAATGCAACCCGCATCCCCAATACGACCAACACCAGCATGCCGCCCGTGGTCCATAGTCCAATAGCAATGTTATCCATCAGTCATGCCCTGCCAGTTGTGCCGCTTCCGCGCGGGCTTGTTCCTCGACGGAAATGACCAGTGGCACAGCCACGGGATGTTCCAGCCCCAATACAAATGCGCGGCCATAGCCCACCGCTTGCAACACCAGACGCAAACAAAGAACCGAAAAAGCGATCGGCACCACCAGTTTGCTTGGCCAGATCGGCAGGCCGATATCAATCGAACTGTCACGGCTGAACAGGGGTTTGGTCAGATCAAAGCTGCGGTCGAAATGGGCCCAGGCCCCCCAGACCAGCGCAATCATCAACACCAGCATGATCACCACAGTCAGACATTCGATCAACCACAAGACCCGCCCCTTTAGCGCTGCCACCACAATATCCATGCGGATATGGGTGCCGTCGCGCTGCACATAAGACACGCCCATGATGGCAATCAGCGGCATCGCGGCCTCGATATAGTCAACATATCCCGACAGGGGAGAGTTGAAGAACTTGCGCCCGATCACTGAATAGGCCGCCAGAAACATCAGTGAAAACACCGCTATGCCACTGATAAGTGCGCAAAAACGTTCAACGGGCAGTAACATTCTGTCCAGTCGGCTTAACAGGCTATCGTCTTGTAGTACGGCTGCCGATGACGCCATATGAGACCTCCTTGAAGTGTGGAATTAAATCAAAAAGGCCGCCCTAAAAAGGACGGCCAGTTCGTTTGAAAAGCAGGCTTAGTTAGCCATGCGGGTCTTTTTCAGGGTGTCCATCAAAAGCGTGTACAGCTCTTGGCCCGGAATGCCCTGTGCTTCCATTTCGGCAATCCATTCGTCACGGATCGGATCAGCAGCTTTTGCGCGGAATGCGGCAAGTTCCTCATCGGAAATCGTCACTTTCTCAACACCTTTTTCTTCCAGAACCTCATCCCATTTCGCCAGAAGTTTACCATAGTTTTCAAGGTAATAGGCGATGGATTCATCGACAGAGCTGTCCAAAGCTTCGCGGTGTTCGTCTGACAGACCTTCATAGGCGTCGATATTCACCACAATCGGGCAGTTCACAGTGCCGGGGTTCAGGTTGGCGGTCCACCAGGTTGCCTGGTTGATGGTGCCAAAAGACAGATGTGCGTGTTGGGCGAAAGCCACCGTATCCACAACACCCGATTCCATCGCCTGATAGGCTTCGGCTGATGTTACAGAGGTCGGCACGGCGCCAACTGCTTCAAATGCTTTCCCAAGCCCGCCTGTCGCACGCACACGCATGCCTTCGAAATCGGCCAGTTTGGTGCGCGCTTCGCCTGTACCAACAAGGTTGTATTGCGGCATTGGCGAGGTCATCAGCAGTTTCGCGTTCCACTGCGCCATTTCATCCTGAACAGCAGGATGGGCATAGATCGCATGGCTTACAGCAACTTCTTCGTCGAGGTTGGACACGCCCAGAAACGGCAGTTCCAGAACAGTGATGGTGCGGTTCTTATCGCGGTGATAGCCCGCACAGAATTGCGCCATTTCAAACGCGCCGATGGAAATCCCGTCCAGATTCTCGCGGTTCTTGGACAGTCCCCCATAAGATACATTCATCGTGAACTCGCCATTGGTCTTTTCAGACACCAATTCGGCCAGCTTTTCCACATGTTCGGTGAAAGCACGGCGTTTGCCCCAAACGGACACGTTCCATTCCTCGGCAAAGGTTTCGGATGCAATGCTTAGCGCCAGCGCGGAAAGCGCCAGTGTTTTTAGACCATTTTTCATGGTTTCCTCCCAGATTTCTCCCCGTTTTCGGGGATTGTCGAAGCAGGTTAACGAAGTTTGCACCGATTCCCTATGCCGAAATCAGCTTTAACGCGTAAAAATCCGCCCTTTTTCGCCCGCGTTTTCCTTCCCGTCGCAGGATCACTGGTGCCAGAGCGCATTTTGAACAATAAATAGGCATTGATTTTGCCCTGCCCCCTGATCGCTCCAAACAGCAGCGCCCCCCTGCTCTGCGCGTGATTTTGACAGGAGCAATGGCTGCATGGTTGCCCCGTCCTTTCCCATTGGTTAATACCTCTGGAACAATACCACGCGGTGCCGAACCCTTTTCACCGCCCCAGATTCGACCGAGGAATTTATGCGTAAATTATTCGCTGCAGGCTCCACCGCTCTTTTGGCCGCCTGCACCCCGACACCGGAACCAACCAGCCAGTCCCGCCCCTCGTTTCAGGCGGTACGGGACGCTGATTCCAGCATCAAAGCCTATTATCGCGTCGCCGCCCGTGTTGAACCTGTGGCCGAAGGTGTCTGCCGCTCGCTTCACGCAGACAAGCCACATAACTTCTGCGATTTTCGGGTGAATGTGAACAATGACGCCAGCGAGCCCCCCAACGCCTATCAAACCATAGGCGCAGACGGTCGGCCCGTTATTACCTTTAACGTCAATATGTTGCGCAGCTTTCGTAATGACGATGAAATCGCCTTTGTCTTTGGCCACGAAGCTGGCCACCAGATCGCGCGTCACATCGAACAGACCCAGGCCAACCAACTGGCAGGTGCGGTTCTGGGCGGAATTCTGGTAGCCGTCGGCGGCGGGGACGCACAGATCGGCGTTGACATCGGCGGGGCGATTGGCGGGCGCGGCTATTCCAAAAAATATGAATTGGAAGCCGACACGATCGCCGCCCATATCGCAGACCGCGCAGGCTATAACGCCGCCATCGGGGCCAGAACCTTTGAACGCACAGGCGGGTCTTCGGCGCTGCTGGCAACCCACCCGCCATCCAGCCAGCGGATAGATCAAGTGGCCAAAACCATTCAGGTCATCAACGGCGCAAAGGCACAGGGCGGTCGCGCCCCTGTGGCATGGTAACGGTGTGACAGGCAGTTTCTTCGGCTACGGCTCGCTGGTGAATGCAGGCACCCACAGCTACCAAAACCTGCGCCCGACAACTTTGACAGGATGGCGGCGCCATTGGGTGCAATCCTCGCGCCGCGATGTGGCGTTTTTAAGCGTCACACCTGATCCGCTGTCATCCATTTCAGGGCTGGTAGCGGATGTGGGCGATATCGGCTGGGACGCACTTGATTTGCGCGAAGAAGCCTACGACCGCTTGGTTCTGGACAAAGATCCGCTGATCGGCGTTGCCATGTACAAGGCCAGTGCGGCGGCGATGTCCACGGAAAACCTTGGTCAGCCGATCCTGCTCAGCTATCTGGATTGTGTGTCGCAAGGGTTTCATCAGGTGTTTGGC
>JAXMOF010000094.1:0-9697 GCA_034670045.1 Amylibacter sp. | reverse complement strand
CGATGTCAACGAAGTGCTCTCCCGCTGAGCTATACGCCCGAATCCAAGCATCTGTCGGACCTGACAGAAATTCGTGTTCGCGGTCTATATGCGGGTTCTTGGACGGGTTCAAGAGGTTTTGCATCTCTATCAAGGCAATGATATCAATAGGCAACAAGCGAGACTGCCATGACCCCTGTTGAATACCACCTGCATTTGCCCGAAACCATCACTTGCGGGGCAGTTTTTTCTTCTCCACACAGCGGGAGGGACTATCCGGCGGCTTTTTTGCAAGCCTCTGTATTGGATGCGGTAGCGATTCGCAGTTCGGAAGATGCTTTTGTAGATCAGTTGTTTGGCGCGGCTACAGAGTATGGCGCGCCTTTGCTGGCGGCCTCTGCGCCGCGGGCTTTTGTGGATTTGAACCGCAGTATTGACGAATTGGACCCTGCTATCGTTGAAGGCGCACGGCAATTGGGCAGCAATCCCCGTGTGGCTTCGGGTTTGGGGGTGATTCCCCGTGTGGTGTCCGAAGGGCGTGCGCTGATCAGCGGTAAAATCACCATGGAGGCCGCACGGCAGCGTCTTGAGCGGTATTACCGCCCCTATCACACACAGTTGCAAGACCTGCTCCAGACCTCGCGGGCGGCCTTTGGGCAGGTGGTGCTGCTGGATTGTCATTCCATGCCACGGGATGCTGTGGCCAATGCCTCGGGGTTGTTCGGGCGGATGCCTGAAATTGTGCTGGGGGACCGATTCGGGTCGTCCTGCGACAACAGCTATGTGGAGGAGATCGAAGGCTTTCTGAAACAGGCGGGGTTTCGGGTGGCGCGCAACACGCCATTTGCAGGGGCGCATATCACGCAGGCCTACGGGCGTCCCAGTTCGGGGCAACATTGCATTCAGATCGAAATTGACCGCTCGCTGTATCTGAACGAAAAGTCGGTGACCAAAAGTGACCAGTTTGATGATGTGCGGGCCAGCCTGTCCAGCGTGGTGGCGCAGATTTGTGAAATGACCCGTTGGCCGATGCAGATGGCCGCCGAATAAAGCGAATCGCTCAGGGCTTGGTCAGGCCTTCCAGATACCAGAGGTTCAGATCGCCTTTGCCTTTGATCATGACTTTGCCGCGCTCTGCAAAATCGAACTGGGCTTCGAGAATTTTTTTGGTTTCGGATGTGACCTGAATTTTGCCGTTTGTGCCAAAGGATTCCATTCGAGCAGCGGTGTTTACCGTATCGCCCCAGACATCATAAAACGGTTTCTTGGTGCCGATCACGCCCGCCACAACCGGGCCTGTGTGGATGCCGATCCGCAGTTCGATCTTTTCACCCATTTCTTCTGCAAATTTGTTGGTTTCCGCCACCATATCCAGTGCCATCTTGGCCACGCGCACCGCGTGATCGGGCTGGGGTTCGGGCATGCCGCCTGCGACCATAAAGGCATCCCCCAGCGTTTTGATCTTTTCCAGACCGTGTTTATTGGCCAGATCGTCAAAGCGGGTGAACAGTTGGTTCAGGAATTTCACCAGCGTATCAGGGCTTAGGTGGGATGCCCGGGGTGTAAAGCCGACGATATCGGCAAAGAGGATAGTAGCCTCTTCGTGGCTGTCCGCGATGGTGCGGCCGGGGTGGCGCTTTAATTGTGCGGCGATCGGGCCGGGCAACATATTGGCCAGTAGTGCTTCGGAGTATTCATATTCCCGCTGCAAGGCGGATTCGGCGGTGCTGGCCTGTTTGAAGCCGTAAAACACCATGCAAAAGATGAACAGCATCGCGGTTGGGATCGACAGGTAATAGAACACATCAAGAAAGGTGTCAGACACTTGGATAAAAGGCGCAGGCTGGGAAAAATTGCGATCCACTATGATGAAGCAGGCGAGCCCAAGGACGATTGAAAATACGGACAGCAGGTTTTGCCGGATGCCAAAAATGGCAATGGCCGTTGTAGCCCCTGCCAGCAGATAAAAATGTACCCCTGATCGGGCAGAGAACATCCATGCGATGCTCATGGCGAAGACCAGCCAGAGCGACAGATTGTAAAGCCCGCCCGCGTAAGGGTTATAGGAATGCAGCAAGGGGGTCAGTTGAAAGGCCAGAGCACAGGTCAGGGTCAGGACGATGGGAATCCACAGGGCACTGGCATCGTAGATAATGAAAAACAGGGCATGGGGTATGCATAAAGCCGTCGTCAACATCACAAGGATGTTGGTCATTATGATCCGCCGCTTTGCAGGCCCCTCGAATTTTTCAGTTCCGAAAGAAATCCATGCAAGCAGGCGTGATTTGAGTACGTCACCCACGCTGTCACCAAATATATATGAAAAATGCCCTCACGTTATGTTGACGCAAGGGCATTTGGTGATCAAGTGGTTTCTGAGTAAATCATTGTAAACAGAAATGATTTCACATTGTTTTCACGAGGTTTTCGCAGGCCTTTAGTCTGCAGTTAACAAAGGCGGCTTTGATTTCGGGATACGGCGCTTTTCTGGCGGCTCCATCTTCAATTCCAGCTTGCCGTCCTTGACCGAGACTTTCACAAGTCCGCCTTTGGTCAGTTTGCCAAACAGAAGTTCCTCGGCCAGTGGCTTTTTCACGTGTTCCTGAATGACGCGGGCCAGCGGGCGGGCGCCCATCTTGTCGTCATAACCCTTGTCGCCCAGCCATGCGGATGCAGCAGGGGTCAGTTCGAACACCACATTGCGGTCCATCAGCTGTGCTTCCAGTTGCAGGATGAATTTGTCGACCACTTTGGAAATGGTTTTCTTGCCCAGCGGTGCAAAGGAAATAATCGCGTCCAGACGGTTGCGGAATTCCGGTGTGAACAGCTTTTCGATCGCGGCGGTGTCTTCGCCTTCGCGACGACCCCGTCCAAAGCCGATGGATTCCTTCGCGGCATCTGCTGCCCCCGCATTCGAGGTCATGATCAGCACCACATTGCGGAAATCCGTTGTGCGGCCGTTATGGTCTGTCAGCTTGCCGTGATCCATCACCTGCAACAGGATGTTGAACACATCAGGGTGGGCTTTTTCGACTTCATCCAGCAACAGAACGCAGTGGGGGGTCTTGTCCACGCCGTCTGTCAGCAGACCGCCCTGATCAAACCCCACATACCCCGGAGGCGCACCGATCAGTCGGGAAATCGCGTGCTTTTCCATGTATTCGGACATGTCAAAGCGCAGCAGTTCCACGCCCAGTGTATCGGCCAGTTGTTTTGCCACTTCGGTTTTGCCCACACCTGTAGGGCCTGCAAACAGGTAGTTGCCGATGGGCTTTTCAGGTTCGCGCAGACCCGCGCGGGACAGTTTGATCGCCGAGGTCAAAGCCTCGATCGCAGGGTCCTGGCCAAAGACCACCCGTTTCAGGCTGGCATCCAGATCCCGCAGAATTTCGGCATCGTCTTTGGAAATGGTTTTCGGCGGGATACGCGCGATTTTGGCGACTACGGCTTCGATTTGCGGCACGTCGATGACTTTGGTGCGCTTTTCTTCAGCGATGATGTGCTGATGGGCACCGGCTTCGTCAATCACGTCGATGGCTTTGTCTGGCAGTTTGCGGTCGTGGATGTAGCGTGCGGCCAGTTCCACGGCGGTGCGGATCGCTTCTGGCGTGTAGGTGATCTGGTGATGCTCTTCAAAATGCGGCTTCAACCCTTGCAGGATTTGTACGGCATCTTCGACCGAAGGTTCATTCACGTCGATTTTCTGGAACCGGCGGGACAGGGCGCGGTCTTTTTCAAAGTGCTGGCGATACTCTTTATAGGTGGTGGACCCCATGCAGCGTAATTTGCCGCCCTGAAGGGCAGGTTTCAGCAGGTTGGACGCATCCATTGCCCCGCCAGATGTGGCACCAGCGCCGATAACCGTGTGGATTTCGTCGATAAACAGAACGGCATCTTCATGGTCTTCCATTTCTGTCATCACCGCTTTCAGGCGCTCTTCAAAATCGCCGCGATAGCGGGTGCCTGCCAGCAATGCGCCCATATCAAGGGAATAGATCGTGGCACCGGACAGAATTTCAGGGGTTTCGCCCTTGATGATCTTATTGGCCAGACCTTCGGCAATGGCGGTTTTGCCCACACCGGGATCGCCTACAAGGATCGGGTTGTTTTTGCGGCGGCGGCACAGCACCTGGATACAGCGTTCAACTTCGTGGTCGCGACCGATCAGCGGGTCTATATCGCCTGCTGCGGCTTTGGCGTTCAGGTCCACGCAATATTTTTGCAGGGCGGTTTCTTCTTTGGCCGGCGCTTCGCCGTCAAAGTTCAGATCCTCTATGTCGTCTGATCCTGTGATCGGACGGCTGTCGCCAAAGCTGGGGTCTTTGGCAACGCCGTGGGAAATATAGTTCACCGCGTCATAGCGGGTCATATCCTGTTCCTGCAAGAAATAGGCCGCGTGGCTTTCCCGTTCGGCAAAGATCGCAACCAGCACGTTGGCGCCGGTCACTTCATTGCGCCCCGAGGATTGAACATGGATGGCAGCACGCTGGATCACCCGCTGGAAGGCGGTTGTCGGCGCGGCCTCTGATCCGTCGATTTCGGAAATCAGACTGTCCAGTTCGGTATCAAGGAATTGGGTTACTGTGGTGCGCAACCCGACCAGATCAACCTCGCAAGCGCGCATTACCTGCGCGGCGTCGGTTTCATCAATCAACGCCAGAAGCAGATGTTCCAGCGTGGCAAGTTCGTGTTTGCGCTCGTTGGCGTGGGCCAAGGCTGCGTGGATTGCATTTTCTAGGCTGCTCGAAAAAGATGGCATACGATCTAGACTTTCATTTTTGCAGCGCTCTGCGAAACGCTGATTACCCCATTGCCCTAGACTTCGGCGAGAATACAAAACCTTCAAGGGTTTTTTCTAAAATTAACCGTAAAAGTTTCGTAACAGAGTCTTTTTAGCCGCTTTTGCGGGCTGTCGGGCCTGTTTGCATGACACAGAAATCTAGGGTGCGCTTTGCGGGGGGCAAGGCGCATCTTGTCGATTTTATCGCACTGCGCGGGTGTCTGGCGCTGTGCGGGGCCTGCCGGCCCTGTGGTTTCACCTAGCGCTTTACGGGCACGAGCAAGGTTTCAGGGCGCACACGTTCGGCGTCTTTGAACAGGGAAAACGACTGGTTCACATAGTTCACGGCGGCAGATGTATGGTCGATAAAGCCTTCCAGTTCGGGGGTGAGCTGGGCTTCGACCATAGAGACCGACCGGTCCTGCGGGTTTGTTTCGAATTGTACATAGAACCACGGCTGCCCCCGTTTCAGGATCAGGTCCTGCGCGGTGTCATGCCATTCAAAGGCCCACATCAAGGGACGCGGCCAGTTGTTGATGGCAAAGCGCCCGCCAAAGATGGTGCCGGGCAGGGGCGTTTTGGTGTAATGCATAAACGCCGAAAGCTGGGTCATATAGACGGGTTCATCCGCGATAAACGTATAGGGCAGGGAAATCTGCACCGTCGGGCGATCCGGATAGCGCCATTCGTGTTCGGCGGTCATATGCAGTTTCTTGGACAGCACATTGCCACGCACGGGGCTGGCATCTCCGTTCATATTGCGCAGTCCCGGTTTGCCCTTGTCATCCCGCACAAACCGCAGGTGCAGGTCATAGGGCACGCGGATCATGAAATAACGGCTTTCCATATTGATGATCGCAGGACAGCGCGAGGCGGATTTGGCGTGGTTGCGGTTCACCTCGGCCGATCTGATCCGTTCGGGCGGGGCGTAAACAACCCCCGAGCGTTGCTCGTTCAACAGCCAGCCCACACGGACAGGGCCAGAGCGGGGGGCGGGATGGGCGTCTTTCGGGTCGAACCAGTCTTTAAGGGCCACTGTGGTAACTTTCTGTCTAATCAGTCTGTCTGAACGGGGCTACAGGGCCAGGCCTGTGTCAAACCCGTCAATGCTGGTGACGTTCTTTTTGCGACGATAGTCTGCCAGTTCATCGTCGGATTTATGATCGGCCCAGCGGGTCAGGTTTGCCCGGTCCCCCTGATAGTCAAACAAGGGAACGCCGTAGCCACAGGATGTTTGCACCAAGTCTATGTCGAGCACAACAATCTGGCGGGCATTGCGCGGTGCGGTGCCACCATAATGGGCGTTCAGCAGGGTTTCATATTCGGGAGAGCCGGTTTGGTGCACGCTGCCCTGCCCGTACAGGCGCAGGATGCGCGGCGGGCCGTCAAAGGCGCAGGTCATAATGGTCATGCGGGGCGACAGCCGTGTCAGCGCAGCGGTTTCATTGCCAGAGCCGATGTAATCCAGATAGGCCACCTGATTTGGGTTGATAATACGAAACACATCTGTCGGGCGGGGCGAGATATTCACCCGTCCGGTAGGGGCCGCAGCCCCTGTGAAAAAGATGTTCTGGCGGCTCAGGAAATCCTGATGCTTGTCGGACATGCAATCAAATTGTTCGGCCATAAAATGCTCGTGTCTAAAGGGTCTGGTTAAAGGGTAGTTAAAAATTGTCCTTGCGGGTGCGGATCTCGGCGAAAACCTGTGCGTCGGTGGCGGTTTCCATGCCAAGGGCGGCTTTGACCTTGGGGTGGTTGGCGCGCAGGAACGGATTTGTCGCCAGTTCCAGCCCCAGATTTGACGGCACCGTCGGCTCGCCTTTGGCGCGGGCTTCCTCGGTTGCTTTCATCCGGGCGATATAGCTTTCGTTGTCGGGTTCAATGGTCATGGCGAATTTGCCGTTGCTGGTGGTGTACTCATGGCCGGAATAGATGGTCATGGCGCGGGGCAGGGCGTGGAATTTATGCAAGGTGGCCCATTGCTGGTCCATCGTGCCTTCAAACACGCGGCCACAGCCCCAAGCCATCAGACTGTCGGCAGTGAAAGCGGCCAGCGCCTCGTCAAAGATAAAGGCGATATGGCCAAGTGTATGCCCTGACACATCCATAACGCGGCAGGTTTCAGCCCCCAGTTCAAAGCTGTCCCCGTCCGACAACATGGAGTCCAGCGGAGGCAAGCGATAGGCGTCCGGTGCGCCCCCCGAAACAGAGGCCCCTGTGGCAGCGCGCAGGTCTTCGACACCCATGATATGATCGTCGTGGTGATGGGTCAGCAGGATATGATCCAGCGCCCAGCCTTTTTCGGCCAGTACATCCAGAATAGGTTTGGCTTCGGGCACGTCTACAACAGCAACCTGATCGGTTTCTGTTTCGCGCAGGATAAAAGCGTAATTATCCGACAGACAAGGAACGGTAATGATCTCTAAGGGCATGGCGTTTTGTTCCTCATCATGATTTAACTTCGAGTTTAGTCTGGCCGAACTTGCAGGACGATGCAATGCACTTGGATGTGGTTGATCTTCATTCCTTCTATTACCGCACCAAGCTGGGGCGGATCGCGCAGCGCGCCCTGCGTGAACGTATTGTGGCCCTCTGGCCCAATACCAAGGGGCAAACCGTGGCGGGATTCGGGTTTGCGGGGCCGATGCTGCGTCCGTTTCTGGTGGACAGCCGGCGGGTGATGAACCTGATGCCGGGGCAGCAGGGTGTGATGCCCTGGCCGGATGGTCTGCCCAATCATTCGGTGATGATTGAAGAAACCCAATGGCCTGTGGCCACTGGCCAGATAGACCGTCTGATCGTGCTGCACGGTCTGGAAACCTGCGAGCGGCAGGCCGAACTGCTGGATGAAATCTGGCGTGTGCTCGGGCCGGGCGGGCGGGCGTTGTTTGTGGTGCCCAATCGCACAGGACTTTGGGCGCGGCGGGACAAAACGCCCTTCGGCTTTGGTCGGCCCTATAGTTTCAGCCAGTTGGAATCCCAGTTGCGCAAACACGGATTTGTTCCGGGGCGGCAGATTTCAGCGTTGTTTTCACCCCCCAGTCACCGCGCATCGGTGGTGCGCTCTGCGCAGGTGTTTGAACGGTTTGGCGCGAAACTGTCGTGGATTTTACCCGCAGGTGCGGTGATGGTTGAAGTCACCAAACAAGTTCACGCCCCCACACGCCCCGGTCTTGGCGAAGCCGTGCGCAAACCGCTTGAGGCGCTAGAAGGTATCACCAAACCTGTCGGCAAGCCTGTGCGTGGCCGCGACGGTTTGATCTGAACGGCACTCTGGCGCATAGTCTCTGCTGCCAAAAAGGGTCAGCAGGGGCGGGCCGTATCGCTGAAACCCCCTTGTTTGCGGTTGGCAATTGCCGAGCGCTTTGTATAGGTGGGGCAACTCAAAAATACACTGGATGATAAGATGTTCCGGATTGCCCTGATCCTCGGCCTGATGTCGGCCGTTGGCCCGTTTGCCATTGATATGTACCTGCCTGCCTTGCCGCTGATTGCGCAGGATCTGAATGCCTCTGTTGCGGCGGTGCAAGGCACCATCACCGCGTTTTTTCTGGCCTTTGGCCTGTCGCAACTGATCTATGGGCCGTGGTCCGATCAGGTCGGGCGCAAACTGCCGATCTATTGCGGCATGGCGATCTTTGTTCTGGGCTCGCTTGGCTGTATCTGGGCGCCGAGCATCGAATTGCTAACAGGCTTTCGCTTTATGCAGGGGCTGGGCGCTGCGGTGGTGATGGTACTGCCCCGCGCGATCATCCGGGACCTGTATACCGGCAATGACGGCACCAAAATGATGGCGATGATCATGCTGGTGATCAGCGTGTCGCCCATGCTGGCACCTTTGGCGGGCAGTTTGCTATTGCTGCTGTCCGGTTGGCGCCTGCTGTTCGGGGTGTTTGTGATCGCTGCTTTGGCCAGTCTGGTGATGGCCCGTTTTGCCCTGCCCGAAACCCTGCCGCCTGAAAAACGGGTGGCGGTGAACGGGGCGAATCTGCTGCGGGGGTGTAAAACCCTGCTGACAGACCGCAGCTTTATGGCGCTGACCTTCGTGGGGGCCTTTGGCATGGGATCGTTCTTTGTGTTCATCGCCAGCGGGTCTTTTGTCTATACGGGCGAATTCGGCCTGTCGCCTATCGGTTTCAGCATTGCCTTTGCGGTCAACGCCATCGGCTTTTTCGGTGCCTCCCAACTGGCCGCCCCGATCGGAGCGCGTTTGGGGATGTTGCGGGTGGTTCGGATCGGGGTCTTCGGCTTTGCTGCGGTGACGCTTTTGCTGCTGGCGCTTGGTCTGGGCGGATTGGTGAATCTCTATGTTCTGGTGGCCATGCTGTTTTGCGCCAATGCCTTTTTGGGGGTGGTCATCCCCACAACCATGGTGCTTGCGCTGGAAGAGCACGGCGATATTGCGGGGCTGGCGTCTTCGTTGGGGGGGATGTTGCAGATGTTGACGGGGACGCTTGTCGGTCCTTTCTTTGACGGCACCGCCTTGCCGATGATCGCTGCAATTGCTGTTTGTGGTGGGATGGCGCTGGTGATTTCGCTTGCGATGATCCGGCCCCAGCGGATGCCTGCTGCCACTTAAAGCAACTTGTGATCCAAAAGATCTGCGGGTGGGGGTGTCTTGCCCGCAGAAACTGCCGCCAGACAATGGTTCAGGCTCTGGTTCGGACACTGCCGTCATACTCTGGCTGATTTGCGCGAAGTTCGACGGGTTTGATGGATCAATCCAGCGCCCCATATGCCATTGACCGACTAAAAAGCACCGATGTGGATGCGGCCCGCCGTGGTCTGGCTGGGACCAAACTGCGGGCCGGTACGCGCCGCAGGCCGATTTCCGTCAGAGAAGATTCGACAAATAACCGACTAAATGCGTCCAAAATCGTCAAAGACGCCGCAAAAAATGCTCAAAATCGGGCGCAGATTGTCGCGTTTTTGGTTAAG
>JAXMOF010000093.1:0-9876 GCA_034670045.1 Amylibacter sp. | reverse complement strand
GATGTCCTGGACAGACGACCGCGTCGAAATGCTGAAAACCATGTGGGGTGAAGGCAAAAGTGCTAGCCAGATCGCCAAGGAATTGGGCGGTGTAACCCGCAATGCTGTAATTGGTAAAGTCCATCGTCTGGGCCTGTCCAACCGTGCGGCTCCGGCGAAAACAGCCAAGGAAAAGCCCGCACCAAAAGAAGCGGCAAAGCCGAAAGCCGTGCCAAAGCCCGCTGCGGAAACCCCGACAGCGGCGCCAAAACCTGCGGAACGGCCTGTTAACCTGCCCATGCGCAAGCCGATCATCACGGCTGGCCAGCCGCTGCCGCCACAGCCATCGAATTCGGAAATCAGCGCCGAGGCTTTGGCCACCGTTGCCGAAGTTGAAAAGAAGGCCAAAAAGCTGCTGCTGATGGAATTGACCGAAAAAACCTGCAAATGGCCCATCGGTGATCCGGCAACAGATGATTTCTGGTTTTGCGGTCTGGGCGTGCAACAGGGCAAACCCTATTGTGAAGCCCATAACGCCGTGGCCTTCCAGCCGATGTCAGCCCGCCGCGACCGCCGCGCACGCTAAGACCGGACGTTTACGCGAATTCCATCCCCCCGCCTGACAGTTTCATCGGGGGGATGATCCGACGGCAAAAGTTTAAGGAATTTCCCCTTAACACCGTAGCCGTCAAAACTTCATAACCTGTTAACCGAAGATTGACAGTTCATGTGCATCATGGGCATTGTTGACCACGTAGTTGCATTTTCCTTGCACATACGAACAGACAAAACACGATCCAATGATTAACTATACGCTAAAATGTGAACACAATCATACGTTTGATAGCTGGTTCCAATCAGCCCAAGCGTTTGACAAACTTTTGGCCGCCGGCATGGTAACATGCTCTGTCTGCGGCACCTTAGGGGTGGAAAAGGCAATCATGGCCCCCCGCGTCAGCACCGGACGCGCCGCGGAACGTATGGCCGCGGACACCGCTGCCCCATCGCCAAAAGCTGCGGGTCCACTAACCGCGCCTGCCTCCCCCGCCGAACAGGCTTTGGCGGAAATGCGGCGCATGGTTGAAAAACACTCTGAAAACGTCGGGGATGATTTCGCCACCGAAGCCCGCAAAATGCACGAGGGCGAAACCCCCGAACGGTCCATCTACGGGCGCGCCAAACCGGATGAGGCGAAAGCCCTGATCGACGAAGGCATCCCCGTGACCCCGCTGCCGTGGGGAAATCGGCGCACCAACTAAGCCACACGCCTTTCCTCTTTCCCTTGACGGCCAACACGCGTAAAAGACGCGCGAATTGTTAATAGCCGTGGAACCATCCCGATATGCCCCGTTTGGTAATGAAATTTGGCGGAACATCCGTGGCCGATCTGGCCCGAATTGCAAACGCCGCAGATAAAGTCCGTCAAGAAGTTGAAAACGGCTATGAAGTCGTCGTCATTGTCTCTGCCATGTCGGGAAAAACCAACGAGCTGGTGGGCTGGGTGCGCGACAGTGCGCCTGAAAACGGGCTATATGACCGCGCCGAATATGACGCAGTGGTTTCGGCAGGGGAAAACATCACCTCTGGCCTGATGGCACTGCGGTTGCAGGAAATGGGCATCAAGGCCCGTAGCTGGCAAGGCTGGCAAATCCCGCTGAAATGCACCGGAAAACACGAAAGCGCGCGGATTGATGCAATCCCGTCGGAAAATCTGGATGCCTCCTTTGCATCAGGCTGTAAGGTTGCTGTTGTGGCAGGTTTCCAAGGGGTTATGGATGACGGCCGCATCGCCACACTGGGGCGCGGCGGGTCCGACACCACCGCAGTTGCCTTCGCCGCCGCCCTAGAGGCAGAGCGTTGCGACATCTACACCGATGTGGACGGGATCTACACCACCGACCCGCGCATCGTGTCAAATGCCCGCAAACTGCATAAAATCTCATACGAAGAAATGCTGGAACTGGCCTCGCTGGGCGCAAAAGTCCTGCAAACCCGTTCTGTGGAACTGGCCCGCTCGTACCGCGTGCGGCTACGGGTTCTGTCCAGTTTTGAAGACGATATCTCTGCCGAGGTCGGCACACTTGTTTGTTCAGAGGAAGAAATCATGGAAAATATTCGCGTTGTTAAGGGCGTGGCCTACTCTCGGGACGAAGCCAAAATGACCCTTGTATCTGTGGCCGACCGCCCGGGCGTGGCTGCTGCAATCTTTGGCCCGCTGGCGGATGCCGGGGTCAATGTGGATATGATCGTTCAGAACATTTCCGAAGACGGCCGCACCGATATGACGTTCTCCTGCCCGACCGACCATGTGGCACTGGCACAGGCTGCCATGCAGGCTGCCGCAGATGCGGGCGAGCTGGATTACCGCGATCTGATCACCGACAAAGACGTGGCGAAAATCTCGATTGTGGGCAACGGCATGCGCTCGCAAGCGGGTGTTGCCAAGAAGATGTTCAAGATTTTAGCGGATGAGGGCGTAAACATTCGCGTGATCACAACGTCAGAAATCAAAATTTCTGTGCTTGTGGACCGGAAATATATGGAACTAGCCGTCCGCGCACTGCATGATGAGTTTGAACTTGCAGTGGAATAGGCAAAATCAGTGGCAGATACACGGCTTGACAGCAGACAACTGCTAACCAGACTGCGCGACACCTTGGCCGAAGACGGCGATGGGCAGCAAAGGCTGGATCACATCACCCAACTTGTGGCGCAGGGCGTTGGAACCGAAGTTTGCTCGGTCTATCTGCGCCGTGACCGCCAGACGCTGGAACTATGTGCGACCGAAGGGTTGAAGCAGGAATCTGTCCACGTCACCCGCCTGCGCTATGGCGAGGGTCTGGTGGGCCGTGTTGCCAAAGAAGCCCATCCCATCAACGCCGAAAACGCCACCGTCGAGCGAGGCTTCCGCTATATGCCTGAAACCGGCGAGGAGCTGTACAGCTCTTTTCTGGGGGTTCCCGTACAACGACTGGGTGAAGTTCTGGGCGTTCTGGTGATCCAAAGCCGCGAAAAGCGCCTTTACACCGAAGACGAAGTCTACGCTCTGGAAGTTGTCGCCATGGTATTGGCCGAAATGAAAGAGCTTGGGGCCTTTGTGGGCGATGGAGAGGCAATGACCGCCCCCCATCAGCGGCCGATCATGTTCAACGGCGGTTCTGCACAGGAAGGCGCGGCGCGCGGCACAGTTGTGCTGCACGACCCCAAGATCGTCATCACCAACCCTGTTGCCGACGATCCCGAGGCCGAAAAGCAGCGTCTGAACGACGCGATGGACAGCCTGCGCATTTCGGTGAACGATCTGCTGAACGCGACCCAGAACGACAATAACATCGAACAACTGGAGGTGATGGAAACCTACCGGATGTTCGCCAACTCCAAAGGCTGGCGTGCGCGCCTTGAAGCCAGCATCGACCGCGGTCTGGCTGCCGAAGTTGCCGTGGAAAAAGAACAATCCGCGACCCGCGCCCGTATGGCCCGTGTGCCGGACCCTTATCTGCGCGAACGGCTGCATGATCTGGATGATCTGTCGAACCGTTTGCTGCGCATTCTGACCGGTCAGGGCCGCTCTGCCGGGGATGAATTGCCTGATCGCCCCGTGTTGGTGGCGCGAAACATCGGCCCCGCCGAATTGTTGGAATATGGCAAGGAATTACGTGGTATCGTGCTGGAACAGGGCTCTGTTGGTTCGCATGCTGCAATTATTGCACGCGCTTGGGCGATCCCTATGGTGATCCACGCTGAAAACGTGACCCGCGAAGCCCTGAACGGTGACCAGATCCTTGTGGACGGCGACCAAGGTATCGCGCACCTGCGGCCTGACGATAACGTAGCCTCTGCCTTTAACGACAAAATCGCCATGGCCAACCAGGCCCAGGAGCGGTTTTCGGCCATTCGGGACAAGCCTGCCGAAACCATCGACGGAGTCAAAATCAATCTGCTGATGAACGCGGGCTTATTGGCAGATTTGCCAAGTCTGGAAAGTTCGGGCGCCGAGGGTGTGGGCCTGTTCCGCACCGAATTGCAATTTCTGGTGCGCAGTGAAATGCCCAAACGGACCGACCTTGCCCATCAATACGGGCGAGTGTTTGACGCCGCACAAGGCAAGCCTGTGACCTTCCGCACCTTGGACATCGGGTCGGATAAAGTTGTGCCCTTTATGAAGCCCGAAGACGAACCGAACCCCGCGCTCGGCTGGCGTGCGATCCGAATTTCGCTGGATAAACCCGGTATCATGCGGATGCAGCTAGAGGCGATCCTACGGGCCGCCAAAGGGCGCCCCGTCAACATCATGTTCCCGTTTGTGGCCCAGTTTGACGAGTTCAAAGCCGCCAAGGTGATCCTTGATAAAACCATAGAAAACGAACTTCGTCTGGGTCACATCGTGCCAAGCGACATTAAGGTCGGGGCGATGCTGGAAACCCCCAGCCTTGCCTTTGCGCCGAACCAGTTCTTTGAAATGGCTGATTTTATTTCCATCGGCGGCAATGACCTAAAACAGTTTTTCTTTGCCGCAGACCGCGAAAATGAAAAAGTGCGCCGTCGCTATGATACGCTGAATGTCAGTTTTCTGACCTTTTTGGAGTTGATCTGCAAACGCTGTTTTGAATTCAACACCCCTGTCAGCTTTTGCGGTGAAGACGCGGGCCGTCCGCTGGAAGCCATGTGTTTTGCTGCCATCGGCCTGCGCACCCTGTCGATGCGCCCTGCCTCTATTGGGCCTGTCAAAGACCGCCTGCGTTCCATTGATCTGGCCGAAGCGCGACTGGCCATAAACGACGCCCGCATGTCCGGCGATCAATCGGTCCGCGACCGCGTGCGCAAATGGTATTCCGACGAACGTTCCAACCGTTAGAACCGAAGTTTACCGAAAAAAACCGTAATCCGAATTGAAAAGGCGCTTTACGAGCGGCGCGTCAACAAGGTGCGTGCGGCGGCTTCTGCTTCGGGGGTGATCACATCGCCCGCCAGCATTCGCGCGATTTCGCGGGTGCGCTCGTCCACATCCAGCTTGGCCACTGTGCTGCGGGTTTCACCTTTGGCAACGGATTTTGACACCTGCCATTGATGCGCCCCCTGTGCGGCCACTTGCGGCGAATGGGTCACCACCAGAATTTGCGCGCTATTGGCCAAGGCTGCCAATCGACGTCCCACAGCATCGGCTGTTGCTCCGCCGACCCCGCGGTCAATTTCATCAAAAATCAGCGTCACGCCTTCGCTGCGCTTGGTCAAACAGACCTTCAGCGCCAGCAAAAACCGTGACAATTCCCCGCCAGAGGCAATCTTGTCAATCGGACCGGAGGGCGCACCAGGGTTGGTTGCAACCGTAAAGGCTACCTGATCGCGCCCTTCGCGGCCTGCTTCGGCGGCGGTGATTTCTGTTGTGAAAACAGCGCGTTCCATTTTCAGCGGGGTCAATTCCGCCAGCATTGCCTTATCCAGCTTCGCTGCGAATTTACGCCGTTGTTCGGTCAGCTTTTCTGCCAGCCCGTCATATTGGACCTGCGCGGTTGTAACGGCCGCTTCCAGATTGCCGATTTGATCTGCCCCGCCTTCAATGGCGGACAGACGCTGGCGCAAGTCATCGGCGAACCCTGCCAAAGCATCGGGAACAACCGAATGTTTACGGGCAAGCGCACGAATGGCAAACAGCCGTTCCTCGGTATTTTCCAGCTCTAACGGGTTAAAATCGAGTGCGTTCAGGCAATCTTCAACCCCCCGTTGGGCGTCGGCCAGTTCTGATAAAGCCCGCGACACAGCGGCTACAACGGTCTCTAGCTGACCTTCGGCGTGATCAGCCGCCCCTTCCAGCCAGCGCAGCGCGTCTGTCATTGCACCCTCTGCCGCGTCTGACCCTAAAGCATTGGCAGCCTTGGCAATATCACCACGAATACGTTCGGCGCCTTGCATCAAACGGCGTTGCGTGTCGAGCGCCGCCTCTTCACCCGTTTGCGGGTCAAGCGTGTCCAGTTCGCTCACCGCATGGCGCAGATATTCTTCGTCTGCCTGCGCAAGTTTCAGATCGGCCCTCGCTTTATCAAGCGCGTTTTCCGCAGAGCGCAATTGCGTCCAGGCTGCCTGAACCGGGCCAAGGTTCACCCCCGCAAAGGCATCCAGCAGCGCCCGATGCCCCCGTGCATTCAACAGCCCGCGATCATCGTGCTGCCCGTGCAATTCCACCAGTTTGTCAGACAGCGACCGCAAAGCCTCTCCCGAAACACGGCGGTCGTTCACAAAAGACGTCTTGCGCCCGCTAGGTGTATTTGTGCGGCGCAGGATCAATTCACCGTCTTCAAGGGCAATATCCTGTTCAGCAAGAACCGCCAAAACCGGATGCCCGTCAGGAATATCAAATTCGGCTGTAACCTCGCCCTGATCCGCCCCGCTGCGCACCAGATCGGCGCGGCCGCGCCAGCCCAGCACAAACCCCAGACTGTCCAGCAGAATGGATTTGCCCGCGCCGGTTTCGCCGGTCAGAACGTTCAGACCCGGCTGGAAATCAAGATCCAGACGGTCAATCAACAACATATTTCGAATGTGAAGGCCACGCAGCATAGCGGGTTATATTCCGAAACGGCAAAGGGTCATCCGACCCGGTGAACCCGTTAGAGCGCCTTTATTAATGCCAGAAACCATAGCTTAGAGCCATTCGCCCCGCGCAACCTGCCGCCAGATTTTCTTCAGCCAACCCTGGCTGTCGTCGCTGGCCGCATCCGTTGAAATCCCCCGCCCTGTCAGCAGAACATGGGTATCCTTATACCAGTTCGTTCCCTGAAAGTTATGCCCCAGAATCGCGCCCGCGGTCTGCGCATCAGCATCCAGCCCCAGCGACAAATACGCCTCTACCAGACGGTGCAGGGCTTCGGGTGTGTGGGTGGTGGTTTGGAAATCTTCGACCACCACACGGAAACGGTTGATCGCCGCACCGAAGTGGCCCTGTTTCATGTAGAAACGGCCAATATCCATTTCCTTGCCAGCCAGGTGATCCAGGGCAAGGTCGAATTTCAGCAGCGCCGAAGAGGCATATTCGCTGTCTGGATACCGTTCAACGGTGGTGCGCAGCGCTTGCAGGGCCTGAAATGTGATGCCCTGATCGCGGCTGACATTGTCAATCTGGTCGTAAAAACTAAGCGCGATCAGATATTGCGCATAGGCGGCATCTTCGTCTGTGGGATAGAAATCCAGATAGCGCTGTGCCGCGCCGCGGCTTTCTTCGTATAGTTTGGCTTGGTGATAGGAATACGCCGACATGATGATCGAGCGTTTTGCCCATTCGGAATAGGGGTAGAGCCGCTCGACTTCGGTGAACAATTGCGCGGCATCTTCTGCACCGCGCCGCTCGGCCAATTTGGCCTCGGCTTGTTGATAGATTATTTCGGGTGGCTGGTTTTCCAGCGAAACTTCCTGTTCGCGACGCGCACAGCCCGCCGTCAGAACAACAGACGCTGTCAAAGCCCCCAAAACCGCCTTCTTGCCAAACTGCATCATACCCGCATTACCCTGTCTCGCTCGCCAAACAATAGGCTGCATGTTGCAGGTTCACTAGCACAAAATCATCCGAGTAAAAACGCTTTCGCACTGTTTTGGCGCAAGTTTTGTGATTTGCATGTCACAGATCAGGCTTGCACGAAATCCGAAGGTTTAATATGCGCCCCTGGCAGATCATGCCACTGTGCTTCGCTACACTCGATCATTTCCCATGCGTCGGGACGGGCGAACAACTCGCGCAGCAACAGATTGGTTGCACGGTGTCCGGCCTTATCCCCCAGATAGCGGCCAATGATCGGGCTGCCCGCCAGTGCCAGATCGCCTAAAGCGTCCAGCATTTTATGGCGCACACATTCGTCTTCGCGGCGGAAACCTTCGGGATTGAGCACAAGATCGCCATCCACAACGATGGCGTTTTCCAGACCACCGCCCAGTGCCAGACCAGCGGATTGCATCATATCCACGTCGCGACGACGACAGAATGTACGGCAATTGCTTAGTTCGCGCACAAAGGCACCATTGGACATTTGCAACGTTTTTGACTGTTTACCAATGGCAGCTTCGTCAAAATCTATGGCAAATTCGATTTCTATCTTGTCAGCAGGGGAAAGGCTGGCTGAAAAGCCGTCAACATTGATGCTGACCTCTTTTAGGATACGGATTGCCCGCAAGGGCGCGTCCTGTTCCAGCAGGCCGACCTTCAGGATCGCCGCCACAAACGGTGCAGAGCTGCCGTCCATGATTGGAATTTCCGGCCCGTCAATTTCGATCAACGCATTGTGGATGCCTGTGCCTGCCAAAGCGGCCATCAGATGTTCCACAGTCGAAACCTCGACCCCTGCGCTATTGGCCAGACGCGTACACAGCCGCGTATCGTTCACGTGATCATAAAGCGCCGGAATAAGGTTATCCCGATCGGTGACGTCTACACGCCGGACCCAGATACCATATTCAGTCGCAGCCGGAGACACACGCACAATGGCACGTTTGCCAGAATGAAGGCCTTTGCCGACGATCTCGATAGGGTGTTTCAGTGTTCTTTGCATAATGCACCTATGGCTTTGCTTAATAGAATATGTAGGCAATGCAGTGCAGAAGCTCAATTCACGCTTTGTGACGCTATGTGACAGTGATGAAACAAAAAAGGCACGTCTGAAACGTGCCTTTTTCTAAGTCAGTAATCCGGTTAGGGATCAGTTGGCTTGGCGCCGTAAAAATGCAGGGATTTCAATACGTTCCTGCTCTGGGTCTACATGTTCTTCTTCTACAGCATACTGTGGCTGT
This sequence comes from Amylibacter sp., assembly GCA_034670045.1. GTDB lineage: Bacteria > Pseudomonadota > Alphaproteobacteria > Rhodobacterales > Rhodobacteraceae > Amylibacter. The sequence goes on along the minus strand of JAXMOF010000093.1, from coordinate 1,125 downwards.
GCCGCGCTGACTTGGGGCTGTTCACGGTGTGCGGGATGTTGCCCATCCCCGTGACCCGTCATCCGCGAGATCAGGCTGTTCAGACGAAAACCCTTTGGCTTTTCGGCCCGTGCTTCACCGCTAAAGAACTTTGGTGTTTCTTCTGCAGCTTGTTGGGCGCGCGGTGCTTTCGCAACAGCCGTTTCCAAACGTTGCATGGTTTCCTGACTTGGGCGACCCAGTGTTCCCGCTTGCGGGGCAACAAAACCGGAGCGTTGGTCAAAGAAGCTGTCGGTTGCCTCTACCGATTCCACATAAGCCGGTTGTGGCTGATATGCCGGAACTGGCAGGCCGTCTTCGGTGACCGGCTCTTCGATAACTTCTTCTTGCTGTTCAAAGGCTGTTTGTTCGAACAGGCTTGGCTCTGGTGCGGCTTCGGCAGCAACAGGGGCTGGCTGGGAAACAGGCTCCGGTGCCGCCATTGGTGCGGGCTGAACCTGAACAGGGGCTTCGGCGACCTCTTGCACAACTGCAGGCGCAGGCGTGGGGGCCGGTGCTGGTGCTGCGACCCGTGGTTCGCCTGTGTTTTGTGGCAAAGGCTCTTTCAAAGAGCGGCGTGGTACGGGGATATCCCCTGCCCCGACAGCCGCATCAATGCCAGTTGCAACAACGGAAACACGCATCACGTCTTCCATGCTTGGGTCCATTGTGGAGCCCACGATGATGTTCGCTTCCGGGTCAACTTCTTCGCGGATGCGGTTGGCTGCTTCGTCCAGTTCGAACAATGTCAGATCATTGCCACCGGTGACGTTGATCAGAACACCCCGTGCGCCTTTGAGCGAGATTTCGTCCAGCAGCGGGTTGGCGATAGCTTTTTCAGCAGCCTGAATGGCGCGATTTTCGCCAGTGGCTTCGCCTGTGCCCATCATGGCTTTGCCCATTTCGTCCATTACGGAACGGATGTCAGCAAAGTCGAGGTTGATGATGCCCGGACGGACCATCAGGTCTGTCACGCCTTTAACACCTTGATACAGAACGTCATCTGCAAGGCTGAAGGCTTCGGTAAATGTGGTTTGTTCGTTGGCGATGCGGAACAGGTTCTGGTTTGGAATGATGATCAGCGTGTCTACAACCTTTTGCAGGGCT
>JAXMOF010000092.1:0-10349 GCA_034670045.1 Amylibacter sp. | reverse complement strand
CGCCTGAACCCCGTTTGCCCCTTCATAGATCATCGCAATGCGGGCATCGCGGGTGAACTGGGACATGCCGTGTTCTTCGATATAGCCGTGGCCGCCATAGATTTGCTGGGCCTGCACGGTCATGTCGTAGCCCTTGTCGGTCAGGAACCCTTTCAGCACAGGGGTCAGCAGGGAAATCAGCCCGTCGGCGTCCTTGTCGCCGTTTTCATGGGCCTTGTCGATCATCATCGCCCCCCAATAGACAAAGGCGCGTGCGCCTTCGACAAAGGATTTCTGATCCATCAGGCTGCGGCGGATGTCAGGGTGAACGATCAGCGGGTCGGCTGGACCATCGGGGTTTTCCGCCCCTGTGACAGCGCGTCCTTGCAGGCGGTCTTTGGCATAGATCACAGCGTTCTGATACGCGGTTTCGGCCTGTGCCAGCCCTTGCATGGCCACACCCAGACGGGCGTGGTTCATCATGGTGAACATGGCGCGCATGCCTTTGTGTTCTGTGCCCAGCAGATAGCCTGTGGCCCCGTCATAGTTCATCACACAGGTGGAATTGCCGTGGATGCCCATTTTTTCCTCGATCGAGCCACAAGCAACCCCGTTGCGCGCCCCGACAGAGCCGTCTTCATTCACCATGAATTTCGGCACAATAAACAGCGACACGCCCTTGATACCCTCTGGCCCGCCGACGATCTTGGCCAGCACCAGATGGATGATGTTGTCGGACATATCGTGTTCGCCCGAGGAGATGAAAATCTTCTCGCCGGTGATCTTATAGGATCCGTCATCCTGTGGCTCGGCCTTGGTGCGCATCAGGCCCAGATCGGTGCCGCAGTGGGATTCGGTCAGGTTCATCGTGCCAGTCCAGTCGCAAGACACCATCTTGGGCAGGTAGGTCTGTTTCTGCTCTTCCGATCCATGGGCGTGGATCGCGGCATAGGCACCGTTGGTCAGGCCGGAATACATACCAAAGGCCTGATTGGCCGAAGACACCATTTCAGATACCGCCATGCCCATGATATACGGCATGCCCTGGCCGCCGTATTCCGGATCGGATGCAATGCCCGTCCAGCCGCCTTCGCGGAATTGGTCAAAGGCGGCTTTGAACCCTGTCGGCGTGCGCACGACGCCGTTTTCCAGCTTGCAGCCTTCCTTGTCGCCCACAACATTCAACGGCGCGATAACCTCGCCGGTGATCTTGCCCGCTTCTTCCAGAATAGCCGATGTGAAATCGGGGGTCAGGTCGTCATAGCCGGGGATTTTGGTGTTCTCGACGTCCAGCAGTTCATGCAGCACGAAAGACATGTCTTTGGTCGGGGCGGTATATGTTGGCATAAGGGTGCTCCTTGGGGTCTTGGGATAGGTTCGGATGGAAGGGCGGCTATTCAGCCGCCTCTTGTGCAAATGTCTTGGCGATAAAGCGGGCGCCCCATTCGAGTTGGCCTTCAAACTCGGCAATGGTTTTATCCAGCTCGTCGCGTTGCTGTTTCATCGCGGTCAGCCGTTCCTGTCCCAGCTCGTAAGTCTGGGTCAGTTGGGTGCGTTGTTGATCCCCGATATAGTACAGGTCCAGCAATTGGCGAATTTCCTCTAGCGAGAAGCCAAAGCGTTTGCCTTGCAGAATCAGTTTCAAACGCGCCTGTGAACGTTTCCCGTACAGACGTTTCTGGCCCTCGCGCAGGGGGGACAACAGCTCTTTGGACTCGTAAAACCGCAGTGTACGCGGGGTGACATCAAATTCTTCGCACATCTGGCGAATGGTCTTGCGGACTTCTGACATGAGTTACCTCTTTTACAGATTTGAATCATGTTGCTTACGTGTACGTCAACATAGCACGAAACAAGAGCACGTGCATTACGTTTACGTAAAGATACGCAACGTCACTTTGATTTTAACCATGTTAAAAGGGGAAAACCCGGATGCCCTGCATCCGGGGGGGGCTAGCTCGCCTTGCCCGTGATGCGGGCGTTGGCCAGACGTTCAGCCGTGCGCATCTTCAATTCACGCAATTCTTCCAGCGTGTCGGCCACTTGTTTGTAGCGCAATTCCATCTCGATAAGCTGGCGGTCGACCATATCCATCAGGGTCTCTAGCTGGTTTTGCTGGTTTTCCTTGTCGTACATTTCCAGCCACTGCCGAATCTCTTCGAGGCTGAATCCCCAGCGCTTGCCCCGCAGGATCAGTTCCATACGGGCAAACTCGGTCGGGCCGTAATAGCGGGTACGGCCTTCTTTTTCGGGAAAGATTAGTTCAATATATTCGTAGTAGCGCAGGGTTCGTGTGGTCACATCAAACTTTGCGCACATCTCTTTTAGGTTCAGGCGATCGCCGGGCATAATGTATCATTCCTCCCAGGAAGATTTGGGCGAAACCTACCAAACCTTCGAAGGTTTGCAATACGAAACCCTATTCCGCACTGCAAAACTATCTTACCTAGAGGAAATTAGGGGCAAAAAAGTAGAAGCCATAGGCCACAATAAACGCGGGAATCGAAGAATAGATCGTTGCAACGAAGGCCGCTTTAGGGTTGAGCGCAATTGCAGGAAACAGCGCATCCCCGTCATTGGCAATGGCATTCCCGATCAGTGCAGCAAAGGGCACCAGACCGTTAATATAGAATGTGGTCACCAGAATCTGTGGTCCACAGCCCGGAATAAAGCCCACAAGGATCGCCATAAGCGGAAGGGCGATGCCGACTGTGTTGAACATGGCTTCCAGATTAAGACCTGTAAAAGCGTTCACATATTCAAACAGCAAGAAAGCCAGAATAACCCATGCGGTGATAAAGCTGGTCTCTTCGGTGACCCGTGTTACCGCAGAATCGTCCGGATTCGTCATCGAATGGATGGGGGAGGTTGCCCAGACCAGCATGGAAACCGTAATCCCGCACAGGGCCAGACCCGTTGAAAGATTTGCCATCAGGCCGGAAAATTCAACCTGCGCCAGACCGGCAACGCCGAAAAACAAACCGGGCAGAATAAGGGCCAGATATATGTAATCCCGTTTGCGGGCGCGCCCGATCATCGGAATTTCCAGCTGCGCCGCTTCACTGGCATAGCTGCGTTTGTCCAGAAGATCGACGATATAGCCCGATAGAATCCCGATGACAAAGCTGGTCGGCAGCAGGATCATCGCGGCCTCGGGGCGTTTGGCGATCAGCAGGAACGCAGCATCGCCCATGGTGGCGGTCAGGGTCGCAACAATGGCCCCCATAGACACATTGCCTGACGAATAGGCGGCCACAACAACAACTGCGCCACCACAGCCGGGCATCGCGCCGAGCAGCGCCGCCAAGGGCACTTGTGCCAGTTTGGCCTTGCGAAAGGTGGTGCCGATGTCAAAGCCAAAGGCTTTCTCCGCGCCGTAAAACAACAACAACGTGGCGGCCACAAAGACGGAAACCCCCACATAGGCATCTTCCAAGGCGCCGCGTGTGACCTCGCCCAGGGTTCCGGGCATGGCTGCAAAAGCCAGCAACAACAAAGCCAGCAACATGCGATTGGTCCGCATCGGGCCAAACTGCTCCGGCAGTCCGAGAATCGCTTTGCCTGCACGATGTGCGGCTTTTGACTGGCGGCCTACTGTATCTGGTTGCATTGTCACTTTTCTGTCCACTGCTGCTATTGCGAATTATTCTCAATTGCAAACTTAGGACTTGTGTAGTGAATTGCAAGTTAAATATCACTGACACAATATTTGGGCATATTACCGAGGAAGCCAGCAGGAATGACCGAAGAAGAATTACGCCAGCGTGTTGCCATCGCAAAACAATTCATGGCGGCTTTGCCGTTCTGTCAGGCCCTGGATATGCAAATAGACCAAGCCGGCGTGTCCGAGGCGACCATGTCCATGCCTTATAACCCGATGATCGTCGGTGACCCTGAAACAGGCGTGGTGCACGGGGGCGCGGTTTCGGCGCTGATGGATACATGCTGCGGTTTCGCGGTGAACCTGCATCCCGATTGTGCCAAACCCACGGCAACCATTGATCTGCGGATAGATTACATGCGCCCTGCCAAACCCGGTGAACGGATTATCACCAAGGCCGAAGTCTATAAAGCAACCCGCACCGTGGCCTTTGTGCGCGCGATCGCCCATGACGGCGATGCGGAAAATCCGGTAGCTACGGCCACAGGGGCATTTGTTTTCAGTAAAATCAAAACAGCCGAGGTGACGTCATGAGCAAGACAGAAGCGTTACAGGTGATCAAGAAACGGCGTGACGGGGCGTTGGCGGCGCTGGTGGACAGCGTGCCCTATATCAAATTCCTCGGGATTTCCTTTGATCGGCGCGGGGACGAGTTGACCGCGTTGATGCAGTTTTCGGACAAACTGATCGGCAATCCGGCCCTGCCAGCGATCCACGGGGGCGCAACGGCGTCCTTTCTGGAAACTGCCGCTTTGATCGAACTGGCATGGCAACGGGCTTGGAACGCGATGGAAGAAGGCCCTCAAGACGCCGAGACGGTGGCGGCTGCGGGGTATTTGCGCCTGCCAAAGACCATCGACTTTACCGTGGATTACCTGCGCCCGGGGATGGCGCGGGATTGCTATGCGCGGGCCACAGTGAACCGCTCGGGGCGTCGCTATGCCAGCGTGCATGTCGAAGCATGGCAGGACAATCGGGCAAAGTTGTTCGCGCAGGCCACAGGGCATTTCCTGATGCCGCGCCTTGACGTCGGTGATTAACCCTACTGCCCAGCAGGTGCTGTCTGACGGGCCGTTGCGCCTGACCCACCGCCGCGTGCTGAATGTTGCGATCCCGATTGTAATTTCCAATGCCACCATCCCCATTTTAGGGGCGGTGGACACGGGTGTAGTGGGCCAGTTGGGGCTGGCGGCACCAATTGGTGCTGTGGGGATCGGGGCGATTATCCTGACGGCGATTTATTGGGTCTTTGGGTTTTTGCGCATGGGTACGGCGGGGCTGACTGCTCAGGCGATCGGCGCAAAAAATCAGGGGGAGGTTTGTGCCCTTCTGGTGCGCGGATTGATGATCGGGCTGGCGGGGGGGCTGGCGTTCATTCTGTTGCAAGTGCCGATCTTCTGGGCGGCCTTTCAACTGGCCCCCGCTTCGGATGAGGTCGAGGGGCTGGCCCGAACCTATCTGCAAATCCGCGTCTGGAGCGCCCCTGCCGCCATCGCCATCTACGGGCTGACCGGCTGGCTGGTGGCCCATGAGCGCACCAAGGCAATTCTGGTGTTACAACTGTGGATGAACGGGTTGAACATCCTGCTGGATCTGCTGTTTGTGCTGCAACTGGGGTGGGGCGTTGAAGGCGTTGCAACCGCCACGGTCATCGCCGAGATCAGCGGCTTGGGTTTGGGGCTCTGGCTGGTGCGTGACGGGTTTAAGGGCGATTACTGGCGCAATTGGGCGGTGGTGTTTGATCGGGTGATCCTGCGGCGCATGGCCTCGGTCAATACAGATATAATGATCCGTTCGATCCTGCTGGAAATCGGCTTTGTGTCGTTTCTGTTTCTGGGATCGTCCTTTGATGACACCACGCTTGCAGCCAATCAGGTGTTGATCCAGTTCCTGTTTATCACGGCCCACGGTATGGACGGCTTTGCCTTTGCGGCCGAGGCCCTGATCGGGCAGGCGCTGGGCGCGAAGGATCGCAGCTCTTTGCGGCGCAGTGTTTTGTTAACCAGTTTTTGGGCCGCGGTGGTGATTATCATCCTATCCGCATTTTTTGCCCTTTGTGGCGGCTGGCTGATCGACCTGATGGCCAAAGCCCCCGAGGTGCAGACCGCAGCGCGGGAGTATTTGTTCTGGATGGTACTGGCCCCGTTTTTAGGCGGCCCGTCGTGGATGCTGGATGGCATCTTTATCGGGGCAACCCGCAGCCGCGACATGCGCAATATGATGGCGCTGTCTTTCGGGATTTATTGGCTGTCGGTCTGGCTGCTGCTGGACCCCTTTGGCAATCACGGGCTTTGGGCCAGCTTGATCATCTTCTTTGTGGCGCGCGGGGCCACGCTTGCGGCCCGTTATCCGGCCTTGGAGCGGGCAGCAGAGGAGTGATTTGAGTATTTTGGGAACATTGAAGCAGTTGTGTCGGGCTATTTGAACAGGTCGAGCACGGCTTCGGGAGGGCGGCCTATGGCGGCTTTGGAGGCTGTCAGGACCACGGGGCGTTCGATCAGGATGGGGTTTTCCGCCATAGCAGTTACCAGTGTTGCATCGGCGTCGGTTTTGCTGAGACCCAGTTCTTTGAACCGTTTTTCACCGGTGCGCATCAATTGGACGGCGGGGATGTCCAGCAGGGTCAGGGCGGTGTGGATGTCTTGGGCTGTTGGCGGTGTGTCCAGATAGCGGATGATGTCCGGGGAATGGCCTGCCGTGTGCAACACTTCCAGTGTTTGGCGCGATTTGGAGCAGCGCGGATTGTGCCAGATTGTCAGGGTCATAGCCACAGGTTCCTGTCTGTGCCAACCGCCTCGGCGAGCGAAGCGAAGCCGTCTTTTGCCAAGAGGGTATCCAGTTCGGTTGCGATGTCTTTGGCAAGGGACAGGCCGCCGTAAACCAAGGCTGTGTAAAGTTGCACCGCCGATGCACCTGCGCGGATTTTGGCATAGGCTTGGGCCGCGCTGGCGATGCCGCCCACGCCGATCAGGGGGATTTTAGACTCTGTCAACTGGCTGAGTTGGGCCAGAATGCGGGTGGATTTTTCGAACAATGGTTGGCCGGACAGCCCGCCCTGCTGATCACGGTCCGCGCTTTTCAGCCCGTCACGGGACAGGGTTGTGTTGGTCGCGATAATTGCGTCGAGCTTGGCGTCGAGTGCCACCTCGGCAATGTCGTGCAGTTCCGCGCTTGTCAGGTCGGGGGCGATTTTCAAAAAGATCGGGATTTTGCGATCCAGCCCGTCGCGGGTTTCCATCACCCCTGCCAAAAGCGAGGCGAGGGCGGCTTTTCCTTGCAGGTCGCGCAGCTTTTCCGTGTTGGGCGAGGATACATTCACCGTGGCAAAGTCGATATGCGCGCCGCAGGTTTTCAGGACGGTGGCGAAATCGGCGGCTTTGTCGGTGGCGGTTTTATTCGCGCCGAGGTTCAGGCCGACAATGCCCGTGGTCGGGCGTTTGGCCAGCCGCGCGCCGATGGCCTCCGCGCCGTCATTGTTAAAGCCAAAACGGTTGATCGCAGCGGCGTCTTCGCGCAGGCGGAACAGGCGGGGTTTGTCATTTCCTGATTGGGGCAGGGGCGTGGCGGCCCCGACTTCGATAAAGCCGAAACCCGATTGCAGCAGGGGCTTTATCGCGGTGGCGTTTTTGTCAAATCCTGCGGCCAGCCCGACGGGGTTGGGCAGGGACAGGCCCGCGACTGTGGTTTTCAGCCGATCCGAGGTGACGGGCCCTGACTTCGGGGTCAGCCCCATTTGCAACGCCTTGATCGCAAGGCTGTGGCCTGCTTCAGGGTCGATCCGGTACATTGCCGCCAATGCGAGTTTTTCGGTGAGTCTCATACCATTTTAGCCGGAAACTGGTGGCCGTCTGCGCCAAGGGGAAGTTTTGCCGCCCAAGCCACATGCTCCATCTTGAACGGGGCATAGAGATGGGGGAATTCGGCCCCGCCGCGTGATACTTCCCATTCCAGCGCATCCATTTTCCGGGTATCGGCAGCAATCAGCCAGAGCCCCGCTTCACCGGCAAAATGTTTTGCTGCTGTTTCGCGGGCCTGTTGGGCCGTGGAAAAATGCACATACCCATCGGACAGGTCGATGGGCGCACCAAGGGTTTCGCCTTCGGACTGCATTGCAGCCCATTCGTCAGAGCGGAAGATTTTATATATTAGCATAATGCGGTGATGCCGCGAGATCGGGACCGGGTCAAGGTGGATTGATGCTCGACAGGGCGCAGAAACCGTGTAACCGCTAAGCCTGCATTTTAAAGGAGCCGTTTTTAATGTCCCGTGCCCGCGATTTGACCACTGGCCCGATTTCCGGGCATTTCCGCGCGCTGGCGGTGCCGATGGGCATCGGGATGGTGTTTAATACGCTCTATAATGTGGTGGACACGTTTTATGCGGGGCTGCTGTCAACGGATGCGCAGGCGGGTTTGGCGATTTCCTTTCAGGTGTTTTTTGTGATGATCGCCTTTGGTTTTGGCCTGAATGCGGCGCTTAGCGCGTTGGTCGGGCGGGCGCTGGGGCAAAAGCGGCTGGGGCAAGCGAAACGGATTGCCTGTCAGGGGATCACCTATGCGGTGCTGGCGTCGGTGGTGCTGGCGGTGGCTGGGGTCATGGTGACGCCCTATCTGCTGGCGATAGTGTCTGAACCCGGCGAATACCGTGATGCGGGGCAGGCTTATCTGCAGTTCCTGTTGTTCGCAGCGCCCAGTTTTCTGGTGGCCTTCAGTGCGAACGGGATTCTGGGGGCGCAGGGGGACATGACCTCTATGCTGCACGCGCAGATCGCGTCGTTTTTTGCCAATCTGGCGCTGAACCCGTTGTTTATCTTTGGTATTCCGGGGGTGATTGACGGGATAGGCTTTAACGGAATCGCCCTGTCTACGGCTGTCAGCCAGACGGGGGTGACGGTGTTTATTCTGTACCGGGTGTTTCAGTCGGATGTGATGGCCCATAAACAGGCAGCGGTGTTCCGGCCGCGTTTCAAATGGCTGGGGCAGATCACACAACAGGCGGTGCCGACCAGTTTCACCATGATGGTGATGATGCTGGCGGGTTTTATTGTGCAGTATTTTTTGAAAGGATTCGGCGGTGCTGCGGTGGCAGCTTACGGGGTTGGTCTGCGGGTAGAGCAATTGATCCTGCTGCCGGGGTTGGGCCTGTCAGGGGCGCTGTTGCCCATAGCAGCGCAGAATTTTGGCGCGGGCCAGTTTGATCGTGTGCGCGAGGCTTTGTGGTTCTGTTGCAAGGCGGGGCTGGCGATGATGCTTTGCGGGTCCCTGTTGCTGTGGGTTGCGGCGCCCTATGCAGTTGCCGTGTTCAGCGATGACCCCGAGGTGATCCGCATCGGGTCCAATTACCTGCGCGTGGACGGGTTTATTCTGCCCGTTTACATCATCCTGTTTTCGATGAATTCATTCCTGCAAGCCTTGCAAAAGCCGATTTATACCCTGTGGATCGGGATGTATCGACAGGCCTTTGGCGTGTGGTTTTTCAGTTGGCTTTTGGTGCGTGTATTCGATCTGGGCACATGGGGTGTGTGGTTCGGCGTGGCCATTGCGGTGACCACAGGGCTGGTGCTGTCCCTGACGCTTAGTGCGTTGGTGGCGCGCGACCAGATTGGTGGATGGCGTCAGAAACCCGCTGTATAGTACAGCAGATGCCCGCCAGTTTAGCAGGGGGTGTGATCAGCCGTAGCGGGCCTGAAGCACGTTGAACAAAGACAGCATACGGGGTGCTGGTTCTTTGTTATTGGGCTGATATTGCGGGATTTCTGCCTTGATTTTCAAAGTCTGCGAGGTGCGCAGAACTTGGGGATCAGGGGCGTTTGAACAGGGTGCCTTGGGCGCGGTTTTGCGCGGGTCGAATTGGGATGCCATTTGCTGTGCCTCTTGACTGCCGCGCCATTCTTTAGGGCGCTTAACACACCCACGGTGCGCTTGGAATTGGGCGTAAATTGGGCAGCTTGGGAAAATCGGGCGGTGAAATTTGAATTATTTGACTAAAATGCAACATTTGCGTGGCGAACAGGTCACATTCGGTGGGGCCGGTTATTTCCGGCCCGCCCTTTTCATAACCACTGTATCGCCGCCCATATACTGGGCCACATGGGATTTTTCATAGCCGAGCTTTGCTGCCAGCTTTTGTGATACCGCGTGGTCGGGATCAAAGATCGCTACGGTTTCGGTGAATCGTGTGTCCCCCCAATCCAGCGCGGCGGTCATGGCTTCTTGGGCGAAGCCCTGGCCCTGGGCCCAAGGCGCGATGACCCAGCCCGCTTCGGGGGTTTCCCCCAAGGACGGGGTGATGTCACGCTTGTAGTTGGCAAAGCCGATTTCCCCGACAAAACGGTCGTCATGGGTTGTGACGCACCAATAGCCATAGCTCAGAATCTGCCAATGCCCGTTATAGCGCAGCAGGCGGGACCATGTTTCGGACGGGGTGGCTGGTTTGGAAGAAATGTATTTCGTCACCAGCGGATCGCCCCACATGGCAGCAGAATCGGCGTGATCCTGCACGCGGTGGGCGCGCAGGATCAGGCGTTCGGTATTCAGTCTTGGGGCAACAGCGGGCATGGGCGGGTCAGCGCATGTCCGGCGGAGTTGCTTCGCCAGTCAGATCAGCAAGCACGCTGTCCAAAGCCTGAACACTGGTGTTCTTTTCGCCCAGACGCCGCACGGAAACGGTGCGTTCTTCCACTTCTTTCATGCCGATCGCAAGGATCACA
>JAXMOF010000091.1:0-10874 GCA_034670045.1 Amylibacter sp. | reverse complement strand
CCGGTCGTATTGAACGCGGCGTGATCAATGTTGGCGACAGCATCGAAATCGTTGGGATCAAAGACACATCTACAACAACCTGTACCGGTGTTGAAATGTTCCGCAAACTGCTGGATCGCGGTGAAGCCGGTGACAACGTTGGTGTTCTGCTGCGCGGTATCGACCGTGATGGCGTTGAGCGGGGTCAGGTTCTGTGTAAGCCGAAATCTGTGAACCCACACACCAAGTTCGAAACCGAGGTCTACATCCTGACCAAAGAAGAAGGCGGCCGTCACACACCGTTTTTCAAGAACTACCGTCCACAGTTCTACTTCCGTACAACCGATGTTACGGGCACAGTCGAGCTGCCAGAAGGTACAGAAATGGTGATGCCGGGCGACAACCTGAAGTTCAACGTTGAACTGATTGCCCCAGTTGCTATGGAAGCCGGCCTGCGCTTTGCGATCCGCGAAGGCGGCCGCACCGTTGGTTCCGGTGTTGTTTCCAAAATCCTAGACTAAATTAACTAACCGGTACTGCCGGTTAGATGATTTGGAAATACAGGCGGCCATCCCTCGGGGTGGCCGTTTTGCATTCGGGTCCTCCGCTTTCTTTCAGCAGAAACACCGCTGGATTTCCATGGTGGCGCCCCCGTTGGCGGGCCTGCCATCTGATGACTCTACCAATGGTCGCGGTGAAATCGGTATTTTTCACGGATTACAGTGTGAAAACCGTGAAATCATCCGCAAATCCAGACTTACCCATTGGGAAAAGACCTGCTATCCTCTTCCTGTATTTCACACGTGAGACGTGTTTTTGGGGACTGGATGTCACGTAAAAAGAAAATTCTTGTCACCGGTGGCACCGGCTTTATTGCAAAGCACATCATTCTGCAGCTGTTAAACGAAGGTTTTGAGGTGCGCGCATCGGTGCGCAATCCCGCACGCACTGGCGAAATCATGGCCGCGATGGTGGCCCATGCCAAAGACACGGATGATCTTGATACCCGTTTGACCTTTTGTACGTTGGACCTGAACGCGGATGAGGGCTGGGACGCGGCGTTGAAAAACTGTGCTGCGCTGATTCACACAGCTTCCCCTTTCCCGATGGTTCCGCCCAACGACGAGGATGATCTGATCAAACCTGCGGTTGACGGCACCCTGCGGGCCCTGCGCACGGCGCAGGAAGCAGGGGTGGAGCGGGTGATTCTGACGTCTTCGGTGGCGGCAATTTACAACAAGCGTCTGGCAGCGGGGCGCAGCCGCTATGATGAAACGGATTGGTCGGAAAGCAACTCGCCGCTAGCCACGGCCTATTCGAAATCCAAAACGCTGGCCGAAAAAGCCGCGTGGAACTTTGTGCGCGAATACCCGGAAATGAAACTGACAACGATTAACCCCTCGCTGGTTCTGGGGCCGCCGTTGGACGCGACAATCGGCACCTCGTTGAAACTGATCGCACGGATTCTGTCGGGCAAAGACCCGATGGTGCCTAATCTGGGCATGGCTATTGTGGATGTGCGTGACATTGCGGTGATGCATGTGCGCGCTTTGCAGCGTCCCGAAAGCATCGGCAGCCGTTTTATCGGGTCGGAACGGTTCATGTGGATGCAAGACATCGCGATGCTGCTGAAAGCCGAGTATCCCGACCGTAAGATCGCCACCCGCCTTGCGCCCGATTGGGTGATGCGGATGATGGGGTTGTTTGACAAGGCGATTGCAGGGATTCTGCCCTCGCTCGGGCAAGAGGTTCCACTGGACAATAGCGCCGCTGCCGAGGTTCTGGGCATTGAATTTATTGAGGCCCGACAGGCGATCAAAACCTCTGCCTCTAGCTTGATTCGTGAACATCTTGTGCCCTAGGTGTCTGAAACCTATGTGGAAAACCCGGAAGACGGCGCTGTAACGGCATGACTAAAGACAGGCTCTTAACCGCAGGCGCTACCGACGTTTCCGCAGCCTCTGCGCCATCTTCCGCGCCGTTGTGGTTGCATCGTCTGATCTGGGCGGTGGTCTTCCTTGCCTTGTTGCGAAATTTCTTCCCGCCCAATTCTTTCACCGCAACGGTGCTGATTTTTGATTACGATCACGGTTTGGTACGGCGCGGGTTCTGGGGATCGGTTTTGAACCTGTATTGGGGCGACACGGTGTCCAAATCCGAGGTTTTTGTCGCCAGCGCGGGACTGACGCTGGCGGGGCTCGCCGCCCTTTTGGCAGTGTTGTACCGGTTTTTCGGGCAGAGTTTTGCGGGTGCGCGGCTGTTGCTGCTGTTTGTCTGCTCCTTTGCCTTTTCAGCGATTATTGCCAGCACAGGCTATATTGATCTGGCGCTGATCGGGCTGGTGGCGATCGCGCTGCTGACCGATCCGCTGCGCCCTTTCGGCATTATACTGCGCTGTCTGGCGGTGGGGTTGGGCATGTTCATGCACGAGGTCATGTTGGCCTATTTTGTGCCGTTCCTGATCTATGATATCTGGGTGGCACGTCCGAACCTGCGCCGCGCGGCTGTGGCCCTTAGCCCCTTGCTGGTCGGTCTGGCCGCCTTTGGTGTGTTGACGGTCTGGGGGCAGTTGCCCGAAGCCGAAGTGGCCGGGTATGTCGCCCATATCGAAGCGAAATCCGAATTCACCGCCGAGCCGGAAGCCACCGTGGTGATGGAGCGCAGCCTGTCCGACAATCTGGAAATGATGTCGGAAAAACGCGGTATGCTGGATTATCGCAGTTGGATTTTATTCGACGGTCTGCCGCTGCTGGCCATGTCGATCTGGTTGATTTTGCTGAACCTGCGCTTGCTGCCCGCGACGGCAGCGCCGCTGACCAAACTGCTGCTGGTGGCCGCAATTGTTGCGCCGCTCAGCCTGAACATCATCGCCTTTGATGTGGTGCGGTTTGGCGCCATTTCGGTGTTGGTCGGGTTTCTGGTGCTGATTCCGCTGCTGCGCAGCGATGCTGCGGCAATGGCGCGGCTGGATGCGGCCCTGACCTGGCCCTTGATGGTGGTGGTGCTGGTGCTGAACCTGCATGTGACGGTGAACCAGATGAATACGGGTGACAGGCAGGACTATGGCGCGCCTTGGGCCTTGGTGAAACAGTTGGACTGGCTGCGCTAGGGTCACGGGTGGTCTTCGTGCAATAAAGCGGTTTCAAAACCGTTTTCCCCCCTTGCATCAAATCCTTTTTGCCGTTACGCCACGGGTCAATCTGGTTCTAGGGGTTTAGCTCAGTTGGTAGAGCATCGGTCTCCAAAACCGAGGGTCGTGGGTTCGAGTCCCTCAGCCCCTGCCAGATTAAAAATTCAGATATCATTGAAGATTGACCGTTTGGATGCTGACCCAAAGGGAAGCGCTACAGGTGACGGCGCCGTGCAACTGCGGTTTGTTGCTGCTATGCCACAATTTAACGCGGACTCTCCAATGACTTAGACGGCGCTGCCGCGCAATTGCCACATTCTGGTGGGATGTTTCCTTAACAATCGGTGTGCACAAACAAGAGCGATAATCGCCTGCGCCGGTGGTTTGAGGCAAGCAAATGGCTGACTATACAGTCGGGATTTACGATTTCGATCCGTACTTCACCTTCTCGCGCGATGCGGGTGGGACGCGGACCTATTCGGGACCCGAACATTCCAGCGGCACAGCGACGATCACTGACAATGGCACAGGCATTGAGGGGGCTTCGCTGGAAGATGACACCGCTGGTGAAACCGCGACGGTGAATTTTACCATTGGCGGGGAAACGTCAAACGGTGTGGGGGTTAGCGCCGAGGAAGTCTGGACGGTTGAGGATACAACCACGGGCGAAATCTTTCAGTTGGTTACCTTCCACGTGGAATCCGGTGATGCGAGTGGTTATTATACCCTGTCGGAACAACCGCTTATCGTCGGGCATAGCTATCGCACCATCGCTTTTGATGACGAACCTGATGCGCAGGCGGGTGATGCTGTCTTTTCCTTTGCAGATTACGAATCCGACCTAAGTGACGGGATTGTTTCGGGCACGTCTGGCGATGATGTGATCAACGGCAGTTATAACGGCGATTCCGACGGGGATGTGGTGGACGGCGAAGACAGCCAGACCGCCCCGCCTGTGGATGCCGTGTTCAGCTGGCAGGCACAGGGCGCGGACGAGCAGGATATATCTGGTGGCGTCAGCGATACGGTCAGCGGGATCGACGTGGATATTTCTTTCACGGATGACGGCAATTCGGACGAAATCTCGCTTGAACATGGCACGCAATATGCAGGCGGGGATACGTCGTTTGATCGCACCTCTGGCGTTGAAATCCGCGGCTCTGGCGGGGTTGGTGATACGTCGACCACGCGGATTGATTTCTCGGCTGCCAGCGGGTCGGGGTATCAGGACGAGGTAGAGAACGTTAAGTTCTTTATCAACGATCTGGATACTGCGGGCTGGCAGGATGTGGTTGGGGTCAAGGCCTTTGATGCTGACGGCAACGAGATCACGGTCAATTTCACCATCTTGGGAAATGAGACCGAATCCGGTGGTGTGATCACGGCTGGTGCTGGTAATGACACTGAAAACGAAGCCGAAGGGTCGGTGATGATCGAAATTCCGGGTCCAGTGGCCTATATTTTGATCGACTATGACAATCTGGGCAATGCCGCCCAGAAAATGCTGCTGACCGACATCCATTTTCAGGCAATCCCCATTGGCGCCAACAGCGATGTGATTGACGCAGGTGCGGGCAATGACAGCATTGATGCGGGCGTAGACAGCGATACGGTTTATGGTGGCACAGGGTCGGATACGATCAACGCGAGCGAAGACGACGACACATTGTTTGGCGGCGACGATGCGGATGTGTTCCAGCTGGGCGACGGTTTGGGCAATGACAGCATCATCGGCGGCGAGGGTGGAACGGACAATGACACCATAGACGCTTCGACGCTGACCAGCGGTGTGGATGTGACCTTTTCCGGAGATGAATCCGGCACCATTGATGACGGCACGGGGCAAATCGCCAGCTTTTCGGAAATAGAGACGCTGATCCTGACGGCGCAGGATGACGTAGTGGATGCCTCGGCGGCGGCGACATCGGTGACGATTGATGCGGGGGACGGTGCGGATTCCCTGATCGGCGGATCGGGTGCGGATACGCTTTACGGCGGCTCGGGCGGCGACACGCTGGCAGGCGGTGCGGGCGGGGATGCGCTGTTTGGCGGCACGGGCATGGATTACGCCGATTACAGCAGCTCGGACGCCGGAGTGACGGTGGATCTGTCAAACGCAACAGGGTCGGGCGGCGATGCCACGGGCGATACCTATAGCGGCATCGACGGGCTGATCGGGTCGGATTTTGCGGATACGTTGACGGGGTTTGACGGGCAGGGCGGCGATTTCACCAACATCTTTTACGGCGGCGCAGGCGAAGACGTTCTGACAGGGCTTGGCGGCGACGACACGCTGTTTGGCGGCGATGATGCGGACAGCTTTATCCTGACGGACGGCTTTGGCAATGACACGGTCACAGGCGGCGAAGGCGGGCAGGACAGCGACACGATTGATGCCTCTGGCTTGGCGGCGGGCGTGGATGTTGTCTACACAGGAAATGAAGCGGGTAGCCTGACGCAAGGCGCGGATTCGGTGACCTTCTCAGAGGTTGAAGTGCTGACGCTGACCGATGCCAGCGATAGTGTGGATGCGTCGGCCACGAGCAGCGGTGTGTCCGTTGACGGCGGTGCGGGCGACGATACGCTGGTCGGCGGATCGGGTTCGGATTCCCTGCAAGGGGGCGACGGCGCGGACAGTATTGACGGCGGTGGCGGCAGCGATACGGTCTTGGGGGGCAGCGGTGCGGATACACTATCCGGCGGTGCGGGATCGGACACGGTTTACGGCGGCGCGGATGCGGATTCCATTGATGGCGGTTCTGGCGCTGATCTGCTGTACGGCGGCGCAGGTGCGGATACGATCACAGGCGGCAATGGCGCGGATACGCTGCACGGGGACGCGGGCGACGACATCCTGTATCTGGGCAATTCCGATCTGGCTTTTGGCGGTGACGGGGATGACACATTCATCATCGACGCGGCGCAAAACCAGACGGGCGGCACCACAATTGTGGGTGGCGAGGGGGATGAATCCCTTGGCGATACGGGCGGTGATACGCTGGATTTCAACGGGCAGTTGGACAAAGGCTCGCTTGTTATTACAGACGCCGATGATGCCAATGGCGGGCTGACGGGCTATGCCTATCTGCTGGATGGCACGCGGGTGGATTTTTCCGAGATCGAGAACATCATTTGTTTTGCAAAAGGCACAAAAATCCTGACCCATAGCGGCGAAAAGCCGATTGAGGATCTGGTCTGTGGCGATCAGATCCTGACGCTGGATCACGGTTTGCAGCAAATCCGCTGGATCGGGTCGCGCACTGTGCCAGCCACAGGGGATTTCGCGCCGATTACCATTGCCAAAGACACGCTTGGCAACCATTCCGACCTGACCGTCAGCCCCCAGCACCGTATGCTGGTATCCGGCCCCGCAGCGGAACTGCTGTTCGGCCAGACCGAGGTTCTGGTGCCTGCCAAACATCTGCTCAGTTGGGATGGTGTGTACCGCAGGCAACTGGCCGAGGTGGAATATTTCCACATGCTGTTTGATACCCACCAGATCGTCCATGCCAATGGTGCGCGTGCCGAAAGTTTTCACCCCGGAGACGCCGCATTGGACGCGGTCACACAGGACGCACGCGCAGAAATTCTGGCCCTGTTCCCCGAACTGGAACAAGCCGCCACCGCCTATGGCCCCGCCGCCCGTTTCAGCCTGAAAGGGTATGAAGCGGAACTCTTGGGGCAGGGAATGGCTTAGGGGCGGTCTTGGGTCCATCGCCTTCACCGGCCCGTGACACAGAGGCTCTTGAACTTTGTCATTATCCCGCGTATCTGAACGCTTGCATGTAAAATAGGAGCCGGACATGGCTGTCACAAATCCATTGCAGTTCGCGCAGCAGGTTCGGGCCGAAGTTGCCAAGATCGTCTGGCCGTCCCGTCGCGAGACGGTGATCACGACCGGTATGGTCTTTGTCATGGCCTTTCTGTTCGCTGTGTTTTTCTTTACAATTGATCAGGTCACGCAATTGATCCTGTCTACAATTCTGTCAATGGCGGCTTGAATTAAGCGCTCTGGCAGGGTAGACGGCCCCATCCCAACTGAAATGGCGTGCATAGATTCGGATTGTGCGCCCTTTTTCTGTCGGGTTCGCGGTGTGTAAACATCTGTAATTGAATGAATTTTGGCGGGATGTCCCGCCGTGGCAAAGGTGTCGGGCGAAATGGCGTTACGTTGGTATTCGGTTTCTGTGCTCTCAAACTTTGAGAAAAAGATTGCCGAAGCGATCAGAGAAGCGGTTGCTCAAGAAGGTCTTGAGGACGAAATCGCAGAGGTTTTGGTTCCGACCGAAGAAGTGATCGAGGTGCGCCGTGGCAAAAAGGTTCCCACCGAGCGCCGCTTCATGCCGGGCTATGTGCTGGTGCGCATGGAAATGTCCGAAAAAGGCTATCACCTGATCAACAACATCAACCGCGTCACCGGATTTCTGGGGCAACCCGGCAAGCCAAGCCCGATGCGGGACCGCGAAGTTGCGTCTATTCTGAACCAGGTCGAAGAAGGTGCCGAACGTCCACGCACCCTGATTTCCTTCGAAGTGGGTGAGAACGTGAATGTGACCGACGGACCGTTCGAAGGCTTCTCCGGCATGGTTGAAGATGTGGATGAAGGCAATTCCCGTCTGAAAGTGACTGTTTCGATTTTTGGCCGCGCAACGCCGGTCGAACTGGAATACACGCAGGTTACCAAACAAACCTGAGTGGTCGGCAGGGGCAACCCTGCCTTGCGGGTGCAAGCCCGTTCGTTTGTGGGAGGAGACCAGCGCGCGCGCTGTGATCCGAACCACGCTAACCAAAGAGCGATAACGCGTTATCGCTTGTAGGGTGGATGCAAATCCGCCGATGATAAAGGAGGCCGTAATGGCTAAAAAAGTTGCTGGCAAGATGAAGCTGCAAGTTAAAGCAGGTCAAGCCAACCCATCCCCACCAGTCGGTCCAGCTTTGGGTCAACGGGGCATCAACATCATGGAATTCTGTAAAGCGTTCAACGCAAAAACAGCCGACCTTGAGCCAGGTGCACCTTGCCCGACTGTGATCACTTACTACGTGGACAAATCGTTCACGATGGACATCAAAACACCGCCTGCGTCTTATTACCTGCGCAAAGCTGCCAAACTGAAATCCGGCGCGAAATTGCCCGGACGTGAAGTTGTTGGTTCCGTGTCTGTTGCCCAGATCAAAGAAATCGCCGAAGCGAAAATGAAAGATCTGAATGCGAACGACATCGAAGCTGCGATGAAGATCATTCTGGGTTCTGCCCGTTCTATGGGCATCGAGGTGAAGTAATGGCTAAGTATGGTAAAAGAACAACTGCCGCGCGTGCAGAATTCGCCGGTAAGGAAAACCTGTCCGTAGAAGAAGCTGTTGCGCTGGTAAAAGCCAATGCAAAAGCAAAATTCGACGAGACTGTTGAAATTGCGATGAACCTGGGTGTTGACCCACGCCACGCCGACCAAATGGTTCGCGGCGTTGTGACTCTGCCAAACGGCACAGGCAAAACTGTACGTGTTGCAGTATTTGCCCGTGGTCCAAAGGCAGAAGAAGCAACTGCAGCGGGTGCTGACATTGTTGGTGCAGAAGACCTGATGGAAATCATTCAGGGCGGCAAGATCGAGTTCGATCGTTGTATCGCAACACCTGACATGATGCCGATCGTTGGTCGTCTGGGTAAAGTTCTTGGCCCGCGCAACCTGATGCCAAACCCTAAAGTGGGTACGGTAACAATGGATGTTAAGGCTGCTGTTGAAGCTGCCAAAGGCGGCGAAGTTCAGTTCAAAGTTGAAAAAGCCGGCGTTATCCATGCAGGCGTAGGCAAAGCCTCTTTTGGTGAAGCACAACTGGTTGAGAACGTGAAAGCTTTTGTTTCGGCTGTACAAAAAGCCAAGCCGACAGGTTCCAAAGGCGCTTACATGAAGCGCATTAACCTTAGCTCTACAATGGGTCCGGGTATCTCTGTTGATGTTGCCGGTACTCTTGCCGACTAAGTCACTGATCTAGATCAGCATAGAATTTTTGATTTGGGGCAGCGGGTAAACCGTCTGCCCCTTTTCCTTGGGCGGTTATCCGCGGTTTTCGGGTGGCGACTCCAATTTTAGACGCATTCTCTGTAAAAAATTGCTATGAATAAATGTGCAGAAAACAGTGGCTTGGCAAATGCCTCAGTGTTTTTTCCGGCTTGAGTTGCTCTGCGCCAGCTTATCATCAACGATGTTGAGGGTTTAGTATCCTTTACATGGTTTTCTAGCTTTGAAACTGCGACTGCTTTTGCGGAAAGGGGAAGAATGCCTGATATTTTTAACGTTCTGTTTTTGGGGAATCTAACGGATATCGACACCGTTGATGGGGATAATGATGCTGAAAACGCCTCTGCACTGGTGGGGATGACCTTTGGTGGGCAATCTGATGCGCTGGCGGCCCGCGTTCAGGAGTTTTCACCGGGATCAACAGGATATACGGGCGGAACAAATACCGCCTACGATCAGAATAATGCCCCTGCTGAAACGTTTCGATTGGATGGCGGGGCAGAGCAAACGTTTGATTCCGCCGTGGTCTATAATGCGACGATTACCTACATCGACGGCACCACATCGAATATCACGGCGGTGGTTTTTCAGGATACGGATGGGAATACTTATCTTGCGCCGGAATTCTCCGCGAATGCGGACCAAGACGCACTAGAGGCGGCACCGATCCGATCCCTGACGCTGGATAGTCTTCTAAGTAATGAATTTTCAGGGATGACCGGTTCCCGTCAGACAACCAATTACGTCACCTGTTTTACCGATGATGTGATGATCACAACCCCAGCGGGGGAATTGCCTGTGCAGCACCTTTCTGTTGGGGATCTGGTGCGCACACAAGATAACGGGATGCAGCCCATTCGTTGGATCGGACGGGCCCAAACCCGTGCTGCGGGCGCGATGACGCCGGTGTGTATTTCGGCAGGGGCGCTCGGCGGGGATTTCCCGCGGACCGATTTGATGGTGTCACAGCAGCATCGTATTTTGATCCGTTCAAAAATTGTGCGTCGCATGACTGGCGCGACCGAGGTTTTTGTCGCCGCAAAAACATTGCTGGCCCTTGATGGGGTCACTTTGGCTACAACTGCAGAAGATGTGACCTACCACCATCTGCTGCTTGATCAGCATGAGGTGATTTTTGCAAATGGCATGCCGACAGAGTCCTTGATGACGGGCAAGCAGGCGCTATATGCAGTTGGACTAGGTAGTGTGCTAGAAATTATGACTCTTTTTCCGGGTCTGATCCACACTGCTGGCCAACCTGCGCGTCCCATTGTAAAGGGACCAAAGATTGCAAATCTGATTACGCGCCATGTAAAAAACGGTGTGCCCCTGCATGCGGCCTGACCCAAATGGCCGCGCTTGGACAGAAAATTGCCGGAACGGGCGTATATCTGTTGCAGGGGGCTTGGCATTCCGGTGCGAGGCGGTTAGGTAAAGCGACGCAGTAAAGCGTACGATTCGTCGTGCGCTTTTTCTGCTTTCGTCCAAGACGGTGAGTGCAGGTCTCCTGCTTAATTTCTTGCCTGAGACGGGGAACGAACAAAATACACGTGGTGAGAGCCTCGGGTGATTTGGGAGGGAACCGTAATTAAGGACCCTAAGTGCCAGACCTGTCTCGGCAGATCTGGTGAAAACGAGCCGGAGGGCGCAAGTCCTCCATAATTTGGAGCAATACTGTGGATAGAGCCCAAAAAGAAGCACTGGTCGGAGAACTCGGCCAAATCTTCACGGACTCTGGTGTAGTGGTC
>JAXMOF010000090.1:0-10946 GCA_034670045.1 Amylibacter sp. | reverse complement strand
AGTAATTGCAGCAATCGGGTGTCTTGTGTTTGCGGGGGCGGCCATTGCCGACCAAACTGTGGTTCGCAAATCCACCCAAGCCACCGGAGAACGATACGTACCAGGCGTCTGGGTTGATCCGGACGGGTGCGAGCATTGGGTCATGGATGATGGCGCCGAAGGCTATATGACTCCTCACGTCACACGGGACGGTATCCCTGTGTGCCGGCGCGGCAACCCTTGTGCCGTGATGAACACCGACCAACTGTTCGCCGTAGACAAATACGCCATCAGCACCGCAGGTCGCAACCGTCTGGCGGAATTCTTTAACACGGCCAACGCTACAGCATTTATCATCGACGGTCACACAGACAGCGATGCAAGCGATGCCTATAACATGCGTCTGTCCGAAAATCGCGCCCGTGCGGTGGCCAAAGTGGCTGCTCAGGTTGGCAAACGGGCACAGGTCCGCTGGTATGGCGAACGTGTTCCTGTTGCGTCCAACAGCTCCGCTGCGGGTAAAAAACAAAACCGCCGCGTTGAAATCACCTGCGTGCGCTAAGGAAGGTTAGGATTATGACGATCAAAATTAGCATGATGATCCTTGGTGCCGCGGTGGCCATCTCTGGCTGTTCGGACAAGATCGACAAAACGGTGGACCGCGGCTTTGACTCGCATCCCATCAGCAAGCTGAATGCAGGCATCTGGGTAGACCCTACGGGCTGTGACCAGTGGATCATCGACGACGGCGTCGAGGGTTACCTGTCCGCACGTCTCGACAAATACGGCAAGCCGGTTTGTTCGGGTATCGCACCGCCGAACACGGCTGTGGGTGACTTTAAAAAGGGCAGCGACCCGATTTAACCCCGTTGTTACAGAACTGTTAAAAGGCCGGCCCCTGCGCCGGCCTTTTTGTTTCGATTTTTGACTGAAAACCGGAATTGGCTCTTGCGGCGACTGTTGGGTTTTTGCACGATGGGTGGAATAGGTTCACCCTGTGCCGTAGGAGAATTCTTTGGCGACAAGCGCCCCGACCCTGCCGGAAGTTTCGGCCGGAGACCCCGAGAACAGTCTGATTTTCCCTGACAATCGCCTGCTGATTGATCTGTGCGGCGAATTTGACAAAAACCTAACCCATATAGAATCAGCCCTTGGCGTACAGATTGTGCGGCGTGGAAACGAACTGGCGGTGCTTGGCAAAGCCGATGCAGTGGCGCGCGCGCGCGAAGCCTTGCAAACCCTGTATCACCGGCTTGAAACCGGCCGGGAGGTGGAACCCGGCGATATTGACGCCGCGATCCGTTTGGGCCGTTCCGAACAGGATACAGGCACACGGGCGGGCGATCAGAAAGAAATGTTCCCGGGCGGTGATCTGGAAATCAGAACCCGTAAGAAAACGGTTGAACCCCGCACAGTCACGCAGCGTGCCTATGTGCAAAGCCTGTTCAAGAACGAACTGGTCTTTGGGCTGGGTCCAGCGGGGACAGGCAAAACCTATCTGGCGGTCGCAGCGGGTGTATCCATGTTCATCGAAGGACATGTGGATCGCATCCTGCTCAGCCGCCCTGCGGTTGAAGCGGGCGAACGGCTGGGCTTTTTGCCCGGTGACATGAAAGACAAAGTCGATCCCTACATGCAGCCGCTTTATGATGCGCTCAATGATTTTCTGCCTGCCAAACAGGTGGCCAAACTGATCGAGGAAAAGCGGATCGAGATCGCGCCCCTTGCTTTCATGCGCGGGCGCACCCTTTCAAATTCCTTTGTTGTGCTGGATGAAGCCCAAAATGCCACCACCATGCAGATGAAAATGTTCCTGACCCGCATGGGCGAAGGCAGCCATATGGCGATCACAGGTGACACCAGCCAGATCGACCTGCCGCGCGGTGTGCCCAGTGGTCTGGTTGAAGCAGAAAAGGTGCTGAAAGGCGTCAAAGGCGTGGGCATGACGCATTTCAAAGTCGAAGATGTGGTGCGTCATCCGATGGTGGCGCGGATCATTCAGGCCTATGACAAACACTCCAAATCCGACCGCTGAACATGCCATCCTCTATTGATGTGCTGATCGAAGATGCCCGCTGGGACACGGTAAAACTGACCCCGCTGTGCAATCGTGCCTTTGGCGCGGTCTTTGCCGCACGCGGGATTTCGGGCAAGGGGTATGAAGTGTCCGTTCTGGCCTGCGACGATGCCCGTATTGCAGAACTGAACGCTGAATTCAGGGGCAAACCGACCCCGACAAATGTGCTGTCATGGCCCGCCTTCGAACTGGCCCCGCTGAATGCGGGCGACGACCCTGCCCCGCCGCCCGACGTTCTGGCCAATCCGATGGATACCGAACTGGGCGACATTGCGGTGTCTTATGACACCTGCCTGCGCGAAGCCGAGGCAGGCAAAATTGCCTTTGAAGACCACCTGACACATCTATTGGCACATTCCTGCCTGCATTTGCTGGGATTTGATCACGAAACCGATGCAGATGCAGCACGAATGGAAGGTTTAGAGACAAAGATACTTGCATCTTTGGGTATTGCCGACCCATATTAACCCCGCGTCGCATTTCGGGCGCATTTTTCGGATAGGAGCCATGGGCGACACAATAGACGGATCTTCTGGGGCAGCGCATGGCGCGCAGTCCGACGAACAGGACCCGATAGACGGGCAGGATCAAGACCAGACGGGCGGTTTTTTCAAGCGCCTTTTTTCAGGGGCCAAGGCCCAAGACCTTATCGAAACACCGGAAACCATGGAGCAGTCCAATCTGCCCACAGGTGATCTGCGCAATCTGCAATTCATGCGACTGGAAGATGTCGCGGTACCGCGTGCGGATATCACTTCGGTGTCACAGGACATCGAACTGGCCGATCTGGTCGCTGTGTTCAAAGACAGCGGTTATTCGCGCTTGCCGGTCTACAAAGACCAGTTGGACAACCCTGTGGGGTTCATCCATCTGAAAGATTTCGCGCTGGAATACGGGTTCAACGGAAACAGCTCCGAATTCTCGATCAAACCGATGCTGCGCACCCTGCTGTTCGCGCCGCCGTCTATGGCAATCGGGGTTCTGCTGCAAAAGATGCAGGCAGACCGGATTCATATGGCTTTGGTGATTGATGAATACGGCGGTGTCGACGGGTTGCTGACCATCGAAGACCTTGTGGAAACCGTCTTGGGGGAAATTGTCGACGAACACGATACCGAAGAAGACGCCATGTGGGTCGAAGAGAAGCCCGGTGTGTTTCTGGCCCAGTCCCGTGCATCCCTGACCGAATTCGAAACCATGCTGAACATGGGTCCGCTGGCGGATACCGATGCTGAAGAAGTGGACACGCTTGGCGGGTTGGTCTTTATGATGATCGGGCGGGTACCCGCCAAGGGGGAAATCATCCCTCACCCCAGCGGCATAGAATTTGAAATCGTCGATGCCGATCCGCGCCGCATCAAACGGTTGCGTATCACCCGCGACCCTGCGGGTGGCTAATCGTCTGACAGTTTGGCAAACCCGTGCGCTGATCCTGTGTGCGGGCCTGTTGCTGGCGCTTGGGCAGGCGCCGTTTTCCTTTCCCATCGGTGTGGTCCTTGGCCTGCCGATTCTGGGAGGGCTGTTGTTGCGCGTGGCCGACATGCGCGCAGGGTTTATGTTGGGCTGGCTGGCGGGGTCGGCCTATTTTGCAGGCTCTATGTTCTGGATTGTCGAACCATTTTTTGTCGAACCCGAAATCTATGGCTGGATGGCCCCTTTTGCGTTGGTTTTCCTGTCGGTGGGCTTGGCACTGTTCTGGGCTGTCGGGTTCGGTTGGGCCGCGCGCTATCGCGGCCGGATGCGGCTGGTGGCGCTGGTTGCAACACTGACGCTGGCAGAATTCGCCCGTGCGCACGTGTTTACAGGCTTTCCTTGGGGGCTGATTGGTTATGTCTGGTCCGCCACGCCAGTGTTTCAAATGCTGGCTTGGATCGGACCGCACGGACTGGGACTGGTGACGGTTGCCATTGGTGTGCTGCCATTGATGGCCCCGAACCGCTGGATAAAAGGCGGTAGTCTGGTTGTCGCTTTGGCGCTGGTCTGGGGGGCTGGCATCCTGCGCCTGCCTGATACGCCTGTGCCGCTGCGCGACGTGACCCTGCGTCTGGTGCAGCCTAATGCCCCGCAACGGCTGAAATGGCACCCCGATTACGTGGCGAAATTCTTTCAGCGCGGTCTGTCCCTGTCAGCGGGATATGAAGCGCCTGTAGATGTGGTGATCTGGCCTGAAACCTCCCTGCCTTTTGCTTACGGTGAACACCCGCGCGGCATGGAAATGATCCACAATGCTGTGGGAAATGCCCAATTTATCGGCGGCATCCAACGGCCTGACGAATTAAAGCTGTATAACACGCTGATGCATCTGGACAGCACAGGCGCCATTGCCGCGACCTATGACAAACACCATCTGGTGCCCTTTGGCGAATATGTTCCACTGGCCCATCTTGCCGCAAAGTTCGGGATTTACGGCATGGCCGCCAAGGACGGTACGGGATTTGCTGCGGGTAAAGGTCCGCAGATCATCAAGGTTCCCGGCCTGCCGCCCTATCTACCGATGATCTGTTATGAAGCGATTTTTCCGGGGCTGGCACAGGTCAAAGGAGACCGCCCCGACTGGCTGCTGCATATTACCAATGACGCATGGTTTGGCAATTTTTCAGGGCCTTATCAGCACCTTGTCCAGTCCCGCGCCCGCGCAATCGAGCAGGGGTTGCCGCTGGCCCGCGCAGCGAACACAGGTGTTTCTGCGATGATTGATCCTTACGGGCAAATCCTGACGGCCCTGTCCCTGAACACCGACGGCTTTGCCGATGTCCGCCTGCCCGAACCACTGGCCGCAACGCGTTACAGCAAATACGGCGAACTGCCGTGGATTATTCTGGCGCTTTTGTTTGTGGGCAGTGCAGCGGTCGCGCGTCGTCGTAAAAGTGCCTGACCGCCGCCTGTGCAGGTCGCTGGCACTCGGCCATTCGCCACCACGTCTGATCGCAACACCCTATTAGGGATTGACCTCACTCGCCTGCCTCCATAGACCATTTGAAATCCACTGTCACAACGGCTTCCTGGCGTGACAATTACGTATCAACTGGAGCACTTCATGACCCGTAAGAACTATCTTTTCACTTCGGAATCCGTTTCCGAGGGCCATCCCGATAAAATTTGTGACCGTATTTCAGATGCAATTCTTGATGCTCTGCTGACCGAAGAAGACATGGCCCGTGTGGCCTGTGAAACATTTGCCACCACCAACCGCGTTGTGATCGGCGGCGAAATCGGGCTGTCCTCAAAAGAGAAGCTGGCTGGCGTCATGAACAATGTTGACGGCATCGTACGCGATTGCGTCAAACAGATCGGCTATGAACAGGACGGCTTCCACTGGGAAACTGTCGAAATCGAAAACCTGTTGCACGAACAATCCGCCCATATCGCCCAAGGCGTCGACAAAGACGGCGCTGGCGATCAGGGGATCATGTTCGGCTATGCCTGTTCGGAAACCCCCGAGCTGATGCCCGCCCCGATCCATTACAGCCACGCCATTCTGCGCGATCTAGCCGAGGCCCGTCACGCGGGTATCGTGCCCCAGCTTGGCCCCGATGCGAAATCCCAACTTTCGGTGAAATATGTTGACGGAAAACCCGTTGGCGTAACCTCGATTGTTTTGTCCACGCAACATCTGGATGACAAAATGTCATCCCAGGATGTGCGCGATGTGGTTGAACCCTTCATCCGCAAAACCCTGCCCGAAGGCTGGATTTCCGCAGACACCGAATGGCACGTGAACCCCACTGGCAAATTTGTCATCGGCGGGCCGGACGGGGATGCAGGTCTGACAGGACGCAAGATCATCGTGGATACGTATGGCGGTGCAGCTCCCCACGGCGGCGGTGCGTTTTCCGGTAAAGACCCGACCAAAGTGGACCGTTCCGCGGCCTATGCAGCCCGCTATCTGGCAAAGAACGTTGTGGCGGCTGGCATGGCCAAACGCTGCACCATCCAGTTGTCTTATGCCATCGGCGTGGCCAAGCCCCTGTCAATTTATTGCGACACGCATGGCACAGGCGAAGTGAGTGAAGTTGCAATCGAAAAGGCTGTGGCTCAGGCCATGGACCTGACCCCGCGCGGGATTATCGAACATCTGCAACTGCGCCGTCCGATCTATCAGCGCACAGCCGCCTATGGTCACTTTGGCCGTGAAGCCACTGCTGACGGCGGCTTTAGCTGGGAACGCACAGATCTGGCCGACGCGCTGAAGAGCGCGGTTTGATCCAAACGCATTGAAACTGTGGCGCGGGGGAAACCCGCCCCACGACACAAGGCTTCGGATTGCATCTGGAGCCTTTTTGTTTTAGGGCCACGCCATGAGAGAAAAACACGTATCCGGCGCCCCGTGGCGCAACTTTTACGGGCGCATCAAGGGCAAGGGCTTGCACCAGTCCCATGAACGCTATCTGGCCGAGGATCTGGAGGGGCTGGCCCCGAAAGGCGTGAGTTGGGAAGAAAACCCCGACCGTACACCGCTGGATTTGAAAGCCCTGTTCGGGGATAAACCTGTCTGGCTGGAAGTGGGCTTTGGCGGCGGCGAACACGTGGTGCATCAGGCTGCGAACAACCCTGACGTGGGGATCATCGGCTGCGAACCCTATATCAACGGTGTGGCCACGCTGCTGGGTAAAATCCGCAAGGCGGGTGTGACCAATCTGGCGGTTCACCCCGGGGATGCGCGGGATATGATGGATGTGCTGCCCGAAGGCTCGATTGATCGGGCGTTTTTGCTCTATCCTGATCCTTGGCCGAAAACCCGTCACCACCGCCGGCGGTTTGTGACGCCGGAGCATCTGGACCCGCTGGCAAAATGCCTGAAGTCCGGTGCGATCTTTCGGGTCGCCACCGATATTCCCGATTACGTGCGTCAAACGCTGGAACAAGTTCTGGCACGGGATGATTTCGAATGGCTGGCGGAAGGCCCGACCGACTGGCGCGCGCCTTGGGACGACTGGCTTTCGACGCGCTACGAGCAAAAGGCCCTTCGCGAAGGTCGCACGCCCCATTACATGACATTTCGCAAGCTGTAAGAGCGGCTTTTCAGGTATTTGAACGACAAAGACGCAGGCCATAGCAATCTGTTACAGGGTTGCGTATAGCCTGAACAAGAACAGTGAAGAGGTTTGTATCATGTCCGGCCACGGCGACCCAATTCCAATGACGTCCCGCAAATCCGGCCCGTTGCGCGGCACGGCTGTGATCCCGGGGGACAAATCCGTGTCCCACCGGTCTTTGATCCTCGGCGCGCTGTCTGTGGGGGAAACCAAAATCACCGGCCTTCTGGAAGGTCAGGATGTGCTGGACACAGGCAAGGCCATGGCTGCTTTCGGGGCAGAAGTCATCCGCACAGGCGAACAGGCCTGGTCGGTTCACGGTGTCGGGGTTGGCGGTTTCGCCGAGCCGGAAGACGTGATTGATTGTGGCAATGCGGGCACAGGCGTGCGGCTGATCATGGGCGCAATGGCGACCTCTCCGATCACGGCCACCTTTACCGGGGATGCCAGTTTGCGATCACGCCCGATGGGGCGGATCACCGATCCTTTGGCCCTGTTCGGAGCGCAGGCTGTCGGACGGCAAAAAGGTTTGCTGCCTTTGACGCTGGTCGGGGCACAGAACCCGGTGCCCGTGCGCTATACCAGCCCCCATGCTTCTGCCCAGATCAAGTCTGCGGTGTTGTTGGCAGGGTTGAATGCGCCCGGTGAAACCGTACTGATCGAAAAAGAGGCGACACGGGACCATTCCGAACGCATGTTGCGCGGCTTTGGCGCCCAGATCGAAACCGTAAGAACCGCCGAAGGGTATGAAATCACCCTGCAAGGGCAGCCCGAGTTACGCGCCCAGAATATTGCCGTGCCCCGCGACCCGAGTTCGGCGGCCTTTCCCGTCTGTGCAGCACTGATCGTCGAAGGCTCCGAAGTGGTTCTGCCCAACATCGGGCTGAACCCGACCCGCGCGGGATTGCTGGATACTTTGGTTGAAATGGGCGCTGATATCGCCTTTGAAAACCGCCGCGAAGAAGGCGGCGAGCCTGTGGCCGATCTGCGGGTCAAAACCAGCAGCCTGACAGGGATCGAAGTCCCCCCCGCCCGTGCGCCCAGCATGATCGACGAATATCCGATCCTGTCTGTGGTAGCGGCATTCGCCAGCGGCAAGACCGTGATGCGCGGGATTGCCGAACTGCGGGTCAAGGAATGTGACCGTATCGACGCCATGGCCCGCGGGCTGGAAGCAATGGGCGTCACCATCGAGGAAGGTCCCGATTTCCTGATCGTCCACGGCATGGATGGCGCGGTTCCGGGTGGCGGCACCGCCAAGACGTTTCTGGATCACCGCATCGCCATGTCGTTCCTGTGCATGGGCATGGCCAGCACCAAACCTGTGTCGGTCGATGACGGCGGCGCAATTGCCACCAGTTTTCCGGTGTTTGAATCGCTGATGGGCGATTTGGGCGCACAGATTACCCGCGACAACCGATAGGCAACGCCCTGCCCCTTGCTAAACAGGGGCGTGGTGACTTATTCATTTAAGAAAAGGACACGTCATGAGCTTTGTTGTAGCAATCGACGGACCTGCAGCCGCAGGCAAAGGCACTGTTTCAAAGGCAGTCGCCGCCCATTTCGGCTTTGCCCATCTGGATACAGGGCTTTTGTACCGCGTTGTCGGCCGCGCAGCCCTTGCCAAAATCGGCCCCTCACTGGACCCTGAACGGGTGATTGCCCTCTCCACCGAGGTCAGCGCGGAAGATCTGGATCGCGACGATCTGCGCACCGCCGCTGTGGCGCAGGCAGCCAGCAAGGTTGCAGCAATCCCCGAAGTGCGGGAAAATCTGGTGGCCTTCCAACGGGATTTCGCAAAGCGCGCCGGTGGCGCTGTTCTGGACGGGCGCGACATTGGCACGGTGATTTGCCCTGATGCGGATGTGAAACTGTTTGTCACCGCCAGCGCCGAACGCCGTGCGGAACGCAGATTCAAAGAGCTGGAAGAACGCGGCGAAGACACCAGCTATGATACGGTTCTGGCTGATGTGATCGCACGGGACAAACGGGATTCAGAGCGGGATGTGGCCCCGCTTGCCGCCGCCGAGGACGCGATTTTGCTGGATACGTCCGATCTGTCCATTGACGAGGCCGTAGCCCAAGCCATCGCAGCCATTCACGCGAAACGGTAACCCAGCCCCCGCAAGACCCTTACTTGCAGTCGTTTTCGGCCCAAGCCTTTACGTTTCTTTTAAAGCCACCGCCGTAGGGGTGCTGCTTGTCCAGAAACTCTGCCGCTGAATCAGGCAGATAACGGGTGCCCTGTTCGCACAGGTCGGCGCGGCTCCATTGATGGCAGGTGGTGCAGGCTTTGCCTTCCCACAGGGCCGCAGGCAACCCTTCGATTGGTGGGAACAGGGGCGAACCTTCGATCAATTGCTCAAGGGTCAACCCCTCAACCGATTTGCCGCCTGTGGTCAGCGGGCCTGTAAAGGTCACAGGTGTGGCAGGTTCGACAACGTCGTCTTTGGCCGGCTCTTCTTCGGGATCGGGCGCTTTTTCTGTGTCCGTGCCGACGAATTCCAGCGCAGCAAGGCGGATAAATGCCTGTGGCGCGGGGGCCGCGTCTGGTTCGGCAATTATGGTCACTGACGGACGCGCAGCAAAAGCCGCGCTACAGATCAGACACAGACCAAGCGTAGTGGCAAAACGGCTAGGCTTCATTCAGATGCACCCTTGATCACACGAAATTCGATCCGACGGTTTTTCCAGCGGCCCTTTTTGGTGGTGTTTTCGGCCTTCGGTTGGGTTTCCCCATAGCCTGCACTGGTCAGATTGGCGGCAGGAACCCCTTTTTCCACCAGATTTCGCACCACAGATGCGGCGCGGCGTTCGGACAAGCGCATGTTGGCTGCGTCCGACCCGATGCTATCCGTGTGGCCACCAACCTCGATGGTCATGTCGGGGCAGCGTTTGATGATATCCGCGATGCTGATCAAAAACGGCTCACTTTTACCATCAAGGATCGAATTGCCCGAGGTGAAATAGGTGTTGTTGGAGCGGGACAGGATTTCAAAGCGGCCCTCACAAGCCTCGGTCGAGAAATTGCCTGTGGGTTCCAGCGCCACTTGGGCGGGCTTTTCTTCCTCGGTTTCTGTTGCAGGTGCGGCGTCTGGTTCGGTCACAGGATCAGCGTTGCGCGCGAACATAAAGTCAAAGGTCACGCTGGCTGACGGAATAATGTCAACCTTGGCGGCGTCTTCCAGTTTTTCAATGCCCCCCATCAGGTTGAAATCCGCAGCCGCGACAGAGATCGGGGTTTTCGTTGCAACCGACACCAGATCGTCACTGAGTAATGTCACCACAACATCCGCCTTGGCGGTTTTCAGAACCCCATGCAGGTTCATTGCATAGGGCATTTCAATAGTCTTGCGCCGCACGGTAGGCAGATCGGCCAGCAAGGCAGGGTCCAGTTGGGCGGTGATTGTCGCCTCGGGGAATTGAAAGCTTTCAAAGAACAGGAAACGCATCCGCACATTGCGCAGGTCGATTTTTGTATCAACGCTTTCCAGCATCACCGTCACATGGGCCGCGCCGTTTTCATCAATCCCACCGCTAAAAGTTGCAAAGCTGCTGCTTTCCACTTTGGTCTGGTTCTTTACCGATTGGAAATCCAGCGCGGATTGTTCGTTTTGCAAGGTCCAGCCCTTGGCAAAAGGATTGCCCTGCGCAGCGGCCGGAATTGCCGCCCCGATCAAAGCTGTTGCAGCGAGAGCCGCGAAACCTGTGGTTTTAATAAATCTTGCAATCATGGTCAGACCTTCACGAATGAAAAAGAAGTGATGTCAGTGTTACGTCTAAAAACTTAAGCCAGTTTACCCATCAACACAACGACTTGAATATAGGTCCCCGCCGTCGCCAAACCGCAATAG
>JAXMOF010000089.1:0-11480 GCA_034670045.1 Amylibacter sp. | reverse complement strand
GCCGCCAGCATCGCAAGCAAAGCGACCCCCATCAAGATCAGGCCCGCGCTTGCTTCGAGTTTCAAAAAGTCCTGAATACGAGAAATCGTCTTTTCCATAAGGTCTCCGTTGGTTCGATGTTTTCCCGCGATATGGATTGAATCAGACATACTATCAAATATATATAAACTTTGATTTGCATAGGATGATCCTATAATGCGCCCAACACTACGCCAACTTGAATATATTGTAGCGATTGCCGAAACGGGACAGGTCGGGCTTGCTGCGGCAAAGCTGAATGTAAGCCAACCCAGTCTTTCCGCCCAACTTGCAGAGGTAGAGCATGATCTGGGCACGACCTTGTTTCAGCGTGGCCGCACAGGCGCAAAAATCACGCCTGTAGGCGAAGAGATCGTGCGGCGTTCGCGCCGGATTTTACATGAACTGCAGGACCTGCGCGAAGCGGCCCGAGGAGGGGGCGTTTTTCAGGGGCGGCTCCGGTTGGGTGTGATGCCTTCAATCGGGCCCTATCTTTTACCCGGTGTGGTGCAACGGTTGCACAAAGAGCATCCCAGCTTTCGCCTAATTGTGCGCGAAGAAAACACGCGTGATCTTGACGAAGGGTTGCGCAGCGGGCGGCTGGATATGATCATTTCAACCCCGGAGGATCATCCAGGGGCACGCGACGAGCATTTGTTTACAGAAAAACTATGGGCGGCTGTCGCACTTGATCACCCGTTTCCGCAGACTAGAAAACAGATTTCGCTTCCCGAACTGAAAGGACAGACGCTTTTGACGTTGGGGGCAGGGCATCGTCTGTCGCAGATTGTGGCCGGATTGGCCGCAAGTGGGGGCGGACGGGTTTCGGATGAATACGAAGGCACCAGTCTTGATGCGATC
Source organism: Amylibacter sp. (assembly GCA_034670045.1). GTDB lineage: Bacteria > Pseudomonadota > Alphaproteobacteria > Rhodobacterales > Rhodobacteraceae > Amylibacter. Next base: position 10,601 of record JAXMOF010000089.1, on the reverse strand, counting down.
CGACTGATGGCTGCAACTGGCGCTGGCATTGCGATCCTGCCAAGTATCTATGCCGCGACCGAGGCCCGCCGCGGGTCCGATGTCAGGCTGTTTGCTCTGGATGATCCCGCAGCTTTCCGCAATGTCGCGCTTATCCAGCCCCAACTGCCCCAGCCACGCGCGGGCAGCGAGGTGCTGGCGGATATTCTTCGAAGCGAAGCCCGTGAGATTTTTGGTCAGGAACAGGGCTGACCTTCAAGGTCGCCATAGGGCGTATTACCTGTGATCGCGTCTGGCTATGTCGCAGGGCGGGCGACGCTGGCGCGAGAGATGAATTCGATATCAACCACTTCAGAGGGACCGCTGGTGCTTGAAGCCGAAATCATATCAAGCAGTAGATGGGCCGCACGTTCGCCGATCCTTTTGCGGGGCTGGCGGATTGTGGTAAGGGCTGGCGTTATATGTTGGCCAACTTCGATATTGTCGAAGCCGACTACAGAAACATCATCCGGTACTTTTGCACCCAGATTCTGCACCTCACCAATAAACCCGACGGCCATTTCATCCGAGGCACAGAACAGTGCGGTCGGTCTGTTCGTCATAGCCATCCAGCGCCGCGCGGCGGCAGCGCCGGCATCCATGCTGAAATCGCCTTCATAAATCCAGTCGGGCTGCACGCTGAGTGAATGTTTTGTCAGGCTTTCTACAAAGGCGTCCTGACGGGCAATGTTAAGCACGTTTCCAACCGGACCCGCGATATAGCCGATGTCGTGATGGCCGTATTCCACAAGATGGTTCACGGCCAGTTCAGCACCTGCGCGGTTGTCGGCGGTGATCGAGGGCAAAGATCCCGGCATCCATTCACAGGCCATGATCACCGGAAGCCGCCTTGGCTGGTCCAGCACTTTTCGTGAAAGGGTTCCATCAAACAGGATCAACCCGTCCGCCATCCCCGAGGCAAGGTAATGGGCCAGTCTTTCGTCCGGGTCTGTACCGCTTTGGGTGTCGGCGATCAAAAGGCCAAAGCCGACTTGGGTAAGCACCGAAGAAAGTCCGGCAAGAATTTGGGAAAAGAACGGATTTGCCAGGTTCGGGACCAGCGCAATGATGCTGCCCGTTCGCTGCCGCCGCAGATTCGATGCGGTGGTGTTTATCCGGTATCCGGTGTCAGCAACGGCCTGCAAAACCGATGTCTGCGTTGCTTTTGATACCACCGAAGGCTTTGACAGGGTTCTGCTGACGGTTGCGATAGAAACCCCCGCCGCCCGCGCAACATCTTGGATCGTCGCAATTTTTTTGTCCATACAACGCCCTCTTTTTCGGGGTCAGTATAGTGCGGCTGATATTCTTTGTAAACGATTGCAAAAAATTCTTGTAAACGTTTACAAAGAATGCCAGCTTAGCGGAAATCGATACTTTCGATTGTGCCTCGCAAGAGGTGAGGAGGGGAGACAGTATGAAGACCATCAAGGGGCCAGCCCTGTTTTTGGCACAATTTGCCGGTGATACAGCGCCGTTTGACAGTTGGCAGGGGATTTGCAAATGGGCCGCGGATTGCGGCTATCTTGGCGTGCAAGTCCCAAGCTGGGACACGCGGCTGATTGATCTTGAAACTGCCGCTACAAGCAAGGATTACTGCGACGAATGGATCGGGCAGGCGGCAGAGTCGGGCATCACGGTAACCGAACTTTCCTGTCACATGCAGGGGCAACTGGTTGCGGTGCATCCTGCCTATGATCTGGCGTTTGACGGTTTTGCCGAACCTTCGGTGCGGGGCAATCCACAAGAACGGCAGGCTTGGGCAGTCAAACAGGTGGAAAAGACCATTCTGGCTTCGCGCAATTTGGGCTTGTCGAATGTGGGTACATTTTCCGGTTCTTTGGCCTGGCCTTATATCTATCCGTGGCCACAGCGCCCTGCGGGTTTGGTGGAAATGGCATTCGATGAATTGGCCAAACGCTGGCGTCCCCTGTTGGATATGGCGGAATCACAGGGCGTTAACCTGTGTTACGAAATTCACCCGGGTGAAGACCTGCATGATGGCGTGACATTTGAAATGTTCCTTGATCGCGTCAACCAGCACCCGCGCGCCAAGATGCTTTACGATCCAAGCCACTATGTTCTGCAATGCCTTGATTACCTTGATAATCTGGATATTTACGCAGAGCGGATCGGGATGTTTCATGCCAAAGATGCTGAATTCAACCCGACAGGGCGGCAGGGCGTTTATGGTGGCTATCAGCCTTGGGCGGACCGCGCGGGGCGTTTCCGTAGTCTCGGTGACGGGCAGGTAGACTTTGGTGCGATCTTTTCCAAGCTCGCCGTTATGGGGTTTGACGGCTGGGCTGTGGTTGAATGGGAATGTGCGATAAAACATCCCGAGGACGGCGCGCGAGAAGGCGCGCAATTCATCAAAGACCAGATTATTCGCGTCACACCACATGCCTTTGACGATTTCGCTGCAGGTGGTGCGGATGCTGTTGCCAACCGCAAGATGCTCGGGCTGTTGTCATGAGCCGGTTCGCGGGCCGCGAAGGGCCAATTCGCTTGGGTATGGTTGGCGGCGGACAGGGGGCCATGATCGGGGCGGTTCATCGGACGGCTGCACGATTGGATGGCGGCTATGAACTGGTTGCGGGCGCTTTGTCGTCAACGCCGCAAAAAGCACAGGCTTCGGGGCGGGAAATAGGGCTTCAGCCAGACCGCATTTATGACGATTTCACCCAAATGGCAGAGCGTGAGTCACAGCGGAGCGATGGCATTGAAGCTGTGGCAATCGTCACGCCGAACCATTTGCATCTGCCCGCAGCGCAGGCGTTTCTGAAACGCGGTATCCATGTGATTTGCGACAAGCCTTTGACGGGCACGATGGCGGATGCCACAGAAATGCAAGCGGCGGTCAAGGAATCTGACGCGCTGTTTATCCTGACCCATACTTATGCGGGGTATCCGCTGGTGCGCGAAGCCGCAGAACGGGTTGCGCGGGGCGATTTGGGCGACATTCGACTGGTGCAAGTGGAATATGCGCAGGACTGGCTGTCCCAAAAACCCGATCCGGACAACAAACAGGCGTCATGGCGCACTGACCCTGCGCGCAGCGGCATTGGCGGTGCGATCAGCGATATCGGCACACATGCCTGGCATCTGCTGTGTCATATCACCGGATTGCAGCCCGAAGCGCTGGCGGCGGATCTTCAAAGTTTTGTGCCGGACCGGCAATTGGATGACAACGCCCATGTGATGCTGCGGTTTGCTGGCGGTGCGCGCGGGACGTTATGGTGCAGTCAGGTGGCGGCAGGTCAGGAAAACAATCTGCGGATACGCATCTTTGGGACCAAAGCGGGACTGGAATGGGCGCAGGAAAACCCAAACCGCTTGATCCTGAGCCCCCTTGGCGAACCTGCCAGAATAATCACCACCGCATCCCCCGCGACCGGGGAAAATGCACGGCGGCTGACCCGCGTGCCACCCGGCCATCCCGAGGGGTATTTTGAAGCCTTTGCCAATCTGTATTGTGAAGCGGAAATCGCAATACGGGCGCATCGCACAGGGGCCGCGCTGCCGGAAGGCGTACAGTTTCCAACGCTGGCCGATGGCATGAGCGGAATGCGATTTGTTCAGGCCTGTGTTCAGTCCTCCAATGCGAATTCGGATTGGGTGACGTTATGACGCCTGTGTTGCAAGCCGGCGGCATTATCAAGCGTTTCGGGCCCATCGAAGTGCTGCACGGGGTCGATTTTGATCTAACCGCAGGACAGATTCACGCATTGATCGGGGAAAACGGGGCCGGCAAATCCACAATGATGAAAATCCTTGGTGGGTATCTGTCTCCGAGCGAAGGGCAACTGATGCTGGACGGAGTTCCGGTTCAGTTCAAAAGTCAGAAAGAGGCCGAGGCGGCAGGGATTTTGATGATCCATCAAGAGTTCAACCTTGCCCTGCAATTGACGGTCGAAGAAAATATATTTCTGGGCCGCGAAAAGCGCAGTGGCCTGTTTCTGAAACACAGCGCAATGCGCGACGAAGCCCGTGATTTGCTGGCGCGACTGGACTGTCATGTTGATCCGCGCACCCGTGTGGGGGATCTTTCAGTTTCGGATCGCCAGATGGTGGAAATTGCCCGCGCACTTGGCCGCAATGCCCGTGTGTTGATCATGGACGAGCCGACCGCCGTGTTGACCAACCGCGAAACAGATATGCTTTTGGACCAGATCGAGCAGTTGCGAAATGCGGGAACGGCGGTGCTTTATACCTCGCACAAGCTGGATGAAATCCGGCGGATTGCAGATTTGGTGACGGTTTTACGGGATGGCGGCCATATTGTTACCCGCCCCGCCGAAGGTTTCAGCGAAAATGACATGGCCGTAGCGATGGTCGGGCGGGAGTTGAGCGATCTGTTTCCTGCCAAGGCCCAACCGCAAGAAGAAGTGGTGCTTGAGGTCGAGAATTTCACGGTACCCGGGCGGATGGAGAATGCCGCGTTCCAGTTGCATCGCGGCGAGGTGCTTGGGTTTGCGGGCCTTGTCGGCGCTGGCCGGACCGAACTGATGGAGGGCATCGTCGGCCTGCGCCCTGCGACGGGCAGCGTCAAGGTCATGGGAAAACCGCTACAACAGGGATCGGTTCTGGCTGCATGTAAGGCAGGGCTGGTCTATCTGACCGAAGACCGAAAAGACAAAGGGTTGTTGCTGGGCAAGAACCTGACGGAAAACCTGACCCTGCTGGCGCTGGACAGATTTGGCAGTCTGCGCATCGACAAACAGGCCGAAGATCGCGCCCTGACCCAAGCCATTGATGATTTCGATATTCGGGTCAAAGACCGCGAAATGAATGCGGGCAGCCTGTCGGGGGGAAACCAGCAAAAGCTGCTCTTGGCAAAAGTCATGCTTGCCGAACCTGAAATCGTGATCATCGACGAACCCACGCGTGGCATCGACATCGGCACCAAACAGCAGATTTACGAATTCATTTCAGCTTTGGCCGCACAGGGAAAAAGCGTGATTGTTATCTCTTCCGAACTGCCCGAAATCATCGGGCTGTCGGGGCGGGTCATTGTCATGGGACGCGGCCACATCGCTGGCGAACTTAGCGGTGCGGACATCACCGAAGACAGGATACTTCGCCTTGCCATGGGCGTGGGCGAAGACACAAAGGAAACAGCATGAGCCATTCAGCCAAGTCACCGCCGCGTAAATTCAATCTGCATGTTCTGGGCCCGCTTCTTGCGCTGGTGGCCCTGATTATACTTGGGGCATCCCTGAATTCGAACTTTCTGGGTTATGGCAACGTGACCAATGTTCTGGCCCGTTCGGCCTTTATCGGCATCATCGCGGTCGGCATGACCTTTGTCATCACAGCGGGGGGGATTGATCTGTCCGTTGGGTCCATGGCGGCCTTTGTTGCGGGTGTGATGATCCTTGCGATGAATGCGCTTATTCCGATCCTTGGCGTCGGGGTTCCTTTGGTTGTCGCCGGAATGGGTGTGGCTTTGCTTGCGGGCTTTCTGGCCGGCTTCATGAACGGATTCCTGATAGCCAAGATCCGAATAGAGGCTTTCATCGTCACGCTTGGGTCCATGGGGATCTATCGCAGCCTGATTACATGGCTGTCTGACGGGGGCACACTGTCGCTTAATTTCGAGGCCCGCAGCTTTTATCGCCCGGTTTATTATGACGGAATCTGGGGGGTAAGCTGGCCCATCATTGTATTTGCAGTTGTCGCCATACTCGGAGAGCTGGCAATGCGCCACACACCTTTCGGGCGCCATTGTGCGGCCCTTGGGGCCAACGAACAGGTTGCCAAATATTCAGCGATCAAAGTGGATCGCTTGCGCATGGGCACCTACGTGCTTTTGGGGGTTCTGGTGGGGCTGGCGACCATCATGTATGTGCCACGGCTTGGCTCTGCGTCCGGATCAACGGGCGTCTTGTGGGAGCTGGAAGCAATCGCGGCCGTCATTATCGGCGGAACGGTTCTGAAAGGGGGCTTTGGTCGGGTCTGGGGCACGGTCATTGGCGTGCTGATCCTAAGCCTTATCGACAATATTCTTAATCTCGCCTCGATTGTCTCGCCGTATCTGAACGGCGCGATCCAAGGCGTTATCGTTATTCTGGCTGTGGTTTTGCAGCGGGAAGGCAAGTCCGCCAAATGAGGCGGTAATCAAGGGAGGAACTACGCATGAAACGCAGAAGTATTTTTAAAGGGGCCGCATTAGGTTTGGCAATGATTGCAAGCCCGGTCGGTGCACAAGACAAAAACTTTACCATCGGTGTCGCAATACCCGCAGCAACCCATGGCTTTATGGGCGGGCTGAACTATCACGCACGCGCCAGTATTGAACGCTTGGAAGCAACTTATCCGCAGCTGGAATTCGTGCTGGCCACGTCGGGCGATGCGGGTAAAATGGTCAACGATATCGAAGATATGGTTGCAACGCGCAATATCGACGCTTTGGTGGTCTTGCCCTTTGAATCCGAACCGCTGACATCGCCGGTTCAGGCCGTCAAGGAAAAGGGCATCTGGGTCACTGTTGTGGATCGGGGTCTATCGGTGCCGGGCATTGAAGACCTTTATGTGGCTGGTGATAACACGGGGTTTGGCAGAACGGCTGGGGAATATTTCGCCAAAACGCTGAAGGATGGCGATAATATCGTCGTGCTTCGGGGCATCCCGACCACACTGGACAACGAGCGTGTCGATGCCTTTTCAGCCGCAATTGAAGGATCGGGCATTAACGTTCTTGATATGCAGCACGGGAACTGGAACCGTGATGATGCATTCGACGTGATGCAGGATTTCCTGTCCAAATTCGACGACATTGACGCCGTTTGGGCCGCAGACGACGATATGGCCGTTGGCGTGCTTGAAGCAATTTCACAAGCGGGTCGGTCCGAGGAAATGTGGGTCGTCGGCGGGGCTGGCATGAAGGAAATCATCAAACGTATTATGGATGGTGATCCGCAACTTCCGGTCAACGTGACCTATCCCCCTGCGCAGATTGCCACGGCGATCGAAATGACAGCGCTTGGTCTTGTCTCGGCCACCCCTGTTTCTGGCCGTTTCATCATTGGCAGCCAGGTGATCACCCCTGAAAACGCGGCGAAGTTCTACTTTCCAGACAGCCCGTTTTAAACGGCAATCAGCATCCTGTCTGATGCACGCCCAACGGGGTGCATCGGGCAGTCTGCAACTACATCCTGACAGAGCCGGGGCCAAGGTGTTCGCATCTTGGCCCTGTCTTGTTCCAAGCCCCGACTGTCGGTAGCCGCGTCGGATGACCTGCGAGACCATTTGGTTCTGCCCCAAAGCCTGCCGTTTTTTATATTTTTCAATGCTCACAGGGCTCGGTTCTTTGTCGTTCTACGCTCACCCAGTTAGGGACAGGCGTAGTGGTTTCCAAAGGGAAACCGCAAATCCGCACAGTCCGTGTTTTAGCCTCTCGTCGATAAATCAGTTTCATCGTCTGGCGCATTGCACCGCTGCCACACAAACTTCTGCGGGCATCACTTGACTTAAAGTTCCGTCGAATTTAGGAGTTGCATATGTTCCGCTGAAAAGAACAATGGTTTGCACAGCGGAACGATAGCCAAGCCAACAGAGATACTCGGGAGGATAAGTGATGACAGATTTAGAAGTGATCGAGCGTGACAGGGCTGCGCAGATAGATGAGATTTTGAAGGGGGCAGTCGATCCCCATGTCCATAGTGGCCCGTCAATCGCGCCACGTGCTGTGGATCATCTGGATTTGGTGAAATCCTATTCCGACGCGGGTTTTGCAGCCGTTGTAACCAAGGATCACGACTATTCCGGAGTGATGTGTGCCCAACTGATCCGCGACCAGCATCCCGATCTAAAGACACGGATTTATTCGGGGATAGCGCTGAACAATGTTATCGGCGGGTTCAATCCCTACGCCGTTGAACACACTGCCGCCATGGACGGTAAAATCGTCTGGATGCCAACGCTGGCTGCGGAAAACCATCTGGAATGGGAAAAGACCTCTGGCTGGATTCACCCGGCTTCAACCCAGAAAATTCGACCCGCCACACCGGTGCCGCTGTTTGAAGGGGGCAAATTGCGACCCGAAGTTCTGGATGTGCTTGACGTGATTGCCGAAACGGGAATGGCACTGGCCAGTGGTCATATCCACGTTTCCGAGACAAAAATTGTCTTTGCCGAAGCCAAACGGCGGGGGGTCGAGCGGTTGATTTTCACCCACCCGGAAGACATCGTAGGCGCCTCGTTTGAGGATACCAAAGAGATTGCCGCTTTGGGGGCTTTTGTGGAACATTCCCTTGGGTTTTTCATCGAAGGGTCCAAATTTCGCAATCGTTCGAATGATGACTTGCGCGAATTTATTGATTGCGTTGGTTTTGAACGGACGATCCTTTGTTCTGATCTGGGGCAAGTCGGGACATTGTTGCCGCTCGACGGTCTAAGGCGCGGCGTTGCAACCTGTCTGTCCCTTGGGTACTCCGACGCGCAAATTCACACCATGGTGGCTTCAAACGCCGCAACGGTCATCGGGCTGGATGGCTGAACCCTTGGCGGTCCGGCCTTTATGTGTGCTGGCCAAAAGGCAGGTTATTGCCCTTGGTCAGCGCCATTTCCCGGGCAAGTCGCCGATGTAGCCCAAGGCGTTCGAAATTTCCTGTGCTGCGGTGCCCACTGCCTTGATCTGATCGGGGGAGGGCGGCGAGCCGATGAATTGTGTCAGGCTTACGATGGCCAGACTTCCGACCAGTTCACCCGATGGACCAAGCAGGGGAAACGACAGCGCGTTCAGCCCGACCGCCGCTTCGTTCGGGGCATCAGCCCACCCCCGATTGCGGATGTCTTCCAGATGTCGGTTTAGGACGTCCAGATCTGTGATGGAATAGGATGTTTCACCAACAAGCGGTTTTGCCAGAATGCGTGCCCTGTTTTGCTCTGGCATGAAGGACAGTGCCATTTTGCCCTGCGCCGACGTTGTGAAGCCCAGTACCGAACCGGGCCGGACGCCCACCTCTACCGCCATCTTGCCGCCAAGCGTGGTCAGAATGCGGATTCCATCGTCCTCGACCTGCCCCAGAATGACGGCCTGTTCCGACGCGTCCCGCAGGGTGCGCATCGGCAGGGCGGCAACGCTGGCGATATCCGACGCGTAAGCGGCTGCATTGCCCAGCTCGATAAGTCGCGACCCTAGCCGGTATCGTTCGTTCATGGGCGACTGCACGATGTAACCCTGCTGGACCAGAGTCTGAAGATGGCGGTGAATTCTACTTTTTGTTGTCCCCAGCGAGTCGGCCAAAGCGGTCACTCCGAGATGGCTGCGCGCCTTGCCCAAGGCCTCCAGAATCGACAGGGCTAGGACAACGCTTTGAATTCCTTCAGTTTTTTCGGATGATATTTTTGGCATTTTGGGAACCTGTTTCTTTGAATCGTGTGGGTTGACTTTGAGCGTCGTCTCGCTCAGTGTATCGGTGAGTAGGATATCGTTCTGTTAGGCGGAACGCAAGGGGAGGGAAGAAAAATCGAACATCATAACTTTCATACAAGGTTTTTAGCGCGTGAGTCCCTTTATGGCACATTTCTCAAAGTGCCTGCGACTATGCCTGCTGAAATTCTGGGAAATGTCGGATATGACTTTGTCGTCGTGGATGAGGAGCACTCTCCGTTCAACCGCGAAACAACCGATCGCATCATTCTGGCGTGTCGTGCTGCTGGGATTGCGGCCATTGTTCGGGTGCAAAACGCGGACCCTGCAAACATTCTGTCGGTGCTGGATTGCGGCGCAGACGGCGTTTTGGTTCCCCATGTTACCGATGCTGAAACTGCCAAGGCAATTGTTGCCGCAGGGCGGTATGGCGGCGGCAAGCGCGGCTTTTCTCCGACAACGCGAGCAGGCCAGTTTGGTCGCGCGGGGCAGGCTGAACATATGGCCGCAGAAGACCAGCGTGTCACGATCATCGCCATGATCGAAGACCCCGAAGCCATCGACAACATAGACGAGATCGTCGCGGTTGAAGGTCTGGACGGTGTTTTCATCGGGCGGGGCGATTTGGCGGCGGCATTTGCCGGATCAGACGATGCAGCAGAAGCGGTGCGCAATGCGACGAAAACCGTACACGCCGCCGCGCAAAAAGTCGGGCGCACGGTCGCGATTTTGCCAGGAACACCAGAGGATGCCGCAACGCAGGCAAAGGCAGGATCGACCGCCTTTATCCTGTCTTCCGATCAGGGGTTTCTAAGGCGCGCAGCGATGCAGACCCATGCGGAAATTTCCGATGCCGTTTCTCAAGTTAAGAAAGATTGAACGATGTACGATAAAACCGATCCCCGCGCAGCGCTTGCGCCCAAAGGTGCAGCAGCCGGCCCGCAGACGGGTTTGGTTGCCCAAGCACAGGAAGCGCATTTTTACAAAGAGCCGCCGCAGATTGATGATGCCAACGGACAGACATGGATGTTGCGGGGGCATAACTTTGTTTTGGCATGGTCACAGGCCAATGCGGGTGCGTGTTTCGCACGATCCGAACAGGCGGATGAATATGCCGTTCTTCTGCCAGAGTCAGGTGCCGTGATCGAATGGAATGGCGAAACAGTTGACGTTCCGGGTTGGTCACTGGCCTTTGTGCCTGCGGGCG
>JAXMOF010000088.1:0-12391 GCA_034670045.1 Amylibacter sp. | reverse complement strand
TGCAAAGCCTAGGACTAAGTTTTCAGTATTCCGGACTGCTTACGCAGCCAGGGCAACTGGAGCTCTGTTGTCATTTGCAACTAGCTTAAATGTACCGATAACGGTGGTAACTCACCGAGCAAAAGCTAACATCTTTAGACGTCCGTCGATCCTGTTTCGACCCCATACCCCCTGCAAAGACAGGTGTTTTGGTGGAGTCGCCGGGTACCGCCCCCGGGTCCGATCCGTTTATTACATGCGCGTTTATCACCATAGTCCCGCAAGCGAGACATCTCTGATATAGGGCTGCAGGGGCAGGGTTTCAAGGGGTTTCAACGCAAGCATCGCTTTGGGGGGCTGCGGCCTGATGCTCCCCGAGCCAATCCAGAAAATCTGCCGCTGCATGGGTGATCTGCCTGTCAAATGCCGCATGGCGCTGTACAAGTTCCGCCCCGAAAGGGGTCAACCGTGTGCCGCCGCTTGTGCCACCCCGTTCGCTGATCAACACGGGCTGGTCGAAAATCCGCTGGATGGTTTCGATCAGAAACCACGCCCGCCGATAGCCGAGCCCCATGGATTTCGCTGCCGCACTGATCGAGCCAGTGTCGGCAATAAGCCGCAAAAGTTCGATTTTGCCGCCGCCGATCATGTCATTATGCACCAGTACTTTGGTACGCAACTGCGGTGTCAGGGCTGTGCGCTCGGCTTTGCGGTTGTTTTTCTTACGGGTCATCAGGGTTCGCTCTTGTTCCGGTATCTGCAGCGGGCTAGGCATGGACTCAATGTGCTAAACTTAGCATATTGAATTTGCAGCCGGAGGACCCCCATGCGTTTATTCAGATTTCTAGGCATTTTCGCGGCCTTTGCCGCACTAGGCAACCCTGCATTGGCGGATGCGGATCGGGTGCTGGTGCAATCCACCACTTCCACCGAAAATTCCGGGCTTTATGCCTATTTGCTGCCGCTGTTTCTGGCGGAGACAGGGTTACGGGTGGATGTGGTTGCCGTGGGTACAGGTCAGGCGATCAAAAACGCGCGTAACGGCGATGCGGATGTGTTGCTGGTCCACGCGAAATCAGCCGAAGAAAAATTCGTCGCCGATGGCATGGGCGTCAAACGCTTTGATCTGATGTATAACGACTTTGTCCTGATCGGCCCCAAGGATGATCCTGACGGGGTCGGCAAGGTGACCACACTGCCCGAGGTTCTGGAAATTCTGTCCAATGGCAAAGCGCCGTTTTTCTCTCGGGGGGATGACAGCGGCACCCATAAAAAGGAGCGGGCTTTGTGGCAGGACGCTGGCATTACGCTCGATCCATCCGGGGCAGGGTGGTATCGTGAAACAGGTGCGGGCATGGGCGCAACACTGCGGATTGCTGTTGAATCCCAAGGCTACACCCTGACCGATCGCGCCACATGGATCGCTTTTGCAGGGAAGGAGCAGCATAAAATCCTGTTCGCTGGCGATCCGAATTTATTCAATCAATACGGGATCATAGCGGTGAACCCTGCAAAACACCCTCATGTGAACACAGCGGGCGCGCAGATGTTTATCAACTGGATGCTGTCCGAACACGGGCAGGATCTGATCGCGGCTTATACGCGGGACGGGCAGCAGTTGTTTTTCCCGAATGCCTTGGGCGCCGCCCAAACCAACTGACGCAACTTATGGTGCCAGGGCCGCAAACCGTGGCACCAGTTCCCGCAGCAATTTGCGTTTCATGGCGCGGGGATAGTCGGCATAGCTGTTTGCCACCTCGACAAAGGAAAACGGACCGCGGATCACCCGTTTTATGTAAAAATTAACCGGATCGGGGATCGCGCCGCTGACGACCAGCCCGTTGATTGTTACGCCTTTTCGGCCAATTGTCACAGAAACAGGCACCACTTGCGGGCCGTCATTGGAAATCCCGTCGCCGGACATATCAATCACACGGCGTCGGCAGAAAGCGACCTCTTTCCCGAACAAAGTCTCGGCGTGGATCAGTGCCTCGGACACAGACGTTGCTGTCCTTTCAAAACCACGGTTCACCTTGAGCAGTTTTTCCACGAACCGCACAACACTGGCTTTGTCCTGCAGCAAAAGCCAGTCCACCACCTGCTGCTGCTGTCCCGCACCGCCCCATTGGGTGACCGTCACCATTACGCCGCCGGGCATCCATTTGATCAGCTGTAGAACTTCGTCATCAACAAAAGCACTGGCGATCCCGTCGCGCATCAATTCATATTCCCGGGAATCCACAGAGCGGGAGACATCCAGCGCCACCACCAAAGCCACCTCGCAGGCGGTCACGGCACGCGCCGTCAGCCAGAGTATCAACAGAGGCAGGGCAATCTGTTTCATGCCCGAAACCTACACCAGTTTCCCACTGGCACAAATCACATTCCCCAAACCTAGCGCTGCAGCGCGGCAAGGCCTGGCACTAATTCCCGCAGCATCTTGCGTTTTATGGCGCGGGCATAGTCGTCAAACCCGATGGCGGTTTCAATGAAACTGTTGGGACCAAGGATCACCTCGGCGTGGAAATAGGCCGTCAGTTCCGCCACATCGCGGGTGGCCACAACCAGCGCATTGACCGTGACACCCTGCGCTTCAAGCGCGGCATGGACATCACGGGGGCGGGGGCCGACGTTGTTCTTACCGTCGCCTGACACATCTATGGTTTTCACCGAACATTCCCGCCGCGTGGCCAATTGCTGTGCGCCAAACACCAAAGCGGTGCCAAGCGCTGTGGATTCCCCTTCAGAACTGCGCTCTACCCGTTCAATCCGATCAGCTACATTGCCCAGAACGCCAGCATCAGTAATACGCGTCCAATCGACCCAAATCCGCTGATGCGCCCGACCACCCCATTCAAACACCAGCAAATCCACCTCGGCCCCCGTGGCCCCAATCATCCAATCCGCCACCTGCGGGTCGCGCAAAGCCTGCACCAACCCGTCGCGCTGCAGCAAATATTCCGCAGTCGAGACACTGGCAGACACATCAATCGCCAGAACCAAAGCCTGTCGACAGGCCAGCGCGGGGCTGCCAAGGCCCCAAACTAGCGCCAAAACTGCTGTGTAACGGAATGGGAAACCAACAGTTCTGAGTACTTTCGGAACATTGAAGCGCAAGGCCCGCATTTCAATCCGCCCCATTCTCTTTTTGTTTTTCAAATATCCAAATCCCGCCATCTGCGCCAAACCCTAGGACCATCAATCCATTCGGGCCACTTGTTTTGTCACTTCGCGGATCAACTTCTTGCGGATTTTTTCTGGGTAGTCGCGAAAACCGAATGCGGGCAGGACGAAAGAATTGGGGCCTGCGATGACCTTCTGGCGGTAGTATTCGGTCAAATGGGCGGTTTCGCCTTCTATGGCCAGACCATTGATTACAAAGCCTGCAGCGGCGAGTGTTTCCTTGATGTCTTCGGGGGCGGCCCCTTCATTTGAAGTGCCATCCCCTGACACGTCAATCACCCGTCTTTGGCAATCCGAAACCGCAGGAAACTGGTTTGCTGTAAAGGCCAGAGCCTCGCCTATCCCGGTAGAGAAATTGCGCCACTGGCGGGGGACGGTTTCGACTTTACGGGCCAGTGTTTCGACGTCTTGATCTGTCAGAACCCTATGCCAAGGCACGACCACCGCTTGCCGTGACTGCCCCGACCAATGGACGACCAATACCGCCGCCTGTTCGCCAGTCAGCGCATCCGCCACCAATCCATCCCGTAAAGCCTCTGCCAGCCCGCCCATTTGTAGATCGTATTCATAGTCATCAACCGAGCCTGACACATCCACAGCCAGCGCAAGGGCCACGCCGCAGGCCTGCGCGGGGAGGGCGTTTGCGGTTGTGACAACCATGGCGCAGAGCCAGCGCGTCAGGGAATTTTTGGCTTTGGACATGCCTTAACCTTTCAAACCTGCCCCCACGTTAGCGTCAGGACAGGCCTGCGGCAATCATCTGCCGATCACAGGTAAGTCACCCGCGCAGTCTAAAAGGTGGATTGAAAGCCCAAATTCATCCGCAGATCGCGGGTGGAATAGATCGGGATCGAGGATTTGGTTTTACTGGCGCTGACGTTCACCGTCGGCGCAAATCCGTAGTAGTTGATTTTGGGGAACAGCACCGAAACCGTGGCCCGCGCCCGTTCGTCACTGCGCTGGACGCCGTTGATTGACAGGCTGTCATAATCTGTACGTTCCAGATTAAGCGAGAAGGTCGGCACCATATCCACCGGCAGGGGCGGCGGCGTGTAAGAGACATGGGCGCCGACAACTTTGCTTTCCACCACATTGGACTGCGAGGATGTGTTGCGGGCGGAGACACCATAGCCCACCTGTGCCCGATTTTTGAACCCGTGGCGCATATCAAGGTTCAGACTGGCTACATTCGCCGAGGCGCTGTCGGAATCCAGCCGGTTCTGCCGTTCAAGCCCGATACGGGCGCGGGCGCGGGTGTTTTTTGAAATATTGTAATCCTGACCGACGCTGATGCGGGCGTAATTGGACAGGGGGCTGCCGCCATACCAGTTGCGGCCCAAGGCCATGTCAAACCGCGTTGGCCCCCAACCCGGTGCTTTAAAGGCTTTGGGGAACAGGGTGATACCCGCCTGAAGTTCAAGGCCGGCATAGGCAAAGTCAGAGCCTTTTTTCCCAGATCCAATCGCTTTTGAAGCTTTGGACAGTTTGTAGGTGGTGCCCGTGGCGCTGAACCCGAGCCGGAGCAATGTGTTTTCGTTCAATACCTTGCGAAAATTGGTCTTGATGCCGACGGTGATGCCCGTGCCGGAATGGGGCTGTCCAGAGGAGGGAATGCGAAAAGGAAGGCCGCCGATGATCAATTCGTCATTGGTAGAGCCGTTGTTGATGTTCGAGCTGGGAAAAACCGAAAACGACAGGGCGGTGCTGACAGGGGAGTTGCGCCGAACGAAGTTGAAATCCCGTTTTGCCAGTTTGCGCGCCTGTTCATCGGGTGCGTTTTGTGCAGCGCGGCGCAGCCAGAACTGCGCCCGCAGTTTGGCCCCGTCGGCGAAATAGGTTTTTGCCACCAGATGGGCGGCGTTGAACCTGTGGTCTTGGGTTTGTGCCAGTGTCCAGGCTTCTAGGGCGGCTTTTTTCGCAGCTTTGGGCTGGCGCATACTGCGCAAAGCCTCGCCGCGCATTAAGGCGGCTTCGAAATTTTCAGGATCCTGATCTTTCAACGCATCCGCGATTTGCAGCGTAATATGGGGACGGTTTTTTTCAAGCGAGGTCCAGGCCAATGCGCTGGCCTCTTCCGGAGACAGGGATAAAGGCGCTGCAAAGCCTACAGAAACGGCCAGCCCTAGGCCGACCGCTCCGAGTGTTGCAAGTTTGGTGAAAAAGTGCCGCATGCCCCCAGCGGTCCTTTTCTATTATCGCTCGGCAGTGAAAACGCCCAACTCGCGGTTGTCCCCGACGGTTGTTAGGATGTAACCCGCTGTTTCCTGGCCTTCATCGCCACCAAAAACACCACTATAGATGCCACCGCCGTCTGTACCTTCTACGTTCTGCACGACTTCACCCTGGAAGGTAGAGTTGTCCCGATCAATAATCGAGTTTTTCAGCGTAATGTCACTGCCGACGTCAACGCCGGTATCATTTTGGGTCAGTGTTCGGTTGGTGATCCAGCCGCGGAATGTGTCATCCGAGAAATCGGCTTCCATTTTCGCATCGGCGTTGATGATATCCATACCGCCTCCCACATCGCTTGTACGGGTTCCGATATATTTGCCTTGGTAATAGGCGCGCTGCGTTTCGTTCGGCAGGAAGGTGGTTGTGCCGCGTTCATAGGTGGCGCCACTGTAGCCATGGTCAATGTAATCGCCGGAGTTAACGACAATAACAGCTACGTCACCCGTGCTCGATTCCCCACGGAACGCTGTATAATTGTCAAAGCCTCTGACGCTGGAATAGGCTTGATACCCGTTTTGATCCAAAGCCCTGTTGCGATCCAGACGGCTTTCAAAAACTTCGTCATCAAAGGGGATAGTTTCAACGATGATTTGACGGTTGTCGGCGTCATTTTCCAGACGGGTTGCCTGATTGTCACCTACCAATAATACTTTGGCGGGGCTTCTGCCTGAAACATCATCTGTTCCGCCAGTTGGGGAGCCAGGTGTTGTTACGGCACCATCAGAACCGCCGGAACCACATGCGCTTAAAAGCGTTGCGACCGACGCCGCGACTGCCAATGAGAGTCTCATTTGAATATCCTGCTTTTTTATTATTACTGCCTCGTTGATCCCACTAACGGTATGGTTGCGGATTCTGTCAATCTTTTCAACGATTACAGGCGTCAACCTGTTGCAAAACTATCGCGCAGGGTGTGACATAAAAAATCCGCAAAAACCGCCACATATCGTGTTTCGTAAATGCGGCCTTCTAGATATAGTGGTCAGCGAGTCAGATAAACAGGAACCATCCCCATGCCTATTACGCCAGAACAACAGGCCGAAATCACCGAGCAACGGGCGCAAACCGCCCAGACCCGTCGGGTTGTTGCACTGGGGATGGAGGAACATCTTTATACGGCGCACCCTGTTCTGGACTATGGTTTTGTGCGTGTCATCGACTATATGGGTGATGATTCAGCCATTACGCAGGCCGCCCGTGTGTCTTATGGCAAGGGCACCAAAGCGGTGCAAAACGACGAAGGCCTGATCCGCTATCTGATGCGTCATTGGCATTCGACCCCGTTTGAAATGTGCGAAATCAAGCTGCATGTAAAGCTGCCCGTCTTTGTGGCGCGCCAGTGGATTCGCCACCGGACCGCCAACGTGAATGAATACTCTGCCCGCTATTCGATTCTGGACCGCGAATTCTATATCCCCGCCGAGGAACATCTGGCCAAGCAATCCGTTATCAACAATCAGGGAAGGGGCGAAACCCTTGTGGGCGAGGACGCACAGCGCGTTCTGGAAATGCTCAAAGCCGACAGCGCACGGGCCTATGACAATTATCAAACCATGATTGACGACGGCGGAGAGGACGGCGGCGGCATCGCACTGGCCCGCGAACTGGCCCGCATGAACCTGCCCGCCAACATCTATACCCAGTGGTACTGGAAAGTGGACCTGCACAACTTGTTCCACTTCCTGCGTCTGCGCGCCGACGCCCACGCCCAATACGAAATCCGCGTCTACGCCGAAGAAATCTGCCGATTGGTGGCGGATTGGGTGCCCCACGCCTATAAAGCGTTTGAGGATTATCGGTTGGGTGGCGCACAACTGTCACAACCTGCTGTAGAGGCCTTGCGCAAGATGCTGAAAGGCGAAGAGGTTACTGCGGCTGATGTGGGAATGAGCGCGCGGGAGTGGCGTGAATTTATGGAGGTTGTGGGGTAGGGTGCGCATTCATTGCGCACCATCCATCGCCGCAACTATCACACCCTTTCCCAATTCCATAACTGGCACCGCCCCCGCCGTCCCGGTGGTGCGCAATAAATGCGCACCCTACGTGCCACGATGATAGGATGAATACGGCCAATCGGCGGGGTGCTCCACGAACCCGTGTTTGATTGGGTTGTGCCAACAATATTCGACGTGGGCGCGATAATCCATTTCATCGCGGATATGATGCTCCCAAAACCGCCGTTGCCAAATACCGTGGTCCCGCCGCTTTTCATGGCTCTGGCGTCGGCGGGTATGGGGCATTGCGCGTGAAAATCGCGCTTTAATCACACTCCATCGTGTCGCGTAATCCCGATCTCTATCCGGTAATGTCCAAATACAATGCATATGATCTGGTAGAACGACCCAAGCATCAATTCCGAAAGGCCGTTCCAAACGCGTTTTACGTACAGACTCGCGTAGAGTTTCTATCTCTCGTACCAACAAATTCGACCCACGCTGGGCCAACACCACCGTGAAAAACACAGGGGCATCTTCTGTTTTTGGGCGGATATAACGTGACATGCACAACCATCCGCAAAAACGGTTAAAAAACCGTAGGGTGTATATCCATTGCGCACTTAACCCGCCATATTTTTACGCGCTTAGGCCCAAGCCCATTTACTCCAGCCCACCCGCATGGCGGGCAGCGCCTCGTCGTTGTGGGAGGGGGGCGACATACCACAACCACAAACGAAAAACGCCCGCAAGTTTCCTTGCGGGCGTTTCGAAACCACTCGGCGGGGGTGAACCCGCCCAAAGGCGATTAATCTTGCATCGCCAGTTGGCCAGCGGAGGATTTACCGTCGCGGCCTTGTTCGATTTCATATGTTACTTTGTCGTTGTCGTTCAGGCCGGAAAGACCAGCACGTTCAACAGCAGAAATGTGTACGAATACATCATCACCACCAGCTTCAGGCTCGATAAAGCCGAAACCTTTAGTTGCGTTAAACCATTTTACGGTGCCATTAGCCATCGTAAGTCTCCTAATTTAATACCACCCACAGTATGTGGCGGCTTGGTGCAGTCTGGTCTCTAGTCGGTACCCGCGTCTGCAACAAAGAAGAAGAACGGAACGTGTGAAAGACGGCTTCACGCGATCTCTATGCAGTATTTTTTCCCAAATGCAAAGGGTTCGTTGTCTCTAATCTGCTGTTTTTACTATTTTCTGCCTGTTTTGCAGGATTTGCGGGGGATTTCCCGCTTTGCTTTTCAGGTTTCGGACAAGTATCCAAGTTTTCTGCTGCTGTGTGGAACCATCTGCCAGTCCGGCGCGTTACCTTTTCGTAGCACATGAGATGCAACAGAAAAGGACACGATATGAACCGTACATTTACACGAACCGCCGCCGCCACATTGATCGCCGCCGCCGCATTGCCTTTCGCCGTGCAGGCCGACGAGGCGACACCAAAGGATTCAAACGCGTCCGAACTGGCCGCCCCGCTGAACTGGGACAACAAGGTTCAGGTTGGTGAATTGACCTGCGCGCAATCGGACCGCGAGAACCTGATTGTTTTCTCAAAAGCCACATTCGATTGTACCTATGTTCCGGCCGAAACCGGCGTTGTTGAACATTACACAGGGACCGCGCGCAAAGTTGGCGTCGATCTGACGGCGCAAAAGGTTGAAACCATGATCTGGTATGTGTTCGCCCCGACATCCGGTCTTGAAAAAGGCGGTTTGGCTGGCAACTTCATCGGTGCAACAGCCGATGCGACGCTGGGCGCAGGTGGCGGTGGCCATTTGCTGGTCGGCGGGCTTGACCGGTCCTTTGCACTGCAACCAGCCGCAATTTCCGGCACAACTGGCGTTGGCGTTGCCATCGGCATTGAAAAATTCAACCTCGACTATAACGAATAACCGCCCACTCTTTGTTGTTCCCTCCCTTCGCCCGCAGCCTGTGCTGCGGGCGTTTTTTGTGGGTTTGAATGATCCGCGGCCTTTAATCTGTTTGCGCTAAAGCCATGTGCTAAACGGCCTTGCGCCACGGCAGGGACAATGATCCTATCCGCGTCAGATGTAATTGACGGACCCGCCCCATCCACAGGCATTGCCCGTTGCGCAGCGTTACAGGCCGCGCAACGGGGAAAACTACATTCCCCCACTGGTCAGCGCCAAAGCGGAGGTGATACGCTGCCTGAACCCGCAGGCCTGCAAAGACCTGCTTTCGCCCCAACCCAAGCCGTCCGGCACGGGATTTACTGACATAAAACCGAGGATACTATGGCGCTTGATCCCCAAACTTTCGATCTCTTGAAAAACACGCTGGAACGCTTTGTGCGCGAACGTCTGGTTCCAAACGAAGCCGTCGTCGCTGACACAAACAACATCCCCGAAGATATCCGCGCCGAAATGCGGGATCTGGGCCTGTTCGGCCTGTCGATCCCTGAAGAATACGGTGGTCTGGGTCTGGGCATGGAAGAAGAGGTCAATCTGGCGTTCGAGCTGGGCAAAACCTCTCCCGCTTTCCGCTCGCTTTTGGGAACCAACAACGGCATCGGCTCGCAAGGCTTGATCATGGACGGGACAGAGGCGCAAAAACAGCACTACCTGCCCAAACTGGCCAGCGGTGAAATGATCGCCTCCTTTGCATTGACCGAGGCCGAGGCAGGTTCGGACGCCCGCTCGTTGCGCACATCGGCCAAACGGGATGGGGATGATTTCATCCTGAACGGGACCAAACGCTTTATCACCAACGCACCACACGCGGGTCTGTTCACCGTATTTGCCCGCACCGAAGATCCCGAAAACCCGGAGGGCAGCATCACCGCCTTTCTGGTAGAGGCCGGAACCCCCGGTCTGTCCACGGGGCCCGTCGATCGCAAAATGGGACAGCAGGGTTCGTTGACCAGTGACGTGATTTTTGAAAACTGCCGCGTGCCTGCATCCGCTGTTCTGGGCGAAAAAACGGGGCAGGGGTTCCGCACGGCCATGAAGGTTCTGGATCGCGGGCGTCTACATATTTCCGCTGTGTGTGTGGGGGCGGCAGAGCGGCTGATTTCGGATAGTCTGGATTATGCAATGGAGCGCAAACAATTCGGCCAGCCCATTGCAGAGTTCCAGTTGATCCAGGCCATGCTGGCCGACAGCCGCGCCGAGGCTTTTGCCGCACGCTGCATGGTGCTGGAAACCGCCCGCGCCAAAGACCGCGAAGAAGTGGTCACAACCGACGCTGCCTGCTGCAAAATGTTCGCCAGTGAAATGGTCGGCCGCGTGGCGGATCGCGCCGTGCAAATCCACGGTGGTGCAGGGTACATGTCCGAATACGCAATCGAACGCTTCTACCGCGATGTGCGCCTGTTCCGCATCTATGAAGGCACCACCCAAATCCAGCAACTGGTCATCGCCCGTAACATGATCAAAGCCCGCAAGAACGAACGCTAAAACAAAAACGGGGGCAGTCTGCCCCCGTGCCCCCTCAGGATTTCCCCCCCAAAGGAGCCTTTTTGTTTGTCAAATATCCCCGCCGGAGGCTTTGAAATTTTTAACGGCCACCACGGTTCCAGCCGCGTCCGCGCGTGCCGAACAACTCGTATCCGCTTTCGGTGACCCGCAGGGTGTCTTCCAGTTTGATAAAGCCCCGTTCGGGATGCAGCATGGTGGTTTCCACCGACAGGATCATATTGGCCCGAAGGGGCTTGTCCGCATCGCGGTTTTGATAGGCGACGGGGTGGTTGGTCATCAAAAACGGCGCTTCATGGCTGATCAGCCCCATGCCATGGGCAAAGAAATCGGTGCAGGCAGCGTTCGGTTGCGCCGCGCGGCAGGCCTCTCCGGCGGCAATCACGTCAGCGCCTGTGGTCCCTGCGCGGATTTTGGCAAAGGCAGCTTGCTGGGTCGCTTCGATTTCCGCCAGCAGGTCTTCCAGCTCTGCATCCGGATCACCCAGCACACCCATGCGGCAGATGTCCCCGATATAGCCGTTCAGATTGCCCCCTGAATCTATCGACAGAACCTCGCCCTCTGCCCATGTCTGGGTCGAAGCTGCGCGGTTGTGGCTGCTGCCCAAAGTCAAAAGACAGTATTCAAAGGCCAGTCCCCGTCTGGTTTCTTCCTGACGCAGGCGATCTATGATTTGGAATTTGCTGTCACCCGCTGTGGATGCGGCAATGGTGGCTTGCATGGATTCGGTGATCAGTTCCGAGGCCTGACGCAATTGCACCAGTTCGGCTTCGGTTTTAACCGCGCGCAGTTCTTCAAGCACTGCCGTGGCATCCACCAGCGCGGTGTTTGGCATCTGTTCGGTGATCATCTGATGGGCATTCATCGGCAGAAAGGACGGTTCCACCCCGATCCGCCCAGTGGTCACGCCGACTTTGGCCAGATGGTCCAACGCCTGTTGTGTGGAATCCAGACTGGTCCAGGACATGGTATAGACGCTGTCCGGCCAGAACGGATGGTTCTCATGCTCGCCGCCTTCCATCTTGTTGCCCACATAGGCGGTCTTTTCCACAGCACCTTTCACATAGACAAACACAGGCAGATAGCGGCTGTGGCCGATGGCGTCCATTCCGGCAAAAAAGATGAACTGATAGCCGCCAAGCAGGTAGCGCACATTGTGTTTCGAAGTGACCAGCAGGGCATCAAGCCCTGCGGCGTCCATCAGATCATCAAGGTGGGAAAACGAATAGTTCAGCGTCAAAGGGGTCATGTCAGTCTGCCTTGTCCTTTGCAGTATCCTTTGCGGTGTCCTTTGGAGCAGGGATCAAACGGAAATCAGGTGCGTCCCGCAGCAGTTTTTCTGGCCCTGTGGGGGAGTAGACCACAAACAACTGCATCGGATCGTTGCCTGTGTTCAGTGTGGAATGAAAACGGCTGTCGGGGACAAAAATGGTGCATCCTGTGCTGACTTCACGGGTTTCGGGGGTGCCGTTTTCATCCTCGACCATCTGCTCGCCTTTGCCGCTGAGCACAAAGATGATTTCTTCGGCGTCAGGGTGGTTGTGACGGCTGTGGCCCTGACCGGGTGGGACAAAGACCACACCTGCGGAAAACTTCGTCGCACCGTTCACCTCGGGCCC
>JAXMOF010000087.1:0-12408 GCA_034670045.1 Amylibacter sp. | reverse complement strand
AATGCCCAGCAAAAAGCCGAAATCCCCGACGCGGTTGACTACAAACGCCTTGATATTCGCCGCATTGGCGCTTGGCTTACGAAAGTAGAAGCCGATCAGCAAGTAGGATGCAACGCCCACGCCTTCCCAGCCAAAGAACATTTGCAGCAGGTTGTCGGCTGTCACCAGCATCAACATGGCAAAGGTAAAGAAGGACAGGTAAGCAAAGAACCGCGGGCGATAGCTTTCGCCTTCTTTGAAGTTTTCGTCATGGGCCATGTAACCCAGCGAATACATGTGAACGAGAGCGGATACAGTGTTGATAACAACCAACATAATCGCCGTCAGACGGTCAATGCGGATCGCCCAGTCGGTGGACAATGATCCGCTTTCGATAAAGCGGAAAATCGGTGTCACCTGAACGCCGTTTTGTGCATCATAGCTAAAGAAGATGATCCAGGACAGCAAAGCCGCCAGCATCAGCAATCCGGTTGCCACATAAGTCGCGACCGTTTCGCCCAACACCCGCCAGCCAAAGCCGCAGATCAGCGCGCCCACCAGCGGGGCAAAGAGGAGAATAGTTTCCATTGGTACGTTCTACCCCTTCATCACATTCACATCTTCCACCGCGATTGTGCCGCGGTTACGGAAGAAACAGACAAGTATTGCAAGGCCGATGGCGGCCTCGGCTGCGGCTACGGTCAGCACAAACAGCGTGAAAATCTGCCCGACCAGATCCCCCAGATGGGTGGAAAAGGCCACAAGATTGATATTGACCGACAAGAGGATCAATTCGATGGACATCAAAATGACGATCACGTTCTTCCGGTTCAGGAAGATGCCAAAGATGCCGATAACAAACATCAAGGCGGCGACTGTGAGGTAGTGTTCAAGAGTGATCATCACAATGCTCCGGTTTTAGAAGTGGCAACAGTCATCACAACCCCTGCCCCGATTTAACGTCTTTCAGTTCCATCGCTTTGGCCGGATCACGGTGCATCTGCTGCACCACATTCTGGCGTTTGATGTCTGTACGATGGCGCAGGGTCAGAACAATCGCGCCGATCATTGCCACCAGAAGGATCAAACCGGAGGCCTGAAACAGGTAGATGTAATCAGTGTAGATCAACTGACCGAGCGCGATGGTGTTATGGGCTTGCGACAGTTCAGGGGTTGGCGATTGCAACAACGCATCGGCGTTTTCCGCCATTTGCCAATGGCCAAACACCAGACCCAATTCGATCAACAGGATCAAACCGATCAGCAGACCCAGCGGCATGAACCGCTGGATGCCGCCTTTAAGTTCGGCGAAATCCACGTCCAGCATCATCACAACAAACAGGAACAACACTGCAACCGCGCCCACATAGACGATCACCAGCAACATGGCGACAAATTCCGCGCCCATCAGAATGAACAGGCCGGCAGTGCTGAAAAAAGCAAGGATCAGCCACAAAACCGAGTGAACCGGATTGCGTGCAACCACCACCAGCAAGGCAGAGGTCACACCGATAATGGCAAAGAAATAGAAGGCCAGTGCGGTCGCGGTCATTTAAGTGCTCCATCCGTCGCGGTCATTTGTTTGCTCCATCCATGGCAAAGGCGGTCATGGCGGTCATCATCGCTTTTTGGACGCCCGTCACAGCGCCAACGCTGGTCATTTGCAAGATTGTCTCGGTGATTTCACGCTGGGATGCGCCTGCAACCATCGCGGCTTTGATTGCCGCTGTCAGAACGGCCGTATCCTCGGCACCTTTGGCAGTCAAACCAGCGATTGTGGTCAGCGCGCGGGTCTGGGCGTCAAGCCCCTCTCCCACCATGCCTTTCATGGCATCGGCCATACCCTCGGGCATGAAATCTTTCATCTGGTCCAGCCAGGCGGTCTGGGCCTGCGCAAAATCCTTGCCCATTTTCTCGGCGAATTCCTGGCTTTGTTTAACGAAGCCTTCAAAGAGTTTGTTGAAATCGTTCATCGGTACGGCGCATCCATTTCGATGTTACGGGCAATCTCGGCCTCCCAACGGTCACCGTTGGACAGCAGTTTTGCCTTATCGTAAAACAGCTCTTCGCGGGTTTCCGTGGCGAATTCGAAATTCGGCCCCTCAACAATGGCATCCACCGGACAGGCTTCCTGACAGAAACCGCAATAGATGCATTTGGTCATGTCGATGTCATAACGCGTGGTGCGCCGTGACCCGTCATCGCGGGGTTCCGCGTCGATTGTGATCGCCTGCGCGGGGCAGATTGCTTCGCACAACTTACACGCAATGCAGCGTTCTTCGCCGTTCGGATAGCGGCGCAGCGCATGTTCACCGCGAAAACGCGGGCTCAGCGGCCCTTTTTCATGGGGGTAGTTCAGCGTTGCCTTGGGTTTGAAGAAATACTTCAAACCCAGCTTCATGCCGACAAAGAAGTCTTGCAGCAGGAAGTATTTCGTTGCGCGTCCATAGTCAAAAGCCATTAGTTTGACGCCTCCACTTGCCAGCGCGCCCAAAGCCCGCCGAGATTACGTTCGTCGCCGTCTGAAAATGCGAGGATCGACACGATCACAACCCAGATCAAAGACATCGGCAGGAAGACTTTCCAGCCAATCCGCATCAACTGGTCATAGCGGTAGCGTGGTACGATGGCCTTAACCATTGCGAACAGGAAGAAGAAGAAAGACATCTTCACAACCAACCACAGCGCACCATCGGGCAGGCCCGGAATTGGCGACAACCAGCCACCGAAGAAGAAAATCGACATCAGCGCGCACATCAACCAGATGGCGATATATTCCCCCGCCATAAACAGCAGGAACGGCGTGGATGAATATTCAACCTGATACCCCGCAACCAGTTCGGATTCAGCCTCGGGCAGATCGAACGGGGGACGGTTGGTTTCAGCCAATGCACTGATAAAGAACAGGAAAACCATCGGGAAATGGGGCAGCCAGTACCAGTTGAACAGGCCCCAATTGCCCTCTTGCGCCTTGACGATATCCACAAAGCTTAGCGAACCTGTCGAGATGATAATCCCCACAATGATAAAGCCGAGCGATACTTCGTAAGAGATCATTTGCGCTGCAGACCGCAACGAGCCAAGGAAAGGATATTTGGAGTTGGACGCCCAGCCCCCCATGATCACGCCGTAGACTTCAAGCGAACCGATGGCAAAGACATAGAGCACCGCAACGTTCAGATTGGCCAGAACCATATCCTCGGAAAACGGAATAACCGCCCATGCGATCAGCGCAAGGATGAAAGACATCAAAGGCGCCAGCAGGAAGACGGTTTTATCGGACCCGTCGGGGATCAACACCTCTTTGAAGATGTATTTCGCCGCATCGGCAACCGTTTGCATCAGGCCCCAAGGCCCCACCACATTCGGGCCGCGCCGCATTTGCACGGCGGCCCAAATCTTACGGTCGCCATAAACCAAAAACAGCAGGCTAATCATCACAAAGGCCGTGACCAACAGACACTGGGCGATGATAATCACCAGTGTTCCAAGGTTGGTTGCAAAAAATCCGTCCATAAGCCGCCTCTTAAACCATCGGAATGTTGTTTGCACGGCATTCAGCCGCCGTGACTTCTGCGTCTATTATATATCGACCGCCAGGATGGGTTTTTGACAGGGTGTAAACGCCCTGCCCCACCCAGACACCACGGTGCCGATCTACGTCATTGCGCACGCGGCGCACAAAACCGTCGCCACGGATCAGCGCATATTGGGCCGCGACGCAATCGCTAAAGGCCAGAACATCCGCATCGGATGTTGCCCCGCGCATTTGCACATCAAAACTGACCAGATCACCCTCAAGCAATTTGGTCTGAACCGACCCGTATTCAGGCACAACACCACTGTCCACATCCGGCGTTTCGCCGGTTGTGCAGGCGGACAAAGCCGCGCAAGTGGTTATCATCAGTGCCATTTTCACCTATTACTCCGCAGCCAGTTTGCTGGCCTTGCGGGCTGCCGCATTCGCAGCGAGTTCCGCCATAACCTGACTGGCGCGCGCGATCGGGTTGGTTTGATAGTGTTCGCTGATTGCGTTTACCAAAGCCCCTTTACCCAGTTTCTTACCGGTTACAGGCTGCCATTCATTCTGTGCGATCTGGTCAATTGCGCCCAGATGCGGAACCTCGGCCATCATGGCCGCGCGCAAGGCAGACAGGCTGTCAAACGGCAACGTGTGGCCCAATTCCGCAGACAAAGCCCGCAGAACTGCCCAGTTTTCCCGCGCATCACCCGGTGCAAACCCTGCGCGAACCGTCATTTGCGGACGCCCTTCGGTGTTTACAAAGATGCCACTTTCTTCGGTATAGGCCGCAGCCGGCAGGATCACATCCGCGCGGTGCGCACCCCGATCCCCGTGGCTGCCCTGATAGATCACAAACGGACCATCCGCGATTGTGGTTTCATCCACGCCAAGGTTGAAAACAACATCAGCTTTGGCGACCAAAGCTTCGGCGCCTTCTTCGCTGGTGCAGCCCAGATCCATCGCGCCCACACGGCCAGCGGCTGTGTGCAACACCATGAACTTGCTGCCGGTTTTTTCTGCAAAATCCATCGCAGCGGCCAGAACATCTGCACCGTTGTCACCCTGCAAGGCACCCTGCCCGATGATGATCAACGACGGTTTTTCCAGAACGTCCTTGAACTCCAGATCCAGCAAACCAGCCAGATCGGATGAATCCGTCCCTACATGGGCGTAGTCATAGGTCAAATCAACAGCTTCACCCACCAACCCGATATTTGCACCGCGCAGCCAGGCCTTGCGCAGACGCGCATTCAGCACAGGCGCTTCGGCGCGGGGATTGGTGCCGATCAGCTGGATCATTTCGGCGGAATCAATGTCTTCAATCGTGCCTGTGCCCACATAGGCCGACCGATTGCCTGCAGGCAGCTTAGCACCGTCAACACGGCATTCCACTTCGCCGCCCAATGACCCGACCAGCGATTTCAACGCGAATGCCGCTTCGGTGCTGACCAGATCACCGATCAGCCCTGCAACTTTCTTGCCTTCGACAGCCGTTTTGATTGCGGCGAAAGCCTCACCCCAGGTTGCAGGCGACAACTTACCGTTTACACGCAGATAGGGTTTATCCAGACGCTGGCGCCGCAGACCGTCCCAGATGAAACGGGATTTATCAGACAGCCATTCTTCGTTCACACCGTCGTGGTTGCGCGGCATGATCCGCATCACTTCGCGGCCTTTGGTGTCCACACGGATGTTGGACCCAAGCGCATCCATAACGTCGATGGTTTCGGTTTTCTTCAACTCCCAAGGGCGCGCAGTAAACGCATAGGGCTTGGATGTCAGCGCCCCGACGGGACACAGGTCAATGATATTGCCCTGTAGTTCCGAATCGAGTGTTTGATTCAAATATGTTGTAATTTCGGAGTCTTCACCGCGACCCGTTTGCCCCATCTGGGTGATACCAGCCACTTCGCTGGTGAACCGCACACAGCGGGTGCAGGAAATACAACGGGTCATCTGGGTGCCCACTAGCGGGCCAAGATCCAGATCGTCCACGGCGCGTTTGGGTTCGCGGAACCGCGAGAAATCCACACCGTAGGCCATCGCCTGATCCTGCAAGTCACATTCGCCGCCCTGATCGCAGATCGGGCAATCCAGCGGGTGGTTGATCAGCAGAAATTCCATGACCCCTTCACGGGCCTTTTTAACCATAGGAGACTTGGTTTTCACCACAGGAAGCTGGCCTTCGGGGCCGGGGCGCAAATCGCGCACCTGCATGGCACAGGATGCAGCAGGTTTTGGCGGGCCGCCAACCACCTCGACCAGACACATGCGGCAGTTGCCAGCGATGGTCAGACGTTCGTGATAACAAAACCGTGGAATTTCGACGCCAGCCACTTCACAGGCCTGGATCAGCGTCATTGCGCCATCCACTTCTACTTCAGTATCGTCGATGATGATTTTGCGCAAATCGGTCATGCCGCCTCCCAAGTCGAGCGGATTTCGCTCTGGGCTTACTTTTGAGAACAGCGGTCTAACACCGCCGTACTGCCAGATACCGCAGCTTGGCGCGGGCCTCAACCAAAGAAAAGCAATTTGGGGGGTAAAAACGTGACAAAATTCCATTTCAAGGGGTTCTGGCCCCTGAAACAGAATTATGCTTGTTTTTTAACCTATTGTTGAGTTTTTTACTAGGTTAATTTTCATAAAGCAACGTGCCAATTTCGCTTTGTTGGGCGATCTCTTTGCGCCCCAAAGCACACATGGACTGAGGGTCGCTCTGGCTTGCGCCATTGGCTTTCAGATACGCCTTTCCCAACGCTTTCAGGCGGTCTTTCTCAGCGCGATTATCCACAAAGGTTTCAATTTCTTCCTTGCTGTACCCCATATCCAGCGCCAGACGGTGAATCGCACGCAACCGCCCTATGCCTTTGAAGATGCGACCGGAAATTCCGTCACAGGTTTTGCGAATCTCGTCAGCCAGCCCCACATACAGCAAACCGTCGTTGATCTGCTTCACCTCCCGCAGGGGCGGATTCGCCAAAGCGGATGTGGCCATGAAACCTGTCAGTGCTGCGATAATCAAAACGCGCATGATCTTCTCCTGTTATTGGTCGGCCCAGTTTGGCCTCTGCTGCAACAGAAGATGGGTGCAAGGGGGATGTTATGCAATAACCGACGGGGTCACGGGCTGTTTCAGCCGTGAAACATCAGGTATCTTCGGGGCGCAAGTGGCTCCAGCCAAAGGCAAAATCCGAATTGCCATGGGTTTGCAGATGGATGAACCGCTCCATGCCTTCTGTCACGCTGGGGCGGTGGCCTATTGGCACCCACCACATGACGAAATTTCCGTTGCCCTTGGCGTCATACCATTCGGCGCGGCGATCATAAAACCGGCGGTGCACGGTATTCCAGACAAAATTCCACAGGCTGTCAAAGTCTTCCCAAACGGAAAGCGTCGAAGCCGTGCGCGGATTGTCAAACACGCCGTTTTCATCCAACTGAGCGGTTTCCATTGCAGCGTCGTCCAGACGCCAGACAAAGCCGGGGCTGCGCGCGGCAAGCCCGTTTACCCGATCCAAATTGTTCTGGAAATCTGCGATCCGGGGGTCATCCCAATCGTGTCGCAGGGTGCCGAAATTGAATTCGGCCAGATGATGGTCAACCGCCATAAGGATAAGCGGCGGTTGGCCATATTGCTTGGGCAATCATCTTGGAACCGATTGCCATCAAAGGATTATTCCGCAGCAACCGCACTGACGCGGCCAGAGCGTTTGTGCTTGATCCGGTCTTCGATTTCATCGCGGAAGTGGCGGATCAAACCCTGAATCGGCCAAGCCGCCGCATCGCCGAGTGCACAGATTGTGTGGCCTTCGACCTGTTTGGTTACATCCAGCAACATGTCGATTTCCTCGACCTCGGCTTCGCCTTTTACAAGACGATCCATAACCCGCATCATCCAGCCAGTGCCTTCGCGGCACGGGGTACATTGGCCACAAGATTCATGTTTATAGAACGCCGACAAGCGCCAGATCGCTTTGATCACATCGGTGTTCTGATCCATTACGATCACCGCTGCCGTGCCCAGCCCCGAGCGTTGTTCCCGCAGCCAGTCGAAATCCATGATCGCGTCGTCACACATGTCTTTTGGCAGCAAGGGAACCGAAGCACCGCCTGGAATAACCGCTTTCAGATTGTCCCAACCGCCCCGAACGCCGCCACAGTGACGGTCGATCAATTCGCGCAGGGGTGTGGACATGGCGTCCTCGACCACACAGGGATTGTTCACATGGCCTGAAAAGGCAAACAGCTTGGTGCCCGCGTTGTTCGGACGGCCAAAGCCGGTGAACCATTCCGCACCACGGCGCAGGATTGTCGGCACAACGGCAATGGATTCAACGTTGTTCACCGTGGTCGGGCAGCCATACAGACCCGCCCCCGCAGGGAAAGGCGGTTTCATGCGGGGCATACCTTTTTTGCCTTCAAGGCTTTCCAGCAACGCGGTTTCTTCACCACAAATATAGGCACCAGCGCCGTGGGACAGGTACAGGTCAAAGTCCCAACCGGATTTGGCAGCGTTTTTGCCCAGCAGCCCTGCGTCATACGCCTCGTCGATGGCGGCTTGCAGGGCTTCGCGTTCGCGGATGAATTCGCCGCGGATATAGATATAGCAGGTGTGCGCGTTCATGGCGAAACTGGCGATCAGCGCGCCTTCGATCAGGGTGTGGGGATCATGGCGCATGATCTCGCGGTCTTTACAGGTGCCGGGTTCGGATTCATCCGCGTTGATCACCAGATAAGACGGACGCCCGTCGCTTTCTTTGGGCATGAAAGACCATTTCAACCCGGTCGGGAACCCTGCCCCGCCACGGCCCCGCAAACCGGATTTTTTCATCTCGTCGATGATCCAGTCACGGCCATTTTGGATGATCTTGGCCGTGCCATCCCAATGGCCCCGCTTTTGCGCGCCTTTCAGCGTGCGTTCATGCATACCGTAAAGATTTGTAAAGATGCGGTCCTGATCAGCGAGCATCGTCTAGTCCTTCATGTGCTGGCGTTTACGCCAGGCTTGATACAATACAACCAACGCCCAAAAGAACGCAGCCAAAGCGGCGAAGTCGAACAGAAACGCAAACCGCGTTGGCAGTCCAACCATCCCGCCAATCCAACTGGCCCCCATCCAGAAAACCATCGTCACGATTATGACGATAGAGGCGATCCGTATTTGCGCAGACGCCGGATCAGGATGGTCCTTGGCCAATCAGTCTTCCTTTCTTACGAACGCAGTCAAAAGCCTGCGCCCTGCCCCACACACAGGTGGGAATTACCTGTCGCTACCAGAAGATAGCGATTTTGCTTGGGAAATCCAATCATCCCGCGTGATGCGGCCTTTGAATTTCAGATTGCCATCGACCCAAGCGATATTTTCTGCGGTCCAGACGGCGATTTGCGCGTAGGTGTAGATCCCCAGTTCATTCAGGGTCTTTTCCAATGCAGGCCCGACGCCTTTGATCTTTTTCAGATCATCCACATCACTTGGTGCCGAGGTGTAAAGTGCGGGTGTGTCACCCTGTGCTGCTGCCAGACCTTCGGGCTGCTCCACGGGGACTTCGGCAACGGCATCGGTTTGAACATCCGCAGTTTGCGCCGCCGCTTCGGTCACATCCGCAGCTTTCGTGGCAACGGGCGCTGCGTCAGCGCGGGTATCGGATTCACCGATCTTTTCCGCCAGAACAACCGTATCCGTATCAAGCCCGTCACAGAAATAACTGCTTAGCACCCAATAGGCCCCAAGCATACCAATCAGCCCGACCACAATCGCCACGATCAACGCAAAAGCAGCGCAATTGGCGATGAAATAGACCACCAGCAGGCCAAACACAGCCGACAGCAGCCAGCAAATGCCGGTGCAGGAAGATAATCCCTTGTCGTTTGTGTTAGACATGTCTCACGCTCCGGTGATGATGTGCCAGTTACTTGGCGGATTTCTTAGAGAACTCGGTTTCTCCGCCAGCGGCCAGAATGGTGGCTTGTTCGATCCAGCCATCCCGCTCAATGCGGCCTTTGAATTTCAAACGCGTGTCCACCCAGGCGATTTCGCCGGCGGACCATTTGGAAATCTGGTCGAAATGGTAAAAGCCCATGTCGTTCAGGGTTTCTTCCAGCTTTGGCCCGACACCTTTGATTAGCTTGAGGTTATCAGCCCCTGCCTTGCGCGGTGCCGCCATGGTGCGGGGTTTCTTTTCAGCCACAGGTGCGTCAGTTGCCGGGGCTGCAGCCTCGGCCGCTTTTGCAGGGGCATTTGTTTTTGGCTTGGCTTTGCTTTCAGCGGCTTCTGCTTTGGTCTTCACCGCAGCAGAGGGCGTTTTGGCGGTAGCTTTTGGTTTTGCCGCAGCCTTTGGCGTGGCAGGTTTCGCCGCTTTGCCGGAACCGCTGTTCAGCCACGGGGTCAGGATCGGAACCTCATCCCCTTGGATGCGTTTCACTGTGTCACCAATGCCAGTGGCCAAAGCAACAGAGGCGTTGTGTTCCACCTTGCCCGCTTCGTAATCCACCAATGCTGTGGCACCGCCCAAAGGCTCTGCCGCGTAGCGCCCGTTCTGCGGGCCAGGTGTCGGCACTTTGCCAGCCGTGAATTCTTCGATGATTTCCGCGAACCGTGCAGTTGTCAGGTCTTCGTAGAAATCCTTACCGATCTGAACCATAGGCGCGTTGGTGCAAGCGCCCAGACATTCGACCTCTTCCCAGCTGAATTTCCCGTCCGCAGAAATAGCGTGGGGCTGTTTGGCGATCTTTTCCTTACAGACACCAATCAGGTCTTCAGCGCCGCAGATCATGCAGGAAGTGGTGCCGCAAACCTGAATATGCGCAACAGAACCAACAGGTTGCAACTGGAACATAAAGTAGAATGTAGCCACCTCTAGCACGCGGATATAATCCATGCCCAGCATATCGGCCACAGTTTCAAGTGCCGGTTTGGAAACCCAGCCTTCCTGTTCCTGCGCGCGCCACAACAGCGGGATAACCGCGCTGGCCTGACGCCCTTCGGGGAATTTCGTCATTTGCCCTTCCGCCCATTTTTTATTCAGGGGGGTAAAGGCAAAACTGTCGGGTTGTTCGTGGTGCAGACGGCGTAGCATTAGCGGTCAATCTCTCCGAAAACGATATCAAGTGTTCCGATAATGGCCGCAACATCAGCGAGTTGGTGGCCCTTGGATATGTGGTCCATTGCGGCCAGATGGGGATACCCGGGCGCGCGAATTTTGGCTTTGTAAGGTTTGTTCGACCCGTCCGACACAAGGTAGACGCCGAATTCGCCTTTCGGGGCTTCAACGCAGGCATAGACTTCGCCCTCTGGAACGTGGAACCCTTCGGTGTAGAGTTTGAAGTGGTGGATCAAAGCCTCCATCGAGGTTTTCATCTCGCCCCGTTTGGGTGGCGTGATCTTGCCCCGCGCCAGAATATCACCTGGCCCTTCGGCGTTCAGTTTTTCAACACACTGGTGGATGATCTTGATGCTTTCCAGCATCTCCTGCATCCGGCACAAATAACGGTCATAACAATCACCGTTGGTGCCTACGGGAATCTGGAAATCGAACTCGTCGTAGCATTCATAGGGCTGCGACCGGCGCAAATCCCATGCCATGCCGGACCCGCGCACCATCACACCAGAGAAGCCCCAGTCGAGCGCCTCTTGTTGCGATACAACCGCGATATCCACGTTACGTTGCTTGAAAATCCGGTTTTCGGTCAGCAGGTCTTCGATGTCTTTCAGGATCGCCGGGAATTCCGTCGCCCATTGTTCGATATC
The DNA here is from genome assembly GCA_034670045.1 of Amylibacter sp. Lineage (GTDB taxonomy): Bacteria > Pseudomonadota > Alphaproteobacteria > Rhodobacterales > Rhodobacteraceae > Amylibacter. The sequence continues at coordinate 1,156 of JAXMOF010000087.1, read as the reverse complement.
GTCGATCAGATCCTGTGGCAGATCCTGATGCACCCCGCCCGGGCGGAAATAAGCTGCGTGCAACCGTGCGCCGCAAGCCCGCTCGTAAAAGATCATCAGCTTTTCACGCTCTTCGAACCCCCAAAGCGGCGGCGTCAGTGCGCCCACATCCATGGCCTGTGTGGTCACGTTCATCAAGTGGTTCAGAATACGGCCGATTTCGGAATAAAGCACACGGATCAGGCTGGCGCGACGGGGGACAACAACCCCTGTCAGCTTTTCGATCGCCAGACACCAGGCATGTTCCTGATTCATTGGCGCCACATAATCCAGCCGGTCGAAATACGGCAGGTTTTGCAGGTAGGTGCGGCTTTCCATCAGCTTTTCGGTGCCACGGTGCAGCAGGCCGACGTGGGGATCGCAGCGTTCTACGATTTCGCCGTCCAGCTCCAGCACAAGGCGCAACACCCCGTGGGCCGCAGGGTGCTGCGGGCCGAAGTTAATGTTGAAATTACGGATGCGCTGTTCGCCCACCTGTGCGTCGTTAAAGGTGCCGTCCATCATTTCGCAGCCTCTTCTTTTTTCTTCTCATCGCCGGGCAGGATGTATTCGGCACCCTCCCACGGGGACATGAAATCGAACTGGCGGTATTCCTGTACAAGGCTGACAGGTTCATAAACAACCCGTTTTTCCACCTCGTCATACCGCAGTTCGGTATAACCTGTTGTCGGGAAATCCTTGCGCAGCGGATAGCCGCGGAATCCGTAGTCTGTCAGCAAACGGCGCAAATCGGGATGCCCCGAGAACATGATACCATACATGTCAAACACCTCCCGCTCATACCAATCGGCAGAGGGGTGGATGGATGTGATGGAGGGAACCACCTCGTCCAGATGGATCGAGGCTTTGATACGGATGCGTTGGTTCGTGTACATGGACAGGAAATGATAGACCACATCGAACCGTTTATCGCGGCTGGGGTAATCCACGGCGGTGATGTCGATCAGCGTAGAAAACCGCGCGTTGTTTTCGGTTTTGATGTAGTCAATAAAATCGGGCAGTGATGCGGCGGATACCTGCACAACCAATTCGCCCGTTTTGGTCACTTCGGTGGCCAGCACAGCGTCGCTGCGGCTTGCAGCCAATGCGGTGCCCAATTCTGTAAGAGCCTCTGTCA
>JAXMOF010000086.1:0-12447 GCA_034670045.1 Amylibacter sp. | reverse complement strand
CGGACGCAGCTTTCAGGCGCGCTGTGAAATGTCCCTTAACAATCCCATGTGGCGCGAGACCGAAGGCACCTGCATGTCATCGCGCAACAGCAGTCCGCAGCAGCCCCAGCCAATGGGTCACACGGGCCTTGTTCACGCCCAGATCTGACTTGCCAAAACGGGACCGCGAATAGATTTGCAGCGCTGATTTTCCACCCGTAACAGGGGTGATCCACACCGAAATGAAATCCGGATAGCCCATCAACTTGCTGCGCTGTTCATAGGTGATCCAGAAATCCGAAGCATCCTCAGCCAGAACCGTAACCCTTGGCTGGGACAGGGCTATTTTGTGAAAAGCCGCGGCAAGATCTTCGGGGGGCAGATCGAACACTTCAGCAGGGGCATCCCCGCCATCGCGCATCAAAAACTGGTTCGGCTTGGCGGTTTTGGTCACCACGGCGGGGTCAACATGCCAACGCACGGGATCATTAGGGGCAAAACGGACCCACAGCACCAAGGCAACAACAAGCGCGAGTATGATCCAGACCAGCATTCCCAGTCCCTTTCCAAGGTTTAACCTATTCAGCAGCTTTCACTGCCAGTTCCGCATCAAGCTGCGCCGCTTTTGTTTCAACTTGTTCGATAATATGTTCAATCATCTGGTCGTTGTTCAGCTTATGGCTTTGCGCACCTGCCAGATAGACCATGCCGGACCCTGCCCCGCCGCCCGTAAATCCGACATCCGTCATCAGCGCCTCACCCGGACCATTTACCACACATCCGATAATGCTCAGGCTCATCGGGGTTTTGATATGTTCCAGACGTTTTTCGAGTATTTCGACGGTTTTAATCACATCAAACCCCTGCCGCGCGCAGGACGGGCAGGAAATGATATTCACGCCCCGATGGCGCAGGCCAAGGGATTTAAGGATTTCAAAACCGACCTTGACCTCTTCTACAGGGTCCGCAGACAGGCTGACGCGCAGGGTATCTCCGATGCCCATCCACAACAGATTGCCCATGCCAATGGCGGATTTGATCGTGCCTGAAGTCAGGCCCCCCGCTTCGGTTATGCCCAGATGAATCGGGGCATCCGTTGCCTCGGCCAGTCCCTGATAGGCGGCGGCAGCCATGAACACATCGGACGCTTTCACGCTGATCTTATAGTCATGAAACCCGTTATCATCGAGAATCCGCATATGATCCATGCCGCTTTCGATCATCGCATCCGGGCATGGTTCGCCGTATTTATCCAGCAGATGTTTTTCCAGTGACCCCGCGTTTACCCCGATGCGGATCGAACAACCGTGATCCCGGGCAGCCTTGATCACCTCGCGCACACGATCCGCACTGCCGATGTTACCGGGGTTGATCCGCAAACAGGCGGCTCCAGCCTCGGCGGCTTCGATGGCGCGTTTATAGTGGAAATGGATGTCTGCAACCAATGGCACAGGGCTTTCGCGCACGATTTCATGCATGGCTTTGGTGCTGGCCTCATCCGGGCAAGACACCCGCACAATATCCGCACCCGCATCCGCACAGGCCTGAATCTGGTTGATCGTCGCCTTGACATCATGGGTCAGCGTGTTCGTCATGGTCTGCACGGAAATCGGCGCATCCCCCCCTACAGGCACAGAGCCCACATGGATTTGACGGGATTTACGACGATAAATGTTGCGCCAGGGGCGCACGGCATTCAGGGACATGGGTTTTCCTGACGAATGATCTGTTTGCACTGAATATAGGGTGTTTTACACAGGCCGACGAGTGCTGCAATGCCGCAGATCAGTTTGACCCGCTGGCATCGGCAACCGGGTTCAGCCCATTCAACGGAGGCGCAAGGGGCGAGGTGAACAAATCCGTGGCCAATGCCATGTTTTCCATCACTGTATCTTTGCCCAAAGCCACACCGCGCACAACGCCGCCACGGCTGCCGACAGGCCCGTAGGTATTATCACCCACCATCACAAAAACAGCGCCCGCATTACCCGCGCGCAGTTTCGCCCCCTCAACATCGCTGGGAATGCGATACCTTTCGCCAGCGTCGAGGATTTTCTCAAACAAAACAGCGCCATCGTCGAAGTAAACACGAATCCATGCGGGTTTCAGGGCAACCACATCCACGGGCGGCGGACCTTCGGCCACAACACGGGGCGCGACAGGTTCAGCCAGTGGCGGGTGCACAACCGGAGCCTGCAGATCCGCATAGGCGCCAAGGCTACCTGCGTTAAATGATGAAATCGGGGCATCGCGCGCCACCATTTGGGGCACTTCCAATTCGGTCGGGCGATACAATTGATCCAGATTGGACGTCTGGAACGCCGATGTAGGGTTCAGGGCCACCACGTTATCACGCTGGGATGTAGGTTCGATCGGCAGGGTTGCCACCTCGGATGTGACGCCGGGGGTTTGGTTCACGGGCACAAACTGAACGCGCTGGACCTCTTGCAGAACGGCCCAACTGCCATAGCCAAGCCCTGCCAGCAGCAAAGCCAGCACCAGAACCGAGCCGAGTCCCGAAGGAGATACATTGCTGAAAAAGCCGACACTGGGCGGTGTCATCGGAATGCGCGGGCGGGCAATGGGATCAGCCGTTGAGGGACGCACTGGCGTATGCAGCAAAGCTGCGGATTTATTTGCCAGCGAGCTGGGTTTCAGATCGGAATGCACACCGTTAAATCCGCTTTCTTCACAAAAGCGGACAAAACATTCGTCAGGATCCATTTCCAGATAGCGCGCGTAAGACCGCACATACCCTGCGATGAAGCCTTGTGTCTGAAATACCGACGGATCACAATTTTCGATTGCAGAGATGTATGTGGCCTTAATGCGCAAATCACGTTGCACATCCAGCAAAGACTTGCCGAGCGTCGCACGCTCCCCGCGCATTTGATCACCGAGAGTTACCTCAAACGTATCAAAGCCACGCGGCTGTTGTTTACCAAAGCCTTTGTCCATCCAACCTGCCTGACCCCTTGCGTCCGGTTCGTAGTCTTTCGTGCGGTTGCCCCCGCACCGGACGATTCGTTCACCCGACTGATTAGATGCATGCATACCACAGGCTCGGGATATTGTGCACCCCTGAGTGTGATAATAGTTGCATTTTACTGGCAGGCAAAAATCCGCCTAAATCAAACGTGTAACAGGCAATATTTGCGCGATTACCCCGTCAGATCCATGCGGTTCAAAGCGCATTGTCCCCAAAGCCCGTCCAGCGCAGAGACCAAAGCGTTGATCATGGCGTCTGTGTGGACTGGTGACGGGGTAAACCGCAGCCGTTCGGTCCCGCGTGGAACCGTCGGGAAATTGATCGGCTGGACGTAAATGCCGTGGTTTTCCAACAGCATATCCGACAGCATTTTGCATTTCACCGGATTGCCCACATGAACGGGCACAATATGGCTGCCACGATCATCCAGCGGCAGGTTCAGGGCGCGCAAACGGGATTTCAGCAGCTTGGCTTTGGCCTGATGAATACCGCGCAGGGCATTGTCTGTTTTCAGGTGCTTGACCGAGGCCGCCGCCGCTGCCGCAACTGCGGGCGGCAGGGATGTGGTAAAGATAAACCCCGGCGCATAAGAGCGGACAGCATCAGCCATACGATCGGATGTGGCGATATAGCCACCCATCACGCCATAGGCTTTGGCCAGAGTTCCGTTAATAATATCAATACGATGGGCAAGATTATCCTGTTCGGTAATACCCCCGCCCCGCTGACCGTACAGGCCGACGGCATGGACTTCGTCAATATAGGTCAGCGCGTTGAATTCATCTGCCAGATCGCAGATCGCTTCGATCGGGGCGAAATCGCCATCCATGGAATACAGGGATTCAAAGGCGATCAGTTTTGGCGCCTCTGGTGGCAGGGTTTCCAGAATGCTGCGCAGGTGATCCACGTCATTATGGGCAAACACATGTTTTTCACAAAACCCGTGGCGGATGCCTTCGATCATAGAGGCGTGGTTCAACTCATCCGACAGGATAATCAGGCCGGGGAATAATTTGGGCAGCACCGACAGGGTTGCCTCATTCGCGTTATAGGCAGAGGTGAAAACCACGGCGCGTTCTTTTCCGTGCAGATCCGCCAATTCCACTTCTAGTGCGTGGTGATATGCCGTGTTGCCGGAAATATTCCGTGTGCCACCGGATCCGGCGCCTGCTTCATCCGCAGCGGACTTCAAGGCATCCAGAACAACAGGATGTTGCCCCATGCCCAGATAGTCATTGCCACACCAGACGGTGATTTCAGCCTCGCTGCCATCTGGTTTTGACCAGACCGCGCGGGGAAACTGTTGATTCATCCGACGGATGTTCTGGAAAACGCGATACCGGCCTTCGTCGTGCAAACGGGCCAAAGCGTTGTCGATTTGTTGGTCATAATCCATAGGCAGCACCCTACTCCTGCGACCCGAACAGCGGGCCGATCCCCAGATAGGATATTATTTCCTGTTCAGTTAGACCACAAAACGCCGCACGTGTCTGCTGTGTTTTGACAAGGCACAGGCCAAAGCCCTGCCCCTGCCCCAAAACGCAACTTAATAGATATAGCGGATTTGATCGGTCCAATACCGTTCCACCCGCCGCAGAACCGTGTTGATATTTTGCAAACCGACTTCTTCGATAACATCCTGTCCGACCATGCCGCCCGCATGCCGTTCAAACAATTCCGAAACGATTGTGCGGATTTCCCGCCCCCGTGTGGTCAGCTTTACCCGCACCGCACGGCGATCAATTTCGCAGCGATGGTGGTGCATATACCCTGCTTCGACAAGTTTTTTAAGGTTATAGGACACGTTCGATCCCTGATAATACCCCCGTGACTTCAGTTCACCCGCCGTCACTTCGTTTTCGCCGATATTAAACAACAACAACGCCTGCACCGAATTGATGTCCAGCAAGCCAAGTCGTTCGAATTCATCCTTTATGACATCCAGCAAAAGCCGGTGTAATCGTTCGACCATGGACAGGGTTTCAAGGTAAGATCCCAGAAACTCTGTCCCTTTGGCTTCTTTATCTTGCGAATTGACCGCTGAATGTATGCTCATGTTTTTACTCCGCCTGTATGTGTCACAGGCAGAATTGAAGCAAAAGTTCCAACAACTGGTTAAACTGAGGCGATTTTTTGAGAAATTACGACGATCTTACAGACAGATTGGCTAAAATTCGCGCTATTGCGGGCGAAAATTCGTCCGGAGTCGGCGCAGCACCCGTTATCCACGAATAGATTTCCTGATCCGGCTGATTCATCAGATGTTCGTGCGAATCCAGCGACTCAGCCGACAGACTGGCCATTTGTGTGTCTGCAAACCTTCCAAGAATCAGGTCCATTTCCTTCATCCCACGCCGCCAGGACCGCATCCGCAAGCGGCGCAGTCGGGTCTCATGGGATTCTTCTTTGGGGGGCATCTGTTCCATACCCGCCTTCTAGAACGGGTCCGCCAAACAGGCAAGCCCAAGGGTAAAACGGTTTCCCTTGCACCCTTTGCGTCCCGCTCCTAAGACAGGCAGGACTATTATTTAAGGGACCACGCCATGTCTGATTTTCTGTCAAAAACACTGGAACGGGTGAAACCTTCGCCGACCATCATGATTTCTGCAAAAGCTGCAGAACTGAAAGCTGCGGGTCGCAATATTATTGCGCTGAGCGCGGGTGAGCCGGATTTTGACACGCCAGACAATATCAAAACCGCTGCCAAGGCTGCGATTGATGCGGGGAAAACCAAATATACCGCCCCTGACGGCATTGCCGAACTGAAACAGGCGGTTTGTGCGAAGTTCAAGCGCGACAACGGGCTGGATTATACGCCCGATCAGGTTTCCATATCTTCTGGCGGCAAACAGGTGCTTTATAATGCACTGATGGCCACTTTGAACGAGGGCGACGAAGTGGTGATCCCTGCCCCTTATTGGGTGTCTTACCCCGATATGGTGTTACTGGCAGGTGGAACGCCGGTGATTGCCGACACGTCGATCCAGACCGAATTCAAACTGACAGCAGACCAGTTGGAAGCGGCGATCACGCCGAAAACCAAATGGCTGATCTTCAACTCTCCGTCCAATCCATCTGGCGCGGGCTACAGCCATGACGAGTTGAAGCAACTGACCGATGTGCTGATGCGCCACCCCCATGTCTGGGTGATGACCGACGATATGTATGAACATCTGGCCTATGGGGATTTCAAATTCTGCACCCCCGCCGAGGTGGAACCCCGTCTGTACGAGCGGACCTTGACGGTGAACGGCGTGTCCAAAGCCTATGCGATGACAGGCTGGCGGATCGGTTATGCCGCAGGGCCAAAGCCCCTGATTGCGGCCATGCGCAAGGTGCAGTCGCAATCCACGTCAAACCCCTGTTCCGTCAGCCAATGGGCCGCGGTTGAAGCCCTGAACGGCACACAGGATTATATAGACATGTCCCGCCCCGTGTTTCAGGAACGCCGTGATCTGGTGGTCCGGATGCTGAACGAAGCCGCAGGGATTTCCTGCCCGACACCAGACGGGGCGTTTTACGTCTATCCGTCTATTGCCGAGTGTATCGGGAAAACCACCGCAAAGGGTGTAAAGATCGACTCGGACGAGGTCTTTGCGACCGAATTACTGGAAGAGGAAGGGGTTGCCGTTGTCTTTGGCGCGGCCTTTGGCCTGTCACCCAACTTCCGCGTCAGCTATGCTACGTCAAACGAGGAACTGATTGACGCCTGCAGCCGCATCCAAGCCTTTTGCGCGCGTCTAAGCTAGGACGAAGAATGACCGATCTGAAAAACCTGTTCTTTCGCGTGCGTGAAAACGGTGCGGCGGTTTATCGGGTAGACGCCGAAAACCGCCAGCGTCGTCTGGACATGCAGCAAATCGCGGTGGTGAATATCCGCTCGGGCGATGTAAAACCCCAAGGGGACCAGATCCCGACCGCAGCCGAGCGCAACGAGATCGACGCCTGGGTTGTGGCACGGCGCAAGATCATCGAAGAACGGCGCATCGACGATTTGCTGCGCACCACGGACCATCTGAACCTGACCGCCCAATGGGTGCAGACCCGCGCCACGGACGAGCAGATCGACGTGTTTGCCGATGATCTTTTGATGGCGATGCATGATCTGCGCACGGTGATTGTGCGGCGTAAGGCAGACGGGTTGCTTAAGAAGTGACCTATCGCTTTTCGAGTATTTTCAGAACATTGAAGCCTGTGTGTCAGGCGTCTTGATCACACGGGCAGAATCGTTGTGTTCTTGATTTCCTCCATGGACAGCAAAGCTGTGACATTGAAGATTTTCACCTCGGCGATCAGCGCCTGATAGAAGGTATCATAGGCTTTGGCGTTGGTGACGCGGACCTTTAGAATGTAGTCGATATCACCCGCAAGGCGATGGGCTTCCATCACTTCGGGGCGCTCCAGCAGGGTTTTCAGAAAGCTGTCCTGCCAGTTCTGATCATGTTCGGATGTGCGAATAAGCACGAAAAAACAAGCCTCTAGCCCCAGCATTTCGGGATCGACCAAAGTGGTCTGGCGCAGGATCAAACCAGCCTCTCGCATTTTACGGATGCGGTTCCAAACGGGGGTTTTGCTGGCCCCGACCAAACGGGCAATCTCGTCGAGCGACTGGGACGCATCCTTTTGCAATTCAGCAAGGATTTTCCGATCCAAGGGGTCTAGGGCGATGGACATTTTTGAATTCCTGTCGTTTGGCGGCTGTTGTTCCGTTTTTCAGGCGCGTTATGGGCGTATTTTCCTATTTCACGGGAAAACGCGTTTGTAAATGGAATATTTTCCCCCGAACTGCTATATCCACGGGAAGAAGTTGTAAACGGATGCGGTGATGAAGCACTTTCCGATCTTTGTTAATCTTGTGAACCAACGGGTTCTACTGGCCGGCGGCGGCGAAACCGCTGTGGCTAAACTGCGCCTGATCCTGAAGACCGAGGCCGAGATTCACGTCTTTGCACCTGCTCCTGTGGCGCAGATTGAGGCTTGGGCGAAAGACGCGCGTCTTGTGCTTCACCGCCGCAAAATGACTGCGGCGGATGCTGTGGGTGCGCGGCTGGTTTACGGTGCACAAGACGACGCAGTAGCGGATGCGCGTGTGGCTGAACTGGGCCGTGCGGGCGGGGCGCTGGTTAATATCGTGGACAACCTGCAAGACAGTCAATTCATCACACCTGCGATTGTGGACCGCGATCCTGTGACCGTTGCCATCGGAACCGAGGGCGCGGCCCCTGTTCTGGCCCGTCACATCAAGAAACAGGTGGAAGAGGCCCTGCCCCCGTCACTGGGTCTGCTGGCCCGTTTGGGTCAGGCGTTTCGCGGTGCGGCGGATGTGCTGCCTATGGGGCGCAAGCGGCGGGATTTCTGGTCTCGGTTTTATTTTGAACGCGGGCCAGAGGCGCTGGCATCCGGTGGCGAAACCGCTGTGAAGGCAGAGCTGGACGCGCTGTTGAAACAAACACTGGCGGCGAAACGGTCGGCCGGGCGGGTTGATCTGGTGGGTGCCGGTCCGGGGGATGCGGAACTGCTGACGCTGAAGGCGCGTAAACTGTTGCATGAAGCCGATGTGGTGCTGCACGATCAAATGGTGACAGGGGAAATTCTGGAACTGGCACGGCGCGAGGCCATCGTGGTTGAAACCGGCAAACGCGGATTTGGCGAAAGCTGGACACAGGATGCCATCAACGATCTGATGATTTCCCATGCAGCCCAAGGGCATCATGTGGTGCGGCTAAAATCCGGTGATCCGGCGATGTTTGCACGGCTCGACGAAGAAATGGACGCGCTGGATGCAGCTGGAATTGACTGGGCGATTGTGCCCGGCATCACTGCGGCATCGGCAGCGGCGGCACATGCGCGGGTGTCCTTGACCCGGCGCGGGCGCAATTCTGCCCTGCGGTTTCTGACCGCCCATGATGTGGACGGGTTTGCCGATCAGGACTGGCGCGATCTGGCCAAGCCCGATGCGGTTGCAGCGATTTACATGGGCAAGCGGGCGGCCAGCTTTCTGCGCGGACGTCTGATGATGCACGGCGCAAATGGCGATACGCCTGTGACCATCGTGGAAAACGCATCCCGCGCCAACCAGCGGATTTTGCAGGCGAGCCTGCGCAGTCTGCCCGAAATTTTGAACGCATCTGATGTGTCCGGCCCCGCAGTGATGCTGCTGGGTCTGGCACCACGGGCGGCGGCACAAGCCGCGCTCGACCTGACTTTGGAAGAAATGGAGCACGCGTAATGGCTAAGAAATTTACGCCGAAGGTTTTGACAGCAAACGATCTGTTGCAAGGCGATGTAATCTACTGGGACGAACGGGGCGACTGGGTCGGTGCGTTTGAAGATGCCCTGTATCTGGACACGGAAAAGCTGGCCAATCACGTTCTGACACTGGCGGAAAAGCAGCAAAATGTAATTGTCGGCCCCTATTTGGCGGATGCCACCCTTGGGGATGACGACAAACCCATGCCGGCCCATTTTCGCGAAACCTTTCGCACCACAGGCCCCAGCAACTACAACCACGGCAAGCAAGCGGAGGCATAAATCATGTATTCCTACAGCCAGTTTGACAAAGACTTCATCGCCGAGCGGAACAAACAATTCCGCGCACAGGTGGAACGCCGCATCGACGGTTCCCTGACGGAAAACGAATTCAAGCCGTTGCGTTTGATGAACGGTCTGTACCTGCAATTGCACGCCTATATGCTGCGCGTGGCGATCCCCTATGGCACGCTGCGGTCTGCACAGATGCGCCAACTGGCCTTTATTGCGGAAAAATTCGACAAAGGTTACGGGCATTTTACCACGCGCCAGAATATCCAGTTCAACTGGCCCAAGCTGCGTGATGTTCCCGATATTCTCGACGCGCTGGCCGAAGTGGAAATGCACGCGATCCAGACATCCGGCAACTGTGTGCGCAACGTGACATCAGATCATTTTGCCGGCGCTGCGGCGGATGAAATCGAAGACCCGCGCCCCACTGCCGAATTGCTGCGTCAGTGGTCTACGGACCACCCTGAATTCGCCTTTCTGGGGCGCAAGTTCAAGATTGCGGTTGTCGGGTCTGAAACCGACCGCGCCGTAACCAAGGCCCATGACATCGGCCTGCGCATGGTGCGCAATGCAGACGGTCATGCAGGCTATGAGGTTATTGTCGGCGGCGGTCTTGGCCGCACACCGATGATCGGCAAAGTCATCCGTGACTTCCTGCCTGTCGAAGATCTGCTGCCCTACGTGGAAAGCATTCTTCAGGTTTATAACCGCTTGGGCCGTCGCGACAATAAATACAAAGCGCGTATCAAGATTACCGTGCATGAAAACGGTCTGGATGTGATCCGCGACGAGGTGGAAAAAGCCTTTGAACTGCAACGGGCTGCCTTTGACAACACCGCGCTTGACGTTCTGGACGACTTGAAAGCTGCCTTCGCGCCGCCTGCCTTTATCAGCGCGCCACTGGATGCGTTTTACACCGCGCAGAACGCAGATGCGTCTTTCCGCTCGTTCATCGACACCAATCTGGCAGAGCATAAAAATCCGGATTATGCGATTGTGACCATCTCGACCAAAGCCCACGGCCAGACACCGGGCGATGCGACAGCAGAACAGATGCGCGTGATGGCGGATCTGGCGGAAACCTATGGCCACAACGAATTGCGCATCAGCCACGAGCAGAACGTGATCCTGCCCCATGTGCATAAATCCCACCTGCCCGAAATCTATGCGCAACTGCGCAAGGCAGGTCTGGCCACAGCGAACATCGGGTTGATTTCCGATATTATCGCCTGCCCCGGTATGGATTACTGTGCGCTGGCCACCGCGCGCTCTATCCCTGTGGCACAACAAATCGCCACCCGCTTTGAGGAATTGAAGCTGGAACACGACATCGGCGCGCTGAAGATCAAAATTTCAGGCTGTATCAATGCCTGTGGCCACCACCATGTGGGGCATATCGGTATTCTGGGTCTGGACCGCGCTGGTGTTGAAAACTACCAGATCACCCTTGGGGGCGATCACACAGAAACTGCCGCAATCGGGGAGCGGGCTGGTCCGGGCTTTGCCTATGACGAAATCGTTCCTGCTATTGAACGTCTGGTTTACGGCTATCTGGACCTGCGGTCCGATGCGGATGAAACGTTCATCGAAACCTACCGTCGGTTGGGGGCCGCGCCGTTCAAGGCCGTGCTTTACCCCGCCGAACAAATCGCAGCCGAATAGGAGACGCATGCCATGCCTTTAGAAGCCGCCTACCTTACTGTTCCCGAACGTGTAGAGATGCTGAACTCCAGCTATCGCCACCACGCTGCCATTCCTGTTCTGACCGAGGCTTTGAACGATCCTTTGCTGGGCAAAATCGCTTTGGTATCCTCTTTCGGGGCGGAATCCATTGTGCTGTTGCATATGGTCGCCAATATCAAACCTGAAACACCTGTTGTCATGATCGACACTGAAATGCTGTTCCCCGAGACCCTGCAATATCAAGCTGAAGTGGCTGAAAAGCTGGGGCTGACAAACATGCAGATCGTGCGTGCGGATGCGGCAGCAATTGCTGCCGCGGACCCTGATGGTACGTTGAACCAGACCGCGCCTGACGCCTGTTGTAACCTGCGCAAAACCGAACCGCTGCAAAATGCACTGGGTCAGTTTGATGCCTGGATCACCGGGCGCAAGCGGTTCCAGAACGGTCAACGGGCCGTGCTGGACCTGTTTGAAAGCGAAGACGACATCCGTATCAAGATCAACCCGCTGGCCCATTGGCGTCAGCAGGATCTGATCGAATACATGGAAAACAACGCCCTGCCCCGTCACCCTTTGGTGGCCAAAGGCTATCCCTCGATTGGCTGTGCCCCGTGCACAACCCCTGTCGGACGCAATGAAGACCCCCGCTCGGGGCGCTGGCGCGGGCAGGAAAAAGTCGAATGTGGTATCCACTTTGGTGCCGACGGCAAGATCGTCAGAGGAGCCTGAGAATGACAACTGTATTGATCCAAGACACAGGTTTTGTTCAGGATGACTGGACCGGCCCCTTGCTGGACTGGGATGTCACCACACAGGGCGGTGCCGAACCGAAACGCGGTTACGGGTTGGATGTTCCCAACACCGTGACTGCGGATCAACTGAAGCCCTATTTCGAAACGGTCGGCATGATCCGCGTCTTTTTCCCCAACTCCCATGACGGGCGGGGCTTTACCATTGCGCGGACAGCGCGGTTGCTCGGTTATACGGGGCGGCTGCGCGCCTTTGGCCATGTGATCGCCGATCAATACGCCATGGCCCGCCGTGTGGGCTTTGACGAGGTCGAGATCGACCAGACCCTTGCCGCCCGCCAACCCGAACCCCAATGGCTGGCCCGCGCCGACTGGCAACACCACAGCTACCTAAACCGGTTGCAAAAATCTGCATAATTGTTATTACACTAACAATTGACCTTTCGACAGGAATACGACAATGACGGATCAGAATCCTATCACTACGACCGAGGCAAAACCTGTGCC
>JAXMOF010000085.1:0-13112 GCA_034670045.1 Amylibacter sp. | reverse complement strand
ACAGTTGGGCTAATCTTCGATGCGCAGCACATAGTCCCATGTATCCACCATACCGTTGCGTGCAAGGCAAAACACCTCACTTTCGCCGATCAAGGCGAATCCCGCGTTGGTCACAACCTTTGCCGAAGCAGGATTGTCCTGAAAGATACTTGCAACCAGTGAACGATCATTCAATGGGTTGGCCTTGACCAGCGCGGTCAGCGCCTCGCTGGCAAGACCGGTGTTCCAGAATTGCGGCGCAATCCAGTAGCTGACCTTGGACTGGCCTTCGGTGACATTTTCCAGTTCCATCAGGCCCAGAAACTCCCCCGCGTCCTGACTGGTGCCATCAATGGCCCAGACGTTTTCGGCGCTGTCCTTCTTGGTGACACGGTCCAGATAAACCGCCATCACGCCCGGGGGCAGCGGATGCGGAATATCCGTGGTCATTTTGGCCAAACGCTCGTCTCCGGCGTAAAGCTCGATAAGGCCGCAATCGGATGATCGGATCGGACGCAGCGTGAAACGCTCTGTCGGAATGACCATTTGGCCGGAAATTTCAGATTGCATCATGGGTCAACCTCCCTGAACCAGTACAAATAAAACACTTAGAACTGTGAGCGCGGCAAGCGCCCACATTAACCACCGCTCCGCTGGTTTCCCAGCCACCGTCGCGGCTAAACGATCGCCGCCCCAACACCACAACGGGTGCAGAACGACCTGACAGGCAAACAAACAGGCCGCGATGATCGCAGTGGCCTGTAGCGTTGGTGTGCCCGGTTCCACAAAATTGGTAAATCCTGCGGTTATCATCGCCCAAGCCTTGGGGTTGAGCGGATGCACAATCAAACCTGCGACAAATCCGGGGGCAGCACCTGCCGTCCGTCCCGGTGCCAGTTTCAGGTTCGCAACTTTCCACGCCAGCCAGATGATATAGGCTGCCGAGATAAACTTCAGCGCGGTGAACAACAGAGGAACCTGCGTGGCCAGCCCCATCAGGCCAAACCCGATGGGCCAGATAATCAACTGTTTGCCAACCGCCACCCCGGCCACAAATCGCAATGACGCGCGCAACCCGTAGCGGGCTCCCGTTGCCAGCAAAGCCATATTTGCCGGGCCCGGTGTGCCGACCTGACTGGCAGCGAAAGCCAGAAATGTCACGGTTGCAACGCTCATCTGAAATAAGGACCTTTGAAATGGAAAAAGGGCCGGTTTTTCAACCGACCCTTTAGAATTTTTAAATTCCGATGTTGGTTCGGCTTATTCTGCGGCCTCCGCCACCGGGAGAACCGAAATAAAGGTACGGTTTTTGAATCCCTTGCGGAATGACACGGCGCCTTCGACTTTAGCAAAGATTGTGTGATCTTTGCCTTGACCGACGCCTTCACCTGGCCACCATTTATTGCCGCGTTGACGCGCAAGAATGTTACCCGGAATGACGGTTTCGCCACCGTATTTTTTGATTCCCAAGCGACGCCCAGCGGAGTCGCGACCGTTGCGGGATGAGCCGCCTGCTTTTTTATGTGCCATTAGGTCTCTCCTTAGCCTTTAGTCAGTTCTTTGGCTTGGTCTACCCAGCCTTCACGTTCGATGCGACCCTTGAACGACAGTTTTTCGTCGAACTCGGCGATGTCAGCTTCGCCCCATGCTGCGATCTGCGCAAAAGACGTCACGCCAGCAGCGTTCAGTTTCTTTTCAAGTGCAGGACCAACGCCGGACAGTTTTTTCAGATCGTCAGCGCCGTCAACTGCTGCGGGTGCAGCGGTTTCAGCTTTTGCTTCGGATTTTTTCGCAGCTTTAGGGGCCGCTTTCTTGTCTGCTTTGGCTTTCTTGGGTGCAACCAGCGGGGTCGCTTCAACAACGAAACCTGCGCCGTTTACAGCGGCCGTAACACCGGACTTATCAGCGCCAGATGCCAGAATGTCAGTGACACGCAGAACGGTCAATTGCTGACGGTGGCCTTTTTTACGCTGCGAAGAGTGCTTACGACGACGTTTGACATAGTTGATAACCTTGGGGCCTTTTGCCTGCTCAAGGATTTCAGCTTGTACACCGGCACCAGCAACGGTGGGTGTGCCAACAGTGGTGCTATCACCACCCAGCATCAGAACTTCGTTGAATTGTACGGTTTCACCGGCGTTGCCTGCAATCTTTTCGATTTTAAGCACATCGCCAGACACAACTTTATACTGTTTGCCACCAGTTTTTACGACTGCGAACATATGTTCGACCTTCTTATCTACCGCGTCCTGTGGCCCCTTTTTGACCGGGATCTTATCCGGATCAAACGTGTTCGTAGGGAATTTCCCTGCCTCGGACGGCGCGTCTTGGTTAGACGAAATTAAAATTACCCGACGAACGGATGTAGGTCAGGTGGGCGGGGTATCGGGTATCAGGGCTGCCTTGTCAACCCGTTTGCCCTGTTTCAATCCACAAAAGCATCACGCCACAGGTCTTTATCCAGCCCGTCGAACAAATCCTGCAGATATGGTGCGTAATTCTGCCATGACTTTACCGAAGAACGGTAAATCTTTTGGCGCACCTGATTGACACTGGCCGTGCGCACAGCGCGTTTTGTTTTGTGAAACTCCAGCACGCTGTCCTGCCAGTCCAGCCCCAGATAGTCCAACAACTTTCGGCTTTCGCCCTCTTGGTCGGCCACCAGGGCTTCGTAATTGACGTGATAAATCTGATCGGGAAACATGGCGTCCCAGCGGTTCATCATCTGTTTATAGTTGTTGGCAAACCGCGCCAGTTCTTCCTGATCATAGGCATATTGATGGGCGTATGTATCAAAGAAGTTCTTGTAGATCGAAAAACAATTGTCCCGCGGATCGCGCACCGTGTTGATGATTTTGGCATTGGGAAACAGGGTTTTGATCACCCCTACATTAAAGAAATTCCCCGGCATCTTATCCACAACCCGCGCAGCCCCCCCCGCGTTGCGGGTCAGTTCTGCCAGATAGGCCTTCGTAAACCCCTGCCCGTCCGCCGCCGTAACTTTAGCGCCCTTTTCATACAGCACAGCCCCCAGTTCGGTTACGGCATTCAATTCCCCCGCCCCGTAGACATCACTATGGGTCGCGATAATCTGTTCCACCAATGATGTGCCAGACCGCATCATGCCCAGAATAAACACCGGAACCTCGGTCGGGTCCGCAACGGCCCGCAGCGACGCAAAGACATCGTCTTCAAAAGCCTTGGTGATCCGTGCGAACTTCCTGTCATCGGATTCAGGCAAGGGCGGCATGTCCTGTCGGTACAGCCTGTTGGCGGTCTCCAGACAAGCATAGCTTTTGCCAAAATCGCCAGTCTTTTCGAAATGATGCCCCAGCGCAAAGCCAAGGTGGACCTTGTCAATATCCGCTGTCTGATCCGCCTGAAACAATGTCTGCATCTTCGCGATCAGCGGTTCGCGTTCCCCAAGCGGTACAAGATCAAGCATCATCCGCAGCGCTTGCGCATGGGTCGGATCCACGGACAGAACCCGTTCAAATGCCTCTGCCGCCTGCTCGCTCTGGCCTGATTCATTCAGGATAATCGCCAGTTGCAACAGGGTTTCTGTGTTCTTGGGATCAATCGCCAAGGCTTTTTCAAGCTGTGCAACCGCCTCGGCGCTTTTGCCATCGGCAGCCAACACGCCTGCCAGATTGGCCAGCGCACCCGCATCCTTTGGCGCAATAGCAAGGGCTGCGCGAAAGTCGGCCTCTGCCCCGACCCGATCATGGCGTGATGATTTCAACGACCCCCGACTGTTCAACGCATTGGCGTATTGAGGCGCATATTTCAGCGCCAGATCATAATGTTTCAACGCCGCGTCCGACTGGCCCAAAGCGTAATAGGCCACGCCCAGATTATGGTGGGCCTCGGCATAGTCCGGTTTTTTCGCAACGGCTTTTTGCAGCACCGGCAGCGCATCATCGGGGCGGTCGATCTGAACCAGATAAGAGCCGTAATTCGACATGGCCTCAACAAAGTTCGGGTTCAGCTTTATCGCCCATTTAAAGGCATCAATTGCCGCCTTCTGATCCCCGACCATGCCGCAGGCATAGCCCAGAATATTAAAGACAAACGGCTCATTCGGAAAAGCTTTGGACATTTCGCGGGCAGCTTGCTGGGCCCTGACAAAATCCCCTGAATTCAACACCTGCACCAAAGCATTGGCATCGGCCTGCGTCATCGCCCGCCCCACAGTGCCACCCTGTTTTTCCAACCGCGCCAAGGCCTTCTTTGCCTTGGAATGTTTGGGAGCTTTGGTCAAAATCTGACGGTACAACGCCACCGCCCGCGCAGCATCCCCGGCCTTTGCTGCCTGATCCGCTGCAATGAGAACCTGTTTAAGTGTTGCGCCTGCGCCCGCCATAGTAACCCCGATTTCCGTGTAACTGCGCTTTTGACAAGCCAACTTCGCCCTGTCCAGCGCTTTCAGACTTGCACCCCCGCCCGTCGCTGGCTAAGAAGCGCCCGTTAAGACCAGCAACACCCAGCGGAGAGGTGCCGGAGTGGTCGAACGGGGCGGTCTCGAAAACCGTTGTGGGCGCAAGCCTACCCAGGGTTCGAATCCCTGTCTCTCCGCCACTACCTCCTGATCTTTCATTCTAAAGTTTGGCGCTATTGTCCCGCGTTTTGTCCCAACTGGGTTGACTCGAATCTTGCTCTGCCAAATACTGACTGAGTGACCAGTTAATTCACACAGCACTGAATTTCAGCGGTTCTGCCGCAGCTTGGGGAGGTGAAATGGGGCTTGGAGGGAATGGCGTGAAAGCGGGCAGCGTGGAGGCTTTGTCCACGGCCAAGGAAACGCGCTTTGATGCGATTCTGGATTCCGCTGAAACGGTTTTTGCCAATTCCGGCTACCAAGGGGCCACAATGCGCGAAATCGCAGAGCGGGCGGGTGTGGCGCAGGGGCTGATCCACTATCACTTCAAAACCAAGGAAGACCTGTTCGAGGCAATGATCTCGCGGCGCTCCGAACACATCAATCAGGGGCGTGCGGATTTGTTGGGGGCCATTTTGCAAGGGCCGTCTGCCCCCTGTCTGGAACAGATCGTCGAGGCATTGTTTCGCCCCACAATCGAGGCGGGGATTTCACAGGCCTCTGACGGCGGGGCCTTTGCGCAGATTCTGGTGTCTACCGCCAATTCCGCAGGGGGACGGGATCAGGAACTGACCGAAAAATATTACGACCCGATCGCGCAGAAATTCATCGCGGCTTTTATTCAGGTTGAACCGGGTCTGACCCGCGAAGATGCGGTCTGGGCCTATATGTTCGCCATCGGGGTCGGCATGACCATGATGGCAAAAACCGGCCGCGCGGCGCGTCTGTCAGACGGTCTGTGTAATGACGGGGATGCGGATAAAATGCTGACCAAAATCGTGCCGTTTATCTGTTCGGGGATACGCGCACTGACCTAAGTTCAAACCAAACCACTTGACTATTCTGGGAGGATAGAATGAGCAAATTTTTCAAAACAGGTGCATGGGCTGCAGCCCTTGTCGCAGGCAGTACGGTATTTGCACCGCCCGTACAGGCCGAAGAAATCAACGCCACAATCGTGGCAGGCCACCCGCCGGTGTTTCGCTGGGTGAAACACGCCAGCCAAAGCTTTATCCCTGCGGTAAACGCGGCATTGGAAGGTTCGGATTACACCATAAACTGGAGCGAACAATACGGCGGTTCGCTGGCCAAAGTGGGGGATGAACTGGAAGCAACCGAAGAAGGGCTTGCCGAAATCGGTCTGGTATCCAGCCTGTTCGACCCTGCCAAACTGGCGGTTCAGAACGTCACTTATTTCACCCCTTTTGTGTCCAGTGATTCCACGGTTGTGGCTGAATGGATGGATGAATTGCAGTATAAAAACGCCGATATGAAAGCCGCATGGGAAGCCAACGGGCTGGAATATCTGGGCGGTGCCATCGGGATTGACGACTATCTGCTGATGACAAACTTTCCAGTGAACAAAATCTCTGATCTGGATGGGAAAAAGATCGGCGCACCCGGTCCTGCGGTGAACTGGCTGAAAGGCACAGGCGCTGTCGGGGTATCGGGCAACCTAACCACCTATTACAATGAAATCAAAACCGGCGTTTATGACGGGGTGATAGTATTCGCTTCGGCTGCGGTGCCGGGCAAACTGTATGAAGTGGCCCCTTATATCACGCGGGTCGGTTTTGGGGCGCAATATGCAGGCGGTCTGGCGGCCAATAAAGACTGGTATGACGCCCTGCCCCCGCTGGTGCAAAAAGCCCTGAAGGGGGCGGCCATCACCGACCGGATTGCCTATCACAAAGACCTTGATGCGACGGTGGAAAAATTCCTGACCGTGATGAAAGACAATGGCGCGACCATCACCGAAGTGGATCAGGCTTTCCGCGAGGAATGGGCCGCTGGCATGGATAATGTAGCCCGGCTTTGGGCGGACAAGCTGGACAGTGACGGGGTTGCAGGCAGCAATGTTCTGAAAGCCTATATGGATACCATGCGCGCGGCTGGTGCGACCCCGGTGCGCAACTGGGATCAGGAATAAATCACACGAAACGGGGCGCGCTGTTCGGCGCGCCCCTTTGTTCAGGCTGATTGGACTTTCAACAATGACCTATAATAATGCCGATTCAGGGCAGGATTTTCTGCCGCCCTGGTTTCTGGGAATAAGGCAGATCGTAGACGCCATGACTTTGGTGCTGAACGTAGTTGGCACGCTGCTGATCCTTGCCGTCATGGTTCTGGTAAATGCCGATGTGATCGGGCGCGTGGTGTTCAACGCCCCTGTGTCCGGCGTCCCTGAAATTGTATCCATGTCCATCGTGGCCATTGTGTTCTTGCAAGTCGCACAGGCCTTTCGCCAGGGTCGCCTGACCCGCACGGACGCTGTGCTGGATTATGTGGCCAAACGGGCGCCAAGGCTGCGCAGCCTGTTGGAGTTCACCTTCACTCTGGCCGCTATCGCCTTGATATGGCATCTTTATAGCGCAAGCGAACCGCTATTCGTCAAAGCATGGGTGCGGGGCACATACGAAGGCACAGTCGGCGATTTCACCGCACCTATCTGGCCTGTCAAACTGATCATTCTGATCGGTTGCGTCGCTTTGCTGGTGCAACTGGTCCTGCATGCGGTGACCAGCGCCTTTCACCTGTTTTCCACCAAAAGGACCACATCATGAGCCCCTTTGAAATCGGCCTTACCTCTTTCGGGGCGATGGTTGTTATGGTATATCTGGGCTTCTGGGTGCCCTTCGCACTGATGCTGTCGTCCTTTGTCGGCGTGTGGGTGATCAAGGGATCTCCCGTTCTGGCTGGCAAATTACTGGCCCTTGCCGCATCAGAAACCATTTCCAGCTATTTTTTCGGCGTGGTGCCCCTGTTCATTATGATGGGGTTTATCGTGTCGGTCACAGGCATGGGACGCGATGCGTTTGACGTGGCCAACCATATGTTCCGACGGGTGCGCGGCGGGCTTGGCATAGGCACTGTGGGTGCAAATGCGATCTTCGCAGCGATCACGGGCATTTCCATCGCCTCGGCTGCGGTGTTCACCCGTATCGCCGTGCCTGAAATGCGCCGCCACGGCTATTCCAAACGGTTTTCTGTCGGGGTCGTGGCAGGGTCGTCGGTACTGGGCATGTTGATCCCGCCCAGCCTGTTGCTGATCCTGTACGGCCTGCTGACCGAACAATCTGTCGGCGATCTGTTCATTGCAGGCGTCTTGCCGGGGCTACTCCTGGCCTTTGTCTTTTGCCTTGGCATCTTTCTGGTCGCGATGATCCGCCCCAAACTGATCGGAGAGGGCATCACCATGCCCTACGATGACGCAGACGGGCTAAGCACCCGCGAAGTCATGGTCAAAGGCCTTCCCATCGCCGCCCTGATCGGTCTGGTTCTAGGCGGCATTTACGGCGGCTTTTTTACCCCGATCGAAGCAGGCGCCATCGGCTGTTCAGGGGCCATTCTGATCGGCCTGCTGCGCCGTGCCCTGACCCTGCAAAACTTCTGGGAGGTTCTGACCGACACAGGTCTGATCACCGCGTCCATATCCTTTTTGATTATCGCCGCACAAATGTATTCGCGGATGCTGGCCCTGTCCGGCGTACCGGCGGGTTTTGGCAACTTTGTGGCCACTGCCGAGATCGGCTATTGGGGGGTGATCCTTGCTTATGTTCTACTGGTCATCCTGATGGGGACGATTCTGGACAGTTCATCCATCATGCTGATCCTGGTCCCCCTGATGCTGCCAGTTCTAAGCCTGATGCAGGTGGATCTGGTCTGGTTTGGCATCGTCACAATCATCGCCGTTGAAATCGGGCTGTTAACACCGCCCTTTGGTATTTCGGTCTTTGTGATCAAATCCTCGCTGGATGATCCAAGCATCACCCTTGGCGATATCTTCTACGGTGCCGCGCCCTTTGCGGTGCTGATGCTGGTGGTGTTGGGCCTTGTGCTCGCCTTCCCGCAGCTTGCCACCGCTTTACTTTAATAAAGGAACCTGACTATGCCCCGTCGTTTTGTTGATCTTTCTGTCCCGCTGGAAATGGGAATTGCATCCGATCCCCCGATCATGCTGCCCCAGATAGATTATATGACCCACGATCAAACCGCCGAACAGGTTATGTCCTTTTTTCCGGGCTTGAAAAAAGAGGATCTGCCCGGCGGTGAAGGCTGGGCGGTGGAAACCCTGACCATCGCCACCCACAACGGCACCCATCTGGATGCGCCCTATCACCACCATTCAACCATGAGCAACGGAGAGCGGGCGATCACCATCGACGAGGTGCCGCTGGAATGGTGTATGAACCCCGGCGTGAAACTGGATTTCCGCCACTTTGAAGACGGATATCTGGTAACGGCGGCAGATGTGGAAGCGGAACTGAAACGCATCAACCATGACCTGCAACCCCTTGATATTGTTGTTATCAACACAACCGCAGGCGCAGCTTATGGCAAGCCCGATTACCTGATGAAAGGTTGCGGCATGAGCCGCGAGGCCACGCTGTATCTGACGGAACGGGGCGTGCGCGTCACTGGCACCGACGCGTGGAGTTGGGACGCGCCCTTTGCCCTGACTGCAAAACTATACGCCGAAACCAAAGACCCGTCGATCATCTGGGAAGGCCACCGCGCCAGTATGGATATCGGCTATTGTCACATGGAAAAGCTCAGCAATCTGGACAGCCTGCCCGCCACCGGATTCGAAATTTCCTGCTTCCCTTTCAAAATCAAGGCAGCCTCTGCGGGTTTCACCCGCGCCGTTGCCATTTTTACGGAGTAATCCCCATGCGTCTCGCAACTGTTAACCACAACGGCACAGCTTTGCTGGTGGCCGCGATCCACGACGAACGTTTGTTAAATCTACGCCAGGCCAGTAAAAACGCCGGCCACGACAGCGCCGCCTTTGACTCAATGCAAACACTGATTGATGCGGGTGAACGCGGGTTGGCGCTGGCCCGTGCACTGGTGTCCAGCCCGCAACAATCCGCCACGATCGCACAGGCAGATGTGACCTTCCTGCCGCCGATCATGCCTGTGCAATACCGTGACTGCCTGGTGTTCGAAGACCATTTAACCAATTGTTTCAAAGTGATGGAGGCCACAACCGGACGCAAGCACGAAGTCCCCGATGTCTGGTATCAACAGCCGATCTATTACAAAGGCAACCGCATGTCCTTTATCGGCCATGGCATGGATGTGCAGTGGCCCAGCTATGCAGAGCATCTGGATATAGAACTGGAGCTGGCCATTGTGGTTGGCAAAACGGGTAAGAATATCACCAAAGAAGACGGCATTAACCACATTTTCGGCTATACCATCCTGAACGATGTTTCCGCCCGTGATGCGCAAATGGCAGAAATGCCGGGGCAGTTAGGCCCTTGTAAAGGCAAGGATTTCGACACGGGAAATATCCTCGGCCCTTATATCCTGACTGCCGATGAAGTGCCCCACCCTGTTGCCCTGAACATGGAAGCCCGTGTAAACGGCGAACGCTGGGGCGGCGGCAACAGCAGCCAGATGCAGCATGATTTCGGCGCTATTCTGGCCCATATTTCCGCCTCTGAAACCATCTACGCAGGCGAGGTGATCGGTTCTGGCACTGTAGGTACTGGGTGCGGGCTGGAACTGGGCAAACGTCTGGCTGACGGGGACAGCTTTGAGCTGGAGATCGAGAAAATCGGTATTCTTGCCAACCGGATCGTCAAGGGAGCGTAACTTATGGGCAATCCCATTGACGGCTTTGAAATTGATCCCGCCAGCCTGAAAACCATCGGAACGGATTTGCAGCGGCCCGAATGTATTCTGGCGGAACCGGACGGATCGCTCTGGTCCGCCGATGCACGGGGCGGCGTGGTACACATCCGCCCCGATGGCAGCCAGACCCTGATCGCACAGAACGCAGCGACAGGGTTTTCCGATGCCGCCGATGATGCCAGCCGTTTCACCACAGGCACCCTGCCCAACGGTCTGGCATTTGCCCGCAACGGCGACATTCTGATTTCCAACTTCGGCACAGATCGGTTGGAACTGATGAAACGCACCGGCGAAAGCGAGGTGCTTTATGACAGCATCAACGGCAACCCAATCGGTAAGGTGAACTTTGTGCTGCGCGACAGTAAGGACAGGCTGTGGCTGACCGTATCCACCACGATTGCCAATTGGATGGAGGCTTGCAGCCCAAATATCAGCGACGGTTTTATCGCCGTGGCCGATGAAAACGGATTGCGGATTGTGGCGGACGGGTTGCATTTCACCAATGAAATCCGTTTCGACGCGACCGAAGAATTTCTTTACGCTGTCGAAACTTGCGGCATGAAGATCACCCGTTTTCGGGTTGCAGAAAACGGCGATCTAAGCAGACGCGAGACCTTTGGACCGGAAAGCCACAACGCCTTTATCGACGGGATTGCCTTTGATGCCTATGGCAATCTTTGGGGCACCCATGTGATGACCGATCGCATCTTTGCCATCACGCCTGACGGGGATTTGCGGATTCTGCTGGATGACGACAACGGCTCGGCCCAAGGCAAGGCGCTGCTTGCGGCCTTTGCACAAGACAAGGTCACGCCCGAATTGCAACTGGCCTGTGGTGGCAGCATCGCCAACTGGATGGCCAGCCTGACCTTTGGCGGTTCCGACCTGCGCTCTGTCTATATCGGCAGTTTGCGCGGCACCACCATTCCCTATTTCACAGCACCCGTGGCAGGATTGCCGATGATCCACTGGAACGAAAGGACGTCAAAATGACCGAGACCCCGCAACAGCCCGACAAAGCGCTGGTTCAATTCGACTGCACTGGCCACGCAGTCGGAAAAATGCGCAATGACCTAGAGGTCCGCATGTCCCAACCCTTTGCCGAAGGGCCGTTTCTTATGGCCACTGACGAAGGCTCGTTTCACGGCGGTGACGCCTCTGCCCCGCCGCCGTTGGCGCTGTTTGTGGCAGGACTGACAGGCTGTATCATGACCCAAATCCGTGCCTTCGCCAAACGGTTGAAAGTCACGATCAACGATCTGGATGTGGAAACCCGCGTGGTCTGGGATTGGGAGGCCAAGGGCCGCGTTTATGAAACCGGCCCCAAGTCGTTCGAAATCGACGTCTTGATCGACAGCGATGATCCGCAAGACAAGGTGATCGAACTGATCAACGCCGCGAAAAAGGGCTGTTTTCTGGAACAGACGCTTGGTCAGGCCAACACCATTCGCCACCGGATGAAAACACCCGATGGCTGGCTTGATGTCTAGCGAAACGCCCTGTTAAGCGTCGGGGCTGACCAGCCCTGACAGCACATCCGCAGCAATTTCAAAAGACGCAAGCCGCGCTTTGTGATCATGGATCATCGCAGTGACAATCAGCTCATCCGGCTGATAGCGGTCAAGAATGGCTTGCAATTGCGGCTTTATGGTTTCGGGCGCGCCAACCGCAGAAACTGACAGCGCATGTTGCACGCCGTCCATCACCGCGGGGGGAATATCCGCTTCCACGTTATCCACGGGCAGCGGCAGTTTTCCGGGTTTGCCTGTGCGCAACCGCGCAAAGGCCAGCATTTGCGAAGACCGCAGAAAATGCGCCTGCGCATCGGTTTCCGCCGCACAGACACCCGCCGCCACCATCACATGTGGCTTGGACAGCGTTGCCGACGGTCGGAAAGAACTGCGATATATTTCAATCGCCTGATCCAGCATTGCAGGGGCAAAATGGCTGGCAAACGCGTAGGGCAACCCCAACATGGCCGCCAGTTGCGCACCGTAAAGGCTCGACCCGAGGATCCAGACAGGCACCTTGGTGCCCACCCCGGGAATAGCGCGCACAGGGGCGTTGTCCGGCATGTCGTCGAAATAGCCAATCAACTCTTGCACGTCCTGCACAAAAGTATCTTCGGGCGACATGTGACGGCGCAAGGCCCGCGCAGTGGCCATGTCTGTGCCCGGCGCGCGCCCCAGTCCCAGATCAATGCGGTCAGGGTATAGTGTGGCCAGCGTGCCGAACTGCTCCGCCACCATCAAGGGCGCATGGTTGGGCAGCATGATGCCCCCCGCCCCCACGCGCATGGTCGAGGTCGCCCCCGCCACATGGCCGATCACCACAGCCGTTGCCGCACTGGCAATCCCCGGCATGTTGTGATGTTCCGCCAGCCAGTAGCGGTGATAGCCCGCCCCTTCGGCCAGCCGCGCCAGATCAACAGTATTGCGCAAGGCATCGCCAGCGGTCCGGCCCTCGGGCACGGGAGAGAGATCAAGAAGTGAAAAATGTTTCATATCAGCCTTCATAAGCTTGAGTTGGTTTTCCCCGAACAGGGATTGCCCCCAGATCAATCGTAGTTTTAGGGGTAGTACAAGCCCAACCACACGTCGCTGACATGGCTGTGAGGAGAGGGAATGGTCAAAGAATTGGGAAACCCATTTTAAATGGATCGGCTCGGGCCAATATACAGACCTGAAAGGCAGCACTTTTTTAAGCTCACTGCATCCCAGCGCACAAGCGCAGAGCCCCGGATAAGGATTGCTTACAGCCTGATAAATCGTAAGCGGTGCCTGAACCCCGTTGTCAGTTCAGCTTGACGGTTTTTGGAATGCCCACGGCATGAGGTCGTCGATGCATGACGCGGGGTGGCCGCCCGCAATGGCAATCAGTGTTTCGCGCAAGTAGG
>JAXMOF010000084.1:0-13261 GCA_034670045.1 Amylibacter sp. | reverse complement strand
GGTGAAATACCTGATCTCTGATCTTGGGGTTCCAGCCAACCGTTTGGCGGCCAACGGGTTTGGGGAATTCCAGCCTATTGTAGACGGCGAAGGGCCAGAGGCTTTGGCGCAGAACCGTCGGATCGAACTGAAATTTACCGAAAAATAAGCTCTGGATCACAGCCAAGTTAATGGCACGTGATCCGCCGCCCTGCTACCGGACAGTCCAGACTTTCCAGCGGAGCAGACCATGCAACCCATTCCCGTTATTGCCGTTTTCTGCCTTGTCGTGCTGGCAAGCCTGCTGGTTGCCCCGCGCCGTGTCAGCGTTGCCGGTTTCTTTGGCGGGCAGACGGACTCAGGTGCGGCGCCGGGGCTTTGGGTGCTGGTGCTTAGTCAGGTAACCACGTGGATTTTTGCCCGCTCGCTGATGAACGCAGCCATTCTGGGCTACTACTACGGCATTGCGGGCGTGCTGGCCTATGCGGCCTATTACATTTCGTTTTTGACAGGTGGGTTTGTGGTTTCGCGGTTGCGGGCCAAGGGGGCGCATTCGGTGCAGGGGTGGCTGCAGGACCGGTTCGGACCCATCGGCACCGCCTGCTATAATCTGGTGATCGCCCTGCGCCTGTTGTCAGAGGTTTTTGCAAATCTGATCGTTATCGGTTTGATCTTCACAGCGATCCTGCCCCAGTTCGCGCAGATGCAGAACAGTGTGGTGCTACTGGTCGGGCTGCTTGCGCTGGCCTATTCGGCTTGGGGCGGGTTAAGCGCCGCGCTGCGCACGGATGTGGTGCAAATGCTGTTGTTTCTGGTGGTCTTTGGCGCGGCCTTTCTGGCGCTTGTCGTCAGCCCTGACTTCGATCTGCTGGCCACTGTCACCGCAGAGGGCACGTCGGGGTCGTATAACGGCTGGGTCTTGTTGCTGGTCGCGTTTTTACAGGTGTTTTCCTATCCCGTGCATGACCCTGTGATGATGGATCGCGGTTTTGTCAGCGACGATGTAACCACGCGCAAAAGCTTTCTGCATGCCTTCTGGATTTCGACACTGTGCATCATTGCTTTCGGGTTCTTCGGTATTCAGGCAGCCCTTGATGGCGCGGCGTATGAAGGCCAGTTGATCGGCACTTGGGCGCAGGTTTTGCCGGCTTGGGTGTTTGCCGCCTTGATGATCTCCCTATTGGTGTCGGCCCTGTCCACCCTTGATTCTGCCTTGTCGTCTGCCGCGCGTCTGGTGGTTGAGGAACTCCACCTTGCGCCGCGCAGTTTGAACGGCGGGCGTCTGGCAATGGTCGTTTTTGCGCTGGTCGGGGCGGGGTTGACGCTGTGGGGCAACCAAAGCCTGTTTGACGCGGTGGCCGTTTCGGGCACTGCATCAATGTTTTTGACCCCTGTTCTGTTGATCGGGCTGGTGGCAGGCCGTCAAATCGCGCTTTGGGCTTATTTGGTCAGTTTCGCAGCCTCGGTTTTCGGGGCTTTGATCTATGTTCTTAGGGAGCAGGACGGAATTTCGGCGCTGCTGGTTGACGGGCATAAATACGAACAACTTTTACAAATTTGTATTGTGGTGCTTTTGGTCGGCTTTGGCGCTGTGCTGTTAGGCTCAACCCGGAAAACACGCCAGCGCCGCGCGGTTTAACGCAAGGCGCGTCCTTTGAGGATCGCATCTTTGCCAAAGCGTTCGCGAATGGCATCGGTCGCCCGTTCGGCTTTGGCCCGTTTGGCGGCGTCCTGTTCCAGCAGATCCATATAGTGATCAGCCTCTTCGGGGCGGGTTAGCTGGCTGATACCGACACCGATCAGGCGGAACGGGCCTTTGGCGATCACCCCGTCCAGCATCTGGCGGGCGTTTGAATAGATGCGATCCGCCATCTGGGTCGGCTCGTTTAAAGTGAAAGAGCGGCTGAGAGATTTGAAATCTGCGGTCTTCACTTTCAAGGTGACGGTTTTGCCTGCGTATTCCTTGGCTTTGGCGCGGTCTGAAACCTGCTCGGCCAGCCGCCAAAGATGCCCGTCCAGCAGGTCGGGGTTTCCCGTGTCTTCAAAGAAAGTGGTTTCTTTCGAGATGCTTTTAACAGGATCGCGCCCTGTGATGCGGCGTTGATCAAGGCCGCGGGCCAGATGCCACAGACGATCACCCATAGAGCCATAGCGTTCGCCAAGGGCTTTCCTGTCGCGGCGGCGCAGGTCGGCAAAGGTCTGGATGCCGTCGCTTTGCAGTTTGCGTTGCAGCACCGGACCCGCGCCCCAGATTTTCTTGATCGGTAGCGGTGCAATCAGGTCCAGCGTTTCAGCCTGTCCGACCACTGAAAAGCCACGGGGTTTATCCAGATCAGAGGCCATTTTCGCCAGAAACTTATTGTGGGACAGGCCGATGGAGCCTGAAATGCCCAGTTCGACCTCCATCCTTTTGACAAGGCGGGCCAGCATGATCGCGGGCGGCGCGCCGTGCAGTTTTGCCGTGCCGGACAGGTCCAGAAATGCCTCATCCAGTGACAGGGGTTCCACAATCGGGGTCAGGTCCTGCATCATGGCTTTGATGGCGCGCGAAACCTCGACATAGGTGTCCATACGGGGGGGGACCACCACCGCATTGGGGCAGAGTTTCAGGGCCTGAAACATCGGCATCGCCGAATGTACCCCGTTGATCCGCGCGATGTAGCAGGCGGTTGACACGACGCCCCGTTTTCCGCCCCCGATGATCACGGGTTTGTCGCGGATTTCAGGGTTGTCGCGTTTTTCAACCGAGGCATAAAAGGCATCGCAATCCATATGGGCGATGGACAGGTCGAACAGTTCCGCGTGGCGCAACACCCGTGGTGACGCGCAATGTTCACAGCGCGGTTTGGGCGCGCATTGTTTCAGACAGTCACGGCAGAAGGCGGGTATCGGCATGGGGTGAGTATCCCAAATTTCCCCTGCCAATACCAGTCAGCACGTGATGCTAAAGCTGAAAATCGGCGTGGGCTTTTTGCACGATCATTGTGGGGCAGTTGCGTTTGCCGATACTGTTTATGATCACATACCAGACAATTTCAC
The DNA here is from genome assembly GCA_034670045.1 of Amylibacter sp. Taxonomy (GTDB): domain Bacteria; phylum Pseudomonadota; class Alphaproteobacteria; order Rhodobacterales; family Rhodobacteraceae; genus Amylibacter. The sequence goes on along the minus strand of JAXMOF010000084.1, from coordinate 10,243 downwards.
CGGGCCGCCCCGCGCGGGAATATTCACAGCCCGTAGGGTGGACCCACCAGCGGCTGTCATATCCGTCAGGGGGCATGTGTTCGGCCGCATGTGTGATTGATTCAACGCTTCTGCTGAACAATCCGGCCTTTGCGTTTGTAGCCAACAGGCTTGTGGCCAGAAGTGCGGTCATTCCGATTTTTGTAAAGATATCCATTTCATGCTCCGTTTGTGTATTTGAAGCAAAGATCGCCGCCGAGGGTTACTGCGGGGTTAAAGATAAAATTACGTTTTGTCGGATTTGATTAAACTGGCGTCACACTGCCTTTAAAGCGCCGACAGTTCCGCCAGAATTGCCTGTGCAGCAGCGACCGGATCAGTGGCCTGAACAATCGGGCGACCCACAACGATGTGATCGGCCCCTTGCGCTACCGCATAAGACGGGGTGGCGATGCGTTTCTGGTCACCCGATGCAGCACCTGTCGGGCGCACGCCGGGGGTGACGATCAGCTTACCCGCAGCCTCGGGCAAGGCGCGGATCAAGGCGGCTTCATGGGGGGAGGCAATAACCCCGTCTGCCCCGGCAACCAGTGCGGCGCGGGCCCGTTGAACCACAAGGTCCTGTATGTCGCCTGTCTGGATCAAGCAGTCATCCAGATCATTGCGATCAAGAGAGGTCAGGATCGTCACGGCGAGAATTTTAAGGTCGCTGTCACCGCGCCCTGCCACTGCGGCGCGCACCACATGGGGATCACCGTGGACGGTGAGGAAATCCAGATCGTATTGGGCAATGCCAGCCACAGCCCGTTCTACAGTGGCCCCGATGTCAAAAAACTTCATATCTAAAAAGATACGTTTCCCCTTTGATTTCAGCTCGTTTGCCAGCGCAAGCCCGCCCCCTGTCAACATGCCCAGCCCGATCTTGTAAAAGGATACGCTGTCGCCCAGTTGATCGGCGATGGCCATACCATCCAGAATGTTCGGGACATCAAGGGCGACTATCAGGCGGTCATCAGCAGGCATGGCAAGGCTCCGGTTGCAGGGTTTTCTGGGGTTTGCGATTGTGCTTGGCTAAAGTCAAGGCGCTTGGGGAGTATGCGGCGTCTTGATGCGTGCCCCGCACAAACAGGTTTGCGCGTTCGGGGGGGCTGTGGTATTTGGCGCGCACCGCAATTGGACGAACTATATTGTTTCCTTCCTCTAAGTCTCCGCCGCGTTTTGTAACGCTTGTTTTGCTGACGGCCATTTCTGTAGTGTCGTTGAATATGTTCCTGCCTTCCCTGTCGAATATGGCGCGGGATTTTCAGGTGGACTACGGGCTGATGAACCTGTCCATCGCGGGGTATCTGGCGATTTCGGCGGTGTTGCAGATTGTTATGGGGCCTTTGTCTGACAGATGGGGGCGCAGGCCGATCCTGCTGTGGGCTATGGCGATTTTCACAGTGGCATCGGTCGGGTGCTGGCTGGCACCGAACATCTGGGTTTTCCTCGGGTTCCGCCTGTTGCAAGGGGCGGTGATTGCGGGAATGGCCCTAAGCCGTGCGGTGATCCGCGACATGGCCCCGCCCCAAGAGGCCGCCAGTATGATGGGCTATGTGGCGATGGTCATGGCGCTGGCCCCGATGGTGGGGCCGGTGATTGGCGGGGTTCTGGATGAACTCTTTGGCTGGCGCGTGACCTTTTTCCTGTTCGCTGTGATGGGGGCTGGCGTATTCGCGCTGTGCTGGCGCGATCTGGGGGAAACCAACACCGCCAAATCCGATACTTTGATGGCCCAGTTTCGCACCTATCCTGCCTTGTTCGGATCACGCCTGTTTTGGGGGCATGTGGCCTGTCAGGCCTGTTCCGTCGGGGCGTTTTACACATTTCTTGCTGGTGCGCCGCTGGTCGGGGAATCGGCCTTTGGTCTGACGCCTGTGATGCTCGGGGTCGGGATGGGGGCAATCACGGGGGGCTTTGTCTTTGGCAATTTTTTATCGGGGCGCTATGCGCGGCGGTATGCTTTGGCAACCATGATTATTGCAGGTCGGATCGTGGCCGTTGTCGGGGTCGGCGGCGGATTTATCCTGTTGGTTTTGGGCTTTTTGCATCCGGTTGTGCTGTTCGGGTCGGTTGTGTTCATCGGCATTGGCAACGGGCTGACCCTGCCGTCCAGCAATTCGGGCGCTTTGTCGGTGCGCCCTGATCTTGCGGGCAGTGCCTCGGGGTTGTCAGGGGCGGCGGTTGTGGGATTCGGCGCGCTGCTGACATCCGTCACAGGCGCGGTCCTAAGCGAGGGCAACGGGGTGTTTGTTCTTATGGCCATCCTGTTTCTGGTCAGCATTCTGGGACTGGTGGCCGCCTATGATGTACGCAACACGTCAAAGGCTGCGGAATAACCCCTGATCCCCCTTTGGATTTGCGAATTGGCAAGGGGGGTGAATTCCCCTAACAGTTGAGCGTTCTGATTTCACGGGAGGGAAGTCCGAAGATGAATGCTGGCATCGTTTTTCTTGTTTTGGCCTATGTCATGAGCCAGTTTTATCGCGCGTTTCTGGCTGTTATGGCCCCTGCGCTGGGCGCGGATATCGGTGCGGGCCCCGAGGATTTGGCCTTTGCCAGCGGAATGTGGTTTCTGGTCTTTGCCGCAATGCAAATCCCTGTAGGCGAGGCGCTGGACCGAATCGGACCAAGGCGCACGGCCAGTGTTCTGTTTACGCTCGGCGGCGCTGGCGGGGCGGCGGTGTTTGCCATGGCCACCAGCCCGCTGCACGTCACCATTGCCATGATGCTGATCGGGGTTGGCTGTTCGCCTGTGCTGATGGCGTCTTACTATATATTCGCCCGCGCTTTTTCACCTGCTGTTTTTGCGACACTGGCGGGGGTGACCCTGGGGATCGGCACAATCGGCAATATTGGCAGTGCGCTGCCGCTAACCCTTGCGCTTGACTGGTTTGGCTGGCGCGGGACCATGTGGGTTCTGACAGGGGTGTCCTTGTTTATTGCGGTTATGGCTGCGGTGTTTGTGCGCGATCCGGAACAGGCCGCAACAACGGAAAAAGGCACGGTCCTCGATCTGCTGCGGATGCCGGTATTGTGGCCGATCCTGATCATGATGATGGTGAATTATATACCCGTTGCGGGTCTGCGCGGGCTGTGGGTCGGCCCCTATCTGGACGAGGTCTTTAGCGCCAGTGCCGAAACCATTGGTATCGTTACGCTGGTGATGAGTTTTGCAATGGTGGCGGGTAATTTTCTTTATGGTCCGATGGATCGCCTGATCCCGTCGCGTAAGGCGATTGTTCTTTGGGGCAATCTGATCGGGGTGATTGTCATCGGGGTGTTGTTTGTCTTTGCTGGGCATTCCATTGTGGTTTCCACCGTTTTGCTGGCGGCTGTCGGGCTTTCCGGGGCGTCGTTTGTGGTGATTATCGCCCATGCGAAAACCTTTTTTCCGGATCATCTGACGGGGCGGGGCGTGACCTTGTTGAACCTGTTTGGCATGGGGGGGACGGGGTTGATGCAATCCGTATCGGGTAAGGTCTATGCTTTTGCGGGGGCTGGGGGTGCGCCGGTGCTGGCCTATCAGTGGCTGTTCGGCTTTTTCGGGCTGTGCCTGCTTGTTGGCTGTGTGGCCTATGCCTTTAGTCAGGACGGCAGGAATACGGGCTGACGTGCCGAGTATTTTTGGAACATTGAAAGCGGGTCAGGGCCTTGTCGGGACGGGGCGGGCTTCCTATCTTGAGCGTAAGGCTTGCACCCTGACGTGCCTCTGAAGGGCGTCACATTTCATCGCAAGCGCTTGTAAAAGGAGAAGACCATGAACTTAGAAAAGTTCACCGAACGGTCTCGGGGGATGATTCAATCGGCCCAGACCATTGCGATGCGTGAAGATCACCAGCGCTTTACACCACAACACCTGCTGAAGGCCCTGCTGGATGACGGCGAGGGTCTGGCGGCCAATCTGATCAAAGCCGCGGGGGGGAATCCGTCCCGTGTATTGCAGGATCTGGATGTGAACCTTGCCAAGATGCCGAAAGTATCCGGTGACAACGGCCAGATTTACATGGACGGGCAAACCGCCAAGGTTTTCGCCGAGGCCGAGAAACTGGCGCAAAAGGCTGGCGACAGTTTTGTCCCTGTCGAGCGGATGCTGACTGCGCTTGCGATTGTGAAATCCGATGCGGCGACATTGCTGAAGGATGGCGGTGTCACGGCGCAAAGTCTGAACGCTGCCATTAATGACGTGCGCAAGGGGCGGACGGCAGACAGTGCCAGTGCCGAAAGCGGCTATGATGCGCTGAAAAAATATGCCCGTGATCTGACCGAGGCGGCCCGCGAGGGCAAGATCGACCCGATTATCGGGCGCGACGAGGAAATCCGTCGCACCATGCAGGTGCTTAGCCGTCGCACCAAGAACAACCCTGTGCTGATTGGCGAACCGGGTGTGGGTAAAACCGCAATTGCCGAGGGCCTTGCCCTGCGGATCATCAATGGCGATGTGCCTGAAAGCCTGCAAAACAAATCGCTAATGGCACTGGATATGGGCGCGCTGATTGCGGGTGCGAAATATCGCGGTGAATTCGAAGAGCGGCTGAAAGCCATTCTGACCGAAGTGACCGAGGCTGCGGGCGAGATTATTCTGTTCATCGACGAGATGCACACATTGGTCGGGGCTGGTAAATCCGAAGGCGCGATGGATGCGTCCAACCTGTTGAAACCTGCGCTGGCGCGGGGGGAATTGCACTGTGTCGGGGCGACCACCCTTGATGAATACCGCAAGCATGTGGAAAAGGACGCGGCTTTGGCGCGGCGCTTCCAGCCTGTGATTGTGCAAGAGCCGACGGTTTCGGATACGATTTCAATCCTGCGCGGGATCAAAGAGAAATACGAGGTGCACCACGGCATCCGGATTTCCGATAGTGCCCTTGTAGCAGCGGCGAATCTGTCCAACCGTTATATTACCGACAGGTTTCTGCCCGATAAGGCGATTGACCTGATGGACGAAGCCGCCGCGCGGCTGCGGATGGAGGTGGATTCCAAACCCGAGGCGCTGGATGCCATTGATCGCGAGTTGCTGCAAAAGCAGATCGAGGTAGAGGCGTTGAAAACCGAAAAGGATGCGGCATCCAAGGACCGTTTGAAGTCGTTGCAGAAATCCGTGTCCGAATTGCAGGAACAGTCGTCCGAGATGACGGCCCAGTGGCAGGCCGAGCGGGACAAGCTGGCCGGTGCGCGGGACATCAAGGAAGAACTGGACCATGCGCGTGTGCAGTTTGAAACCGCGCGGCGTGCGGGCGATTTGGCCAAGATGGGCGAATTGCAATACGGTGTGATCCCCGAGCTGGAGAAAAAGCTGGCCGCTGCCGAAGGTGCGGAAAGTGATGTCATGGTGGATGAGGCCGTGGGGCCGGAACACATCGCCAGTGTGGTCGAGCGTTGGACGGGTATTCCCGTGGACAAGATGCTGGAAGGCACCCGCGAGAAACTGCTGCGCATGGAAGATGATCTGGGCAAGCGGGTGATCGGCCAGTTTGATGCGGTGCATGCTGTATCAAATGCGGTGCGGCGGTCCCGTGCGGGGTTGTCGGATGAAAACCGTCCGCAGGGGTCTTTCCTGTTCCTCGGGCCGACTGGCGTGGGGAAAACCGAACTGACCAAAGCACTGGCGGAATTCCTGTTTGACGATGATCAGGCCATGGTGCGGATTGATATGTCCGAATTCATGGAAAAACACGCAGTGTCCCGTCTGATCGGTGCGCCTCCGGGCTATGTGGGCTATGACGAAGGGGGTGTGCTGACCGAAGCCGTGCGCCGTCGTCCCTATCAGGTTGTGCTGTTCGACGAGGTCGAAAAGGCCCATCCCGATGTGTTCAACGTGCTGCTGCAAGTGCTGGACGACGGTGTTCTGACCGACGGGCAGGGGCGGACTGTGGATTTCAAACAGACGCTGATTATCCTGACCAGTAACCTTGGGTCGCAGGCGCTAAGCCAGTTGCCCGAAGGTGCGGACAGCGAGCAGGCCAAGGCAGATGTTATGCAGGCGGTGCAGGGGCACTTCCGTCCTGAATTCATCAACCGTCTGGATGAAATCGTTCTGTTCGACCGGCTGAGTCGGGATAATATGGACGGGATCGTGGATATCCAGTTGTCGCTGTTGGAACACCGTCTGGCTGGCCGCAAGATCACCATTGATCTGGACGAACCCGCCCGCAAATGGCTGGCGGATCAGGGCTATGATCCTGTTTACGGCGCGCGTCCGCTGAAACGGGTGATCCAGAAAGCCTTGCAGGATCCGCTGGCAGAACTGCTGCTGGCAGGCAAGGTGCTGGACGGCTCCAATGTGACGGTCGGGGTTGATGACAACGGTCTTGTGATCAACGGGGTCGGGCGCACGCCGCGCAAGCCCAGTGATGTGCCTGTCCATTAAGGTCTAAAACAATGAACGCCCTGCAGGATCTTTCCCTGCGGGGCGTTTTCAACGGACTATACTATAGGGGGCGGGGCTTTGATCAGGTGGATTCTGCGCATTGTGATATTTCTGACGATACGCATGGCCTTGATCGTCTGGCCGTTCACATTGGCGGCGGCTCTGTTCATCTATCTGAAATATTTCTGACGTAGGTTTGTGGTGCTGCGCGTTTGTGTTTTGCGGCGCAGGGGCTAAACATGGTCTGTAAAGTAACGGAGACCGCACCCCCATGTTTTTGATGAACCTTGTGTCCAGCATCCTGTTCTATTTCGCCATTGCCTTTATCTGCGCCGTGGGGCTGGCGTTTGCGGCGGTTGTGGTGATGTTCATCATCGACCGCACCCAGACCAGTGACGCCGTGCGGCGCAACTATCCTGTGGTCGGGCGGTTTCGCAACCTGTTCACCGAACTCGGCGAATTCTTCCGCCAGTATTTCTTTGCCATGGACCGTGAGGAATTGCCGTTTAACCGTGCGCAGCGCGATTGGGTGAAGCGGGCCGCCTCGGGCAAGGGGAATACTGTGGCTTTCGGATCGACCCGTGATCTGTCCATCCCCGGCACTGCGATATTTGTGAACGCCGCTTTCCCGCCGCTGGAAAAACAGGCCGCCAAGACCGAGCCTTTGCAAATCGGCCCCTATGCCCGCCAACCGTATGATGCGCCCTCGTTCTTTAATATCTCCGGCATGAGCTTTGGTGCCCTGTCCCGCCCTGCGGTTCAGGCCCTGTCGCGGGGGGCGAAAAAAGCGGGTATCTGGATGAACACGGGTGAGGGCGGTTTAAGTCCGTTCCATCTGGAAGGCGGCTGTGATGTGGTGTTTCAGATCGGCACCGCCAAATACGGTGTGCGCGACGCCGATGGCAGCCTGTCCGATGACAAGCTGCGCGCGATCGCGGCCCATGAACAGGTGCGGATGTTTGAAATCAAACTGGCGCAGGGGGCAAAACCCGGCAAGGGTGGTATCCTTCCCGCAACCAAGGTGACCGAAGAAATCGCGATGATACGGGGCATCCCTGTGGGAGAGCCGTCAATCTCTCCCAATCGCCACCCTGAAATTGGCACCATGGGGGAATTGCTGGATGCGATCCATCATATCCGCGAGGTCACGGGCAAACCCGTTGGCATTAAAACCGTGGTCAGCGCCGAAGGTCCGATCCGCGAGTTGTTTGAGGAAATCCGAAGCCGCGGTATCGAAAGCGCCCCTGACTTCATCACTGTGGACAGTGGGGATGGCGGCACGGGTGCCAGCCCGATGCCGCTGATGGATCTGGTGGGCATCACTATTCGCGAAAGCCTGCCTATGGTGTCTGATCTGATTGTTGAATTCGGCCTGCGCGATCGCATCCGCCTGATTGCCAGTGGCAAGCTGATGAACCCCGGCGATGTGGCCTGGGCCATTGCGGCGGGCGCTGATTTTGTGGTCAGCGCGCGGGGCTTTATGTTCAGCCTTGGCTGCATTCAGGCACTGAAGTGTAACCGAAATACCTGCCCGACAGGGATCACCACCCATGATCCACGCCTGCAAAAGGGGCTGGTGCCCCAAGACAAATTCGAAAAAGTCGCGGCCTATGCCAAGATGATCATCAAAGAGGTGGAAATCATTGCCCATTCCGTCGGAGTGACCGAACCCCGCGCGATCCGGCGCCAACATGTGCGCCTTGTTCAGAATAACGGCAGATCTGTGGGGATGGATGTGATTTATCCCCGACCCAAGCTGTGACAGGGTTTTGTAACCTTTCCAACAAGCCCGTGATCAGGCGTGTTTTGCATTGGCGCAGGGCTATCTGTAAGCCAAGCTGTTAACAGACCAAGAAAAGGGAGGTTTTCCATGGCCCGTTTTACAACCGCGCTTAAATATTCCGATATCACACCAAAGGCGGATTTTCTGAACCGTCGCCAACTGATGGCAGGTGCCGCAGGGTTGACCGTTGCGGGCGGATTTGCAGGCGGGCTGGCCACACCTGCCGCAGCCGCATTAAATGCCGCCAAAAGCAAATGGTCCACCGATGCGGAACCAACGGCGCTGGATGACATCACCAGTTACAACAACTTTTACGAATTCGGCACGGGCAAGGGCGATCCCGCCCAATACGCCAAAGCCCTGACCACCGATCCGTGGTCTGTTGAAATCGGCGGTCTGGTGAACAACCCCGGCACTTACGCGCTGGAGGACATCCTGAAAGACATGACACTTGAGGAACGCATCTATCGCTTTCGCTGTGTCGAGGCATGGTCCATGGTGATCCCTTGGGTCGGCTTCCAACTGTCCGACCTGATCGCCAAGGCCGATCCGCAGGGCAATGCCAAATACGTGGCCTTTGAAACCCTGATGCGCCCCGAAGAAATGCACGGCCAGAAGAACGGTTCGTTCCCGTGGCCCTATGTAGAGGGTCTGCGCATGGACGAAGCCATGCACCCGCTGACCATATTGGCGACAGGGCTTTACGATGAACCGCTGCCAAACCAGAACGGCGCGCCCTTGCGTCTGGTGGTGCCGTGGAAATACGGCTTCAAATCCATCAAATCCATTGTGAAGATCACGCTCACCGAAAAAGAGCCGCCTGCCACGTGGAACATCATCAACGCACGGGAATACGGCTTTTACAGCAACGTAAATCCCGAGGTCAGCCACCCGCGCTGGTCACAGGCGTCCCATCGGGTAATTGGCGGCGGGCTGTTCGCCAAGAAAGAACCGACCCAGATGTTCAACGGCTACGGGGATGATGTGGCCAGCCTCTATGACGGCATGGACCTGTCAAAGTTCTTCTAGGTCCAAAAACAGGCATCCGCCCTGATCTTGCCTGGATGGATGCCTGAAGAATGAATGCGAATAGATGAATAAAGGTAGCCAATGACGATTTCACAAACAGTGAACGGGGCACTCCGCCCGATCCCCGCTTGGCCCTTGTATTTCATCCTTCTGGTCCCGGGCGCATTACTGTTCTGGACAGTACTGCAAAACCCCGGTCCCAATCCGGTAGAAGCATTGGAACACGGGTTGGGGGAATACGCCCTAAAGGCCTTGATATTGGGCTTGCTGATCACTCCGATCCGCGACCTGTTCAAAATCAACCTGATCAAATACCGCCGCGCGATTGGCCTGATGGCCTTCTTCTATGTATTTGCCCATTTGACGGTTTATCTGTTCCTTGACCAGCAGCTGGACTGGCCCGCGATCATCAAGGATATCACCAAGCGCCCCTATATCATCGTTGGCGTGCTCTCGTTCCTGATCCTGCTGCCACTGGCAGTGACGTCGAACAACCTGTCGATCCGAAAACTCGGACCCGTGGTGTGGCGCAGGTTGCACTGGGGTGTTTACGCAGCTGTCATCCTGGGCGCGGCCCATTTCGTGCTGTTGAAAAAGACCTGGCAAGTAGAGCCGCTGACCTATCTGGCGATCTTTGTGGTTCTTGTCGGCTATCGCGGCTGGAAAGCCGTCCGTTAGGGCGATTCCCCGACTCAGCCCCCCCGAGTCTGCGGATTCGCCCGAGTCGGGCAGGCTTACCCGTCGTAAACCAGCCGATTCACCTGATTTCCTGTGGATAACTTTTAAAATCAACAGAGTAGCGGTTAACAAGCCGTTACCGTTTGGGAAGATTTTAAAAGATTTGAAAAAACTTCCGGCACAGAAACGCTCAAAATAAGGGTTTTTAACAGTTCTGTGAAAAAACTCCGAATTTTCTGAAAAAAGGGGTTGCGGGTGTTTGTTACTCGGCCTAAACACCGCTTCACCGGAGGCGAGCAGCGCAAGACGCTAGGAACTGAGGGTAACAAGGACTGGACGCGGACGGCGGGAATTGCTAGAAGCTA
>JAXMOF010000083.1:0-13524 GCA_034670045.1 Amylibacter sp. | reverse complement strand
TGATTGTCGCTATGATAAGCTTCATGTGTCCCTCGTAGATTTCATACCAACCGGATCGCCCAGCCGTTGCCACCAATGAGGCCAGATGGGGGCAAGCTGACAAGTTTCTGGTTTTTCTGCGGCGCAGAAAAGTGGCTCTTTGCTTAAAATTTAATCAAAAGGGGTGAAATGGTGCAAATTTATGCACAAAAGAATCTGGCAATCGTGCTTTCTAGGCACTCTACAAATCGGGTGGGAAATACTATCTTGTAAAAAACGACCTCAATCAGGCACGAGCAGTAATGGCAGACAATGGTAAGCGGCGCCCTCTCGTGGCGCCAAAGAAGGTGTTCAAGAACCCAAAGGCAAAGCCTGCGAAATCGGCGGGGGTTGCCTCTCGTCTGGCATCCAGAATGATTCCGGGATTTGGCGCACCGAAAAAGCCAAAGGCGGCAAAGAAAAAGCAGGCCGGGAAAAAGAAACCCAGCGGCAATATTCTGGTGCGGGCGCTGAAATGGTTATTCGGCGGCATCTTGCGGATCATCTGGTGGGTGACTTTCCGCGTGGCTGTTGTGCTGTCTTTGGTGATCGGCAGCTCTACGGCTTACTATTACGCGAAACTGCCTGAGGCGACGGCTTTGATGGACGACCGTCAAAAAGGCTCGGTGACGCTGGAAGACGACACGGGCAAGGTTTTTGCATGGCGCGGCGATCAGTTTGGCGGTTTGGTACATGCGAAATCTGTAGCCCCGCAATTGCGCAACGCCGTGATCGCCACAGAGGACAAACGGTTTTACAGCCACTTTGGCCTGTCGCCCCGCGGTATTGTCGGCGCGATCCGCACCAACATGCGCGAAGGACGGCACCCATTGAAAGGCCATGGCGGGTCTACCATCACCCAGCAGGTGGCAAAGCGGGTGTTCTTTTCCGACACAGGATCAATTGAGCGCAAACTTAAAGAAGTGCCCATGTCGCTGGCGATGGAGCTGAAATACACCAAAGACGAGATCATGACGATCTATATGAACCGGGCCTATCTGGGTGCGGGCAGTCACGGGTTCGAAGCCGCCAGCCAGCGTTACTTCAGCAAATCCGCCGCCGAGGTCAGCGTGTCCGAAGCTGCGATGCTGGCAGGGTTGCTGAAAGCGCCATCGTCCAATGCGCCGACCCGCAACATCGGGCGTGCACAGGACAGGGCGGATTTGATCATAGATCTGATGCTGGATCAGGGCTATCTGACGGCCGCGCAGGCGGCAGATGCCCACGCCCATCCCGCGCAATTGTCCGAAGTGGCGAAAGCCCGCGCAGGCGGCTATTTTGCCGATTGGATTATGGAAAGCGGGCCGGAATTCATTCTGAAAGACAGCACCGAAGACATCGTGATCCAGACCACTTTTGACAAAAGGGTACAAAAAGCCGCCGAAGACGCGATGAATTTTATCTTTGAGAATAAGGTAAAAGAAGGGTCCAAGGCGCAGGCAGCGATCATTGTCCTGTCGCCAGACGGGGCCGTGCGCGCCATGGTTGGCGGTAAAAAATCCGGCAATGCTGGCGGGTTTAACCGTGCCACACAGGCGATCCGGCAGACCGGTTCTTCGTTCAAACCCTTTGTGTATGCCACAGCCCTTGAAGACGGCTGGCGCTGGGACACGCGGGTTATGGATGAAAGCTTTACCATCAACGTACCGGGATCAGGGCCTTACACGCCCAAGAATTACACCAAGAATTTTCTGGGTGAGATTTCCATGACCACGGCTTTGGCCAAATCCATCAACACAGTGGCGGTCAAGGTTGCGGTGGCAGTGGGGCTGGAACGGGTCCGCGCCACAGCGCAAGGGTTTGGTATCAAGAACGAACTGGCCAATGGTCCCGCGCTGGCGCTGGGGGCTTCGGAATCGAGCCTTCTGGAAATGACGGGTGCTTATGCGGGTATCCTCAATCAGGGCGTGGCGGTGGAACCCTATGGTATCGAAAAACTGACCCTGCAAGGGGACAAGCAACCGCTCTTTGCCAAAACCACGCAACCCGGCGAGCGGGTGATTTCAGAGCGCGCCGCACGGCAGTTGATCTATATGATGAATCAGGTGGTCGAGCGTGGCTCTGGCGGTCGGGCGAAAATCAACGGTGTTGAGATCGCAGGCAAGACCGGCACCACACAGGGCGCGCGGGATGCGTGGTTCATCGGCTTTGACTCTGACTATGTGATCGGGGTCTGGATGGGCTATGACGACAATTCCAAACTATCCGGCGTGACAGGCAGCGGCCTGCCTGCGGAAATCTGGCATGAAACCATGACACGGGTGCTGGATGGCAAAATTCCGGCGCCTTTGCCGATGGATATTCCCGCTCAACAGGTCGAGCCGCCAAAGGTTTCTGACGGCACGCAGCGCAACCCCAATGACAGCCTGCGCGACCTCGCCCAAAAGATCGAGCGGGACGTGAAGCGGCTGGACAAAGAGGCCGAGAATGTTCTGGAGAAGGTGATCAACGGGATCTTCGGGAAGCGCAACAACTAGCGGAGTAGAGGCGCTGGTGGGCGGTGATCCCTATGTGGGACACGCGCCCAGCGTAGGCACATCAGCGGCTTGTCGCGATTGGCAAGGCCCGCTCACCACTGACGCATTCTGGAACGGGCGGCACTATAGAACAGAAAAACGGCACAGGATTGTTTGATCCTGTGCCGTTTTCAATCTGTCAGTTTCTGCGGCCTGTTGCCTGTAGCCGTTGGCCCGCTTACCGGTTTAAGATGCGGTTTTCAGATGGGCGATCAGCTTGTCGATGTCACCGCCACGGCGGTCCAGCATGGACCCGATTTCTTCGCGTTCCAGTTTCAACATCGAAATACCTTCGATGATGATGTCGAACATTTTGTCCCGACCCGAAGCATCCGAAACCTGCCATTCCACAACAAAAGGCTTTTGCCCTTTGAAGGTCACATCGCTGGTCACAAGATAGCCCCGTTGGGTTTTACGAGAGCGTTTCACCTCGATTGTGGCGCCGATGAATTCACGGAACCGTTTGCCGTATTTGCGCGACACATAGCCTTGGAAGGCTTTGGAATAGGCGTTGATCTGTGCAGGCGTTGCACTGCGCCGCGCCACACCCAGTGACGAAGTCGCAATCACCGGAACATCGGCGTATTTCACAAAGATATTTTCAAAATCCCGAAACAGCGATGCCTCGGATTTGCCCGAGTTGATCGAGCGGAAAATGTCATTGGTCAGGGAGTTGATCAGCTTTTCCGCATCCGCTTGGGACAGGGCAGCCGCTGGTCCTGCCAGAAACAGGCCAGCCATCAGGCCAAGCAGACCACGGCGGGTGAATAGGGATTTAATTCGCATAAGGATCCTCCAGATTGTCTAGATCAACAGTGCCGCCGATCGAGAACCTGCGGTTTTGCAGGTAAATTGAGCGTGCAGTGGCATAGCTGTCTTCGGATTCGTATAAGATGCCGTTGATCGCATCATCATATTCGTTGCGGTCACCAACCTTGTCCACGACATATAGCGGGAAAGTGACCTTGCGCGCGCTGGATGGCAAAAGATTGCCGACAGGGTCAAGAAAGAAGTCGACCACAATGCCGTAGGTCTCGCGCTCTGTGCGGGGGCCATAGATCGGCACTTCAAGGTAGCGGCCTTCGGGGACACCATAAACGGCAAGGGTCTTGCCAAAGTCAGTGTCCACATCCTGCGTCATACCGGCGGCAGTGGCGAAATCGAACAAGCCGCCCAGACCAAAGACCGTATTTGTGGCAAAACGGATCGTGTTGATGGTCACATCTTTAAAGTTCAGTTGCAGCGCGCTGTTCACCACCTCGCCCGGGATGGCCAGATGAGATGCAAGATTGCTGATGGCGCGATCCGCACCCAATGGCACTGTCTTGCCATAGCCACGGGCCACAGGTGCAACCAGATTGCGGTCCAGCGCCTTGTTGAAATTATGCACCTTGCGGTTTGCAGCCTCATCCGGATCATAAATGCTCTGGCTGGGGGGCGCAGCAGTGCAGGCTGTCACTAAAGCAAGGCTGATGAGGGCAGTCAATTTACGGGGCAAGCAGATTTTCATATCGGATACGTCAACACATTAAGGGCTGGTCAGTCGAGTTGACCTTTTAGGGTTATAGCAAAGGGCTGTACACCAACCGCAGGAAAAAACGGCGGCTTTGTGCCCTTTGAGCACTTAGTTTTTAATTAACCTGTGTCAATTGGAACATAATTGCACAAAACAAACTGCAATCCGGGCCCGCTTTGGTGTTTTTTTTACACTTTATGGGTCTATAAGTGATTTGAAAATTGATTGGCACGAAAAAGATTGGGATTTAACAATGGCCGGCGAAAAAATGCACTATCCGGTTGGACTTGCAGAGTTGCGCGAGGTCCGCAGCCGCAGCCGTGGACTCTTTATTTCAGTCGGATTTTTCAGTATTTTTGTGAACCTTCTGATGCTGACAGGCCCGTTGTTCATGTTGCAGGTCTATGATCGTGTGCTTGGCAGCCGGTCCGAAGCAACGCTGGTCGCGCTTTCTGTACTTGTTGCAGCCCTTTACGCCCTGTTCGGGGTTCTAGACTGGGCGCGAGGCCGTGTTCTGGCCCGCGCAGGGGCGCAATTCCAGACCGATCTGGATGAACGGGTGTTCAAAGCCCTGCTGAAGGTGCCCTCACAGCCCGGACGTGCCGATAAAGTGCAAAGCGGCTTGCGGGATTTGGAATCAGTGCAAAAACTGATGACCTCGCCCGCGTTGTTCGCCATTTGCGATATGCCGTGGACGCCGATCTTTGCCTGCGCAATCTTTATGTTCCACCCGTTTCTGGGCTATCTGGCGCTTGCTGGCGGGGCCTTGTTGATTGTCACGACGATTATCAATCAGAAGGTTTCGAAAAAGGGTGTGATCGACGCACAGGTGCAAAGTTCCCGCGCGGATAGTTTTGCCGATAACGTGCGCGATGACCGCGAGGTTGTTCAGGGTCTGGGTATGCGCGGTGCGGTGATGTCGCGCTGGCGCAAGACGCGGGATAAATCCCTTGCCTCCAATATCCGGTCCAGCGATCTTACCGGGGGATTTTCGTCTTTTACCAAAGCCTTCCGTCTGTTCCTGCAATCCGCCATGCTGGCCCTTGGTGCCTATCTGGTGTTGCAAAATGAACTGACCGCAGGTGCGATGATTGCGGGGTCCATCCTGATGGGGCGCGCGCTGGCACCGATTGAAATGGCCATTGGCCAGTGGCCGCTGGTGCAGCGGGCCAGCAGCGGGTGGTTTAACCTGTCCAAACTGTTGGAAATCGTACCGGATGAAACAGTGCGCACCGCATTGCCGCGGCCCAAAGCCTTGCTTTCGGCGCAAAACCTGACCGCAGTTCCCCCCGGCGAATCCCAGGCCAGCCTGAAAATGGTTTCGTTCGAGGTGCAACCCGGCACGGCGCTTGGGGTGATCGGGCCCAGTGCGGCGGGCAAATCCTCGCTTGCGCGGGTGATTTGTGGCATCTGGCGGCCTGCCTCGGGGCGGATCAGGCTGGATGGGGCGTCGCTGGACAATTACGATCCGGACGTTCTGGGCCAGTATATCGGGTATCTGCCACAAAACGTGACGCTGTTTGACGCGACAATTGCGGAAAACATTGCGCGGATGTCCGAAACACCTGATGCGGCAGCAGTTGTGGCCGCTGCGAAAAAAGCCGGCGCCCATGAGATGATTCTGGAACAGCCCGAAGGTTATGACACCCCGATTGGGAACTTCGGCGGGCGGTTGTCTGGCGGTCAGCGCCAGCGTTTGGGTCTGGCCCGTGCGCTTTATGGGGATCCGCTGATTCTGGTGCTGGACGAGCCGAACTCTAACCTTGATTCGGTGGGGTCCAATGCTTTGAATGACGCCATCCGCACCATGAAGGCCGAGGGGAAGTCTGTTATTATCATGGCCCATCGCCCTGCGGCGATTGCGGAATGTGAAAACCTGCTGGTGTTGGAAAACGGCATGCGCAAGGCCTTTGGTCCGCGCGATGAAGTCTTGAAAGATCAGGTGCGTAACGTGGCGCAAATTACCGACGCGCTGCAAAAAGGACGGGCATCATGAGCATGCAAAACCTTTCCATGGCAGGAATGCCGTCGGGCGCGGCCCCCGCACCGGTTCGGGCCAAATGGTCGGCGCGATCACCGATGTATGCAGGCATGTTTGCCGTGGCGCTATTGGTCGGCGTTCTGGGGGTCTGGGGCACTTTGGCCACTATTTCCGGCGCGATTATTTCCAGCGGTATGATTCAGGTCGAAAGCTTTCGTCAGGTTGTCCAGCACCCCCAAGGCGGTGTCGTGGGCGAAATTCTGGTGAAAGAAGGGGACAGGGTCGAAGCAGGCGATGTGATGATCCGCTTTGACGATACCTTGCTGCGTTCCGAACTGGCGACAGTGAATGGGCAGCTGAACGAAATCCAGTCCCGCCGCGCGCGGCTGGAGGCCGAGCGGGACAATGCCGATACGTTGACCTTTGCCCCTGAATTGATCGAGGGCGCGAAGGAATTTCCAGAAATTTTGTCCCTGATCCAGGGCCAGACCCGCCTGTTCGAAGCCCGCCGTGAATCCCTGAACAAGCAGGTGGAGCAGTTGAATGAACGCAAACAACAGATCCGGCTGCAAATCAAAGGGGTGCAAGCGCAGCTTGCATCATCAGAGCGGCAGGTGGAACTGATTGGCAAGGAACTTGTCGACCAGCAGGGCCTTCTGGCCAAAGGTCTGGCCCAGGCCAGCCGCGTTCTGTCACTGGAACGGGAAGCTGCGCGTTTGAACGGGTCGATCGGGGAATTGGAAAGTTCTGCCGCGCGGGGCGGGGCGCAGATTGTCGAAACCGATATCCAGATTTTGCAGCTGAGCAACCAGCGCCGCGAAGATGCGATTACCACGCTGCGGGACTTGAACTATTCCGAAATCGAAATGCTGGAGCGTAAGTTGAGCCTGCGCGAAACGCTTAGCCGCATGGACGTGCGCGCGCCGATGTCGGGTATCGTGCATGGGCTGACCGTACACGCCATTCGTTCGGTTGTGCGTGCGGCGGATCCGATTCTGTATGTGGTGCCAACGGACAGCCCGCTGGTGATCACCACCAAGATTTCAGCGCTGCATGTGGATCAGGTTCATGTGGGGCAGGACGCCAGTTTGCGGTTCTCGACCTTTGACCAGCGCACCACCCCCGAGATTTTCGGCAAGGTCGCCAAAGTATCGGCGGATGTGTTTCAGGATGAACACACGGGGATGTCTTATTATTCGGCTGAAATCCTGCCCAATGATGGTGAAATGGCCCGTTTAGGGGGCGTGGAGCTATTGCCGGGGATGCCGGTTGAGGCCTTTATCAAAACCGAAGACCGCTCCCCGCTAAGCTATCTGACCAAACCGTTTACCGACTATTTTAACAGGGCCTTCCGCGAGTAAGTTTCGCGGTTGGTTTTGGCCTTTGGTTCGGGTGGCAGGCAGAGTATTTGGGGAACATTGAAGCCGGTCTGGTGATCTTTGTGGTTGCGGGGCGGCTGTGGTCTTGTAGCGTGGCGACATCTGGTTTTGGAGAATGGTATGGTTGGAAAAATTGACGCGGTTCTGGCGGAGCTTGGGGAAACCCTGCCTGATGCACCGGCCCCTGCGGCGAATTATGTGCCCTATGTGATTGCTGGCGATCTGGTGTTTGTGTCGGGGCAGGTGTCCAAGGGTGCGGATGGATTGATCTGTGGCAAGCTGGGCGGCGATATGGATGTGGCGGCAGGGCAAGCGGCGGCGAAAGTCTGTGCGCTGAACCTGATTGCGCAGGTCAAAGCGGCCTGTGGCGGCGATTTGGATCGTGTAACGCGGGTGGTCAAACTGGGCGGATTTGTGAATTGCACGCCTGATTTTGGCGATCACCCTGCGGTGATCAACGGTGCATCTGATTTCATGGGTGCGGTTTTTGGCGATGCGGGGGCCCATGCCCGTGCTGCAGTCGGATCTTCGTCGCTGCCCTTTGGTGTGGCGGTTGAAATCGAAGGCATCTTCCAGATTTCGTGATGCTTGACGCTTTCCTGAAAACCCCGCTGGCCCATCGCACCCTGCATGATGTTCGTGCAGGGCGGCCCGAAAACTCGTTGATCGGGACCCGCGCGGCGATTGAAGCCGGCTACGGCATTGAGGTGGATTTGCAGTTGTCCTCGGACGGGGTGCCTATGGTGTTCCACGACGATTATTTGCAACGTCTGACCCGTCATTTCGGCCCCGTGCGCGAACATACTGCTGCGGAATTGGGGGCCATGCGTCTGACCCACGGGGACGAAGGTATCCCGACTTTTGCCGCCTTGCTGGATCTGGTGGCGGGCCGTGTGCCGTTGCTGGTTGAAATCAAGGATCAGGACGGTGCGCTGGGGCCTGACACTGGCGATATGGAGCAGGCAGTTTGTGATACTTTGGCGGGGTATCAGGGGCCTTTGGCGCTGATGTCTTTCAATCCCCATTCCATCGCCAAATGCGCTGAATTCGCGCCTGATGTGCCCCGCGGTCTGGTCACGGATCCGTTTCTGGCGGCAGAATGGCCTGATGTTCCCGCCGAACGATTGGCAGAGCTGGCCGGGATTCCGGATTATGACCGCATCGGTGCCACATTCATTTCCCACAATGTGAAAGACTTGCACAGTCCTGTGGTTTCAGCGCTTGTAGCACAAGGGTGCAAACTGTTGTGTTGGACGGTCCGTTCGCCCGAAGTAGAGGCCGAAGCGCGCAAATTGGCGCAGAACATAACCTTTGAGGGGTATCTGGCTTGACCATCAAGCTGGCACGCCCATGTGTTGCCTGACATGGAAAACGACACCGCAGTAGATGACGCACAGATCGAAGTGACGGTCATCGGCAGCCTCGAGCAGATCGACGCCGCCGAATGGGATGCCTGTGCCTGCCCCGAAGCTGCACAGGGACGCCCGATCGACCCGTTCACAACCCATCGTTTCTTGCTGGCTCTGGAACGCAGTGGTTCGGTCGGGGAGGGCAGCGGTTGGACGCCGCGCCATATTCTGGCCCGTCAAGGGGGCAAGCTGATCGGCGTGATGCCCTGTTATGCCAAGGGCCACAGTCAGGGCGAGTATATCTTTGATTTCAACTGGGCCCATGCCTATGAAAACGCAGGCGGGGCCTATTACCCGAAACTTCAGGCGGCGGTGCCGTTCACACCTGCAACCGGACGGCGGTTTTTAACAGCGGTTGGGCATGATGAACAGGCGGCGGGTGCTTTGGTGCAAGGCGCCGTTCAACTGGCCGCACAGAATGAACTGTCTTCGCTGCACATCACCTTTTGCACCGAGGCAGAGGCTTTGGCAGGTGCGGCCATGGGCCTGTTGCACCGCACGGGGCAGCAGTTTCACTGGTTCAACGACGGCTATGCGGATTTCGACGGGTTCCTTGGGGCGCTGTCTTCACGCAAACGCAAGAACATCCGCAAGGAACGCCGCACCGCGCAGGATTTCGGCGGTACGATCCACGGGTTTACCGGCGATCAAATCCTGCCTGAACTTTGGGATGCCTTTTGGGCGTTCTATCAGGATACAGGTATGCGGAAATGGGGCTCTCCCTATCTGACGCGGGAATTTTTCGATTTGGCGCAGGACACCCTGCGCGATGACATCCTGCTGGTGATGTGCGAACGGGACGGGCATTGGGTTGCCGGTGCCCTGAATTTTATCGGTCGCGACACGCTTTACGGGCGCTATTGGGGCTGTATGGAAGACCACCCCTGCCTGCATTTTGAGGTGTGCTATTATCAGGCCATCGACTATGCCATTGCCAACGGGTTGCACCGTGTCGAGGCAGGCGCGCAGGGGCCCCATAAACTGGCGCGGGGCTATCTGCCCACGGCGGTCCATTCGCTGCACTGGATCGGTGATCCGGGCTTTCGCGACGCGGTTGCGCGGTTTGTCGATGCGGAACGGGATGCGGTGGACGAAGAAATCGAAGTGATGACGGCATATGGGCCGTTTCGCAAAGGGAAAGGCGAAGACGATGGCTGAAAAACTCCAGAATGATGATGCACTGACAGAGCTGTTTGATACAGGCTGGGCGCGGGTTGAAGGACGCGATGCGATTCTGAAAACCTTCAAGTTCAAGAACTTCATTGATGCGTTCGGGTTTATGACACGGGCCGCGATCTGGGCGGAAAAATGGAACCACCACCCCGAGTGGTTCAACGTTTACAATCGGGTCGAGGTGACGTTAACCACCCATGATGTGGATGGTCTGTCCGATCTGGATGTAAAACTTGCACGTAAAATGAATACCCTGGCAGGGTAACGACGGAATAAAAGGAATGACTATGGCTTGGATTTTCGCACTGGCAATCAACGTGCTTTACGCAGCAGTGATCCTGCTGGCGGCTGTCTGGCTGGGGGGCGTGTTGCAACGCTACATCGCCAGCTATTCTAAGAAACACGAAAAAATCGACGATATGCTGTTCTCGTTTCTGGGCAGCGTTGCGCGCTATGCGTTGCTGGCCTTTGCGGGTGTGTTCGTTCTGGCGCGCTTTGGCATCCAGACCGCGTCACTGGTGGCGGTAATCGGTGCGGCCGGTCTGGCAATCGGTCTGGCCTTGCAGGGCACATTGGCCAACCTGGCCGCGGGCGTCATGCTGGTGGTGTTTCGCCCGTTTAAAATCGGGGATTTTGTCGAAATCGGCGGATTTTCGGGCACAGTGAAAGACGTCAGCCTGTTTACAACCGAATTGGCCACCCCTGATAATGTGCAGATCATCCTGCCCAACGGCGAGGTATTCGGCACTGCGATCAAGAACTATTCCTTCCACACAACCCGCCGCGTGGATCTGGTGCTGGGGGTATCCTACGGAAGTGATCTGAAAAAAGCTGAAGGCATCATCAACAAGCTGGTCGCAGAAGACGAGCGGATCAACGACCTGCCTGCACCGTTTGTCAAAGTGACCAATCTGGGCGACAGTTCGGTTGATTTCACAGTACGTGTCTGGGTGGATGCACCGGATTATTGGGACGTCAAATTCGCCCTGACCCGCGCTGCCAAAGATGCCTTTGACAAAGGCGGGATCGACATCCCCTTCCCAACCACCACCGTTGTGCGTGCCGAAGGCTAAACACCCGCACCGGCTTTTTGTTTGGGAAATATCCCCGCCGGAGGCACCGGAATCAAAAAGGCCCCGCCTGTTCAGCGGGGCCTTTTCGTATCAATCAGTGCGAAAGATCAAAGCGTGGCAAGCAGCGCCTCGCCACCGGAAACTTCACAAACACCGGGGTTTTCTTCTTCTTGCAATGTGGTGATTTTGCCGTCTTCAACAATCATCGCATAGCGTTTTGAACGGTCGATCAACCCGACAGGGGCGGCTGAAAACGCACGACCCATGGCTTTGGTGAAAGACCCGTCGCCGTCTGCCAGCATTTCAATGCCGGCGGCTGTTGCGCCGGTTTGCTCGCCCCAGGCCTGCATCACGAAGACATCGTTCACAGATAGGCAGATCACCGAATCCACGCCCTTGGCTTTGAAATCGTCAATTGTGCGGATAAAGCTGGGCACATGGGCGGTGGAACAGGTGCCGGTAAAGGCCCCCGGCAGCGCAAAGATCGCCAGTTTCTTACCAGCGCCTTTAGCGTTCAGATCCACCACTTCGGGGCCATCAGCGCCCATTTTTGCGAGTTTTGCTTCAGGAAGCGCGTCGCCTGTTCCGATAACCATTGAAGTTTCCTTTCGAGTTCGTTTTATCTTGACCCTGACTATAGTGCGGTGTCGCCAAGGTGCCAGCCCGATTTGGAGAATTGTCATGGGTCATGTTGTTGTTATCGGGGCTGGGCAAGCGGGCAGTTCCTGTGTGGCCAAGCTGCGCAATTCGGGATTTGAAGGCGAGATTACCCTGATCGGTGCCGAAACCGCACCGCCGTATCAACGCCCGCCCCTGTCCAAAGCCTATCTGCTGGGCGAAATGGAACTGGAGCGTTTGTACCTGCGGCCCATGTCGTTTTATCAGGACCAAAACATTGCCATGATCCTTGGCCAGACTGTTCATGCCATCGATTCACAGGCCAAAACAGTAACCGTTGGAAAACAGGTTCTTGCCTATGATGATCTGGTTCTGGCAACGGGATCGGAACCGCGCCGCCTGCCCGCCAGTATCGGCGGTGATCTGGACGGTGTTTATGTGGTGCGCACCCTGACAGATGTGGATTCTATGGCGCCGGAATTTGCCGCAGGAAAGCGGGTTCTGATCATCGGTGGCGGCTATATCGGGCTGGAAGCCGCGGCTGTGGCTGCCAAAAAGGGCCTGAAGGTCACGCTGGTTGAAATGGCTGACCGCATCCTGCAACGGGTGGCTTGTCCTGAAACCTCGGATTTTTTCCGCAATCTGCACCAGTCTCACGGCGTTGAAATTGTCGAAGGTGTCGGGCTGGACCGTTTGACAGGCGACGGCCGCGTCAGCGGGGCTGTCCTGTCTGACGGGCGCGAAATAGAGGTGGATTTTGCCATCGTCGGTGTGGGCATTACCCCTTCGATAGAACTGGCCGAAATGGCGGGGTGTACCATCGAAAACGGCATCAGGACCGATGCGCAGGGGGCCACCTCGGTTGACGGTATCTGGGCTGCGGGTGACTGCGCCTCTTTCCCCTATCGCGGCGGGCGCATCCGTCTGGAAAGCGTGCCAAATGCCATTGATCAGGCAGAACTGGTGGCGGAAAATATCATGGGGGCCGCCAAAGACTATGTGGCCAAGCCGTGGTTCTGGTCCGATCAATTTGATGTGAAATTGCAGATCGCAGGGCTGAACATCGGCTATGACAGCGTTGTCACCCGCGCGGGCGACAAAGCGGGCGATGCGTCTTTCTGGTACTATAAAGGCGATGAATTGCTGGCGGTGGACGCGGCCAACGAACCCCGCGCCTTTATGGTGGGCAAGCGCCTGATCGAAAGCGGCAAATCCCCTGCGAAAGAACGGGTTGGTGATCTGTCGGTGGAATTGAAAACCTTGCTGAAATGAGGATTATCTCGGGGCGTTTCAAAGGCA
Source organism: Amylibacter sp. (assembly GCA_034670045.1). Classification (GTDB taxonomy): domain Bacteria; phylum Pseudomonadota; class Alphaproteobacteria; order Rhodobacterales; family Rhodobacteraceae; genus Amylibacter. The sequence continues at coordinate 542 of JAXMOF010000083.1, read as the reverse complement.
CGGCGCTGGCTTCGGTTGGGAAGGGTGATGCGGGGGCGCATCTGCGCCCGACCACGGATCGGGTGCGCGAAAGTATCTTTAACCTGCTGGTGAACGGCGGTTATGGCGATCCGATCCGCGATGCGCGGGTGCTTGATCTGTTCGCAGGTACAGGCGCGCTGGGGTTTGAGGCATTATCGCGGGGTGCGGCGTTTGCACAATTTGTCGATGACGGGGTAAAGGCGCAAAAACTGATCCGCGAAAACGCGGGAATCCTGCGGGCTGACTCCGAAATCAAACTGTTTCGCCGTGATGCCCGCAAGCTCGGCCCATTGGACGGCGCGCCGTTTGATCTGATTTTTCTGGACCCGCCCTATGGCAAAGCCATGGGGCAAAAAGCGCTGTCGGCGGCGCTGGCGGGTGGCTGGATTGCCCCGGGCGCATTGATCGTTTGGGAAGAAAACGCAGCGCAAGTCCCGCCCGAAGGGTTCGAGCAATTGGACATGCGCAAATACGGCGATACCTTTGTGCATATGCTGGCGCTTGCCTGATTTCAGGGTCGT
>JAXMOF010000082.1:0-13777 GCA_034670045.1 Amylibacter sp. | reverse complement strand
GTAATTGCAAAATGGTACGAAAAGCAGGCAAAATTGCCTTTCAAGGAGAGTTGGGTGCCTATTCCCATCAGGCCTGTCAGGCGGTCTATCCAAAGGCCGAGGCTGTGGCCTGCAAGACCTTTGAAAGCGCTATTGCGACAGTTAAACGCGGCGATGCGGATGTGGCGATGCTGCCGGTGGAAAATTCCACCTACGGGCGGGTTGCTGACATCCATTACCTGTTGCCCGAAAGCGGGCTGCACATCATCGGGGAACATTTCGAACGGGTCCACATCAATTTGATGGGGGTGCCAGGCGCCAGGCTGGAAGACGTGAAATCCGCCAAAAGCCATACGGTCCTGTTAGGCCAGTGCCGCAAATTCCTGAAGCAACACAATCTGACCCCGATAACCGGCGCAGATACCGCAGGGGCAGCCAAGGATATCGCAGCCCTTGGCGATAAGTCCCAAGGCGCGCTGGCAGGGGATCTGGCCGGAGAAATTTACGGACTAGAGGTTCTGGCCCATCACATCGAAGACAACCAGAACAACACCACGCGCTTTTTGATCATGTCCCCCGAGCCGGTGGAAACTCCGCAATCCGATGAGGAACTGATCACCACCTTTGTGTTCCGCGTGCGAAACATTCCTGCGGCTTTGTACAAAGCCATGGGCGGGTTTGCCACCAACGGGGTGAATATGGTCAAGTTGGAAAGCTATATGATCGGCGGGTCTTTCACTGCGACGCAGTTTTATGCGGATATTGTCGGCCACCCCGATGATGCCCCTGTGCGCCGTGCGCTGGATGAATTGGGCTATTTCACAACCCATCTGGAAATTCTGGGGGTCTATGCCGCAGATCGCTCGCGCGGGTAAACCGCGCGGGGGCAGGGGCTTGGTTCAGCGCAACGGCACATAAAAAACACCAAGCAAAGCGGTGCCTTAGCGGGCCGCTTTGTTGTAGTTGTTTTCAATGTAATTGGCATAAGTCCAGAAGCGGTGGTTGTACTTGCGGTTCATGCTGCTTTTCGCCAGCTTCGCAGATTGCAGAATCAACCGCGCAGAAATGCTTTTGGGGGTCAGCACGGTTGTCACCTTGATGCGCGATTGTTTGCGCGTCAGGGCCATAGCCTCCATGCTGGCAGTCGCTTCGATGCCCGAGGCAACCACAAGGAATTTCAACAGATTATCGGGGCGATATTCGGTCAGTTGAATGTCGAACTTGCGTCTCTTGCCGCGAAAATCCCCGTCGATGCTCCATTTTAGGCCCGCGCCTTTTTGGGTCAACTGGTCCGTACGTTTGACATCGGCGCCAATCCGCATGGCATAAGACTCGTAGCTGTCAAAGTCCGACAGTTGTTGGAACACAAAGTCTAAGGGCGCGTTGACGTCTTGGACACTGGAAAACTGCATGGATATCTGCCTGTTTATAGTTTTTGCGGTGTTTCGAATCGATGGGCGTCAATCTAATGTGTCGGACAGCCAATTGTGAATTAGAAAATGGGCGATTGACCCTTTGCGCGCAGGTTTAAGCTGCGGATTTTCGCCATGTGTTGCTGCAAAGACCTCTTCGCGGGTGAACCAGCGGGCGTCTTCTATCTCTTTGGGATCAATAGTGATTTCGGTGTTTTCAGCCTCGGCGGCGCAGCCGATCATCAGGCTGGACGGAAACGGCCAAGGCTGTGACGACAGGTAGCGCACCGCGCCAAGGCGGATGCCGCTTTCCTCGAAGACCTCGCGCCGTGCGGCGGCTTCCATGGTTTCGCCGGGTTCCATAAAGCCCGCGAGCAGGGAAAACATGCCTTCGGGCCATCCGGGAGAGCGCCCCATCAGGACCGAATTCCCTTTTGTTGCCAGCACGATAACCACCGGATCGGTGCGCGGAAAATGAGAGGCTTTGCAGCTTGGGCAATCCCGCTGCCAGCCTGCCTGCGCCAGTTCGGAGCGTACGCCGCATTTTGCACAATGTTTGTGATGGCGGTGCCATTCAAACATGCCCCGCGCGGTTGCGGCCAGTTCTGCGTCCCGTGGCGACAGTTTGGCCATGATTCCCCGCAGTTCGGTAAAAACCTGACTGTCTTCAAATCCGGGGTAGTGATTTTGCGACGGATCAAAGAAATTCGCCAGCGCAGCGGCGTCCAGCGCGGGATCTTTCCAAGGCGAAACATCATGGGCGAACAGGGCAGTGCCGTCGTCTTCGATGCCAAGGAAAATTGTCGGATCGGTGGCTTCCGACAGAACGGGGTGATCGGGAGAGAGGCGCATCAACTGTTTGGTTTTATAGTCAAAAAGCGGTTTCCCCCGCCAAAGTGCGATGGCTTGTCCCGCCGCACGCAGTTGTTCCAGTTTTTCGGCGTCACCGCGATATTCGGCGGCGCGGTTTAGGCCAGAGCCCCCGAAAGTGACCTGTTCTGCGTTCAACATAGTGCGTCCCGTTCCTTGTTTGCGGGTTTTGTGGCATGGCAGGCAAAGGGTTGCAATCGTGACCTTGGCAAATGCGGGAATAGACCCTATATAGCCACTCGAGAGGTTGGCGCGGGCAAACGCCTCGCCAACCCGGCCAGGTCCGGAAGGAAGCAACCGTAACGAGCCCCGTTTGGGTCGATGTCCAGCCTCTCACCTTTCCCTTTTGTTCCCTACGTCTGTTCAGTTCGGGTGTCTTGGGCATTCACTTGCCAAAGAAACAGCGGGATCAGAGCGCGTGGCTGGCCCATTTTTCTTGTTCGACGGTTTCGACGGCCCGGGGGCGCACAGCGCGGATTCGGGTAAGAGCGTCTGCGGGGGAGTAGCCCAGTTCCACCATTATGCGCATCACCGCCATTCCAGAGCGCCCCTGACCACCGTAACAATGAGCCAGCACACGCCCCCCGTTGTTCAGGATGTCGCGGGCGGTTTGGCTGGCAGAGGGCCAGTTTTCAGCGGTTTCGCCGTCAGGCGCGCCGAAATCGGGGATCGGCAGGTGCAGCCATTTGGTGCCTGCATCCTGTAGGCGGGCGGGCAGGTCAGCGGCTTTGGCGTGACGCAATTCTTCGGATGTGGTCATGGTCAGGACCAGATCGGGGTTCCAACGCAGCACAGTGTTAAGGTCGGATTCGAATCTGCCACCGCGCCCGGGAATCGGGGCAATCGCCAGTGTTCCGCTGGAAAGGGGGATTGGGTATATGGCGAAGTCGGACATGATGCTTTAGGGTTTATCAGGGATACGAATCTAACGGGTGCAGGCAGTTTATGACGCAAGAGGCAAAAACAGGCTATCAGGTTCTGGCGCGAAAGTACCGCCCTGCCACGTTTGAGGATCTGATTGGTCAGGATGCCATGGTGCGCACCCTGAAAAACGCCTTTGCTGCGGACCGGATTGCCCATGCTTTCGTTCTGACGGGGATTCGGGGCACCGGTAAAACCACCACGGCGCGGATTGTGGCCAAAGGGATGAACTGCATCGGGCCGGACGGGCAGGGCGGGCCGACGACGGAACCCTGCGGTGTTTGTGATATGTGTGTCTCGATCAGTGAAGGCCGCCACGTTGATGTGATGGAAATGGACGCCGCATCCAACACTGGCGTGGCCAATATCCGCGAGATTATTGACAGTGTGCATTACCGTGCAGCCTCGGCGCGGTTCAAGATTTATATCATTGATGAGGTGCACATGCTGTCCAACGGGGCGTTTAACGCGCTGTTAAAAACGCTGGAAGAACCGCCAGAGCATGTGAAATTCATCTTTGCCACCACGGAAATCCGTAAAATCCCCGTCACGGTATTAAGCCGCTGTCAGCGGTTTGATTTGCGGCGGATTGAACCCGAGGTGATGATCACCCATCTGGAAAAAATCGCGGCTTTGGAAAACGCTCAGGTGGCAGATGACGCGCTGGCGCTGATTGCGCGGGCGGCTGAAGGCTCGGTGCGGGATGCGATGTCGCTGCTGGATCAGGCCATTGCCCATGGCGTCGGGGAAACCAGCGCGGATCAGGTGCGGGCCATGTTGGGTCTGGCGGATCGCGGGCGGGTGTTGGACCTGTTTGATCTGATCATGAAGGGCGATGCGGCAGGCGCGTTGAACGAACTGTCGGGGCAATATGCCGAAGGGGCCGACCCGCTTGCGGTGCTGCGCGATCTGGCCGAAGTGACCCATTGGGTGTCGGTTATCAGGATTTCCCCCGAAGCGGCGGATGATCCGACCGTTTCGCCCGATGAACGCACGCGCGGTATTGCTGCGGCCGAAGCCTTGCCCATGCGTGCGTTGACCCGCATGTGGCAGATGTTGCTGAAAGCATTGGAAGAAGTATCTGCCGCGCCGAACGGGATGATGGCCGCTGAAATGGCGATTATTCGCCTGACCCATGTATCCGAACTGCCAAGCCCCGAGGAACTGGTGCGCCGTTTGCACGCAAATCCGCCGCAACTGCCTGGCGGGGGCGGGGGCAGTGGTGGAACGGACGGGCCACCGATGCCGGGTGGAACGGTGTCCCATGGTGGAAATATAGGCGGAGGAGCGCCTTCGGGGGCACCTGTCGCGATGATTGCGGGGGGCGGCGCTGTACATGCGGGGCAACCCGACAGCGCACAGGCGCTGGCACGGTTTGCGCGGTTTGATCAGGTTGTTGACCTGATCCGTGCGCGGCGTGACATGAAACTGCTGGTCGAGGTGGAACAGCATCTGCGGCTGGCGAAATACACGCCCGGCCGGATTGAATTCCAGCCGACGGATGATGCGCCAACAGATCTGGCCTCGCGTTTGGCATCACGGTTGCAGACATGGACAGGGGTGCGCTGGGGCGTTTCGGTTGTGTCTACGGGCGGGGGCGAAACGGTTACCGAACAAAAAGCCGCCCATCGCAGCGACTTGCAGGGGCGGGCTTTGCAGCATCCGCTGGTGGCCGCCGCAATGGCGCGGTTTCCGGGGGCTGAAATCCGCGACATCCGCTCGCTTGAAGACATCACCGCCGATCCAGAGGAAGAACTGGAAGCGCAAATGCTGGACGATGACTGGGATCCGTTCGAAGACGATTAACTGATTGTGCTCTGGTGTGTTTCCCCGCGGGGTATCACCTGTTGCGGGTTCAGGTTCGGTGCTGGGTGGCTTATAATTTCAACGTTAAGCCCGCTGCTTCGACTTGGATCAAGGCGCGAAGGTGATCCAGCAGTGCAGGTGTTTTCGTCGCCAGAACTGTGTTCGAAATCATGTCATCGGCCAAGTCTACTGGTAGCCTTCAGCAGTGCAGCGGCTTTGTTTTGAACTGTGTTGTGCTGGTGCTAAGGGTCAATAAACACTGTTGCCATCATCGGAAAGTGATCGGAACCGACGTTTGGCCCCCGCCCGAAGGACACCAGCCTTGCGCCACGGGTGACATACATCTGATCAATGGGAAAACGCAGCAGCGGATGGGTGGCGTCAAAGCTGGAAAAGAAGCCCCGCCCGACGCGGGGATCCGAAAACTGTCCGCGTTTTTTGACCAGTTTGGACGTGCGCGACCAAGCGACATCGTTGAAGTCACCCATGCAGATCACAGGTCGGTTCAGCTTATGCGCTATGGTGGCAGAGGTGTGGATTTGTTCATCCCGATCCGAGGTGTCAACGCCGGGTACAGGGGGGCGCGGGTGCAGACCGATAAAGCTGAAATGTGCGCCATTGGGGGCGACAAGCGCTGCCACTGCGGTGGGGGTTTCATCATCGCTGAAGCATTTGAAATCAAACGACGTTACATCCAGATTCGTGGCGAAAATCATTCCGTAGTGATCATCGCGCGGAAAGGATTCAACGGTTTTATAGGTGTCGAGAGCCTTTGCCAGCGCGGCATCCCACGATGTGTCGGTTTCCATCAAAAGCAGGATTTCCGGTCTATTGCTCAGGATCAGGTCGGAAATTTTGCTGCGGTCTTTGTTTTCTTTCAACACATTTGCGGCAAGGATCAGGAAGCTGGCGTTTTCAGGCGGGTTCGGTTCCAGCGTAATTTCAGTGGGATAAAGCGGCGTGTAGGGCAGGATTTTAGCGGTTTGGAATACCAGAAACCCTGCGCTGACCAGTGTGATCCACAGATATGCAGGCGGTGTAATCCACAGCGTCAAGACGCAGCAGATGACGCCAAGGCCTGCGATATGGACGCGGGGGAAATCCCAGCACCTGATCCACCATGCTTGGGTTCTGGTGAAGGGCAAAAGGGTTGTGCAGGCCAATAGAAGAAACAAAAGCCAGACGATAGAATTAAGTAGAATATCCAAGATTTCAGAGCCCTTGCGGCAGCCGTTGCAGGAAATATCTAGTGCAGGTCAGCCCTTTTGGGAAGGCTTGCTCTTGGAATACCACAGGAGTCACGGGGCTGGCGCAACTTCACGCGGTGTTTACTTGAAAGCCTATTCCTATATAGAGACTTTAGGAACAGCGATTGCGTGTACGTCATGTGCGTTGGTTCCCGCCGGGGGATGGCCCTCGACCATGAGCGAAGACGGGATGACACGGGCTGTGCAAACAGCTGCTGAAGCCTCTCTCCAGAACCGCCGCCCGCAAGACGGGGGGTAAATCGGATCAGATGTTTGCGGCCCTGACACACCAGTCGGGAGAGCGGGGCATCCGGAACACGTTTATGAAAGGACGATTTATGGAAAGCAAATCGTGTATTTTGATCGGCGCGCCAGTGGATTCCGGCAAACGCCGTCAGGGCTGTTTGATGGGGCCGGACGCCTATCGGGTGGCTGGCCTGGCCAAGACACTCGGCGAATTGGGCTTTGAGGTTGAAGATCGCGGCAATGTGGCGATGGGCCCGATTGAACCCGCCCACAGCACCAATCCCGAAGTTTATGCGCTGGGCGAAACAATTGCTTGGACAAAATCCCTGTCACAGGCTGCGGAATCGGCCATGGCGGATGGAATGCCGGTCTTTATGGGGGGCGATCACAGCCTGTCCCTTGGCACGGTTTCAGGGGTCGCCAATTATGCACAGGCGCAGGGTCGTCCCTTGTTTGTGTTGTGGCTGGACGCCCATTCCGATTACCATTCCCCGCTGACCACGGCTTCGGGCAATTTGCACGGCACGCCTGTGGCCTATGTCTGTGGGCGCGACGGGTTTGACGGCTTTCCCGAACTAAAGGCCCCTGTGCCCACGGATCAGGTCTGTATGATCGGTCTGCGATCTGTGGACGGTGCGGAAAAAGCCGAGCTGGCCCGCCAGAAATTCACATTACACGACATGCGCGCCATTGATGAGAACGGCATTGCGCCGCTGTTGCGCGGCTTTTTGCAGAAGGTTGCAGATCAGAACGGGCTGTTGCACGTCAGTCTGGACGTGGATTTTCTGGACCCGTCCATTGCCCCTGCTGTGGGCACGACCGTGCCGGGCGGGGCGACCTTTCGCGAGGCCCATCTGGTGATGGAAATGCTTTGTGACAGCGGCTTGCTCAGCTCGCTTGATCTGGTGGAGTTGAACCCGATTCTGGATGAACGGGGTAAAACCGCCAGCCTGATGGTGGATCTGGTCGCCAGCCTGATGGGGCGTCGGGTCTTTGACCGCCCCACCGAAAGTTTCTCTGGTCTGGACACAGGTCCGGGTGTGCATTGAGGAACGGGACATGATTTTGACGACATATCAGGCCCTTCGGACTTCTGGTCCGATGATCGCTGGCAGCCATCCAAACAGCATCTATCCTAACAAACGTATCAATGAGGGAGAAAACCCATGACGAAACCGAACCCATCCACCCTGGCCATGGTGCCTTTTGTCAGCGTCCACAACATGATGCGGCTGATCCATTTTGTGGGGCTGGAAACCATGCTGACCGAAATCGCGCAGTATATCGAAGAGGATTTCCGCCGTTGGGAGTTGTTCGACAAAACCCCGCGCGTGGCCAGCCATTCGTCAGAAGGGGTGATCGAGCTGATGCCCACATCCGACGGGGAAGTCTATGGTTTCAAATACGTAAACGGCCATCCCAAGAACACCAAAGAGGGGTTGCAGACGGTTACGGCATTCGGTTTGCTGGCCAATGTGGGCAATGGTTATCCGGTACTTTTGTCGGAAATGACCATCCTGACCGCTTTGCGCACAGCCGCGACCAGTGCGATGGTGGCGAAATATCTGGCCCCGAAGGGCGCGAAAACCATGGCGATGATCGGCAATGGGGCGCAGTCCGAATTTCAGGCACTGGCGATGAAAGCCATTGTCGGGATCGAGCGGGTGCAGATGTTTGACATAGATGCGGCTGCGACTGCAAAAGCGATGAGAAACCTGCAGGGGCAGGGGATCGAAGTGGTCGCCTGCAAAACGCCAGAAGAGGCTATTGAAGGCGCGCAGATCATCACGACCTGCACCGCAGACAAACAATATGCAACCATCCTGACCGACAATATGGTCGGCGCGGGCGTGCATATCAATGCGATTGGCGGGGACTGTCCGGGCAAAACAGAACTGCACGCGGATATTCTGAAACGTTCCGATGTGTTTGTGGAATACCCGCCGCAGACACGGGTTGAGGGTGAAATCCAGCAGATGCCCGAAGACTTCGCCGTGACCGAGATGTGGCAGGTGATCAACGGTACCGCAAAGGGCCGCGTGTCAGAGCGTCAGATCACCCTGTTTGACGGGGTCGGTTTTGCGGTCGAGGATTTCTCGGCCCTGCGGTATGTGCGGGATCGTTTGAAAAACACCATGTTCTATCAGGATCTGGACATGCTGGCGGATCCGGATGATCCGCGGGATCTGTTCGGGATGGTACAACGGGCCGGTTAAGCCTGAGCGGTATTGAAGACGGTTTAATCCCCCTCCCGTGGGAGGGGGATGCCTGCGGCGCGGATATTTTTAGAAAATGGAAAGCGCCGTTAGCCTTTGACCGAGGCGAGCAGGGCGGCGTTGCCCCCTGCGGCTGTGGTGTCAATGCAGATGTGGCGTTCCATGATGCAGCGATCTGCCAGATCGTCGCCTGTGACCAGCGGGATCAATCGGCCAGTGCGTTTGGCAAGGGATTGGCGGGCGGCCCGTTGATCGTCGGCTGTGGACCAGAGCGCGACGAGGTCGATGTTTTCCAGTGTTTCCAGAGCGCTTATCGGCAGGGTCCCGTCGATGCCGTTTGTTACACCAGGGGCGACCTCGAGCGCGGCGCAGCCGTTCAGGCGGGCGATGCGGGCTTGTGCAGCGGCGGCCTCGGCGGTGGGGCCAAGGCACAAAACGGTGCCGCGTCCGAAGGTGGACAGTTGGTTGCTTTCGCCGGTCGGGCCGGGCAGCAGTTCGGATGACAGGCGCGGGCGGCGGTTGGCTGTCATTGTGTCGAGTGCGGATTGTACTGTGGCCACATCCGCAGGTGTGCCCGCATCCGCCGCATGGGTTTGCGCGCCGGCTGCGGTAAAGCGTTTCACATAATTCGGGCCGCCCGCTTTGGGGCCGGTGCCAGACAGGCCTTCACCGCCAAAAGGTTGTGATCCGACAATCGCGCCAATCTGGTTGCGGTTGATGTACATATTGCCCACATTCAGCCGTGCGGTCACCTGATCAATCCGGTCGTCAATGCGCGAGTGCATGCCGAAGGTCAGGCCAAACCCCGTGGCGTTGATGTCATCGACAATCTGATCCAACTGGCTGGAGTGATAGGTCGCCACATGGATCACGGGTCCAAAGATTTCGCGGGTCAGGTCTGTGATGCCGTTCACTTTGATCACTGTCGGCGCGACGAAGGTTCCTGTGTCGGGGACCAGAAGTTCCTTTAGGACGCGGCGTTCCGCGCGGGCTTTTGCGATATGGTCACGGATGCCTTGTGCGGCGGGCTCGTTTATCACGGGGCCGACGTCTGTGGTATAATCCCATGGGTTGCCAAGCACCAATTCATCCATCGCGCCGAACAGCATTTCAAGGAAGGGTTCGGCCACGTCCTCTTGGACGTAGAGCAGGCGCAGAGCGGAGCAGCGTTGGCCTGCAGATTGGAAACCCGATGCGATGATGTCGCGTACGGCTTGTTCTGGCAGGGCGGTGCTGTCTACGATCATAGCGTTCAGACCGCCGGTTTCGGCGATCAGCGGTGCATCGGGGCTGGCGTGATCGGCCAGCGCGGTATTGATGGTTTGCGCGGTGGCGGTGGAGCCTGTGAAACAGGTGCCGTTGATCTGCGGGCTGCTGGTCAATGCGGTGCCGATCACGCGGCCTGCGCCCGGCAACAGTTGCAGGGCTGTGGCAGGAACCCCCGCTTGGTGCAGCAACTGCGTGGCGATACAGGCGGTCAGCGCGGTGGGTTCGGCGGGTTTGGCCAGCACGGCGTTGCCTGCGGCCAATGCGGCTGCGATCTGGCCTGAAAAGATTGCCAGCGGGAAGTTCCACGGCGAAATGCAGGTAAAAATACCGCGCGGTTCTGAGGGGGACAGGCGTTCGGCCTCATCCGCGTAAAAGCGCAGGAAATCGACAGCTTCGCGCAGTTCGGCGATGGCATCCATCGGAGTTTTGCCTGCCTCGCGGGTCAGCACGGCGAAGAGTTCGCCGAAATTGTCTTCATAAAGATCGGCGGCTTTGCGCAGGGTGGCGGCGCGACTGGCGGCGGGGACATCCCAAAGGGCTGCGTTTTTGATTGCGGCTTCGGCGTCTGCCGTGTTGGCTTGCAGCACACTACCGACGCTGTCTGTGGACAGGGCAGGGTTGATCACATCAAGGGTTTCATCCCCTGTCGGAGCAGCCACTGTCAGGGGTTTTCCCTGCCATTGATGTGCCTTGAACGGGGTGCGGGCGGCTTCGATTTCGGCCAAATCCTCGATGCAGTGCAGATCCCAGCCGCGAGAGTTCCTGCGCGGTGCGAACAGATCGGCGGGCAGGGCAACGGGGCTGTGAGGAGTGGTTTTCAGGGCTGCGAACGGGTCGGCGGCGACTTCGGCGGGGGGAACGGATTCGTCGATGATCTGGTTGACGAAACTGGAGTTCGCGCCGTTTTCCAGCAGGCGGCGGACCAGATAGGCCAGCAGATCGCGGTGCGCGCCAACGGGGGCGTAGATGCGGCAGCGGGTGCCTTCGGATTTCAGGACAATGTCGTGCAATGCTTCGCCCATGCCGTGCAGGCGTTGGAATTCAAAGACCGATTTGTCCGTGGCCATTTCAAGGATAGCGGCCACGGTATGGGCGTTGTGTGTGGCAAATTGCGGGTAGATGCGATCGGTCATGCCCAGCAGTTTCTTGGCGTTGCAGATATAGGCCACATCGGTGGCTACCTTGCGGGTAAAGACAGGAAAGCCTGCCGCGCCTTCCACTTGGGCGCGTTTGATTTCAGTGTCCCAATAGGCGCCTTTGACCAGCCGCACCATGATTTTGCGGTCCAGATCGCTGGCCAGTTGGTGCAACCAGTCGAGCACGGGGGCGCAGCGTTTGCCAAAGGATTGCACCACCACACCAAACCCGTCCCAGCCTGCCAGATCGGGATCGCGCAGCACGGATTCGATCACGTCGAGGGACAGATCCAGACGGTCTGCTTCTTCGGCGTCGATGTTGAAACCCATGCCGGCCTTCCGGGCCATGCGGGCCAGACGTTTGGTGCTGGCGGTCAGTTCGCGCAACACGCGGTCGCGTTGGCCGACTTCATAACGGGGGTGCAAGGCGGAGAGTTTGATGGAAATGCCGGGATTTTCGCGGATGTCATCGGATTTGCAGTGCTGCGCCAGTTGTTTGATCGCATCGGCGTAGCTGTCATAAAAGTGGTCGGCGTCTTTGGCGGTCAGGGCTGCTTCGCCCAGCATGTCATAGGAATAGGTAAAGCCTTTGCGGGCTTTTCCACTGCCACGGGACACGGCCTCTTTGATGGTTTGGCCCAGCACAAATTGCGCGCCGAGTTCGCGCATGGCGCGGGATACGGCGGTGCGGATGACGGGTTCCCCCAAACGGCGCACAGCGGATTTCAGGGTGGCGGCGATGCCCGGTTCTTCGTCGTGCAGCACCTTGCCTGTCAGCATCAAAGCCCAGGTAGAGGCGTTGACCAGTGAGGAGGAGGATTTACCAAGGTGGCTGCCCCAGTCCGAGGGGGCGATTTTATCTTCGATCAGGGCGTCTACGGTATCGGCATCGGGGACGCGCAACAGGGCTTCGGCCAGACACATCAGGGCAATGCCTTCGTCTGTGGACAGGCCGTATTCGGCCATAAAGACCTCCATCATGCCGGATGCACCTTCGGCGCGGATTTTTGACACCAGTTTGCTGGCGCGCAGGCTGGCGGCGGTTTTCACCGATTCGGGAATCGCCGCGGTGGCTTGCAGATCGGCGAGGATCTGATCCTCATCGGCAAGGTGCAATTTACGGATGTTGGCGCGCAGGGCAGAGAGAGCAGTCATGGCAAAACTCGCAGTTTCAGAGGGCATGGGGATGGAATATCACATCTTGAAAAGTCTGATTGCCTATTGTTGTTGTGTTTGGGTCGGTTTTGGATCAATTTTGAAGATGAATTTAGGCGAAAAGGTGGAATCCTCTATGGCGGATGGGCAGCTCGATGATTTTGACCGCAGGATTCTGTCAGCGCTGCACCGTGACGGGCGGATGGCGATCACGGAACTGGCGGCTTTGGTGGGCCTGTCCAAGACGCCTTGCCAGTTGCGGGTGAAGCGGCTGCGCGAAACCGGCTATATTCGCGGCTTTCGCGCGGTTCTGGATCTGGACAAATTGGGGCTGGATCACATTGCATTTGTCGAAGTCACCCTGTCCGACACCAGAGAGGCGGCTTTGCAGGCGTTCAATAGGGCAGTGTCCAGTGTGACAGAGATTGAAGAATGTCACATGATTGCAGGGGCGTTTGATTATCTGCTGAAAGTGCGCACAGTGGATATTAAATCCTATCGCGCGGTTCTGGGTGAGGTGATTTCCAATCTGCCCCATGTTGCCAACAGTTCGACCCATGTATCTATGGAATCCGTAAAGGACGCAGGCCAGAACCCTGCGATTTAGGTCAGTATTACACGTGTCATTCCCTCGGGCGTTGTCATGGTGTTGTTACATTCCTGCGCAACAAGTGTCACAAAACTGAAATATGACCGTCATACGAGGCGCCTATCACCGCCTCATCCGAGACGAATCGGACCGTATGAAAAAAATGGGAATGGACCTCATGTTTACAAAAACGCTTTGCGTATCCGCGATTGCACTGGCAACCGCTGCTGCTGCTCCAGCATTCGCCCGCGACCAAATCAATATTGTCGGATCTTCCACAGTATTTCCGTTTTCAACAACCGTTGCTGAACGTTTTGGGAAATCCACCGAATTCAAAACTCCCGTTGTAGAGTCCACTGGCTCCGGCGGCGGTTTGAAACTGTTCTGTTCCGGTGTTGGTGAAGATACACCAGATATCACCAACGCATCCCGTCGGATCAAAGAATCCGAAGTTAAAACCTGTGCTGAAAACGGCGTGACTGAAATCGTTGAAGCGAAAATCGGCTTTGACGGTATTGTGCTGGCCAACTCTAAAGAATCCGGCCAGATGTCGGTTTCTTTGGGCGATCTGTTTATGGCGCTGGCCAAAGACGTTCCAATGGAAGACGGCACAACAAAAGCCAACCCCTACACAATGTGGAACGAGATCAACCCGGAACTGCCTGCGGTTAAGATCGAGGTTCTTGGCCCTCCACCGACATCCGGTACACGGGACGCTTTCGTAGAACTGGCCATGGAAGGCGGTTGTAAGTCTGTCGATTGGGTTAAAGAGCTGAAGAAATCAGACAGTTCTGCCTATAAAGCCCTGTGCCACACAATTCGTGAAGACGGTGCCTTCATCGAAGCGGGTGAAAACGACAACCTGATCGTGCAAAAACTGCAAGCCAACCCGGCTGCTTTCGGCATCTTTGGCTTTTCCTTCCTTGAGCAA
>JAXMOF010000081.1:0-13836 GCA_034670045.1 Amylibacter sp. | reverse complement strand
CCCTGCCTGATGCTCCTTCAGTATCCCGATTATCTGTTCTTCGCTAAAACGGCTTCTCTTCATCGTCTGTCTCCTTCTTGGAGAACAGGCTAACTCAAAACACAGGACTTTTCAGGGGAGCAGGTCAAGCAGGTCAAGTGGTGCCTACTCTGTACCGCATAACGCAACCGTCACTGGCCATTCAGAGACCCGTTCGCATTCGTCTGACACCACCGCCACTATCCCTTTTTCAATAAAATGCCACATCCCTTGCCTGCTTGTACGGCAAAGCCACATGTCACGCCATCGTAACAGACACGGTGCCCAGTCCTGACATCTGCACTTCAATTTCGCCTGCGCCTTTGTGGTACCAGATCGGGCTGTGGGTGCCGCACATTACGATTTGACCGGCTTCAAGCATCAGCCCGCGTGATGCCAGATGGTTGGCCAGCCAGGTGACTGCTTCGATCGGGTTCTGCGGGGCGGCGCCTGTGGCGTCGTGTTGGGCCTTGCCGTCGATCGTGATCACTGTGCGCACGCTGTCGGGGGTCAGGTTTTCCGGGGCGATACCCGGTCCGCCCAGAACTGCGCCCACGTTGGAAATATTTTGGGCGATGGCGTCGGGGATGTGGGTGTTGGGCATATCGGTCTGGCGCATGTCCAGCAGTTCCATGCCTGGTGCGAAACGGTCGATGGCAGCTATGACATCTTCGGTTGAAAACGGCGCGTTTTCCGGGGGGAGCGTGGTTTTCAGGACTGCGACGATTTCGGGTTCGAAGGCGAATTCGGTGTAGTCGCCGACCTTCAAAGTTGCGGGGCTGTTGTGGCGTTGATTGGAAAAGACGCGGCCTGTGGCGGGTTCTGTCAGTTTGAACCGTTCCATCAACTGGACGGAATTCGCGGCGATCTTCCAGCCTGCAACGGGGCCGTGGCTGTCGGTTTCCACTAAGGCCGCGGTCAGCGAATCCTGTAGGGCGTAGGCCTGCGCTACGCTGCGCAACGGGGTCACCCCATAGGCGTTAAACGGTGCGCCTGCCAGCACGTCTTGCAGGATTTGTTGTGTCAGATCTACTTGGTCGTTCATGCCATCACCCTTTTGAAATCATTCATCCATTCCAGCCCTTGGGCTGTGGTTGTGCGCGGATTGTATTCCGCTGAAACCTCTGCATCATAGCCCGTTTCGCGCAGGGCTTTGAAAGCGGCGGTAAAGTCGATTGTGCCAGTGCCGGGTTCATTGCGCCCCGGCGTGTCTGCAAACTGGATATGGCCGATCCGTGGTCCCGCCCGCCGGATCGCCGCTGGCAGATCGGGTTCGGTGATGGACATGTGGTAGAAGTCAAATTGCAGGAAGAGGTTGGGGTGGTTGATCTCTTCGAGCAGGGCCAGCGCGTTATCCAGACCAGTCAAAAAGAAACCGGGAACGTCGCCAAGATTGACCGGCTCGACCATGACACGCACATCCAGTGCGGCCATCACGTCGGCGGTATGGATCAGGTTGCGGATTAGGGTGGCGCGGCAGTCGGCGGGGTCTGCGCCTTTAGGTGGGCGACCTGAAAGGACATTGACCTTGCGCACCCCCAAGGCTGTGGCTTGTGCGGCGCAGGTTTCAACGGCCGCGCGGTAATCCGCAACCTGATCGGGCAGGGCGGCAAGACCGACGGCATCGCCGCTTCCGCGCGGCACATTTATCAACGCAACAGGCATCCCGAGAGCATCCGAAGCCTGTTTTAAGGCGGCAAGATCCTGTGCCTCGGGGAACTGGATTTCAACGCCTGTGAAACCCGCATCCTGTGCTGCCTGCAGCCGTTCGACCAGCGGGACTTCCTGAAACATCATTGAAACGTTGGCGATCAATCTCATTCTTGGTCTCCTAAAATTCCTAGTTGACAGAAAACGGGATCGAATGATTTAGTTCAAGTGAAAACATTCTTTCGTGAAACTTTCTTTAGGGGCAGCTATTAATGGCTTCGACCGACAAAAAACCACTTCGCTCGCGTATTACAACCGACGGCATCGACCGCAGTCCGCACCGTGCATTCATGCATGCCATGGGGCTGGATGATGCGGCCATTGCCAAGCCGATGGTGGGTGTGGTCAGCCAGAAAGGCGAAACCACGCCGTGCAACATGACCCATTACGCGCAGGTGGATTACGCCAAGGAAGGCGTGGCCATGGCAGGGGGCACGCCGCGGGAATTTACCACCATTTCGGTGTCTGACGGGGTCGGGATGAACCACGAAGGCATGAAATTCAGCCTCGTCAGTCGCGAGCTGATTGCCGACAGTATCGAGGCCGTGATCCACGGCCATGCCTATGACGGGATCGTCGGCTACGGCGGCTGTGACAAGACTTTGCCTGGGGTTATCATGGGGATGGTGCGCTGCAACGTGCCGTCGGTTTTTGTCTATGGCGGCTCTGCCTTGCCGGGGCGGTTTCAGGGCCGTGATGTCAGTGTTCTTGACACCTATGAGGCCGTGGGCGCGGTGCAGGCAGGCACCATGACCCATGATGAACTGACCCAATTGGAAGAAGCCTGCAAACCCACCATTGGTGCCTGTGCAGGGCAGTTCACCGCCAATACGATGGCTATGGTGTCAGAGGCTTTGGGGCTTACGGTTCCCAATTCATCCATGATTCCAGGGGTTTACTCCGAGCGTAAGGGCATTGGCCACCGCGCGGGGGCTTTGGTTATGGAAATGATCGAACGGGGTGGCCCGTTGCCCCGTGATATCGTGACCCGCAAGGCGCTGGAAAATGCCTGTGCCATTGTTGCCGCGACGGGCGGGTCTACCAATACCGCGCTGCATATTCCTGCTATCGCCCATGAAGCGGGCATCAAATTTACCGCCGACGACGTGGCCGCAGTTTTGCAACGCACGCCGTTTATCGGCAATTTGCGCCCCGGCGGGAAATATCATGCCAAGGACGTCTATGAAATCGGCGGCGCGCATGTGGTGATCAAAGAGCTGATCGCCCATGGTTACATGCACGGCGATACGCTGACCGTGACAGGGCGCACGCTGGCAGAAGAGGTTCAAGACGCCCCTGCACCGGACGGCGAAATCATTCGCCCAGTCGCGGATGCGATTATGAAATCCGGTGGGGTGGTTGTGTTGAAGGGTAATCTTTGCCCTGATGGTGCGCTGTTGAAAGTGGCAGGGCTAAAATCGCTGACCTTTACAGGGACGGCACGTGTTTTTGAAAGCGAAGACGACGCGGTCGAGGCGGTTCACACCCGCGACTATAAAGAAGGCGAGGTGTTGATTGTACGCAATGAAGGCCCCGTCGGCGGACCGGGAATGCGCGAGATGCTGGGTCTGACCGCGCTGATCTACGGGCAGGGCATGGGTGAAAAAGTGGCCTTGCTGACGGATGGTCGGTTTTCAGGCGCGACGCGGGGCATGTGCATCGGCCATGCCGCCCCCGAAGCTGCGACCGGCGGGCCGATGGGGCTGGTTCACAACGGTGATACCATCACAATTGATGGTGGAGCCGCGACAATCACTCTGGATGTGACGGACGAAGAACTGGAACGGCGCCGTGCGAATTGGTCAGCGCCAGAAACCCGCCACAAGGCAGGGCTTTTGTCGAAATACGCCGCCACTGTGGGGCAGGCCCATGAAGGGGCTGTGACCCATGCAGGCAATGCGCAATGGCCAGAGCCGCGCAGAAAAGGAATGGACACATGACGGAACAACCAACGCTCGGCTATATCGGAATCGGTTTGATGGGCACGCCTATGGCGGGCCGCCTGTTAGAGGCTGGATTTGCGCTAACAGTTTGGAATCGCACAGCTTCCAAGGCGCAACCGCTTGTGGATAAAGGGGCTGCACTGGGGGAAAACCCTGCTGATGTTGCAGCGAAATCCGATATTGTGTTCCTGTGCCTGACGGATACCAAAGCGGTAGAAGAAGCCGTATTCGGTGAAAACGGCGTTGCCAAAGGCGCGCGCAAAGGCGCTGTTCTGGTGGATTTCTCGTCCATCCAGCCCGAAGCAACCCGTGTTATGGCGGATCGGTTGAAGGCCGAGGCAGGTATGGACTGGATCGACGCCCCCGTGTCTGGCGGTGTTCCGGGGGCCGAGGCGGGAACGCTGGCGATCATGGCGGGGGGCGATGACGCAGTATTTGCCAAAGTCGAAGATGTGGTGCTGAAAATGGCCGCGCGTTTTACCCTGATGGGGCCATCGGGCGCAGGGCAGACAACCAAATTGTGCAATCAGGTGATCGTGGGCTGCACCATGGCTGTTCTGGCCGAGGCCGCACGGCTTGCCACAAATGCGGGCGTAGATGCCACGCGCCTGCCAGAGGCACTGGCAGGTGGATTTGCGGACAGCAAGCCGCTACAAATATTTTTACCACGCATGGTTAACGCCCAACACGAACCGCCCTTGGGGCATGTCTATACAATGCTGAAAGATCTCGATTCGGTCTGCGATCTGGCGCGGGCCAGCACTTCGCCAGTGCCGTTTACCGCGATGGCGGCGGAACAGTTCCGCCTGTTGTCTGTGCGCGGCGGCGACGAGGCGGATGCGTTGGAAATTTTTAAACTCAGTGGACCTACAAAACTTTGATAACCAAAACAAACGGGCGGTAGAAGCCGCATAGCATAAGGGAGAGTAAAATGAAGATTTTTGCAACTTGGGGATTGGCGCTGGCGATCGGTGTCAGTGCTTTGCCTGCATTCGCGCAGGACACTAAGACGATCCGCGTCGGGTCGTGGCTGCCGCCGCATCATTTGATTGTGTCGGGTATTCTACAGCCATGGGCAACAGCGATTGAGGAAGAAACTGGCGGATCTTTGAAGTTTGAAATCATGACTTCGCCGCTCGGCCCGCCTCCTGCGCAGTTCGACTTGTTGCTGGATCAGGCCTTTGATGTGGGCTACGGCGTGTCCGGCCACAACGCAGGTCGCTTCACCATGACACAGGTTATGGACCTGCCGTTTATGTCGCCCGATCCATGGGCAGGGTCTGCCGCGTCCTGGCTGACCTATCAGAAATACGGTGCAGAATACGGCGAACATGACGGTGCCCATGTGGTTGGCCTGTTCACCCATTCCAATCCGAACATCAACATGGCCAAGGGCCGGATTGATACGCTGGCCGATCTCGAAGGCAAAACGATCCGTGTGGGTGGCAATGTCACTGGTCGGATGATGTCCGAACTGGGTGCATCCCCTGTACAACTGCCCCCGACCGAAGCACAAACCGCCATGTCGCGCGGAGTAGCTGACGGCATCACCTTCCCGTCGGAATCCATCGACTTTTTCGGCATCACGCCGGTTATCTCGTCGATCACACGGATTCCGGGTGGTTTGTATACCGATACCTTCTGGGTCGCGTTCAATCAGGACAGTTGGGATGGTCTGACCGATGAGGAACGGGCTGCTGTAGAAAAACACTCCGGCATGGCGATTGCGATGCTGTCCGGTTTTGCCTGGACCAATGGTGACAAACACGGCGAAGAAAAGCTGAACGAAAAGGGTGTGGAATTCATTACCCTGCCAGAAGCCGATGTTGCTGCGGCCCGTGAAAAGCTGAAGCCGCTGGAAACCGAATGGTTGGCGCAGGCTGCGGACAAGGGCTATGACGGGGCGGAAATTTTGCAATACGCCCGTGACATGGTGGAAAACTACCGTGCTGATAAAGCCGTAAACGTGGTCAAGTGATCGCTTGGTGGCACGGCATGCGCCGTGCCACCGCATAAATTTTCCGGCAGACGAGGGCGCGATGACATCTGCAATAAATCTTTTTGACAAGCTGTGCCTGATGCTTGCGTGGTTATCCGGTTTGATTGCCTTTTTTGTTATGGCCGTGACCTTTACAGGCGTGGTCATGCGCTATGGATTGCGCAGCCCGTTGATGGGCGGATTTGAAATGATCGAAATCGGCATGGGGCTGATTGTTTTCACCGCTGTGCCGCTGATGGTGCGCCGCCGCGGCAATATCTGTGTGACTGTGCTGATCGACAAACTGCCCCCGTCCGTGGTGCGTGCCTTGGGGTTTCTGTCTGATCTTGTCGGGGCAGGGTTGCTTGGGTTTATTGCCTGGCGGGTCTGGCTTCAGGGGGTGCGGTTGCTGTCCTACGGGGAAGTGACGATGGAGTTGCGGGTGCCAAAGGGGCTGATTGCCCAGGGCATGGCTGTGCTCTTGGTTGTGGCCGCGCTGGCTTTTCTGATGTGCGCGATCGAGGCGTTTCGCGCTGATCGCCAAAAAAATACTGAATCTGCAGGGGGCCTCTGATGGGCGTTTGGGAAATCGCCGCGATCTCTTTTGGGGGCGTGTTTGTTTTAATGATGGGGGGCATGCCTATTGCGCTGGCCATGTTGCTGGTAGGGCTTTCGGGCATATGGATTAACATATCCGAGCGCACCGCGATGGGGATGATCGGCCAACTGCCGATCAATGCCACCATGTCCTATGAATTGTCGGTCCTGCCCATGTTCATTCTGATGGGGGTGTTTGTGACCCGCGCGCGGATGTCCGAAGATCTCTACCGGCTGTGTCACGGCTTTGTCGGCCATATGCGCGGCGGGCTGGCGGCGGCTACGATCCTGGCGTGTGGCGGGTTTTCGGCGTTAAGCGGGTCATCGCTGGCAACGGCGGCAACCATGGCCAAGGTCGCTGTGCCTGAAATGCGCCGTTACGGGTATAAAGACGGTTTCGCGGCCTCGGCTGTGGCTGCGGGGGGGACGTTGGGTATTTTGATCCCGCCTTCGGTGATCCTAGTGCTTTATGGGATCGCCACAGGCACGGATATCGGATCGCTGTTCATTGCAGGTGTATTGCCCGGTGTTCTGGCCATCATCCTTTACCTCGCAGCCATTCGGATTGCCGCGCAGATCGACCCGACCTGCGCCCCTGCCGCCCCCCGCGTGGGCTGGGCGGATCGCATCCGCTATTTGCGCAGCGTGGGGCCGATCCTGTTGTTGTTCATCGGCATTATCGGCGGGCTTTATAAAGGCGTGTTCACCCCGACAGAAGCCGGCGGCGTCGGGGCTACGGGCGCTTTGGCTTTTGCCTTATGGCGGCGTGCCTTGTCATGGCGCGGGTTGAAAGACTCGTTGATCGAAACCGTAATGACCACCGCCAGCCTGTTTATGGTGTTGATCGGTGCCTTGGTGTTTTCCAACTATATGAACCTGATCGGCCTGCCTGCCGCGCTGTCAGACCTGATCTTGTCCTTGGGGTTGGGACCAACGGCGGTGATTTTGGCAATCCTGTTGATCTATCTTTTCCTGGGTATGTTCATGGAAAGCCTGTCGATGATTTTGCTGACCATCCCGATCTTCTTTCCTATTGTCACGCAACTCGGGTTTGATCCGGTCTGGTTTGGTATCTTTGCAGTGATGGTGACTGAACTGTCGTTGATTACACCCCCCGTGGGATTGAACCTGTTTGTGATAAAATCCGTGATTGATGACCTGTCCGTCGGGGAAATGTACAAAGGCGTGCTGCCTTTTGTGCTGGCGGATGTTGTGCGCATTCTGATCATCATTGCCTTCCCTTGGGTGGTCATGGTTCTGCCGATGATGGCCCGCTGACATGGGCAGCAAACCGACAGAGCACGATCAGCACGATGCGGTTTTATCCTATGAATCCGCACAGGCGCCTGACAGTGCGACGCTGGATCACGGGGTTTTGCATGAATTCATCGGCATGTATCTGCGCCGTGCCTTCGAAGTGGCTTACGAAGATTTCCGCAACCGTCTGGGAGAGGACGCGCTGATGCCGGGTTACTTCACCATCCTGACCTTGGTGGTGCGCAATCCCCGTATCAGCCAGACCCAGATCGGCATGGCCTCTGCCCGTGACAAATCCAGCATCACCAAAGCCCTGCGCTGGATGGAGGACGAAGGGTTGATCCAGCGCCTGCGATCCGCTCAGGACCGTCGCATCCACCTTAGCGTAGCCACGCAAAAAGGCATTGAGCTACAAGCGCGGATGGAGGCTAAGGCGCTGGGCCATCTGGATGCTTTACGCGACGCCATTGGCAGTGAACGATACGCAAGCTTTGTCGGGACCATGAAGGATTTGATCGGGACTCTGGAAGCGGCAAACAGCACGCAAACGCAGTGTCAAACCAAGCCGAACGAGACAGATGCGGTCTGAACTCCTTCACAATTTCGCTATTCCAGACAGGCCGTTGGCCTCAATCGCGGGCGTCATATTGGCGGCGGGCAGCCTCAACCTCGGGCAGGTTTTCACAAGTCCATGCATAAAGCGCCGCAAAAGGCACCACCAGTGATTTGCCCAAAGGGCTTAACGCATAGCGAACAGCAACGGGCGAGGTGGACAGAACCGTGCGGGTGATAAGCCCGTTGCGTTCAAGGCGGCGCAGCGTTTGCGTCAACGCCTTTTGCGACACGCCTTCTAAGCGCCGTTTGATTTCATTAAAGCGTTGCGGTTCGTCGCTTAGGACTTTCAGGATCATCATTGACCATTTGTCGGCCACTTCCGCGAACAGAATGCGACTGGGGCAGTTGGCTGAAAAATGAGCGTCCGGCATGTGGTTTCCTCAAAGTGACTTAGGGAATCTGAAGTGCCCCATTGCCACTAGGTATATTTAATATACGTATGCTGCAAATCAAATTCCGGAGACCTAAAATGTCAACCAAAACCACCACCGACACCGCATCGCTTTTCGCGCCCTTCCAGCTTGGAAATCTTGAACTGAAGAACCGGATCGTCATGGCCCCGATGACCCGAAACATGGCCCCGAACGGTGTGCCGGCGCAGGCCAATGTGGATTACTACCGCCGCCGTGCCGAAGGCGGCGCAGGCCTGATCCTGTCCGAAGGCACGGTGATCGACCGCCCTGCATCGCGCAACGAACTGGGCATTCCGTTTTTCCACGGCGAGGCCGCTTTGGCGGGCTGGAAGCAAGTCATTGACGCTGTGCATGACGCTGGCGGGCGCATGGGGCCACAAATCTGGCATATCGGCGCTGTCAAAGGGCAGGGTGAATGGACCCCAGAATCCGGTTTCGAAAGCCCGTCGGGCCTGCTGAAACCCGACGTTAAGGTTGGCCACGCCATGTCTGACGCGGATATTGCAGACACCATCGCAGCCTTCGCCTCGGCTGCTGCCGATGCCAAGCGGCTGGGCTTTGATATGGCCGAAATCCACGCTGCCCACGGTTACCTGATCGACGAATTCTTCTGGGCTGGGACAAACCTGCGCGAAGATGCCTTTGGCGGTGCAACTTTGGTGGAACGGTCCCGTTTTGCGGCTGAAATCGTGCGCGCGGTGCGGGCTGCTGTTGGTCCCGACTTCCCGATCTTCCTGCGTCTCAGCCAGTGGAAACAGCAGGAATACACGGCCCGACTGGCCGAAACCCCCGCAGAAATGGACGCGTGGCTGACCCCGCTTGCAGAAGCAGGTGTAGACGTGTTCCATTGTTCGCAACGCCGCTTCTGGGAGCCTGAATTCCCTGAAATCGACGGAAAAGACGGGCTTAACTTTGCAGGTTGGGCCAAGAAGCTGACAGGCAAAACAACCGTTAGCGTTGGCTCTGTCGGCCTGTCTGGCGACTTTATGCGTGCCTTTGGCGGGGAAACGTCGCAAAGCACCGAAATCGACGGATTGCTGAAACGGCTGGAGCGGGAAGAATTCGACCTGATCGCAGTCGGGCGTGCTTTGATCACAAACCCTGCGTGGCCGGATCAAATCCGCAACGGAAAAACAGGCGAATTGCAGGGCTTTAACCCTGCCAGCCTGGGCGAGCTGGTCTAGCACCCGTCTAGTCCAAAAGATTTATTCGGGGCCGCGTCGCGTGATGCGGCCCCGGAACCTTCAAGGGCAGGGGCGGTGGTCGATCATCCCCGCCACGCATCTTGGGGCACCTGTAAAAGCCGCTGTTTGATCCATTGGCCCGCCTGACCAAGGCCGTGCTGTTCGGTCCAGACAAGGTCCAGACCTTCCAGCACATCGCTTTGCTGAAAGCTGTATGCCATCCGAACCAGACTGGCCGAGTTCAGGCGGTTTTTGACCACCGACAGGGGTAGTTCGGCCCACCCCAAACCCCGCAGCACCAGATCAAGGATCATATTCGGGCTTTGCGCGTACCAGGTTGCGGCGCTTTTGATTTCACCGACCAGACCCGGACCATCGTTCGAGCGGCTTTTAAGAACGACTTGGCGATGTTGTCTTAACTGGGTGTGGGACACCCGTTCAAATTTGGCCAATGGGTGGGACGCGCTGCACACAGGCACCAGCGTCCAGTGACCCACACCGCGAAACTGGAATCCCGTGGGGTAGCTTTCCTGCTCTGTCATCAGCCCCAAAACCACGCGGCCTTCTTTGAGCAATGTCGCCGTGTCATTGGGGCCGGTTGACAGGATCTCTAGCGTCAGATGGGGGAAGTGATCGGCAAAATCCGTCAGAATGTTCAGAAGCGGTGTCAGGTCAATGCCTTGTTCCACGGCGATGCACAGATGATCCTCGACCCCTTCGGACAGGGAACTGGCTTTGGCGGAAAACTCTTGCTGGCCAAGCAGAATACCAGTGGCGTAGGGCAGCAGGGACCGCCCCTCTGGCGTCAGGGTCGGTGACCTGCTGCTGCGATCAAACAGCAGCAGGTCTGTGTCGATTTCAAGGTTGGAAATGGCTGTCGAAACAGCGGATTGTGCCTTCTTCATCCGCCGTGCAGCAGCCGAAAAAGAGCCGAGTTCAGCCGCCAGAACAAAGGCGCGCAGACTGTCAGGAGAGGGCATGTCCGTCCTATCTAAAAATCAGATATATAATAACTGGAAATACTTGGAATACCCGATAGAAGCAATCCCGAATAAAGACCCGAATACAGGAGCAAACGGATGTCGGAAAATGTTGTTCAAAGATCGGGAAAAGACCGGCTTCGCTATACAATCTGCTTTGAAATTTCGCTGATGACGATCCTGATCCCTGCGGGGTCATTCATTTTTGACAAGCCAATTGCCGAATTCGGTCTGTTCGGCGCGTTTCTGGCAGGCAAGGCGATGCTGTTGAATTTGCTTTATAATTGGGGGTTTGATCAGGTCGATGCGCGTGCGGGGCGGCTGTCTAGTGAACGGTCCCATTTCGGGCGGGTACTGCATGCCTTGGGGTTTGAAGCCTCGCTGACACTGACTTCGTTGCCGATCTATGTCTGGTGGCTGCAGATTACCGTGCTCGAGGCATTAATGGCGGATATTGTGATCACGACTTTTGTGGTGGGCTATACCTATGTGTTCACGCTGGCCTACGATAAGATATTCCCGTTGCACCGCCAGCCTGCTCAGGCGATGGCCGCCATTGAATAACCGCCGCAAAGGTCAGAGATTGGTTTTCAGCAGGATCTCGGTCCGTATGGTTTCCTGAGACTTCAACGTTTCGCGGTTGTCGGTGATACCTTTCAGGCGGCGGATGGCGCTGCGTACCAGATGACCGGTGTTCTGGGCGATGATGGCGTCGATTGCACCGGATTGAAGCGCCTGTTCGGTAAAGGGCGTGCGTTCATGGGCGATGGTGATCACCCCGTTCAATCGCCCTGATGCTGTCAGCGCCGTGACGGGGGCTTCTGCCTCGGATGACATAATATAAAGGCCTGCAATGTCTGTGTTATTGGCCAGTGACGCGGCGATGATCGATTCAGCGCGATCCCAATCGCCGTAGGTTTCCAGCGAGGGCAGGGCGCGCAGGTTGGGGAAGTCTGCGTTCAGCACGTCGTCAAACCCCAAGCGGCGGTCCTGACTGTCGCGTGATTGCATGCTTTCGGAAACCACCATCAAGCTGGCGGTTTCAGCCTTGATGAACCGCCCGAGCAGTGTGGCTGCCGTTGCACCTGCGGCGCGGTTGTCGATGCCGACACAGTTGTCTTCGAACCCTGACTGGTTGGAAATAAACGGCAAAGCGGCAATGTTGCGTTCCTGAAGCCGTTTGATTGCATCACGCACTTGGGGTGTTTCAGGGGCCATGATCGCCACGCCCGAAATCAGTGCAGGATCAATAGAGGCCAGAAAATCGGACGTACTGTGCGGATCGTTTTCCGAGATATATTCAACGCTGGCCCAGATATCATCGGCCAGAAAAACCTGTTTGGCTTCTTCAACATGGCGTTCGATCTGCTGGACGAATTCGCCGCCGGATCGGGGTAGGGCGAAGATGAAGTTATAGTTGCGTTGCCGCGCCAGATTGGCCGCCTGCAGGTTTCGAACAAAGCCCAGTTCGCGAATCGCCGCATTCACCTTATCGACGGTTTTCTGCTTTACCCCGTCCCGTGCATTTAGCACGCGGTCAACCGTAGCGCGGCTGACACCTGCGGCTTTCGCAAGGTCTTTGGTTGTGGGTCGAAGCGAATTGGTCATCATCAGGCCGTTAGGGTTTGCGTCATATTATCAAGCTGTTGTCGGGGCGTATACGTTATGGTGTCGGTCTTTATACAGCGGCTTTTCCTGTCCGTACATCTATTTTTGAGGCACGTGTCTCAAAATTAACTTGATTTGAGGCACGTGCCTCATTAGTCATTGTAGCAGGATGAAAGCGCGGCATTTCAGGGCGCATAAAAACCCTATCTCTGGGAGGAGACCAAAATGACATTGAAACTGATGAAGATGACTGCGGCTGCGGGTGCGCTGGCCACTGCTGGCATTTCAGGTACGGCACAAGCGGATGACCTGACGCTGTGCTGGGCGGCATGGGACCCTGCAAATGCGTTGATCGAGCTGAGCAAGGATTTTGAAGCACAATCCGGCCACAAGATGAATTTCGAATTCGTGCCTTGGACCAGTTTTGCAGACCGTATGCTGAACGAGCTGAACTCTGGCGGGCAATTATGCGATCTGATGATCGGTGACAGCCAGTGGATCGGCGGGGGCGCGGAAAGCGGCCATTATGTAAAACTGAACGATTTTTTCGGCGCCAACGGGATCAGCATGGACGATTTCATCCCTGCGACAGTAACGGGCTATGCGGAATGGCCGAAGAAGACTCCGAATTACTATGCGCTGCCCGCATTTGGCGATGTGGTCGGCTGGACCTATCGTAAGGACTGGTTTGAACGCCCCGCGTTGCAGGCTGAATTCCAGGAAAAATATGGCCGCGCTTTGGATGTGCCTGCCACGCTGGAAGAGCTTAAAGACATCGCCGAATTTTTTCAGGGCCGCGATATTGACGGCACAACGGTTTACGGCGCAGCGATCTACACCGAACGCGGGTCCGAGGGGATTACCATGGGCGTGACAAACGCGCTTTATAACTATGGGTTCCTTTATGAAAATCCCGACAAACCCTATGATCTTGAAGGGTTTGTAAATTCGGACGGGGCGGTTGCTGGACTGGAATATTATAAGGCCCTTTATGATGTTGGTACACCTCCGGGCTCATCCAACTGGTATATGGGCGAAAACATTGATGCCTATCGCTCGGGGCAGGTTGCGCTGCAAATGAACTTTGCCTTTATCTGGCCCGGTGTTGAAGCGGATGCCAATGTGGGGGGCGGTAAATCCGGTTATTTCCCGAACCCCGCAGGCCCCGCTGGTCAGTTCGCGCAGTTGGGCGGGCAGGGTATTTCGGTCGTCGCCTATTCCGAAAAGCAGGAAGCGGCGCTGGAGTATATCAAATGGTTTGCGCAACAGGATGTGCAAGCTAAATGGTGGGAGTTGGGCGGTTATTCCGCGCTGAAAGCTGTGGTCGAAGATCCGGGTTTTGCCGCAAGCCAGCCCTATGCCCAGACTTTTCTGGACAGTATGGCCATCGTCAAGGATTTCTGGGCAGAGCCGTCTTATGCCGATCTGTTGTTGGCGATGCAAAGCCGTATGCACAACTATGTGATTGCAGGGGATGGCACCGCCAAAGAGGCGCTTGACGGTTTGACGGCTGATTGGATCGAGGTCTTTGAG
>JAXMOF010000080.1:0-14923 GCA_034670045.1 Amylibacter sp. | reverse complement strand
AGGTGGCTGCGCTTTGCGTTTCTGCCACCGCAGGGGATACGCTTCTCTACGCACTCGACACAGACGCATTGGCTGGATAATCCCTTGAATACCATAAACTTCCCCTTCGACACCCCGCCCGCAGAAGGGGAGGCTATCAAAGTCGCCCCCGGCATTCTTTGGCTGCGCATGCCGCTGCCGATGAAACTGGATCACGTCAACGTCTACGCGCTGGAAGACGGCGACGGCTGGTGCATTATCGACACGGGGTTTTACTCCAAACGGTCGCAAGCGATTTGGGAAAACGTCCTCGACAAGGTGCTGGGCAACAAGCCCATTACCAAAGTGCTGATCACCCATCACCACGGCGATCATGTGGGCATGGCAGGCTGGCTGCAAAACGAACACGGGGCTGAACTGATTGCCACACGCACCAGTTGGCTGTTCGCACGAATGCTGACGCTGGACAACCAGCAGACGCCTCCGCCCGAAACCATCGCCTTTTACCAAAGCGCTGATATGGACCCCGAAATGATCGAACAGCGGCGTTCCGAAAAGCCGTTCAACTATGCGGATATCGTCTATCCCATGCCGCTGGGGTTTCGCCGCATTCAACAGGATGACAGTCTGACCATCGGCACCCGCACCTTTGATGTGCGTATCGGCAACGGCCACGCCCCCGAACATGCAACGCTCTGGTCCCGTGACGATAATATCGTGATCGCGGGGGATCAAATCCTGCCGGGGATTTCCCCCAATCTCGGGGTTTATGCCACCGAACCGGATGCTGATCCCGTGTCTGGCTGGCTGGAAGCCTGTGAAACCTTTGCCGCCATAGCAACCGAGGATCATTTTGTGCTGCCCGGTCACAAGCTGCCCTTTACCGGATTGCCTGCCCGTATGCGCCAGTTGATCGACAACCACCACCACGCGCTGGAACGGCTTTTGACCCATCTTGAAACCCCTTCAACCGCGTCCCAATGTTTCCTGCCGCTGTTCAAACGCAAAATCGGCGATGGAGAATACGGTCTGGCACTGGTTGAATCTATCGCGCATTTGAACCATCTTCATCAGCAAGGCAAAATCACCCGCACCCGCAATGACGCGGGCGCATGGGTCTATCAGGCCGCCTGAGGGAACTATGGATAATAAGATCAAAACCACCGCAGAAGCGCTCGAAGGGGCGGCTCTGGCGGAATTCTACTCTGCTCATGTGGATCGGGACGGGCAAACCAAAACCGAGAATCAAGTAGTTCCCGCGGCTGCAAACGGCCGTCAGATGGCCCAAAAATCCGAGGCCGAATGGGCCTATGAGCGGATCGTCATGTATATCCAGAAATTCGAAAAAACCCTGGATTCCGATGAAGAAGTGGGCATGGGCTTTGCTGGCGGCGACGTTGGCACGCTGCGGATTCACGGCATGGGCTTTTTCGCCCCTGACATCATCACCTTTTACGGCGTTGACCCCTCTGGCGCTAAAACCCAGTTGGTTCAACACGTTAACCAGTTGAACGTCATGCTAGTAGCCGCTGCCAAAGACGACAAGGCAACCGTTCCCCAACGGATCGGCTTTCGACTGGCCGCCAAACTGACTGAAAAATGGGACGAACCGATACTTTGAGCAGTGCGCGGCAAACTGACAATTGCATTGTGCTGCAATTTCGGTCAAAACCTCTGCCAACTACGGGACAAGAAAGGGCACTAAAATGGCCGAATACGAACATGGTAAAATGAACGTCACTGCACAAGAAGAAACCTTTGACGGTTTCATCCGCTGGTCAATCCGCATCAGCGTATTCTCGATCGGTGTGTTGATTTTCCTCGCTCTTTTCAATTCTTAATACAAATTAAAGCGCCGAATCTTTAGACAGCGCGTCCGGTGATTTCATGACATTTTTACGCGTTGTTTTCCTTGTTATCGTAGCTGCAACCCTGTCCGCCTGTGGCGGCAAATCGGTTTGGGCCCCCGATGCCGAGGTAGAACAACGCCGATATGTCAGCGCGGACAAACCCTATCTTGAACTAAAGACCATGATCAACAACCGCACCGGTTCGGGTGGTCATGCGTCACTGGTGATCAACGCCAGCGAAGTCGTGATGTACGATCCGGCAGGCCGCTGGTCACACCCTTTGGGCCCTGAACGCAATGACGTGGTCTTCGGGATGTTTCCGGAACTGGAAGACAATTACGACAACTGGCATGCCCGCGTGACCCATCATGTGGTAAACCAGAAAATCTATGTCAGCCGCGCTGTTGCGGACAAAGCCTTTGCGCTTGCAAAAGCTGCTGGTCCATCCCTTGATGCACAATGCACGCTGAATATCTCGGGGCTATTGATGCAGCTGGAAGGCTTTCAAGCCATCGAACGCACCTATTTCCCTGCCAAACTGATGCGTAATTTCGCGGAACTTCCCGGTGTCATAACCACCAAAGTTTACGAAGAAGACGAAGGCAGAAACTAAAGGCATCCGCCTGCCCTGCGCCTCCCCTCCCTAAAGACCGATTGCGGCTTGGGCCCGTCGCTCAGGGGCTCTTTTTGGGTCAAATATCCAATCCCGTACCGCGCCAAACAGCGAGATACCACGGCTCTACCCCCAAAGAAAAACCCTCCTGACAAGATGTCAGAAGGGCTCGGCGTTACATCAGATTTTCAATCCGCTCGTTACGACCCCGGTGCAATCGGGAAGCAGGTCTGGTTGCGGGCCCGAAGGCGCGCGCAGGCAAGATTGGCCTCGGCCTGATTAAGCCCGACAAAACGTGCGCGGTATTTTTTGTAGCCGTTAACAGTGGCATAGTCGATCTGCCGCTCGGACCCGTCCAAAGACTGCAATTCACGCAATGCGGTTTGCAGCAGGGCTTTTTCGGCCTGATGACGAGAGGAAAAGGCCCCGACCTGAACCGCCCAGTAATGATTGCCAGCCGTAGACACCCGCGTCACAACCCGCAAAGGCTGTTCCGCTTTGGCCGCCGCTGCGATGGATGTCAGATTTCCGCTGCTGACCGTCACAACACCGTTTGACTTCGCCTCTTTATTGGCAGCCAGAACAGCCGCTTCGATGGCCTTCAACTGCGCATCAGCCACAAGGGAGGATGTGGCTGGGGTCGTGGTGGTCTGCACGGTGGTGGTCTGTGCTGTGCGAATCTTGGGCCACGGGCTTTCTTTGACAGCACCGCTCTGACTAACGCGAATTGTCTTGGCTTGCGTGCCTAGATCCACTTCGGCCGGTTTACGTACTGCGACCTGAGTTTTGGACCGCTCGAACCCCATATCCAGCAATTCCGCCACCCGTGCGTTGCGCCATGCGGTGGTCTGACCGCCGAACACAGTGGCAATCACCCGTTTGTTGCCCCGTTCAGCCGAAGCAACAAGGTTAAAACCGGCAGCATTGGTGAAGCCGGTTTTGATCCCGTCGGCACCTTTATAGGCGGCCAGAAATTTACGGTTGGTGTTGGGCACATCGCGCACGCCCGCAAAAGTGGATTTGCGCGAGAACAGATTGTAATATTGGGGGAAATCGTAAAACAGCCGCCGCCCCAGTGTGGTCATGTCGCGGGCTGTGGACAGGTGGCCGGATTGCGTCAGGCCGTGGGCATTTTTGAAAGTGGAATTTTTCATTCCTAGGGCAAGTGCTGTGCGGTTCATCCGTTTGGAAAACTCTGCCTCGGATCCGGAAATCGCTTCACCCAAAGCGGTGGCGGCGTCATTGGCGGATTTTACTGCCGCCGCCCGAATCAGATAGCGCAGGGCAATCTTTTGCCCCGGCTTCAGACCCAGTTTACTGGGCGGTTCGTTCGCTGCATTGCGCGAGATGGTGATCTGTTTGTCCAGACTGATTTCCCCCCGTTCAACCGCGTCAAACACGATATAAAGGGTCATCATTTTGGTCAAAGATGCGGGGTGAAGCCGTGTATCGGCGTTGCGGGAATGCAAAACCTCGCCGGTTCGGGCGTCCACAACCATCGCCGCATAGGGCGCTGCCTGTGCAACGGTTCCCACAAAAGTCACCACACAAAGAAAATAGAGGGCAAAAACTGCCCGTACTGCTGCCATGATTCGCATCGGTTCTCCGACGTCCTGTATTGCTACTGCCTCATCACCATTTACGGTGTTTTTATTAAAATTAGGCTAGCACAGAGTTGAACGCCAGAAAAATCTTTTCTTTTCAAACAGTACGCGGGTGTCACGGTTGCAACACAATACAAGATGCCGCTAAAGACAAAAATACAACCACTAGGTGTAGTGGTTCTGTCTTAAAATCCCCTAAAATTTTCTGAAAATTTGCCAAATTTAGGATGAGAAATCACGAAAGCCATTCGCCCCTTTTTTCTTTGCGGCGAAACGCTATATAATGGCGGGAAACCACAACAAGCCAGACTTCTCATATGACCTCTAGACTGAAAATTCGGGCACAGAACGATGATTCTGATACGGACCACGGCAATCAGGACGGCGATACCGCGCTGGCCACAAAGCCGAAATCCAAGACAGAACGCCCGCCACTATATAAAGTGATGCTGCTGAACGACGATTACACGCCGATGGAATTTGTCGTCCATGTGCTGGAGCGATTCTTTGGTATCGGCCACGCTGGCGCCATCGAACTGATGCTGACCGTGCATAAAAAAGGGCTCGCTGTGGTGGGTGTGTTCAGCCATGAAATCGCCGAAACCAAAGTGATGCAAGTGATGGAATGTGCCCGCCAGCAGGAACATCCGCTGCAATGCACGATGGAAAAAGAATAAGCGCGCCCGCGCATTACAAAACCAGAGCAAGCGCGCCTGCGCGATATGAAAAAACCGAGCGCGTTCGGCGCTACGCAAAAGGAACAGGCGCGTTGCGCCGTATTTTATGAGCACCCTAACCCGCCTTATGCTGCCCTTCGATGAAGGCGCCGTTGCACTGCCTGACGCCGGGCAGATCACGATTATTCGTGCCCAAGCCGACAGTTACACCGAATTTCCCCGCGATCGGCTGACCTGTGTGCAGGGGTTCTACCCGACCTATGCGGCGTTACAGTCAGCTGGTCTTACGGTGGGCACCGACCTGCCCGACAGCTCTGCCATGACCATCCTGCATGTGACCCGCTCCAAAGACGAAAGCCGTGGCTTGCTGGCGCGGGCTTTTGACCGTCTGGACCTTGGCGGCATTCTGTTGGTGGACGGTGCCAAGACCGATGGGATCGAAAGCCTGATGAAGGCGGCCAAAAAGGCCCACGGCATCGACGGACAACTGTCCAAAGCCCATGGCAAAGTGTTCTGGCTGACAAAAAACGGCTCTGAAAATCCGTTTTCCAGTTGGGCCGAGGCACTGGTGCCTGCGCCAAATGCCGACGGGTTCATGACGGCGGCGGGCATGTTTTCAGCCGACGGCATTGATCCTGGTTCTGCGGAATTGGCCCCTTTTATTGCCGGAAAGCTAAAGGGCAAGACGGCGGATCTTGGCGCGGGCTGGGGCTGGCTTTCAGCCCAGGCGCTTGCCAGCAATCCCGACATTGAAACCCTTGATCTGGTTGAAGCGGAACACAGCGCGCTGGCCTGTGCGCGGTTGAATGTAACCGATCCCCGTGCGGCGCTTAAATGGGGCGATGCAACCGATCCTGCGGCCAAACGGGTCTATGACACGATCATCACCAACCCGCCGTTCCATACAGGCCGCAAGGCAGAACCTGCCTTGGGCCGTGCCTTTATCGCAGCCGCGCGGGGCATGTTGAAACCCACGGGGCAGATGTATCTGGTGGCTAACCGGCAACTGGCCTATGAAGCCACCCTTGATGACTGTTTTGCGCGGGTTGAGGTGTTAAGCCAGACCAGCCGCTACAAGATTATACACGCCCGAAAACCAAAGTAATTCCTGCCGATCCTGATATGGTTGCGGCGGTAGAATCAGCAGAAAGTGTCTGAAGCATGAGTTTTTCGCTCGACGGGAAAACCGCGATTATTACGGGTGCCGCAAATGGCATCGGCTTGGAAATCGCCCGCCATTTTTCGGACCGCGGGGCCAACGTCATGTTGGTGGACATGGACGAAGAGAAACTGTCCGCCGAAGCGGATTCCATTGACGGCGACGGACAGAACGTGCGGTATTTCTCGGGGGATTTGCGGGAAAAGCTGACGGTTGCCAATCTTTTATCCGCCACGATAGACGCTTTTGACAGCATCGACATCCTGATCAATGCCAGTCGGCAGGTTCTGCCGTCTAATTCGCTGGACGAGCGGGAAGACCACTTTGAAGAACTGTTCCAGCAAAATGTTCTGGCCAATCTAAGGGTCACACAGGCGGTGGCCAAACGGATGATTGCGCAGGCCAAAGACCGCCCTGAACAGCCGACAATCGGCGCTGTTGTAAACCTGAGCTCTATCGCGTCCGAACGTACCAGCGCCGGCTTGCTCGGTTATTCCGTCGCCTGTGCCGCGCTGAACCAGATGACCCGTTCACTGGCTGTGGCCTTTGCCGATCAGCGGATCCGCGTCAACGCCATCGCAATTGGCTCTGTCATGAGCGCGAGCCTGCAAGCCCGCTTGAAAGTAGAGCCCGAGATCCGTCAGGCGACCCTGTCCACCACCCCGCTTGGCCGCATCGCCGAGGCCCGCGAAGTTTCGGAAACCGCGCAGTTCCTTGCGACCGATGCCTCCAGCTTTATCACCGGTCAGATTGTCACCGTGGACGGCGGACGTTCGTTGATTGACCCGTTGGAAGCAGCCGCCCATTGATCGCGGCGGGTGATTTACGGGACGTTACAGCATATCACAGTCTCGTGATCGTATTAAAATTACTTAAAATCAATAGTTTAAATGAAGATCAAACAATACACAGTATAAGTTTGATCCAATTCCCCACTCCTCTACGTACCCTTTTCAGAGCCGCAAAAGATTTGCGGTCACAAACAGGAGGTTTTACGTATGAAACGCAATCTTATCACTCTGGCATTTGGTGCAACTATCCTTTCTGGCGCAGCCTTCGCGGCCGCCCATGGTGGTCTGTCCGTTGCCGCATCTGACCAAGATGTTTCCGGCGGAACAGTTACAGCAGAAAAAATCGTTGCAGGCGCCAATGGCTGGATGGTTGTGCATCGCACGGATGATGCCGGCAAACCCGGCCCCGTTATCGGCTATGCGCCCCTGAAAATGGGCGACAACATGGACGTTAGCGCGATCCTGCAAGAACCCGTTGAAAGCGGCGAAAAGCTGATGCTGATGCTGCACGGTGAAGACGGCGGCATGAAAACCGGCATGTTCGAATACACTTTGGGTGCCAAAGAAGACGGCCCTGTCAAAGTTGACGACAAGCTGGTGATGGTTGTTGTCACTGCGAAATAAATGACAAAAGGCCTCGCGGTGTCACAGATGCCGCGGGGCCTATATCTTATCTGCCATTTTATCTGCGGCCGGCCACGCGCTTGGCGGACGGTTTGCTGCCCACACGGCCCTCTCGTAGGGCCACATAGATGCCAGAGCCGGCGATCATGGCGATCCCGATCCACGTCGCACCGGCAGGCCACTCCCCCCATATGACGATCCCCCAGAACACCGCCAGCAGCAGGGCTGTGTATTCAAACGGCGCCACCACGGCGGCGTTGGTGCCCCGATACGCCTGCGCAATCAGATACCCTGCACAGGCGCTGACCCCGCCCAAAGCCATCATGATCAATCCGTCACCCAGGCTTGGCCATTGCCACGGGCGCAAAAAGAACTCTACAGCTTCATTTTCACTGCCCGCAAAGCGCCCGTCCCCCAAAGACAGCGCCAAGCCGCCCGAGACCATTAAAAAGGTCAATTGGATGTAAACCGACATGGTCGAGGCCCGCTCGGACATGCCCGTGTAGCGCGTTAGAACCTGCAGGCCCGCATAGGCGGCAGCCGCCAGCACAGGCAACAAAGCCACAACCGTAAACCCCGCGCCCGTGGGTTTCACCACAAGGATCACGCCCAGCAGGCCAACCCCGACAGCCGCCCAGCGCCGAATCCCCACCACCTCGCCCAGCACCAGCGCGGACAGGCCGGTAATGAACAACGGTGCCACAAAGAAAATAGCCGAGGCATCGGCCAAAGGCATTGCCGCGATCCCCGCGAAAAATGCGGAATTGGCAATCACCACACAAATGCCGCGCACCACGTGAATCCAGGGGCGTTTCGCACGCAGGGCCGACCAGCCACCATCCAGTGGCACAATGAAAACCATTGTAATGATCAGGGCAACAAGGGCCCGTAGAAACACGATCTGATGCAGCGGATAACCACCGCTTAGGAATTTGATCGACAGATCGTTGAGTGAGAAAAATACCGTTGCCCCCAAGGCGCAAGATATCCCGAACGCGACGCCGCGTTGTGCCGTTTCCATGACCATTCGTCCTTGGGTTTTTGAACCAACTGCGAAATCTGCAGGGTCCGCCCAAGCTACGCGGCACCTGTCCCAGAGGCCAGACCAAAACGTCACAAACCTTTGACTGGTCCTGAGTTAGCGCCGGAATTGGACATAAAAAACCCGGCGCAATGGCCGGGTTCCTTAAGTCTGCGATGACGGCTTTATTATGCGTCGTCGTCTTCGTCTTCATCCTCGCCGCCACCTTTTGGCAGGTTGAACAGACTGTCAGCGTCAAGCACACGCTCTTCTTTTTTCTCTTCGTCATTGGACAAAGTGAACGTTTCCAGTCCGGACATATTCGATGGCAGGCGCGGTTCTGTATCCATTTGCAAGGATTGCTCTGTGGAAACCAGCTTCAAACGCTCTTCGTCGCTCAGCGCTGTGCCGTCTTTAAGCGCTTTGGCTGCTGCCTTGCTGACAGCCGCATCCAATTCCAGCTGCTTACACAGACCAAGGGCAACTGGATCAATCGGGGCAATATTGCCGATGTTCCAGTGGGTCCGCTCGCGCAGGGCCTGAATGGTCGGCTTGGTTGTGCCCACCAATTTGGAAATCTGGCCATCCGACAATTCGGGGTGGAATTTCACCAGCCACAAAATAGCAGCCGGACGATCCTGACGTTTGGACAATGGCGTATAGCGCGGGCCACGGCGTTTTTGTTCGCCGTCGGCTGCAGGATTATGCTTCAGCTTCAGCTTGTGACGCGGGTTCCCTTCGGCTGCGCTGATCTCGTCCTGCGTCAGCTGGTTGTTGGCAATCGGGTCGAACCCTTTGATGCCTTGTGCGACTTCGCCATCAGCAATGCCGTTCACTTCCAGTTCGTGCAAACCGCAAAAATCTGCGATCTGTTTGAAGCTGAGCGTCGTATTGTCCACCAGCCAGACAGCTGTGGCTTTAGCCATAATCGGAAGCGCCATGTCTCTTTCCTCCAAATAAACCTCTCC
Source organism: Amylibacter sp. (assembly GCA_034670045.1). Taxonomy (GTDB): domain Bacteria; phylum Pseudomonadota; class Alphaproteobacteria; order Rhodobacterales; family Rhodobacteraceae; genus Amylibacter. The sequence goes on along the minus strand of JAXMOF010000080.1, from coordinate 5,637 downwards.
CGCGCCGAGAAATCGGTTGCTCGGGCGGTGGCCTTCGCGAATTGCCGTTTCAGGTGGGGAATTCCCAGCCTATATAGACAAGGACGACGCAAAGGAAAAGACCAAATGATCCGTATTCTTTTGACCCTTCTGGTGATCGCGGGTGGGGCACGGGCAGACGGGGAACGCCCCGGACAATTCGACTACTATGTGATGGCCCTGTCCTGGTCGCCGAACTGGTGCGCGTTGGAAGGCGACGGGCGGAACTCGGAACAATGTAACCCCGACCTTGATCACGGCTGGGTGCTACACGGATTATGGCCGCAAAACGAACGGGGCTGGCCATCCTATTGCCGCGCGAATGAACGCGCGCCCAGCCGCGCAATGACCAGCGCCATGGCCGATATTATGGGAACGGGCGGATTGGCGTGGCACCAGTGGAAAAAACACGGCACCTGTTCAAACCTGTCCGCGCAGAATTACTACCGCCTGTCGCGCGTTGCCTATGACCGCGTCAAACGCCCCGCAGTGCTGCGCAAACTGACCCGTAAAGTGACCCTGCCCGCCAAGGTAATCGAAGAGGCCTTTCTTGATGCAAACCCCAAATTGCAAGCCGACCAAATTACCGTCACCTGCAAAAGCAACCACATCCAAGAAGTCCGCATCTGCCTGACCCGGGATCTGGAATTCCGCCGTTGCGGACAGGACAGCCTGCGCGATTGCACTGCCTCCAAAGCGGTTCTGAACCCGATCAGATAAGGCAGTCCGAACACCAAATCATCAAATTGCCTGCACAAACCAGCCGCAATCCGGCCCAGATTTACCGTTAATTTACGATGAACACACCGATCAACGTAACCTAACGAGTGGTGACATCATGCTGGCATATACATTGGCACAATTGGCAAACGCCTTGTTGTTTACAGGCCTGATTGGTGCGTCTTTCTTTATGAATGACGATGATGACACCGACGATCAAACCACGACAGAAACACCCGAAGTCTCCGATGGTATCCCTGCATATGTAATGGGGGACGCCAGCGATAACACCCTGACCAGCACTGACCCTGACGGCGCGAATTTCACCGCTGGCGATGGCAATGACAGTATTGTCGGCACTGACGCAGACGACACGTTGCAAGCAGGCAAAGGCGACGACACAGCGGATATGGGCGCGGGCAACGACCGCGTCCTGGCCAAAGCAGGAGGCGACATCATCGCGGGTGGCGACGGAAACGACGTGCTGTTTGGCGGCACTGGCGCGGACTCCCTATACGGCGATTCAGGCGATGACAGCCTGACAGGTGGTGACGATGACGATGCGCTTTATGGCGGCGATGACGCCGATTTTCTGGACGGCAGCGCGGGCGATGATGAACTTTACGGGGATGCGGGCGATGACGTGCTTTGGGGTTCGCAAGGCGATGACGCATTGTTCGGCGGCGCAGGCGCAGACAGATTGAACGGCGCTTCTGGCGACACATCGACACTGGAAGACGGCAGCATAGACGGCGCGGACAGCCTGTTTGGCGGCGCAGGGACCGACACCCTGATTCTCGGCGCGGGCGATCAAGGCACAGGCGGTGCGGGCGCGGATATATTTACCCTGGATCAGGCCGTTGCAGACCAGGGCACCGCCGAAATTACCGATTTCGATGCCACCGAAGATCTGCTGCAAATCGAATATGCCCCCGCCACGGACCCTGAAACAGGCGACCCCGTGGAACCCGCTCTTTCGGTTATCAACTTTGAAGACGGTACAGGCGCCAGCATTATGCTGAATGGCGTAACCGTCGCCAAAGTGTCAGGGGCGTTTGATCTTGATCCTGCGCTGATCACATTGGTTGCGGTTTGATGACATTGCGCTGATTGCCAAACCCTGAAGTCCCGCATTATACTCTGCGCAGGCCCAAGACAGCCTGCAGCATGCGCCGGTATCCGGTTCGGCGAATGTCTTGACCACCCTACGGACCCGTCATTCACGTCAGGCGACCCCGTTGGCAATGCATGCACTGACACATGGTTCGCCCAGACGAAAGGACCGGACATGCGCGATTATCGCGATGCAAAAGCAATGGCAAAAACCCTGCGTGCGGCACTTGCCCAGCGGGACATATCCCTAACCCATAGCGAGACCCTTGAACTTGTCGCCCGCCAGTTCGGGGTCGACAACTGGAATATCCTCGCCGCAAAAATCACCGAGCCCCCACCACCGGACCCCGAGTCGATCAGCTTTGAACAGGCGGTGCCCATCGTGCGTATATTCGATGTGGCCAAAGCCCATGAATTCTATCTGGAGTTTTTGGGGTTTTCCGTGGATTGGGAACACCGCTACGGCGATGACTTCCCGCTTTACACCCAGATTTCCCGCGCGGGCTTGAAACTGCATCTGTCAGAACATTCGGGCGATGCCACCCCCGGCGGCAATATGTGCGTGTATATGCAGGGTATCACCCGGTTCCACGCAGATCTGATCGCCAAGAACTACCGCTATATGAAGCCGGGGCTGCAGGATGTGGACGGGCGGCTTGAAGTCTCTGTGACCGATCCGTTCAACAACAGAATCCGGTTTATGCAGGTCAAGGTGTAAACGCGGCTTCACAGGCCTCCGGCGGGGATATTTGCCAAACAAAAAGCCGCTCTTTTTGGGGCAAATATCCTCAGGGGGTTCGGGGGCAGACTGCCCCCGTTGCTGTTTTCGGCTTTGGTTAAACCGTCAGAACGATTTTACCGATATGGGCAGAGCTTTCCATCCGCGCGTGGGCGTCGGCAGCTTGCGCCAGCGGGTAAGTGCTGTCCATCACAGGCGCGATTGCACCGTCAGTGAGCATCGGCCAGATGTTTTCTTCGAGCAAACGGGCGATGTTTGCTTTCGCCAGATCGCTTTGCGGGCGCAGGGTCGATCCGGTGACAGTCAGGCGCTTCACCATGATTTGGGCAAAGTTCAACTCGGCGACGGGGGCTTCTAGAAATGCGATTTGCACCAACCGACCGTCCAGCGCCAGCGCCTTGATATTACGCGGGATATAGCTGCCCCCGACCATATCAAGGATCAGATCAACACCTTTGCCGCCAGTGATCTCTGCCATTACAGCAACGAAATCCTCGTCTTTGTAGTTGATGGCGCGCTCGGCCCCTAACTCTACACATTTGGCGCATTTTTCGGCTGAACCGGCTGTTGCAAACACCCGTGCGCCTGCTTTTACCGCCAGTTGGATCGCCGTTGTGCCAATGCCGCTTGACCCGCCATGCACCAGAAACACTTCGCCCGCTTTCAGGCCACCGCGCATGAAAACGTTGGAATAAACGGTGAAATAGGTTTCACACAAAGCCGCCGCCTGTACCATGTTCAGGCCAGCAGGCACGGGCAGCGCATGATCTGCGGGGGTCACCACATATTCCGCATAGCCCCCACCGGGCAAAAGTGCGCAGACCGAATCCCCCACAGCCCAGCGCGTCACACCTTCGCCAATGGCGGCCACGGTGCCGGAACATTCCAGACCGGGCAGATCCGACGCACCGGGGGGTGGTGCGTATTTTCCGGCCCGTTGCAAGGCATCCGGCCGGTTCACACCTGCAGCGGCCACCTGGATCAGGATTTGATTGTGACCGGGCTTTGGCACGTCACGGAGTGCGGGCTTCAGAACCTCCGGCCCGCCGGGGGTAGAGATTTCGACAACATTCATCTGGGTCATAGGGGCATGCTTTCATATTTCGAGTGGGCGAAATCCCAATACAATTCGCGCGCACGCTGCGCCACGGGATTTGCGTCAAAGCTGCGTGCATCAAGGCGGGTGACAGGCGTGATTTTAGAGGCATTGCCCGTCAGGAAAATCTCATCCGCTTCACGGAAATCGGCAACAGCTAGCGTGGCCTCCTCGACTTCGAACCCGTCGGCGCGCAGCAGGGCAATCGTGCGCCGCCGTGTGATCCCGTTCAGGAAGGTGCCGTTGTGTTCGGGCGTCATCACAACCCCGTCGCGCACCATAAACACATTGGTTGAAGCCGTTTCCGCCACATTATCATCCAGATCCATCGACAGGGCATTCTTGAAACCGCGTTTGCGGGCCTCGGTCATGATCCGCGCGTTGTTTGGGTACAGACAGGCGGCTTTGGCCTCGGTCAGGGCGGTGTCCTGGCGGGGGCGGCGAAAGGGGCTGACAGTCAGGGGCATATCCCCCGGTTCCGGCATCGGCAGGGTTTCAAGACAGATGGCGAATGCGGTGCTGGTCGGGTCTGCATCCAGCAATGCGGGCGAGGCTTCACAGCTCCACATCATCGGGCGCAGATACAGGGCCTCTGTCGTCGCCATCTTCTTGATCCCGTCGCGAATCAGACCCGCGATCGTATCCCCGTCCACTGGGGCATCCATCCCCATGGTCGCAGCAGATTTCACCACCCGCGCGGCGTGGTGATCCAGATCAGGGGTGACACCTTCAAAGAATCGTGCGCCATCAAACACCACGGTTCCCTGCCACGCAGCATGATCCGCCGCGCCGATAATCGGGGTGTTTCCCTCGTGCCATTCGCCCTGAAAATAGGTAAGCTGTCGTTTGCCAATTGCCATATCATGTCCTCGTTTTGGGAAAGTGTTTCACACTCCCCCGACCAAGTGCAATCGCATAAAGCAAGGAATTCCGGATTTGCCGCAACGGTGAAACCGCACGGATCAGTCCTTGGGTACGATATAGCCCGGCAAATCGGTTGGCGCTGCACCGACAGGGGCTTTGATGTGTTCAAACAGCCGCCCCGGCCCTGCCATAAACGCCTTGGCCAAAGGGTTTTTACGCAGCGACGCCTTGGCTTTTTCGATCTGCATGACATCGGCAATACGGCGATCCAGAAAAGCCCAGGTATCACCATAGCCCTCGCTGTCATCCCCGAGCCAGAACAATAAGGTACTGGAATACACCGCCGACAAGGTCGCCCGTTTGGTATACCAGTTTACATCGGTCGAGCTGTCACCAAGCACATCCCAAATCGCGCTCACAGTTGCCCAGATCAGGCCGGCACCTTCTGCCCCGTGTTGGGGCAAGGCGAACAATGCCGCACCACGGCGCACTGCTTCACGGTCGGCCTGTTCCAATCGAACCCGCACGCCATAGGCCACCCTTTCGGAATAGCGCATGGCTTCCAGATCAGCCGACTGCATCGCATCGACCATTGCCTTGTCGCCCTGCCGGTGAAACGCCACCGCCAGATCCAGACCCTTGCGCGGGCAGGCCTGTGCGGCCAGCCCTGCATCCACACCACTATCCGCGACCGCAGCCGCAAAGGTCGCATCCGACCAGCCGTCAAAAACGACGTTCATCAAAGCCGCATCCAATAGGCGGGCGCGGGCTTCTTCTATGTGGGTTTCTTCGGTTTTATCTGTCTGTGTCATAGGGATAAAATAGCCTGCACCGCACCAAAAGCAAAGGTGACAAAAACACCCTTGGGATGGTCTTGAAAAATCTCAGGCAAAATAACCGTGCCGAACCGCGCCTGCCTGTCACGCAACCGCTAGACAAACAGGGAATCCGGGCCTATAAGGCGCGTTCCTGCACTTTTGCAAACTCAAACCTAGAAAGGTGGTGACACACCATGCAGGTATCGGTACGCGACAACAATGTCGATCAGGCGCTCCGCGCTCTGAAGAAAAAACTGCAACGCGAAGGC
>JAXMOF010000079.1:0-16580 GCA_034670045.1 Amylibacter sp. | reverse complement strand
TATCAACAACGACCAAGGAAAACGCTCGCAAAAGCTGTTTGCCGCTGTCGTTCTAGCCGCGCTGGATGATGCCATTGCGGATGATAAGAAATATGGAAACGGTGTGGATTCCATTGCACGCTGGGCCCGTTCGCGCGATGGGCGCGAAGTGCTTATGTGTGCCGGGATCGAACCGACGGAACGTTGTGTCAAAGGCATGATGGAATTTGTGGGCCGTGGTGTGCGCACCTCGGTCGCGCTTAGCCGTGAAGAAAGCGAACGTCAGCAAGCTGCGAAAGCTGCCTAAGCTGACCTGACGTAAGCTTTTGAAAGATTTAAGAAACGCCCTGTTCTGCACGGGGCGTTTTTTTGTGCTGAAGTTTGGTTAACGGCGCTGCCTCCGGTCTTGGGGGCGGTTTTTGTGGTTGCGGCTGGTTTGGATATTTGACCCAAAAAGAGGGTGCTGTCGGTTTTATCGTTTGCGGCGGCGTACTATTGGGATGCGAGTAAGCGAGACTGGCGTGGGTGTTGCAGGATGGGGCGGGTGGCCGTCTGTGGCTTTCCAGAAGCTCGGCCCGCCCTTTGCCAGCCAGTAGGGAAGCGTGGCGAGAATGCCTGTGGCGAAGCCTCCGACATGTGCCCAATAGGCAACGCCTCCTTCGGATGTGGGATTGGAAAAGCCGCCAAACACCTGCATGGCCAGCCAGACGCCCAAGACAATCCATGCACGTAGTGCAAAGGTTTTGAAGAAAACAATGAAAATTATGATGATATCCACCCGCGCGCGGGGGTAAAGCAGCAGGTATCCGCCCAGCACACCCGCGATTGCGCCCGATGCACCCACCACGGGAACGGGGGAATAGGGGTTGGCGACAACCTGAAGGATGTCAGCGGCCACACCACACAGAAGATAGAATCCGAGGAAGGGAAGGTGGCCGAAAGCGTCTTCCATATTATCGCCGAAAATCCACAGGAACAGCATGTTGCCAGCCAGATGCATCCAGCCTCCGTGCAAAAACATAGAGGTGAGCAGGCTGTGCATATCCGTGCCCGCGGTGATGTTGCGCGGGATTGTGGCCCAGTCAGACCAGACAGCCGCCAGCGCATAGTCATTGCCGCTGTTGGCGGGGTAGTAGGACAGGAAAATCAGGATGTTCGCGGCAAGCAGCGCCCATGTAACATAGGGTGTGCGCCGTGACGGGTTATGATCGCGTATGGGGAACATGGATTATCCGTTGGCCGCAATATAGGCGCCAATAACAGCAGCGGCGATCAGGCCGAGGGTAACGGCAATGGCGATCTTGATTTTGGAATAGGGGCGTTCACCGCGCACAGTTCCGGTCTGCCCGTTCACCACAAAGCGATAGGTGGTGCCGCGGTATTTATAGGCGGCCATCCAGATCGGCAGTAAAACGTGTTTGAAGGTGACGTCTTTGATATCCGTGTTGATGCCGTCCACCCGTTGTTTGTCACCGCCGATGTCGAATTTGACGTCCCGCAGAATCATCCGGTCCATATAGATGCGGGCTTCGGAATAGCCCTCCTCTAGCGGGACGGTGTAGCCTTCAGCGCGAAAACCGGCGAGGAACTGCGGGTCGTAGGGTTCAAGGGCGGACAGGTCCCAAGGGGCCAGCGCATCGGTATAGGCCTTGGGCAACGAGGTCGAGCCGAGCACCAGAACATCGTCAAAGAACCGCGCAACGCGGCCCCGTGCGGGGCTCCAGCGGGTTTTCTGGACCTGGCGGTTTTCGGTGACCATCTTGCCGTTGCGTTCCACGCGGACCTGTTGGCTGACATAATAAACATCCCCGCGCGCACCGCTGTAGCTGGATTTCGTATCGGCGTCATAGGTCCAATAGGGGATGTAGATCCCCTGCATGGCGCGGCCTTTTCGGGCGTATTCCTGCAACCCGTTCGGGGCGAACCAAAGGGACCCCAGCCAATCGGTCATCTGTGTGCGGGCTTCCGGTTCGGTCAGGGCAAAGGGGATCAGGGCGCGGGGCTTGATCTGGCGTTCCGCGCCTGTGTCGGTGACCACAGGGGTAGCGCAGAACGGGCATTCGGCGGCGTGGGTCTTGCTGTCAAACTCCACATGGGCCCCGCAGCTTTCGCAGGTGATCGTGCGAATTTCTTCGGTATCGGCCTTGGGCAGTTCCGCGCGCAGGGCTTGTCGGAAGTCCAGTTCCCGAATGGCGGCGGCTTTATTTGTGGACGTGATTGATTGGGTTGCGCCGCAATGATCGCAGATCATCTGGTCGGTTCCGGGCGCAAAACGCATATCCGAGCCGCAGGTGGTACAGGGGAAACGGTGTTCTATCGGGGCAGGATCCATAAAGCCTCAGAGCCAGCGGTGGAAGGTTTTGGGCACCATGATACGCAGGGCGTTATCGTGCAAGCGAAAGTGACGCCAGATGTGGAAACCCGCATGAAGCGCGACAATGACGGCTAGAATGTAGAACTGGATGATGTGAAACGTGCCGACAAAAGCGTTGGCCTGACGCAAGCCCAGCGGCGGGGCGATGGGCAGAAACCCCCCGGCTTTCAGCAGAACGCTTGAGGTAAGACCCAGCAGAAACCCTGTGAAAGCAACGGTGAACAGCCCCCAGATGATGACTTTATGCATGATCTGATGGGTACGTTTCGCCCAAAGCGGCAGTTTGGGGCCGGGGCGGCCAGCCAGACCGCGCCGCATCAGGTCGGCCGTCCAGAACAGGGAAATCGACACAAAGATCACCGCCAGATTGGAGTGGAGCAGAAAGGCCCACCGCCCGATGGGAACCACATCTTTGGGCTGCACCAGAACGAACCAGATTAGCAGGGGCAGCATGGTCCAATGCAGCCATTTTAATGTGGTGCGGCGCCGGGGCAGCGCTGCAAGGAAACGGGCCTTGATCCCGTCAGAGGGTGCCGTTCGGGGCACGGGATCAATCGGCGGGTGGTGGCGGAGGTGGCATCACGGTGAACAATTGCGCCAGTTCGGTCACCTCTGCGGCGCGTTTCCAGCCGTCCTGACCTGCGGTCCAGACATGGGTTTCACGGCTAAGCGTGCCATCTGTGGCCATACGGCCAAGGCTGGCGCGGGAAAACGGCCCGCTGGTTTGCCCGTTTGTGGCAATGTGCCAGACTTTTTCCACGGGCGGCGGCGGTGGTGCTACGGGTGTGGCTTGCGGGGCGGGGCGCGCACCCCAAGGGCCGCTGTTGCCCTGCTGCGCCATGTGCTGCTGCGCCAATTGCTGTTGGGCCATTTGTTGCGCCATGCTCATCCCCATGCCAGCGCCCATGCCCGCTGCCATAGAACTGCCCGCGGCAGAATTCGGGTTGTTCATCGCCTCGGCGGCTGAATATTTCATGAACTGGTCCAGATCACCCGCCAATCCCATGGATGTGCGCTTGTCCAGCGCCTCTTCCACTTTGGGCGGAAGCGAGATGTTCTCGATGTAAAGGCCTGGCAGTTCCAGCCCGTATTCCGCCAGTGCTGGGGCGATTTTGCCAGCCAGAAGTTTGCCCAGATCAAGGGTATTGGCTGCCATATCCAGCACAGGAATTCCGGATCCCGCAATCGCCGCCGAAAACTGCGAAGTGATGATGTTGCGGATTTGAAAGCTGATTTCATCCATGGTGAATTCGCCGTCCGTGCCGACGATTTCAGACATGAATTTGGCCGGATCAGCCACTTTGATTTCATAGGTGCCATAGGCGCGGATGCGCACGGGGCCGAATTCGGGGTCGCGGCAGATAATCGGGTTTTTGGTGCCCCATTTCAGATCGGTAAACCGCGTGGTGTTGACGTAATAGATTTCCGATTTGAACGGGCTTTCAAAGCCATGATCCCAATATTGCAGGGTGGTCATGATCGGCATGTTGTTGGTTTCCAACATATAAAGCCCGGGCTGGAACACATCTGCCAACTGCCCTTCATGCACCATCACAGCCGCCTGACCTTCACGCACGGTCAGTTTGGCGCCGTATTTGATTTCATGGCCTTCCCGTTCAAACCGCCAGACCATTGTGTCACGGGTGTCGTCGGTCCACTGGATGACGTCGATAAATTCGCCCGTCAGAAAGTCTAGAATACCCATGGGTTCATCTCCTGTTAGATATGGCTTTGTTTCAACGCATCTTCGGCCACGGCATGCAGCAAGGGGCGGGCCCGTTCGGGGGTCATTCCCACGCGCAGACGCGGATCATATAACATTTTAAGCAGAATTTCATCGTGGCGTGTCAGCAGTGCGAATTCTTCATCGTCGTTGAAAATAGACGGGCGCACGGTAGGGTCGTCATTGGCCAGCCCCAGCGCCTGGGTCATTTCTTCCTCGATGCAGGACCGGCGCATGACGTCGCTGTGTTCGCCTTTGACCAGAATAACCGCGCCGGAATAATCCGTTGGATTGTCTGCATTTGACAGGGCATAGGCCACACAAAAGATATTGCGCGGGCTGGTTTCGATTTCGCGCACGATGGATGGCAGCAATTGGGGCACATTGGCCGCCAGTAGACCCGGATCAATTTTTTGTTCGTCACGGTTCAGGAACAGCATGACAAAATTGGCGTTCTTGATAGAGGTCAGACGGATGTTCAACCCTGTCAGCCCAGCCAGACGGTTGGCAAAAGCACTGACAAACTTGCGGTCTTTAACCCGTTGGCCTGGGGTGACCGACGCGCCGAAATACAGTCCTACGCGCACAGGTTTCTGCCAGCGCCGCAGATAAGAGGAGGTCTGTTCTTCGACGAAGACCCCTTCCTGATTGGTGTATTCATCGTAAAGCGCGACTTTTTCAAAGTTACGCACCAAAGTATCGGTGTTGAAGGGTGCATCTGGCGGATTGAAATCCTGCCGCAACTTGCCCTGCGCCAGCAAACGGGTCTGAACCGAGGCATAATAGGCCGCGATGCGGGTGCTTTCCTCAGAGACTTTGGGCTTGGCAGGCACGGGTTTTGCAACCGGCGCAGGTGCAACTTCAGGCGCGGGTGGCACCTCGTCACAGCCTGCCCCGAATAGGGCGACCAGCACTAGAATATGCGAAAGTTTCATTTGCTGTTCGGTTCGCCGTTCGCGCCTAAGCGCCTGTACTCGTTCCAATATTGTCGCCGGTTCCGGTGGATTTGGCCTTGGCCGCAGAAAGGGTTTTCTTCAATTCCCCTTCCATATTGATCAGCTCTTTTTCCGCCTCGGCCCGTTTGGCCTTGCCTTCATCCGCAATGGACAGGCTTTCTTCGATCGTGTCGATCAGATACTGGTTGGCCTTCTTGATGCTTTCGATATCAAAGACGCCCCGCTCCATCTGCTTACGCACTTCGCGGTTGGCTTGTTGCAGGTTGGCAGCATTGCTTTCCAGCAGTTCGTTGGTCAGATCATTGGCCTGACGCACCACTTCGGCGGCTTCGCGGGACCGGTGGATCGTCACTGCCTGCGCCAGTTGGGTTTCCCACAACGGCACCGTGTTCACCAAAGTCGAATTGATCTTTGTCACCAGAGATTTGTCGTTTTCCTGCACCAACCGGATAGAGGGCAGGGATTGCATTGTTACCTGACGGGTCAGTTTCAGATCGTGAACCCGACGTTCCAGATCATCCCGTGCAGAGCGCAGATCCCGCAGTTCCTGTGCTCGCAAAACGCCCTTATCCTGCGGGGCTTTTTCGACTTCTTTCTCTTTGGCTGGAATGATCTTGCCATCCAGTTCCTTCAGCTTCTCCTCACCCGCTGCGATATAAAGGGCCAGTTCGTCGTAAAACGCGAGGGTTTTCCCGTAAAGTTTATCCAGCGATTTGATGTCTTTCAGCAGAACATGTTCATGTTCCAGCAATTCATCGGTGATCTTGTCGATCTGGCCTTGCACGTCTTCGTATTTGGCCATGAATTTCGCCACGGGCGCGGCGCGGCCCAGAATTTTCTCCCACCAGGACAGCTTGCGGTTCGGGTTCAACTCGTCAATGGAAAAGCCACGGATTGACGTGACCATATTGCGCAGGGATTCTCCTGCGGGGCCAACGTCTTTGTTGCGTACACCAGACAGCATTTCCTGACTGATTTCCTGCAATTCCGATTGGGCTTTGGACCCGAATTCAATGATCGACTGGGTATTGTCCATGTTAATTTCATCCATCCGTGATTTGATGGATTTTTGCAGGTCGGGCGCCACATCGGACACCACAATAAGATCATTGCTGGGTTCGGGCAGAACCACGGCGTTGATCTCTTCCACGGCTTTCAGCGAGCTTTCGGCTTTATCGCGGATGTTGGACATGTGTGGTCTCCTGTTAGCTGGCCTTGAGGCCTTCTTGTTTCAGTCGGTCGCGCAAAACCTCGATTTCCACATCAAGATCCGTGCGGTTGTCCAACATCATTGTTTCACGTTGGGTATTAAAGCTGGCTTCCAGATCGGTAAGCAAGGATTCGTATTTCGCCTTGGCTGCGGGATCCTGTGTTTTGCTGTTTAAATCAGCAAACTTGATGGTCGCATCCCGCGCACCGCGCAGATAAACGCCAAGAAACTTACGCGCGCCAGACAGATCACGGGGGTCGTCTTCGACGGTGCGGAACATGTCGCGCACGGCGGCTGCAAGCGTTTCCACCCGATGTTCAATCCGCCTGTCCCCGATCCCGCGGGACGCCGCCAAGGTTTCGGCCAGCAGGGCTTCGGCCTTATCCACCACTTTGGCAACCCGCTCTGTTTCAAAGTCGGACATGCCTTCCATGCCTTTTTTGCGCAGGGGATCAATGCCAAAGCTGAACAGATGGGCGGCACTGGCGATTACACCGTAGACCAGCGCGGCAGGCAGGCTGGCCTTCATGCCGAAAGCTGCGGCAACGCAGACCCCGATCCCCGTCAAGGCGGTGGCAAAGATTTTGCGCGGAATGGCCGGCGGGCGGGCGATCTTGCGGCTGTTATAGGCGTCTTCGGCCTGCAAGCCTTCGCGCAACAGCCATGCGGCCAGCAACAGGATCACCAAAGCGCCAAATTCCGCGACTATTCCGGTTGCGTTCTGCGCCCGCATTTCGCCGATGCCGGAAAACAGCATGGGCAGGGGCAGCAAAAACAGCAGCTTGGTGCGGATGTCGGATTTATGAACCTTGCGGCCACGGAATTTGTTAACAGGCGCAAGGGTCGGCCCGCCATCGCGTTCCGCTTTGTGTCCTGTGGGGCTATGCGCGCCACCGAATTTCTGCGCCATCAGGACAGGCTTCCGAAACTGCCAAGCGAGACAGTCAAAATCGTCGCGCAGAGCACGATATAGGATAGCCATTGCAAAGTTGGCGCAGACATAGGTCCCCCGTGGTGACGGTGTTGATCCCGTTCCCTAAGAATATGGGGGCAATATATGGGGGAGGACGCTTGGTTACTAGGCTTTTGGCGGGTATTTTCTGGGATGAGTCCCGAAAACCCCGCCGGATTCGGCGAAAAATCGCCTTAGATTTTGCCCGTATGCGCGTATCTGCGCCAAGGCCGACCGGTTTTGCCCCCCGATAGGGGGCGCACCTTAATGTGTGTTTTTTCCACGCTCCGCCGCCAGTTTGCGCTGGTATCCGGTTTGCACGATTTCAACGATAAACAGCACCACAACTGAAAAGTAGAAGGTGGTTTTGGACATAGGCAACAATGCATAGCCAAATATCCTGATTTGCAGATCATCATTGTGCATGGCGTGTGCGGCGGCGGGTCCAGCCTCGCCAAGCAGAACAACGCCGACGATCAGTAGAATAAACAGGCCCAGCACTTCGTACATGCGGTTCTTTTGCAAAAACGTGGTCACACCATCCGCCAGCAACAACATGGCAAGGCCTGACGCAAGGATCGCAATGGCCAGAACAGGGAAGACATCGGTAATCGCAAGGGCGGACAGGATGGAATCAAAGCTGAAGATCAGGTTCATCATAACGATCAGGAAAACCACCTGACGGGCGGATTTCGACGTCTTCTTACCACCCTCATGCCCCAGTTCATGCACAGACAGCATATGCGTGATCTCTTTGAAGGCGGTGTACATGATGAACACGCCACCAAGAACAAACACCAATGTGGAGAAGTTGACGCCGCCCGTCAAAATTCCGGGGAAGTCAAAGATGTAAAACGGGTCTTTAAGCGCATCAATCAGGCGGATCATGGTGAACAACAGAATAATCCGAAGCCCGACAGCAATGATAATCCCCCAGAAGCGCACGGATTTCTGGTATTCTTTCGGGGCGCGCTGGCTCTCGATGGAAATATAAAGAAGATTGTCAAACCCAAGCACGGCCTGAAGGAAAATCAATACGCCCAAATTGGCGAAGTTCTCAAAAGTCAGCAGTTCAGCCATCGTGCGATGTCCCCGAAAATGATATAATTTCCGCTGTATTTAGCCCATGCAACAGGGCAAGAGCAAGCGATCGCGCCGCACATGGCAAACAAACTGATCCCTGCGGAATCAGGTCCGCCGCCCTGACGCACAGATTTCGCACACGGATCACCAGATCTGCAACTTTAGCGAAGGCCCTGTGGATAACCCGTTAAAATCGCGAACTCTTTTCCATTTTGTAGAAATCGCCGCTTCCGTTAAACTAAGTGACGTTGCGTCATGGGTGCAGCGCGTCTGGGCCAAAAGTCAGGCACAGGCGCGTCCTCGCTGGGCGAAACGTCAAAGCCGCAGCAAAATGCGGTGGCTGAATACGAAGGGAATACGACGATGGCCAAAGGTATGGTCAAGTGGTTCAACGCTGACAAAGGCTACGGATTTATCGAGCCCGAAGGCGGCGGTCAGGACATTTTTGTACATATTTCGCAAGTTCAGGCGTCTGGTTTGCAAACACTGGAAAACAACCAGCCCGTAGAGTTTGAAATGGTGGATGGAGTCGACGGTCGGCAAATGGCCGGAAACATCTCGCTTAGGGAGTAGCCGCAAAAGCTTGCCCAAAGCTTGCCCAAAGCTTGCGTTATGAGGAGTCGCACATGCCCGCATGTGAACAGAACGACTCGCGCAAAAGCGCAATCCCCCGCGCAGTGGCGGGGCCTGCATCCAGCAGAAAACCACCGCCTTAAGGCTGCTTTCAAGCCGAAGTATCCCTGCGTCCTGCAGGCTGGAAGATTAACGTTTGGGCTTGCGCGGTGGCTGCGCACGGCGTGATTTTACATCGCGCGACACACGACGGGTGTCTTTCTTTTTGGCATGCGCCGGGGGTGCTTCCAATCCCAGTTGATCTCGCAGAACCTTTGGTTTGATCTCTTCCACTTCGCCGGATTTCAGCAGTTTAAGCTGGAAGGGGCCATAAGAGGTGCGGATCAGGCGGTTCACGGTCAGACCGACCATTTCCACAGCGCGGCGAATCTCGCGGTTTTTACCTTCGCGCAGGCTGATGGTCAGCCAGGCGTTCGCGCCTTGCTGTTTGTCGATGCTGACTTCCATCGGCTGAAACCGCTCGCCGTCTACGGTGACGCCCTTGCGCAGCGGTTCGATGGTCGTTTCGGTGGGTGAGCCTTTGACCCGCACACGATATTTGCGGACCCATCCGGTAGACGGCAGTTCCAGCTTGCGTTTGATCTCGCCGTCATTGGTCAGCAGCAACAGACCTTCGGAATTCAAATCCAGCCGCCCCACAGATAAAACACGGGGTAGGGATTCAGGCAGGGCGTCAAACACGGTTTTACGCCCCTTTTCATCCCGTTCCGAGGTCACAAGGCCAGGGGGTTTGTTATACAGCCACAAACGGGCGGGTTGTTTTTCCGCCACCGGATTGCCGTCGACGGTAATCACATCCTTCTCGGTCACTTTGATTGCGGGCGTGGTCAAAGGCTGACCGTTCAGGCTGATGCGGCCTGCTTCGATCATCCGTTCGATCTCGCGACGCGAGGCGACGCCCGCGCGGGACAGGAATTTGGCGATACGCTCGCCTTCGGCTGTGATTTCATTGCTCATGGCCCCGCTATAGGGCGGTTTGGCACGCTTGTCCAAGGGAACTGGTCAGGCTAAAGCTGGGGGATGGAATTTACCTCTTATATGGATGCCGCACTGGACGCAGCACGGGCCGCCGGTGATCGGGGGGAGGTGCCTGTGGGGGCTGTTGTTGTCTTGGCTGGCGAGGTTCTGGCCACGGCGGGAAATCGTACCCGTGAATTAAACGATCCGACCGCCCACGCCGAAATTCTGGCCATTCGCGCCGCTTGTGCGCTGAAAGGCGCAGAGCGGCTGATCGGGGCTGACCTTTATGTGACTCTGGAACCCTGTCCCATGTGTGCTGCCGCCATATCCAACGCACGGATTGCGCGGCTGTATTACGGGGCGGGTGATCCGAAGTCGGGCGGCGTGGCGCAGGGGCCGCGGGTGTTTGACCACCCCCAGTGCCATCACACCCCCGAGGTTTACGACGGGATCGGAGAAGATGCAGCGGCTGTGTTGCTGCGCGATTTTTTTGCCGCGCGGCGGGTGTAATGGGGCGCTGCCCCAAACCCCGGAATATTTTCAGAAAGAAGAAGCCGGAATCTGTGGAGGACAGATTGACGGGTTGTCTTGGCTGTTGTGCAGGGATAAAGGTTCGCCCTGAATTATCTGTGACAAAGAGAGTGGATTACCCCCATGTCCATTGACAAAGACACTGCCCGCAAAGTGGCGCATCTGGCCCGTATCGAAGTGGCCGAAGACCAGCTTGACGCGCTGGCGGGTGAATTGAACGGAATCCTCGGCTTTATGGAGCAGTTGAACGAAGTGGATGTGGACGGCGTTGAGCCGATGACATCTGTGACGCCAATGAAGTTGAAGCGGCGGGTTGATCAGGTCACGGAGGGGGATCAACAGGCGAAAATTCTGGCCAATGCGCCCGACGCGCGCGAGGGATTTTTCGCAGTGCCTAAGGTTGTGGAGTAAGACATGAGCGGTTTGAACACTCTGACCATTGCGGATGCGCGCGACAAGCTGCGTTCCAAAGAGATTTCTGCGGTTGAACTGACCGAAGCCTGTAACGGGGCTGTGGCGGCATCGGATGCGCTGAACGCCTATTCGGTGAAGACGCCCGAGCTGGCGCTGGAGCAAGCCAAGGCGGCGGATGTGCGTCTGGCGGCAGGGGATGCGCCGGATATGTGCGGGATTCCGTTGGGGATCAAAGACCTGTTTTGTACAAAAGGTGTGGCAAGTCAGGCGGCGTCGAACATTCTGGAAGGCTTTAAGCCGGAATATGAAAGCTCTGTGACCACAAAATTGTGGGACGCGGGTGCAGTCATGTTGGGCAAGTTGAACATGGACGAATTCGCCATGGGCTCGTCCAATGAAACAAGCGCTTATGGTGCGGCGGTCAATCCCTGGCGGCGTGAAGGATCGGATGTTGCTTTGACACCGGGGGGATCATCCGGCGGGTCTGCGGCGGCGGTTTCGGGGGATTTGTGTCTGGCGGCAACCGGTACGGACACCGGCGGATCAATCCGCCAGCCTGCGGCTTTTACCGGCATTGTCGGGGTTAAGCCGACCTACGGGCGTGTGTCGCGCTGGGGTATTATTGCCTTTGCGTCCTCGCTGGATCAGGCGGGGCCGATGACCAAAACCGTGCGGGACAGCGCGATTTTTCTGAATGCGATTGCCGGACATGATGCCAAAGACAGCACCAGCGCGGATTTTGCAGTGCCGGATTTTGAAGCAGCCCTGACCGGTGACATTCGCGGCAAAAAGATCGGTATCCCGAAAGAATACCGTCTGGACGGTATGCCTGCTGAAATCGAAAAGCTGTGGGATGACGGCGCGAACATGCTGCGTGATGCGGGGGCTGAAATTGTTGATGTGTCCCTGCCGCACACCAAATACGCACTGCCGGCCTATTATGTTCTGGCCCCTGCCGAGGCGTCTTCCAATCTGGCGCGCTATGACGGGGTGCGCTATGGCCACCGCGCCAAGTTGCAAAGCGGTGAAGGAATCCACGAGATGTATGCCCGCACCCGCGCCGAAGGGTTCGGCAAAGAGGTGCAGCGTCGCATCATGATCGGGGCTTATGTGTTGTCGGCCGGTTTTTACGATGCCTATTATCGCCGCGCGCAACGGGTGCGCACGTTGATCAAGAAAGATTTCGAAGACGTTTACGCCAGTGGCGTGGATGCGATCCTGACCCCAGCCACGCCGTCCGCGGCCTTTGGGCTTGGGGAAATGGCGGATGCAGATCCGGTGAAAATGTACCTGAACGATGTGTTTACCGTGACCGTGAACCTTGCCGGATTGCCGGGGGTCTCGGTTCCGACAGGGCTTGATTCACAAGGTCTGCCGCTGGGGCTGCAATTGATTGGCAAGCCCTGGGAAGAAGCCGACATGCTGAACACCGCTTATGCGCTGGAACAAGCCGCCGGTTTTGTTTCCAAGGCCAGTAAATGGTGGTAAGTTTGCACAGTTCAAAGCAAGGGAAGTAAGATGCGCGGGTTATTGGCAACAGTTTTAGTGGCTGGGTTTCTGACGGGGTGTACGACAGAAGTCCCCAATGATCAGGACCAGTATTTCGACAATATCACGCCCGATCCGGCGGCTTTGCAGATTGAACGGCAACGGCTGTCTGATGCGGAAGCCGGTGGTGAAACCGTACAATTGCCAGCAGATGCAACGGGCAATCCGCAACCTTTGCCTGTTGTTGGCACTGAAAATGCAGCGATTTCCAACACGCAGGACTTTACAGCGGTGAAGGAACAGGAAACCATCGCTTCAGACGCGGCAAAACTGGCCGCCCTGCGCCAGAGCTATCAGATCATTGATCCCGAGCCGTTGCCCCAGCGTAAAGATGACACCAATCTGCCCGCCTACGCGCTGTCCCAAAAGCAGGCCATTGGCACCAAAACCTACAGTCGCTCTAACAGCAGCCAGTCGGGCTGCGGGCGCTACCGGAATGATCCCGATGGCGCACAGCGTGCCTTTCTGGAAGCAGGAGGCCCCCAAAAGGACCGTCGCAATCTGGACAGTGATGGTGACGGTTTTGCCTGTGGCTGGAACCCCAACACCTATCGCAGCTTGCTGCAGAACTAGGGTTGGCTGAGGTGCAAGCCTCTGTGAATTGCGGTCCGCGGCGTCACGGGCTGACACCTGATATGGTGGTGTTGCACTATACGGGAATGGAAACAGCGCAGGCGGCAATTGACCGTCTGTGTGATCCCTTGGCCGAAGTTTCCGCCCATTACGTGATTGATGAAACGGGCCGTGTGACCCAGTTGGTTGCGGAAACCGATCGCGCATGGCACGCGGGTGTCGGCCAGTGGGGCTGGGTCGAGGATGTGAATTCCCACTCTATCGGGTTTGAGCTGGCCAATCGCGGGCCGGATTCGCATGATCCCCAGTTCCCCGAGCCGCAGATGGCGGCGTTAAAACGCGTACTGGCCGATGTACTGTCGCGCCACGGGATTCCGCCGGAACGGGTGATCGGCCATTCTGATCTGGCCCCTGGACGTAAAATTGACCCCGGCCCCTATTTCAACTGGCAAGATCTGGCGCAAAGTGGTTTGTCGATCTGGCCCGACCCTGCCCAATGCGCCGCAGACTGGACGGTGTTCCGCGCCGCTGCATTTTATTTCGGCTACCGTGCCAAAGATGACAGCGCGAAAAGCTGGCAAATCATACTGGACGCCTTTCGCCTGCGGTTCCGCCCCTTTGTCACGGGGCCGCTGGATGCACTGGATGTGGGAATAATGGTGGGGCTGGCGCAAAAATGGCCCTGCCAGGCCGTTGACCTCGGGCACTATGGGGCGCTACAGAAAGACTTCGCGGATGGCTGGACGGCTGCACGTAAGTGAGGAAAGTCCGGACTCCAAAAAGCAACGGCGGCGGGTAACGCCCGCCCGGGGCAACCCGAGGGAAAGCGCCACAGAAAACAAACTTCCTGCGCTTGCGCAGGTAAAGGTGAAACGGTGGGGTAAGAGCCCACCGCGGTGGTGGTAACATCACTGGCATGGCAAGCCCCGCCGGGAGCAAAACCAAATAGGGATCGCGTGGATGGCAACATCCGGGGCCGCTTTTGCCCCAGCAGGTCCGGGTTGGTTGCAAGAGCCTGCTGGCAACAGCAGGCCCAGATGAATGGTCGTCCAAGGGGGCAACCCCGGGACAAAATCCGGCTTACAGGCCATCCGCGAAAATAATCCCCGTCTGGGTCCGATGCACCGGTTGCAGTGTACTGGGCGCGGGCCTAGGCTGATCCCATTCAAAGCAACCGATTTTACAGGGTGTGATCCATGGGTTCAGCGGTGTCTCTGCGTAAACTGGCAAAAGTGTTTTGCGCGGTGCTTTGTGCGGTGTTTTGCGTGGCGCTGTCGGCCCCTAGCGCCTTTGCCCAAACAGTTGATCCGGCAACCAAAGACCTGCTGGCGGAATTTGACATTACCGTTACAGGTGGCGCAGCCGCAGGCTATGTGCCCGACGCCACCTGCGCCATGTGTCATTCCGACAAAGCCGAAAGCTTTAAGCAGGTGGGTATGGGCAAAAGTTTTCACAAGCCCGGCCGCGCCACGGTGATCGAGGATTTTGAGAACAACCACTATTATCACGCCCCGTCCGACCGTCATTACGAAATGGAATTGCGCGGCGAAGACTATTGGTTCATCCGCTATCAGATCGCGCCTGACGGGGTGCAGATCAACCGCTTTGAACAAAAGGTGGATTGGGTTCTGGGATCCGGTCATCACTCGCGGGTGTATCTGTATCGCACAAACGACGGGCTGATGTATCAATTGCCGCTGGCGTGGTACACGCAAGACAGCAAATGGGCGATGGCACCGGGGTTTGAATTTTTTGACCAGACAGGGGTCCTGCGCGAAGTGAAACGGCGCTGCATGGCCTGTCACAATGCCTTTCCCGATGTCCCCGCTGGCAGCGACGATGAAGGCCAGCCAGATACCTTTCCTGTGGACCTGCCACAGGGGATCGGCTGCCAGCGCTGTCATGGGCCGGGTGCAAACCACGTGGCCAAAGCCATTTCCGGTGACGCAGGACTGGATGAAATCCACGCCGCCATTGTTCAACCCGCAAAACTGTCCCGTGACCAGCTTTACGGCATTTGCTACGGCTGCCACATGCAGCCAAGCGTGGCGATCCCGTCGCCCCTGCGCATGGGGCGCGGGATTTATTCCTTTCGACCCGGCGAATTGGTGTCCGACTATAAAGTATTTCTGGATATCGAGGACACAACCCGCGCCAAGCAGGACCGTTTTGACATCAACCACCATCCCTATCGGCTGGAACAAAGCGAATGTTTCCTTCAAAGCGAAGGGCAGCTTGGCTGTTTGAACTGCCATGACCCCCATGTGAAACTGCCTGTGGAACAACGGGCGGAACACTATCGCAACGCCTGTCTGTCCTGCCATGAAACCACAGCGGCAGGATTGCCTGTGTTGCGGGCAGCCGAAAAAAGCCACCCTGCGCTGGGCGACAATCCCGATTGTACCAGTTGCCACATGCCCGAACGCCGGACGCAGGACGTGATCGAAGTCACCATGACCGATCACCGTATCCAGATTCCACGCCCCCAAGACGACCCGACTGCACGGATTGCCAAGGAACCTGCTATCGTCGGGGGTGTTTCGATATATGACAAAACCCTGAACCTGTCTCCCTCCGAAGCGCTGATCTACAAGACCATGGGGATTCTGGATTACGCAGGGGGCAGGGACGCCGCAGCCTCGGATGCCTTGCGCCGCACTTTGAATGCGCAACCTGTTCCACAGGCGACCCCATGGGCAAAGCTGTCCAAAAGCCTGTTGCAACGGGATATGCCCGCGCAAGCCCTACAGGCAGGGGAGCAGGCGCTGCGGTATAGCCCCACCCATCCCGAAGTTCTAGGTCTGATGGGGGCGGCCCAAATTAAGCTGGGGAATATCGACGCCGCGCAAGGTCTGTTCCGCAAAGTGGCTGACGGAGGGCCGGGGCAGGCGGACAAACGGTTCAATCTGGCGCTGCTCCTTGCCTATCTAAAGGATTATGACGGGGCTTTGGCACAGGCGCATCAGGCGCTTGAGGAACGGCACACGCTTTGGCCTGCATGGCGGCTGGTCGGGGATCTGCAAAAAGAAAAAGGCGCGTTGGAGATGTCTGCACAGGCCTATAAACAGGCGTTGGCGATTGAACCCCGCGCCCCGCAACTGCGCCAAAAGCTGGCCGAGGTGTTACAGACGCTTGGACGCGGGACCGAGGCGAAACGCTACCTTCCCTAAGCACAAACAGGATCTTCGCAGCGCAGAGCGTGACATGGAAGACCCGCTTTTGTGCCGAAATGGCCGTTATGGTACTTTATGGGACGAACTGACCTGCTCGCAATATATAGAGGGGTATATTCCAGATTCGGACCGGGAATCGCCTTTCCGAATCGAAAACATTTCCAAATTTTACTATGTTCCCAGTATGTTCCAAAGCGGACTGTGCTGTCATGGGATCATATGGGAAAAAATTGGAACTTTTTTCGTATACTACATATAGTGGTAAAGTTTCCGTGACTTACTACTACGGCTAAAATTTCTCTCAATTTTGTCGATAATGGGGCGGTTTGGGTCTGCCTTCCCTGATGCTGACCAGATTTTCCCATAAAAAAGGCTTGGTTTCCATAAATTCCCATGCAATACCTGTTTGCAAGATGACGTTGGGAACAAAAAGGGGCACCAAGACCCCGTAAAGCCAAATCAGGTTTCATA
>JAXMOF010000078.1:0-17031 GCA_034670045.1 Amylibacter sp. | reverse complement strand
AGGTCAGACCGAATGCCGGCATCGCGTACGGTCTGCTTGATCAGTCTGGCCACATGTTTGTCGCTCAACCGGTTTTCAAGGGCACGGACCCCGTCACGAGAGGTTCGCACAAACACAGGCCCAAAGGTGATCTTGGCAAAGTGCAGCCATTGTTCCAGCGCATGCACAGGGCAGGTTTGATCCGACGCGCCGCGCCCGATTTCAACGTCGCGCCATCCGGTTTTGGCATTGAGCGTGAGCAGGGCGCCATCCTCCATAATTTCAATCCAGCCGCCGGACTCCGGCGTGTCATCCTTATGGACATCAAGGCTGACAATCTCGGAGCGGCGCAGGCCCCCGGCGTATCCAAGCAGCAGCATCGCCCGATCCCGCAGCCCCCGCAGATCATAGGGCAGGGTGGCGACCATCGCCAGAATATCATCGCGCAGGATGGCTTCTTTTTGCACGGGCGGGCGCGCATGTTTCCGTTTGATACCCGCCAGAACTGTCGCGATGTGCCGGTCCTGACGATCCAGGGTGAAGCCCCGTTGCTGGTAATGCCAGGCAAGGCCGGAGAGGCGCCGTTCGATGGTTGTGACTGTGAGTGTTTGTGCCGGATCAACGGGCGCAGCCAAATCTGCCAGATAGAGTCCGATCATCTCGGGGGAGGGGGGCAGGGGATCCGTGCCCTTGATCCGGCACCAGCGGCCAAAGTGCTTCCAGTCGGCAGCATAAGCCTTGTTGGTGTTGTCCGTCGTTGAGGCCCGGGCATACTCACGGGCGGTGCTGACCAGCCGGTCAAGCGTGCCTGACCCCGCAACATGAGAAGGCAGAGCCAGCCGATCGCGTCTCTTTAGATCGGTCTCGTCGCCTTGAGGAATACCAAATGCACCAGAGCATGATGAGCTAGGTTGTTCGTCATCAGAGGTCATTTTACCGTGAATCCAGTCATGAAATTGAACTGTACCCCAGCATATCCTATAAAGTCCGATAATGCAAACTTATTGGACATTATATAGAACGGCAGGATGGGGCGGTTATAATAGAATTTTTTCTATAAAAGCGCTGTTAGAGAATTGTCGGAGTTTGTCTCAACGGACTTCAGCGGCCAATTAATTCGATGACGGTCTCAAAGCTGCCCTCCGGTGCGCTGAAGCCCATGTTGCCTCCAAGCCAACCATCGAGGTATCGGCGGACGGATATGAGGCCATCGTGCCCGCCTTCGAGCATGTAGTCCATAGGTGAGGCGCCAGAGAAGAGAGTGCCCCGGGGAGGCCCCTTCAGCCAGATCATTGCTTGGGCCTCATCCTCGAACAGGATGGTCAGTGCCCTGTATATCCCCAGTACAGCTGAAATCCGCAGCAGCGTATCAAGAGGCAATGTAAGGGGTTGGTCCTCTCGTGCCTTCTTCATCCACTGATAATAGGTTGATCGACCCGGATCCCCGAGAATGGCGATACGTTCCACCGCAGTCAGTCCGAACCGGTCTGCTATCTCTCGAAAGGTGCGCAAGCCTGGAGCGCTTGTCCGAGTACGGTCTTCTCTTGAAATGGTCCGAAACTCCATGGCCGCAGCAACCTTGGCCGGCATAAAGGTTGTGCACACGAATCAAAAAGCACAGTTTGATCAGGCAGGGGTGTCAGGTTTTAAGTTTTTCACTGCACTCGCAGGATAATTGTGTCCAGTTAAATCTAACATCCAAATGCATTTTAAAGTTTGCAATACTACCACGTAGTTTCTGAGTTTCACTCAGCGGATCGGGAGGACAGCTTCGTCGAGATGCCATTTGTCACCTGCTCCGGGCCTGTTGCGCTTGATGTAATCGGTAAAATGGCGGCCAAGCCGGTTCGCCCATTGCTTGATGGCTTCACGATTGACGATAAGGCCGCGTTCGGAATTGATATCTTTGGTATTCGCTGTGCTCAAGGCGATAGGGTGTCAATACAAACTGCTAAAGCAATGATCTCACGGGCAACGCGAATGCCTTTAAGGCGAGGTTTGGAATTAGTCGTCGTCACGTGTAACTCTATTTGCCAGTCCTCAGTACAAACAACTTGGCAATGCCCCTTAAGATCTTTCACTTTCGACGCTTCAGCCTGATGCTACGGTCGTTGCTATTGGGAAAACCATTTCATATGCCCCTGCTCGCTCGCTGAACGGCGCAGGTGCATTTCGAGGTGGTACATATCGGGGCGATACAAAACCTCGATATGTTGCACAGGGATGCCATCTTGGTTAAGTACAACCCGCGTCACTTTCAAAAGCGCTGAACCAATCGGGACCTCCAGGGCTTGTGCCACACTGGGATGCGCCGGTTCTGCCGAAATCGTCTGGCTTGCCTCAGCGATGGAGTGGCCTGCCTCTTCGATCAACCGCAAAATCGGTTTTGCGCTAAGGTCGCTGCGCTCAAAGGTGCGGCCAATTTTTTCGGGCAAATGCGTAGTCATATGCGAGAATGGAACACTTTCACGCAACCGCCGCCGCTCTGCCCGTTGGGTCAATGCGTCTGGCGCAAGGTTCAACTGCCGGGCGATCTGTTCGGGAGGGCGGACATATTCGAAGCCCAGAACATCAACTGTCGTGGTTGTTCCAATGGCAATCAGATCTTCGACCAAACCGGAAAAATCACTGGCCAGCGATGGGGCCTTGCTGATGTGACTTACCAAGGTCCCGCGTCCGCGCGTGCGGCTGACCAATCCACGTGCTGCCAGTTCGTTCATACTGCGCTTGGCTGTAATGCGGGAAACGCCATAAGCGTCTGACAGCTCCTCTTCGCTTGGTAGACGGTCACCGTTCTTCAACGCGCCCGTCAGGATTTTCTGGCGGTAAATCAGGAAAATCTGATAATAAAGCGGTGTTGGATTGTCGGCATCAAGGGCATCGGCCTGAAAGTCTACGCTGCTGTCCACCATATTTATTTTGGTCCTTCCGGTTGTTTCCACCCCAACGGCAGACCTGCCTCGGCCAGAAAGCCGAAGATGGGCGCATCAGGCAGGCTTTGTGCCAACAACGACCGAACAGCAAGCAATTTTTCCATATCCACGCCTGTTCTATACCCCATTTGCTCTAACATGAAGACCAGGTCTTCGGTTACAATGTTTCCACTGGCTCCCGGAGCATAGGGGCAACCGCCAAGACCACCAAGGGATGAATCGAGTGTAGTCATCCCGCAATCCAGCGCTGCCAGCGCATTGGCCAGCCCAAGCCCGCGCGTGTTGTGCAGATGAACACCTGTCAAGCGATCTTCACCGACAGCTTGATGCACGGCTTTGATCCGTGCGCGGATCATGGCAGGATCGGCGTAACCCGTTGTGTCAGACAGCCCGACCTCTTGCGCACCGGCATCTATCAGTGCTTCGGCAAGGCGCACAATTGTGGTTTCTGGAACATGCCCTTCAATTGTGCAGCCAAAGGCCGTTGCAATGCCTGCTTCGAAATAGGGGCGGTCAGGTTCAGGAAGCGCGTCGATTTCGGCGCGAATGGCCCGAACTTCGGTAATCATTTGGGCGTGGGTACGATTCACATTGCGCAAGGAATGGGTTTCGCTGGCAGACACAGGGATTGAAATTTTATGCGCCCCCGCCGCAATCGCTGCCTGCGCGCCGCGCAGGTTTGGCACCAGAACTGCAATGTTTAAATCTGGTAAGGTGCGCGCAAACGCAACCAGCGCAGCAGTATCTGCCATTTGTGGCAACATCTTGTAATTTACAAAGGATCCGACTTCAATTTCGCGAACGCCTGCAGCAGCCTCTGCCGCGATCCATTGCTTTTTTAAGTCCAACGGCAGGACCGCATCAAGGCTTTGCACGCCATCGCGCGGGCCGACTTCACTGACAAGGATCATTTTTCCTCCGGTAATCTTAGGTTTGCATTCTAATTTGACATATTGGTATGTTTATATATCATTAAGCTGAAATTGGTAAGCGGTGAAATGATGGACGCCCTGAAAAACATAACAGTAATCGAATTCTCGCATATGGTGATGGGGCCAACAGCGGGAATGATTTTGGGTGATCTTGGTGCGGATGTCATCAAGATAGAACCAATTGGCGGGGACAAGACCAGAAACCTGAAAGGTTCTGGCGCCGGTTATTTTGCGATGTTCAATCGCAATAAGAAAAGCATTTGTGTGGATTTGAAAAGCGCCGAGGGTCAGGCTGTCGTGCGCAAACTACTCGCAGGGGCAGATGTCATGATCGAGAACTTCCGCAATGGGGCGCTTGATAAGATCGGTTTGGGGCAGGCAGAGGTTCAAAAGCTAAATCCCCGGATAATCTATCAATCCTCCAAAGGGTTCCTGTCGGGGCCGTATCAGGATCGGACAGCTTTAGACGAAGTTGCGCAGATGATGGGGGGCTTGGCCTATATGACCGGACCGACGGGGCGGCCTCTACGTGCTGGCGCTTCGGTGATTGATATAAGCGGGGCGATGTTCGGGGTGATTGGCATTCTTGCGGCACTGTTCAGGCGCACGCAAACTGGGGCGGGCGCACATGTGGCAGCGTCGCTTTATGAAACAACTGCGTTTATGGTCGGTCAACATATCGCGCAGCACGCCGTTACCGGCACGCCAGCGCCCCCTATGCCAGAACGGGTATCGGCTTGGGCGGTCTATGATGTCTTTGACTGTGTGGATGGTCAGATTTTCGTCGGCGTGGTCAGCGATGGCCAATGGGAAACCTTTTGTGATGCTTTTGGCCTGAACGACTGGCGTGATGCAGACGGGTTTCGCGCAAACGCAGATCGCGTTAACCGCCGTGACGAAATTATTCCACGCTTGCAAACACTATTTGGCGGCCTTCCAATTGCCGAACTGGAAGCTAGGCTAGAGACCGCAGGGCTGCCGTATGCACCGATCCGCAAGCCACAGGATCTGGTCAATGATCCGCATCTTTCGGCAGAAGGACTGGAATCGTTAACTCTGCCCGACACGGGGCAAAAAGTGCAATTGCCACGCCTCCCCATGGCCCTTGACGGTGCGCGTGCGGCGCTGCGTCATGACTTACCTTCAGCGGGACAGGATACTGCGGCGGTACTGGAACAACTCGGTTTTTCAGTGGAGGAAGTTTGTGAAATGCGCGGGCGCGATATCGTAGGTTAATGATGTCACGAACCCTCTTTGATAAAATCCGCGATATGCACCAAATTTTACCGCTTGAGGATGGCGGTAGCCTTATTGCGATTGACCGGATCATGCTGCACGAGCGCACCGGATCCATTGCCTTGTCCAATATGTTGGACGACGGGCGGCAGGTTTTACGGCCTGAAACTGTGTTTTCAACTATCGACCACATCATTGATACCGAACCCGGACGTCCTGCCGTTACACGTATGCCCGGCGGGCAGGTGTTTGTGGATGAAATGCGCCGCACCACCAAAACGCTGGGCTTGGGTTTGTTTGATGCCAACGACACCCGACAGGGTATCGTGCATGTGATTGCGCCGGAACAAGGTATTGCTTTGCCCGGCATCACTATGGTTTGCCCTGACAGCCATACCTGCACACTTGGTGCGCTCGGGGCATTAGCGTGGGGCATAGGCTCTACGGATTGTGAACATGCACTTGCGACGGGGACGTTGCGTTTGCCGCCCTATGGCCAAATGCGTTTCTCGCTTACGGGGCAACGTCCGGACTGGATTGGCCCAAAAGACATGATCCTACATCTGATCGCCCGTTTCGGTGCCGGATTTGGGAAAGGCCACGTCATTGAATTTGCGGGGCAGGCAGTCGCTGGTTTGTCTATCGAAGAGCGCCTGACCTTATGTAATATGGGGGTGGAGTTCGGAGCCTTTACCGTCATTATTGAGCCGGATGCAAAAACTATCGAATATGTTTCCGGCCGCACAAATGCCCCAATACCAGCCGATCAAGACGCGGCGATCGCCCATTGGCAAACGCTGGTTTCAGATCCCGATGCGCGGTTCGATCATGATCTGACAATTGACGTAAGCTCTATAGGTCCGAATATCAGTTGGGGGACCAGTGCGGATCAAACCATTGAAATTGACGCCAGCTTGCCCGTGCCCGATGCAGACCAACCCGACTTGAACCGCGCGCTGAAATATATGGGGCTGACAGCAGGTCAGCCGCTTTTGGGCATGCCGATTGATGGCGCTTTCATCGGGTCTTGCACCAACAGCCGATTAAGCGATTTGCGGCGCGCAGCAACTGTATTGAAGGGACGCAAAATTGCATCTGGTGTGCGGGGGATTTGCGTTCCCGGATCAACGGCCGTTAAAACCGCTGCTGAATCGGAAGGTCTTGACCTGATCTTTAAGGCTGCCGGATTTGAATGGCATGAGGCAGGATGTGCCATGTGTTTTTACGCAGGCGGTGAAACATTCGCGCCGCAGTCCCGCGTTATTTCTTCGACCAACCGCAGCTTTGAGGGGCGTCAGGGGCCAGGTGTTCGCACCCATATTACCAGCCCCGAAACCGTCGCCTGGAGTGCGATTTGTGGTGAAATTGCCGATTTGCGAGAGATGGCCACATGAACGCGCCCTGGATAAAACACTGCGGCATTGCGGCCCCGATGCTGGAAGACAACATCAACACAGATGCCATTATTCCGTCTCGGGAAATGAAGCGCGTGTCTAAAATCGGGCTGGCAGACGGGTTGTTTGCCAACTTGCGTTATCAAGATACGCACCGTGACCCGAACCCGGATTTCATCCTGAACCAACACCCCTACTCAGAGGCAACCATCCTGCTGTTCGGCGCGAATGCCGGATGCGGTTCCTCCCGTGAACACGCGGTTTGGGCGCTTAAGGATTTTGGCGTGCGCGCGGTAATCGCTGAAAGCTTCGCGTCAATCTTTCAGGGCAATTGCGTGACCAACGGAATTTTGCCAATTGCCTTGCCTCGGGACAAGATTGCCGCGATGGCGCACTGGGTCAAAGCCGATCCGGCAGGCAACCGTTTGGGCATTCAGCTTGAACATAAGACGATCAAATTTGACGGGCAAATTATCCCCTTTAGCATAGCAAAGACTGCACACCATATGTTGCTAAAGGGATTGTCACCGATTGACGAGACCCTGGCACACCGCGCAGAGATTGAGAGTTATTTCAACCAAGACCGGACGAACCGACCTTGGTTGTATTCATAATCAGGCCGATGCGGCTGGAAACAACGCTTTGAACCGTGGCCCCCATTCAACAGCCGAAATCCATTCTTTTAACGTTGTCGCATCCAGAGCACGGCCCCGTTGCGGCTCTACACACGCCCAAGCCAGCGCAAGGTTGCAAGAAATAGGCACAGGTCCGTCCCATCCCGCACGCGCGATCAAGGGCAGTAAAGTTGGCATACCGGTGCCAAGCATAACGATTGCATCGCAACCCGAATTTTTCAGCTCGTCCATTGACGCAAGTGTTGCGGCACCTGTCATCGCGTAAATCGGGTGGAATTTGCTTTCCACCAGCTTTGGACCCGTCAGGGCGACAACCTCAAATCCGAAGCTTTCCCAATAGGGCACACATTTCTGGTTTAAACTGTCCGGATAGGGCGACAATAACGCAATCTTTTTGGCCCCGACAGCATTCAGCGCAAGGATCGTCGCTGCGGCAGCCGTGTAGCACCGTTTGTTGTGGCGTTCGGAAATTTCAGCCATCAACTGCTGTTCTTTTTCCCGCCCTATCAAATAAGATGCGCCCGTACACCCGATGCCGATCACATCCACAGGTGCATTGGCAAAGTCTTCGGCGGTGTGCACAAATCGGGTCGTGTAATCCACCAAGCGTTCCTCGATTGTGGATTTGTCGCTGGTCAATCGCGCGTTCAGCATGGACCAGTCAGCGGGCATCAAAGCCCAAAATTCCGGCTCGACAGTTGTATTGGCTTGTGGGGTTAACATACCGATGATCCCACCGGCACCATAGTCTGACTGGCTCATGATACATCTGCCTTTTTGATGCTGTGTAGGGCCTGTTCGCAGGTCATCACCGTTGAAACGGTTCCAAGATCGGCGATAGCCGCGTTATGGGTTTGTTCACTGAAAGCCGCGCAACCGTCACTGAGCACACAGGTTTTCATGTCGCGCACATGGGCATCCCGCACGGTCGAGGCCACGCCGCCATTGGTAACAATACCACCCACAATCAGGGTATCAATTCCGACCTTGCGCAGCACCCATTCCATTCGCGTCATATAGAAAGCAGAATAGGCTACTTTTTCCACGGTCAGATCAGCGGGCTGTAATTGATCCACCAATTGATGCCCCCATGCACCGGGTTGGAAATCTCCCTTGCGCAGAAAGGGGCGCATTTCCTTCAAGTGGGGCGAAATAAGCGGTTCTCCATCACGTCCCGGCACCAGCGTGAACTGTGTTGAAACAATCCACCCTCCTTTGCGCCGCAACGCATCGGCCAAAGGCGCAATCCGGTCGGGAAGCGCTGCAATGGCCCCATTTCCCTGTCCGCCGCGCGCATATGCGCCATCGGGGTGCAAAAAGTCGTTTTGCAAGTCTACGATTAGCAAAGCCGTTTTCGCCGGTTTTAATGTGAATTCCTTCATTTTCCCCTCAATACTCTTTCTTGACACGCGATTAAAAGATATAATAGTATATCCTTATGTCAATAAGATTGCGACAAGACAGATGCACAATGGTATGACGAAATCTGTGGTGATAATAGGGGCCGGTCCGGTTGGCCTGACACTTGCGTGGCGCTTGATAAATCTGGGCGTGATTGTTCAGGTGTTTGAAGCAGACGCCGCAATTTCCGATCAACTGCGGGCGTCTACCTTTCATCCGCCGACCCTTGATATGTTTGAAGGTTCTGGCATCACAGCCGAACTTATCGCGCTGGGTCGGATCACGCCTACATGGCAAATCCGCCAGCATGAAACAGGCGATCTTGTCGAATTTGATCTGTCTGTTTTGTCAGATGACACCAATCACCCCTATCGGCTGCAATGCCGTCAGGCGCGCCTTTCAGAAGCCTTGTTAAAACGTTTGCCTGCGGGAACGGTTTCGTTTTCCTCACCTGTAAGCGCCGTAGGTCAGGACGCAAATGCGCTGGCGTGGGTGGAAGTCGACGGCGAACGCATTACGGCAGATTACGTCATCGGTTGCGACGGTGCGCGCAGCTTGGTGCGCGGTGCAATGGGGGTTGCGCTTGAAGGTCAAACCTATCCTGAAAGCACGGTTCTGGCGACAACAAACCTGCCCTTCGAGGACTACCTGTCCGGCCTGTCCGGCGTCAATTATGTCTGGCATGATGCGGGGACTTACTCCCTTTTGCGCTTGCCGGACCTTTGGCGCATTTCATTGCATCCAACAGCAGACGAAACGCCGGAAGACGCATTAACAGATGCCTCTATTCGTGCCAAAACCCGCGCAATCATCCCTGACGCGCCTGAAATAGAGATAGAGGAAAAGCGCATATATCGTGTGCATCGCCGGATCGTGTCCGACTATCGCAAGGGACGTTTGTTGCTTGCTGGTGACGCGGCCCATCTTAACAGTCCAAAAGGTGGGATGGGGATGAACGGCGGTATCCATGATGCGTTCAATCTGGCGGATAAACTGGTGGCGGTGCTGGATGGTGGGGCAGACGACATGCTGGATCATTACACCCGCCAGCGCCGCCCCATTGCCGCCGAAGAAATCCTTGCGCAAGCGGATGCAAATCGCAAGCGGATGGCTGTCACCGATCCCGCGCAACGCAACGCTTATCTGCGGGAGTTGCAGCAAATCGTGGCGGATCGCGATGCCGCCCGCACGTTTTTGCGCCGGTCTTCAATGCTCACGGGTCTTCAACGGGCAGGAGCCATCACATGAGACCGACCCTTTCCATACTTGGCGGGGCAGGTGGCATTGGCCGCGCCTTGGTCAAAGCCGCAGTAACACGCGGCTGGAAGGTCGAGGTCGCCGATCTGTTTCCCGCCCTAGAAAACTGGCAGGCTCCGGCAGGTGTGCATGTCACTGGTTTTGACGCTGGCGACCCAGACGGGCTAGAGCAAGCGCTTGCGGGTGGGCCCATTAACGGCTTCGTCAATTTGGCGGGTTTCATGGCAGAATCCCGATCTGTTGTGGATACGCCAACGGATGACTGGCGTCATCTGATCGAAGGAAATCTGACAACCGCACACCGCGCTGCCGTGTCGGTTTCACCGCGCATCACCGATGGGAGCGCGTTTGTAAACGTCGGCTCCGGTCTGGGGCATTTCGCCCGTCCGGGCTACGGTGCTTATGCGGTGGCCAAAGCCGGGATTTCAGCACTGACCCGCCAACTGGCCTTGGAACTGGCGCCGCGCGTTCGGGTGAATTGCGTTGCCCCTTCTGCGGTAGATACAGAGTTTTTACGCGGCGGATCGCACCGCACCGCCGATGCTGACCTGCCCCGTTTCGATACCAAAGCTTACGGCGCTTCAAACCCGATGGGTCGTATTGCACTTCCCGCAGATATTGTTGGCCCCGTCCTGTTCTTACTGTCGCAGGATGCAGCCTATGTAAACGGCCAGACACTTCACGTGAATGGCGGAGCTTTCATGACATGAGGATCAAATCTTGACTTTTCACCTCCCCATAGACCCACCCTCTGTCGCCTACGGTTTAATCGGCGGAAAACGCTCGTCCGGTGGGGGGATTGAGCTGCCGGTATTTTATCCTGCTACCGGCCAGCAGGTTGCATCGCTGGTAGAAGACGATGCAGCTTCGGTTGATGCGGCTGTGCAAATAGCACGACGTGCTTTTGATACAGGGCCTTGGGCGCGTTTGTCGGTTGCAAACAGGGTGGATGTGCTGCGTCGCTGCCAGCAGACAATTCTTGATAACGCGGATGAACTTGCCCGTCTTGAATGTGTCGCAACGGGTTTGTTGCTGCGGGAATTGCGCCAGCGCCATATGGTGCGCGCCGCCTATAATTTCGGTTTTTTCGCGGAATACATCAGCCAAAGCAGCGGGCAGCGGTTTGATCAAACTGACGGGTATATGACGACCGTCACCCGCGATCCGGTTGGGGTCGCAGCCTTGATCGCGCCGTGGAATGCACCGATTGCGCTGGCTTCGATGAAGATCGCTTCTGCCTTGGCCTTTGGCAATACCTGCGTTTTGAAACCGTCCGAGCAAACACCCCTTGCCCTGATGCGCATGGTTGAGTTGTTGCAAGAAATTTTACCCGAAGGAGTTCTGAACCTTGTGAACGGTCGCGGAACGGTGACGGGCGCGGCGCTGGTGGAACATGCTGGCGTGGATTTGATCAGCTTTACAGGTGGGACGGAAACCGGAAGATCCATCATGTCAGCGGCTGGGCGCAATCTGGTTCCCTGTACCATGGAACTGGGCGGGAAATCCGCCAATATCATCACGGCCTCAGCGGATTTTGAACGGGCGCTTGACGGGGCGTTGCTGGGGATATTTTCCAACAACGGCCAGCAATGTCTGGCGGGCTCTCGTATCTTGGTGGAAAAAAGCATTCATGCCAAGTTTATCGAGCGTTTCGCGGAACGGGCCGCACAGCTGAAAGTGGGGGATCCAACAGCGGATGACACCGAACTTGGCCCCTTGGCATCCCTGCCACACATGAACCGCGTGTTGAATTTCGCCAATATTGCCCAAAACGAAGGCGGCAGGCTGCTAACAGGGGGCACGCGGCGCGAGGATATGGGCGAAGGGTATTTCATCTCTCCAACGGCGGTCTGCGCGACATCCAATTCTGATACTGTGGCCCAGGACGAAATCTTTGGCCCTTTCGCCACGATCCTGCCGTTCGAAACCAACGAAGAAGCCGTAACTATGGCCAATGCCACCAGCTTTGGTTTGGTGGCCTATGTCTGGTCGGATCATCTGCCGACTGTCATGGAAATGACAGAGGGCCTGCGCGCGGGTGTGCTTTGGGTCAACACGCCAATGATGCGCGAATTGCGCGCGCCGTTTGGTGGTTATGGTGCTTCGGGCGTTGGCCGCGAGGGCGGTGCAGCTTGTGAAGCATTTTATACCGAAGAAAAGACCGTCACCATTCCAAAGACCCCGCCAAAACTTCGAAAGCTTGGCGCACCGAATTGAAACGCAACTTCAACAACAGGGAAAACAAATGAAACTTATAAAACAACTCACAACAGGGGTCGCGGCCCTCACGCTTTTGGCTACGTCTGCCTTGGCACAAGATATGATCAAAGTGGCCAGCTTTACGTCTGAAAAGGCAACTGGCGTTTCCAAAGTAATCGAACCTTGGATGGATGCGGTCTCTGCCGATCTGGGCGACAAAGTCACCATGCGCGGATTTTGGGGCGGTACATTGGGCAAAAGCCCGTTCAAACAGTTTGAACTGGTTCAAAATGGCGTGGCGGATGCAGCTTGGGTTTTGCCCAGCTACACCGCAGGTCAGTTTCCTGAAATGGGTCTGTTTGAACTGCCCTTCCTGTTTCGCAATGCCCATGAAGCGTCAACCACCGGCTGGAAGCTTTATGAAGCGGGTTTGTTGACAGGTTTTGACGGGGTCCATGTGGTTGGTTTCTTTTCAACCGAACCGAACACGTTGTTTATGAAAAAGCAGATCGAAACACTGGACGGGTTAAAAGACCTCAAGATCCGTTCTGCTGGCCCGATCCAGGCCCGTTGGCTGGAAGAGTTCGGCGCAGCACCACAAACCTTGTCTTCGTCGGAATATAACGAGGCCCTAAGCCGTGGCACTGTGGATGGTGTTATCCAGGGTTGGACCGGTATGGCGACATTCAAATCGTTTCAATTGGTCGAACAATCCTTTGAAGTACCAACCGGGACTATTCCTTTCTTGTTCCTGATGAACGAAGGAAAATGGAATTCGCTGCCCGCTGAAACACAGGCCGCAATGTCTGCACATGGCGGTGAGGTCTTCGCTAACCTTGGCGCGGATGCATATACTGATGCCGGTGAAGCGATCATTGAAAAGATTACAGCCGAGGGTAAACTGAACAGAACCAAAGTGGCTGAAGCTGACCTTGGCGGATATGAGGAACGGTCCAAAGCAGTACACGACTGGTGGATCGAACGCACGCCAAACGGGCGCGTTGTTTATGATGCCGCCGTTGCAATTCTGGCTGATATCCGGGCTGATAACTAATGTACGGAACCGAGGATCAGGCAACAGTTTCGGGAAGCATTGCGTTTGCCCGAAATCTCGACAAAATCACCCAATCGATTGCAGTAACAGGCTTTTGTGGGCTTGTCGTGGTTGCCATCCTCACC
This sequence comes from Amylibacter sp., assembly GCA_034670045.1. GTDB lineage: Bacteria > Pseudomonadota > Alphaproteobacteria > Rhodobacterales > Rhodobacteraceae > Amylibacter. Next base: position 3,886 of record JAXMOF010000078.1, on the reverse strand, counting down.
TTTTATGATGGTGGGGCGCGTTACCTTGGCACGCCCCGCCTCTCGGGGTTCAACGACTATGGCGAGTTGGTTTATCCCATTGTCATCGCCAGTTGTTTTCCCGCGGGTTTGCTGCGTCAAAGCAATGTGACAATTCGTGTGCTGCAAAAGCTGGTAGGGCTGCGGATTTCAATGTGGCTCGAAGCACTTGCCGCATTGATTACTCTGGTGTTCTTTGGGTTGCTGGTTTGGCAATTCATAGTGCTCGGAGAAAACTATGCCTCTGCCGCGCGCACGACGCGTACTGTTGAAATGTTGCTTGCCCCTTGGTGGTGGGTTGCAACCATCATCATGTCGTTTTGTGTTCCCATACAGGTCTACGTGACTGTCGCTTGGACGAAAGCCGCGTTCAAAGGCATCAAACCTGCGCTATCCACCCTTAATACCCGCGAAAGCGCGGAAGCCGTTTAGGAAATATTGATGACTGATCCATTTCTCGTCGGCACTCTTGGCCTTGCTGCAATGTTTGTCTTGATTATGTTGCAGGTTCCAATCGGGATCGCCATGGGCGTCGTTGGTGTTATTGGCACCGGATTTATCATTGGTTTCGGCCCCGCACTTACGCTGCTGGGAACCGAGCCTTCCGCTGCATTGGCCTCTGAAGGTTTGGCGGTGGTCGCCATGTTCCTGCTGATGGGGAATCTGGCCCATGCAGGTGGCTTGTCCAGCGAACTTTACCGCCTGGCTTACAGCTTTCTTGGCCACCGCAAGGGAGGTCTGATTTTTGCGACCATCGGGGCCTGTGCGGGTTTTGGGGCGATCTGCGGATCTTCGGTCGCAACCGCCGCGACAATGGTGCGTATCGCATTGCCCCAAATGCTGGCGCGGGGATATTCCCCTGGCCTGGCCGCAGGGTCAATTGCATCAGGTGGGACACTTGGAATGATCGTGCCCCCAAGCGTTGTCATGATCCTTTACGCAATCCTTACCGAAAACTCGATCATCACTTTGTTTTTGGCCGCTATCATCCCCGGCATTCTAGCGGTTCTGTTCTACTTTGGCGCCGTCGCTGTGGCGGTTAAGATCAATCCAGATGCCGCACCTGCCGGCGAACGGTCCAGTTGGCCCGAACGTTGGCAGGCGACACAGCAGAATTGGGCCGTGATGCTGTTGGCCTTTGCTGTGTCGGGTGGCATTTATAGTGGTATTTTTACCGTAACCGAGGCTGCATCCGTTGGCGCAACGATCGCACTTGGCCTAGCCCTTTTGCGGAAACGATTGAACCTGCGGACTTTCCTCGGGTGCCTTGGTGACACGGCTTCAAACACGGGCTTGATCTTTGTCATAATAATTGGTGCATCAATTTTTTCCTATTTCGCAACCCTAAGCGGTCTCCCTGCGGCAGCGGTTGGTTGGATTGAGGGTTTGGGCCTGCCACCTCTTGTTGTGATCTTCTGCCTATTGCTGTTCTACATGCTTCTGGGGTCGATCTTTGACACAATCGCAGCCATGGTTTTGACACTGCCATTCGTGTACCCTTTGATTATCAATATGGGCTACGATCCGATTTGGTGGGGCGTGGTAAACATCGTGGTGATTGAGTTGGGCATGATTACCCCGCCCATCGGCATCAATGTCTTTGTCATTCACGCAATGGCCGATAATCTGACGATGCGGCAAATCTTCAAGGGCGTTGTTCCCTTTATCATCGGGGATTTGCTTCGCTTGATTGTCTTGGTGTTTATTCCGGGGTTAAGCCTCTGGTTGCCACGCACACTTGGATGGCTATGAAGGGGGTTTCAGGTATTGCCAACTTGCTAGCCCATCTTGGCGTGGCTAGCGTGTTGTCATGAGGATATCAGCTGAGATGCCGCGCCTGTGTAGATATGTACGGACTCTCGGGACATTTCTTGTAAATTCCCAAATTTGGATTGGAGGAAGTATTCATGACTAACAATGAACGCGACATTCAACGCAAACTTAGAGTGCTGCAGCACGCCGAAATGATCGGAAATGCCCGCAAAGCCTGTCGATATTTTGGGGTCGGCAGGTCCAGCTTCTAGAGATGGCGCGCGGCCTATGAAAAGCATGGCGAAGCCGGTTTGAAGAATGCCAAATCAATTCCAAAAAACCAAGCCAATCGAACGCCACCCGAGATCGTCGAGAAGATTCTGCATCTGCGCCGGAAGTATCACCTGCTCATTCCTCCTCGCTATCTAGCACGGATGCTAACGTGGCAGGTGGGTCAATTTCGCATGCCGATTCACACCCGAGACCTCAGTGGACCCATTTTACGCCGCGATCTGGTCCCTTTTTACTCTGCGATTGACAGAAACAGATCATATCTCTGACCGAATTGCTGTAATGCCTTCCTCCAGCGCTTTTTGAAGCAGCCAGATGTCACCCAGATAGCAAATTAACCGACAGCCCTGACGGCAGCTACGAACGGCCTCTGCTGGATTGCTCACCAGTCTGCCAACAACAATGCCCTCAGCCTCAGCTGCGTTCATGATGCGACTTATGGAACTTGTGAAAATGGGGTTGTCGAACTGACCGGGTATGCCAAGGGAGGCGCTGAGGTCAAGGTGGCCGATCCAGATTGCGTCGAGACCGGGCACTGCGGAGATTTCTTCACAGTTTTTCAAACCTTCCGCTGTTTCAATTAGCGCGATCAGGCCAGTCTTTTCGTTCGCCTCGTCCATAGCATCGACGACCGGCTGTCTGCGAAAGTCATTATGCGCGATCCCCAATGCAACGCCGCGCTTGCCAGTAGGCTCGAATTTTATTGCCGCGACGCAGTCCCGCGCTTCTTTCGCGGTGTTGATCATTGGAGCAATGATCCCTTGGCCGCCGATGTCTGCACCACGCTGCAAATGGTGGGTAGATTTGGACGGCACTCGAAGCATGGTAGCAATGCCGGCGCCATGCAGGTTTCGCAGGATTTGCACACAGGTTTCAAAAGAAAACCCACTGTGTTCCATATCGACAAAGACGAATTCGCAACCAACTGCGGATAGAATTTCACCAATGCCCGGTGTGGCGAACTCTCCCAGATAGGTGCCAATTGGCACGCTTTCTTGTGTTAGGATCGTGCGAAATGTGGTCATTGACGTGCCGCCAGCCGGCCTGGCTGCACGCGCCATGTTCTGTTTTCCAAAGTACCTTCGTGTGGTCCGTGGTGAAACTGACCATCCTTGATGATTGCGTGAAAATTCGCGCGATCGGTCAGGATCGAGATATCGTCCAGGGGGTTTCCATCCACCAGCAGCAGGTCAGCAAGAAAACCCTCGTGAATCTGTCCCAACTCATCCGCCCGGTTCATTGCTCGCGCGCCGATAGCCGTGGCTGCATGTAGCGTTTCCGCGGTGCTGAAACCGTAATGTTCAACAAAATGTACAAGGTCATTGGCATTCGTATCCTGAGGGTTCACCGAGAAGCCGTAATCCCCACCGATTACAACCGGGATGGACCGTTTGCGCATTTCTGCATGGGTCCAGCAGTTGTCGTCATAAAGCTTTTTCAACTCATCGATCTGTGGTGCTAGCGCCGTGTCGTTTGCGCCCTCCAATGCTTCAATCGACGTTATGATTACGCCGATTGCAGGGCCGGTCAGCACCCAGTCCTTTGCGGGGGACTGTTGCAATAAATGGGCTGTCTGGCCACGTTTGTGTTTTTGAGGTTGACCATGTCCCGTAAATCCCCGTTCAAACATCACCGTTTTCCCCGTGAGATCATCCTTTGCGCGGTGCGGTGGTACCTACGCTACCCGCTGTCCTATCAAGATGTCGTGTATCTGCTTGCTGAGCGCAGGATCAGCGTTGATCGGTCCACCGTGTATCGATGGGTCCAGAAATTTGGACCTGAACTGACCAAACGCACCGAGAAGCATCTGCGCAGGGGAAGTGTC
>JAXMOF010000077.1:0-17694 GCA_034670045.1 Amylibacter sp. | reverse complement strand
AACGCGCCCGTGAAAAGGCCGAAGCAGTACGCCGTGCACGTAAATTGGCACGTAAGAAACTTCAGCGCGAAGGCATGCTGTAAAGCATACGCTTCAGACCGAAAAGTCACTAAACCCCCGGCATTGTTCGGGGGTTTTGCGTTTCAGACGCCCATTTCCATTTTCCTGAAATATCCAAAAAGCTGCCCCGCCCGCTATCGCAGCCGCGGCAATGGGTCAGGCGCGTCCGCCCTCGTTTGACAGCATTCTCGGATCAATTCCGATCTGTTTCATGGCGGCGGCCCATTTCCCTGTGTGATTGGTAGAAAACACCAGTTCCGCATCCGCATCACAGGTCAGCCAACCATTTTCGCGGATTTCATCCTCTAACTGGCCCGGCCCCCAGCCTGCATAGCCAAGAGCAAGCAGACAGTTGACCGGCCCGTGGCCATGGGAAATATCCTCCAGAATATCCAGCGTCGCAGTCATGCCGAATTCGTCATTCACCGTCAGGGTCGAATCCTCGTTACCATAATCGCGCGAATGCAGGACAAAACCGCGCCCATGCTCCACCGGCCCGCCATAATGCACGTCGATCCCTTCAATCGGGCGATCCGCTTTGATGTCAAGCTGCTCCAGCAGATCTGCAAACTTCAGATCCGCAGCGGGTTTGTTCACGATCAACCCCATTGCTCCGTCATCCGAATGTGCACAGATGTAAATCACCGAGCGGTCAAATCGCGGGTCCCCCATAGAGGGCATGGCAATCAGCAGCTTTCCGTCCAGATGTTTCGCTTGTGCGTCAAATTCAGACATGATGCGTGCTGTTCCTTTTGTGCAGGTCAGACCTGTTCTTAACCATAAGATGCGCTTGATTGTGCAGGGTTTCAAGTCCTGCACAAGTGGGGTTCACGCCGCTCTCGCCGATTTGTGACTTTTCCTTTCAGCGCCTTAGCAATAGTCTGCCACTCGACCCAATGGACACTGCCCTGAATATGATCCGCTCCTACCTTACCGCTTTTTGTGTAGCTCTCTGCCCGTCTGTGGCGGTGCAGGCGCAGGAATATAACATCCAGAATGTGGCCCGCCTTGATATCCTGCCCGGTTATGAAACCCAAAACGGGCATATGATCGCCGCCCGTATCCAACTGGCACCGGGCTGGAAGACCTATTGGCGCGCGCCCGGGGGCAATGGCATTCCGCCCAGCTTTGACTGGTCCGGATCACAGAACCTCGGGGCTGTGCGGTTTCACTGGCCTGAACCTTCGGTTTTTGAAACACAAGGTGTGCGCACCATCGGGTATAAACACGAATTGGTTCTGCCCATCAGCATCACCCCGCAGCAGGCCGGCAAGCCGGTTTCTTTGCAGGGCGAGGTGCAGTTCGGTGTCTGTGAAGACGTCTGCCTGCCCGTAAAAGCGCGGTTTACCCTGAACGTGAAGGGGACTGATGCAGGCAGTACAGCCGCCATCAAAGACGCCTTGAACCACCAACCGCAAACCGCAAAATCGGCTGGAATTTCAACTGCCTCCTGCGATATTGCGCCGATTAAGGGCGGCTTTCGCATTACGGCGTCCATCAAAGGCAAACAAACCCTGCCCGCAGGCAGCTTTACGGTTATGGAATTTCCCCACCCCGAGGTCTGGATCGAGCAGAATTCCAACCAGGTTTCGGGCAAGACCCTTAACACCAGCGCAAATCTTTACGCCTATGGCAAAACGCCCCTGATCATGGACCGCAGCCGCATCACGATGACAGTCTTGGGCGGCCCCCGCGCAGTCGAGCTGCGCGGATGCCCTTCTTAAGCAGGCGTTCAGCCGAAACGGTTCGCCCCTTGATCGCTTGGACGGGTGTACCAAAAGATCAGAATAATGAACCCGATCAGCGGGATCAGCATGATCAATTGCCACCAGCCGCTTCTGTTAATATCGTGCAAGCGCCGTGCAGATACGGCAAGACCAGGCAGCAATGTCGCAAGGGAAAACAGCGGGCTAAACAGGGTTAGGCCCAGAATCGTATCAATGGTGGTTAGAATCAGCGACGCGACGAATACAAACAGCACCCACCACCAGAACTCTGGTCTTGTTGCGCGGCCTGAAAAATCCACATATTTGCTGAAAACGGTTTTAACTGCTGTGGCAAAATCCATTTTTGATGTCCCTTTTTTGTTCCAGTAAACTCAACTCTAAGGCTATTGCTTTTTATCGCAACAGTTTTCCGTAAGGGCTATTTCTGCCCGATTTTAGGCTCTGTGCCAGCCGCCAGCCGTTTGATATTTGCGCGGTGACCCCACCAGATCAACACGCCCAGCACAACCGTCAGGGCGAATCCCTGCGAATAGCCCAGCGCCCAGCACCACAGGGGGGTCACAAGGGCTGCGGCCAGCGCACTGGCTGACGAAATGCGCAACAGAACCGCAGCCACTAGCCAACTGGCACAGGCGGCCAGCCCGACCGGAAAGGACAGCGCCAGCAACAGCCCCAGAAAGGTTGCAACCCCTTTACCGCCTTTGAACCCCAGCCAGATCGGGAACAGATGGCCCAGAAACGCCGCCAGCCCTGCCAGTTGCGCGGTGCCTTCCCCCGCCAGCGCCCGCGCGATCAGAACCGCAACCGCACCTTTGCCTGCATCACAGACCAGTGTCAGAAACGCGGCCTTTTTATTGCCCGTGCGCAGCACATTGGTGGCGCCGATATTGCCCGACCCGATAGCCCGTAGATTGCCCAGACCCATGATCCGCGCCATCACCATGCCAAAGGGCACAGAGCCCAGCAGATAGGCCGCCACGATCAGCACCAGACTGAACAAATTAAGATCGAATACCGGCATCAAAGCCTCCTGTGTTTAGGGGGCCGAGTATACCTCGGTGCCGCCAACAAAGGTACGCAAAACAGCGCCCTGCATGCGGCGTTCGTCAAACGGCGTGTTTTTGCAACGGGAGCGCAGCTTGAAGCGGTCCATCACAAAGGGTTTGTGCATGTCAAACAGCACCAGATCCGCAGGCGCGCCAACCGCCAGACGCCCCGAGCCCAACCCCAGCAGCTTTGCAGGGTTCAGCGACAGCGCCCGCCACAAAACCGGCAGTTCCATATGCCCCGCATGGACCAGCGACAGCACTGCAGGCAGCAGGGTTTCCAGCCCCACAGCCCCGCTTGCGGCCTCTTCAAAGGGCAGACGTTTGCTTTCTTCGTCCTGGGGGGTGTGCATGGAACAGATCACGTCGATCAGCCCGCTGGCCACCGCTTCTGCCATGGCGAGCCGGTCGGTTTCGGAGCGCAGCGGCGGCTTGACCTTGAAGAAGGTGCGATAGCCGTCGATATCCAGTTCGTTCAGGGTCAGGTGATGGATCGAAACCCCTGCCGTCACCCGCAAACCAGCGGCCTTGGCCCGTTCCAGCACAGGCAGGGACACCGCGCTGGACAGTTGATCCACATGATAGCGCGCGCCGGTCATTTCGACCAAGGCCATATCCCGCTCCAACTGGATGCGTTCCGCCATGGTGGACACCGCAGGCAGGCCCAATTTGCTGGCAAACGGGCCGGAAGTGGCGCAAGCCCCGTCCGACATCACAGGTTCCTGTGCATGGCCGATCACCAAAGCTCCCATAGCGTTGGCATAGCTCAAACACCGCCCGAAAATCTTGTTGTCACGATTCACTGCATCGCAATCGGTAAAGGCCACAGCCCCTGCATCCAGCAGAAAGCCGATTTCAGCCATCTCGCGCCCGGCACGGTCTTTGGTCAGTGCGGCCATGGGCAGAACATTGACCAATGACACATCCAGCGCACGGCGCAGGGCAAATTGCAGGGTTTCGGGGCTGTCCACAGCGGGTTCCGTATCAGGCCGCACAACCATCGTGGTGACCCCGCCTGCCGCTGCGGCCTCACCCGCCGTGCGGAAACTTTCCTTGTGGCGTTCACCCGGCTCGCAAACCTTGACGCCGATGTCGATGATACCGGGGGCAAGGTATTTGCCGTTACAGTCCAGCGTTTCATCCGCCTTTGGCAGCGCATCACCATCTGCGATGATCTGGCTGATCTGGCCGTCTTCGATGACAACCGAGCCGTGGAATTCCGTGGCTGAGTCGGGGTCGATCAGACGGGCGTTTGTCAGAACCAAAGTCATACCATCACCCCCACGTCCCGCTGTGCGTCTCGCCTTGCCTTTACCAGCAGTTCCATCGCGGCCATGCGTATGGCCACGCCCATTTCCACCTGTTCCTGAATAACACTGCGGCTCAGGTCGTCGGCGATGTCGCCGTCGATCTCAACGCCGCGGTTCATCGGGCCGGGGTGCATGACAATGGCGTCCTCCTTGGCGTGGCTCAGCTTTTCGGCTGTCAGCCCCCAGCGGTGGTAATATTCGCGGGGGCTGGGGATAAACGCGCCGTCCATCCGTTCCCGTTGCAAACGCAGCATCATCACCACATCAACGCCTTCGAGCCCTTCGGCCATGTCGTCAAACACCTCGACCCCGAATTGATCAATTCCGGCAGGCAGCAGGGTGACAGGGGCAATCAGGCGGATGCGGCTTTCCATTTTGTTCAGCAGGAAAATATTGCTGCGGGCCACGCGACTGTGGGCAATATCGCCGCAAATCGCCACGCTCAGGCGGTGCAGGCGGCCTTTGGCGCGGCGAATGGTCAGCGCGTCCAGCAGGGCTTGGGTCGGGTGTTCATGCCGCCCGTCCCCGCCGTTCAAAACCGCGCAATTCACCTTTTCGCTCAGCAGGTCAACCGCGCCGGAATGGGGGTGGCGTACCACCAGCAAATCAGGGTTCATCGCATTCAGGGTCAGCGCCGTATCAATCAGCGTTTCGCCTTTTTTGATCGAACTGGCGCCCATGGCCATATTCATCACATCCGCACCCAATCGCTTGCCCGCAATTTCAAAGCTGGACTGCGTTCGGGTGGAATTTTCAAAGAACATATTGATCTGGGTCATGCCCGCCAATGTGTCTACGTGTTTGTGGGGTTGCCGGTTCAGCGCGACGTATTGTTCCGCAAGATCAAGTATGGAAACAATGTCATCGCGGGACAGATGCTCTATCCCTAAAAGGTGCTGGGCGGAGAACGTCATGGCCGACCTCTTTGTTGACTTGGGCGCGTTATAGGCGGCTGGCAAATGCGAAACAAGGGATTTACGACTCCTATCCGGCTTTGATACCCTAGCGGTCAAATCTAGGGCCTCACATGACCGATATCGCCAGCTATTATGCCGACCTGACTGCCCTTGAATGGCAGATCGACCTTGGTGCCGACGAGGCGATTCAGGACACGCCCGTCAACCGCTTTGACCAGGTTGTGACCCCCGCCAAAGGCGCGATCCCCAAGACCGGCCCGTCCAGCAATATCAAACCTGTGGATTTCATGCCCGTGATCCCGCAGGTCCAGGAAAGCGCGCCCGATATCGCCCGCATCATGGCGGGGCGGTGCAACGATCTGGCCGCCCTGCGCGATGCACTGGCGGTGTTTGAGCATTGCGCGATCAAAAAAGGTGCACGCAATCTGGTGTTCGCCGCTGGGCACCCTTCGGCGCGGGTCATGGTCATCGGCGAAGGCCCCAGTCGGGACGAGGATAAGACGGGCGAGCCGTTTATCGGGCGGTCTGGCGCGCTGCTGGATAAAATGTTCGCAGCCATCGGCCTGTCACGGGGGAGTGAAGACAGCCACAGCGCGCTTTATATCACCAATGTCCTGCCATGGCGCACCCCCCAGAACCGCGATCCGGAACCCGAAGAAATCGCCATGATGCTGCCGTTTCTGGAACGCCACATTGCGCTGGTGAACCCTGATGTGATTGTCGCGCTGGGGAATATCCCGTGCAAAGCCCTGCTGGGGCGCACGGGAATCACCCGTATGCGCGGCAAATGGGTTGAAGCGTTTGGCAAGCCCGTCCTGCCCATGTTCCATCCCTCTGCCCTGTTGCGCGATCCCGCCAAGAAACGGGACAGCTGGAACGATCTGCTGGATATCAAAGCAAGGTTGCAGTCATGAGAATCCTCGCCTTTTCCGACCTTCACGCAAATCAGGCCCATGCCGATCTGCTGGTCGCCGCCAGTGCCTCGGCCGATCTGGTGATTGCCGCAGGGGATTTTTGCAACTTTCACAAAGGCCTGGATGCGGCAGTCCAGATGCTGTCTGCGATCCCCTGCCCGATCATCGCGGTGCCGGGAAACCACGAAACCGCAGATGCGCTTTGCGCTGTGGCACCGTCCCAAATGACCGTGTTGCACGGCCAGTCCCATGCCATTGGCACGATAGAAGTATTCGGCATCGGCTATGGCATCCCGATTACGCCCTTCACCGACTGGTCTGTTGATCTGACCGAGGCCGAGGCCACCGAGATGCTGGAAAACTGCCATCAGGCGGATATCATCGTCAGCCACTCGCCCCCGATCCATCTGGGGGATAAAACATCAAACGGCGCCCATGTGGGGTCAACCGCCCTGCGCGCGGCGATTGAACGGCTGAAGCCAAAGTTCTTCTTTTGCGGCCATATTCACGAAAGCTGGGGTACATCGGGGCAGATCGGCGACACGCAGGTCCATAACCTAGGCCCATCGGTAAACTGGTTTGATCTGTAACCCCCAACGCGAAACGAGCCGAGCATGAGCGACCGCCAATTCATCCCGATCCGCATTGCCGTTCTGACCGTGTCAGACACCCGCACCCTTGATGATGACAAATCCGGTCTGACCCTTGTAGATCGCCTGACCGCAGACAATCACATCCTTGCAGATCGTAAAATCCTGCCCGATGAGCGCACCCAGATCGCAGAGCAACTGCGCGCTTGGTGCGCCGATCCGGATGTTGATGCCGTAATTTCCACAGGCGGCACAGGGCTGACCGGGCGCGATGTCACGGTTGAAGCGCACCGCGATGTCTATGAAAAGGAAATCGACGCGTTTTCCACCTATTTCACCATGATTTCAGCGGAAAAGATCGGCACCAGCGCCATCCAGTCCCGCGCCTGCGGCGGTGTAGCGAACGGCACCTATCTGTTTGCCCTGCCCGGATCACCCAGTGCCTGCAAGGACGGCTGGGACGGTATTTTGCGTGCCCAGTTGGATTATCGCCACATGCCCTGCAACTTTGTTGAAATCATGCCCCGCCTGACCGAACACCAGCGCCGCAAATGAGCGGGGATTTCGTCACCCTTGGCGATTGGGCCGATCAAGGAAAACAGGCGGCAGGCGTCATTCTGGTAGACCAGCATGGCCGCCTTTTGATGCAATTGCGCGATATAAACGACCGCACCGCAGGCCCCGGATTATGGAGCATCTTTGGCGGCGAGGTGGAAGCAGGCGAAACCCTGAAAGCCGCCGCCCTGCGCGAATTCTGCGAAGAAACAGGGCTGGACCTGCCCGCAGATGCGCTGACCCCGCTGGCCCGTGCCCTATCCCTGTTCGGCACACGGCTTTACGCCTTTACCGCCAGCATGACCGTGGACCCCGGCCAAATCCGCCTTGGCGAAGGCGCAGGCTTTGCCTTTTTGACCCGCGCCCAGATTGAATCCTTGCCGCTGATGCCCGCCGCAGGCGCCATTTTGCGTCATTATTTCACGACCCTAGACACGCAAAATTGATTTTCTTTGATCTTGCGCGACGGAATGTTAATTCCAAGCCGTATAATCATAGGTAAAAATGCCCCCTCCGTTTATTCCACAACGGATTATCCAAAGGATCGCAATGCGTTTTGTCACACGAAGCCTGATGGGCCTGATGCTCTTGACCCTGACAGTCGCCCTGCTGGCGCTGGCGGGCAACAGTCTTGTCACCGCCCTAAAAGAACGCAGCAGCGGCGGCTTTGGCAATCGGCAGGCCCGCGAGCGGGTGTTTACTGTCGAAGTGGCCGACCTGACCCTTGGCCGCCACGCCCCCGAAATCAAAACCTACGGCGAGGTGATTTCAGGCCGTACCTTGGAACTGCGTGCCGCGGCTGGTGGTGCTTTGGTACAGATATCCGACAGCTTTCGCGAAGGCGGCGTGGTCAAGAAAGGCGAAATCCTGTTTCAGTCCGATCCAGCCAACGCACGATCCAAACTGTTGATTTCCCAGAACGAACTGGCCGAGACCAAGGCCGATCTGCTGGACGCAAAACGCAACCTGACTTTGGCAGAGGACGAAGTCAAAGCCGCCACAGACCAGTTGACCCTGCGACGCAAGGCGATGGAGCGGCAAAATTCCCTAAGTGATCGGGGTCTTGGCACCGATACCGCGATGGAAACATCCGAACTGGCCGCATCCGCCGCAGAACAGGCGCTATTGGCGAAACGCCTGTCGCTGGCCAATGCACAGGCGGCAATTGCACGGGCAGAAACCCTGCTTGGCCGTCGCCAGATCAATCAGGACGAGGCCGCGCGCGTGCTGGCCGAAACCACAGTCGTTGCAGATTTTGACGGAGTTCTAACAGGCGTCAGCGCCGTTCTGGGCCGGTTGGTCAGCGCAAACGAACAACTTGGCAGCCTGATCGACCCCAAGGCGCTGGAAGTCTCGTTTCGGGTGTCATCAAGCGAATTCCGCGCATTGACCGCCGCAGACACAGGTTTGCAACAGGCAGAGGTCCAGATCGACGTGGCCAGCGGCACCCGTTTTTCAGGCCGGATCGACCGTGTGTCCGCCTCTGTCAGCGAAGGCATGACAGGGCGCGAATTATTCGCAAAAGTCCAAGGCGCGGCAGGGCTTGGCATCCAGCCCGGCGATTTCGTCACCGTGATCCTGCGCGAACCCCCATTGGACAATGTGGCAAACATTCCCGCCACAGCCGCCACCACCGACGGCGCGGTTCTGCTGATCGGACCAGACAACCGGTTGGAAGAAGCCACCGTAGAAATCCTGCGCAAACAGGGTGATACCCTGATTGTACGGGCTGATCATCTGGCAGGGCGACAAATCGTGCTCGCCCGTGCACCACAACTCGGCACGGGTATTCGGGTCGAACCACGCACTGCTGGCGGCGACGCTGTAGCAGAACAAGCCGCCCCGCCCCCGCCGCAGAACGACACGATTGAAATCACCGAAGACCAGCGCCAGCGCCTGATCGACTTTATACAAAAGAACGACCGTATTCCTGCCGACCGGAAGCTGGCCATGGTCGAGAGCCTGCGCCAGCCCCGCGTGCCGAAAACCATGGTGGATCGCATCACACAGCGGATGGGCGGCTAGGTCATGGCAATGCGGCAGCTTCCCTCGACAGCGGGCGGTGTTCTAAGCTATTTCACCCGCCACAAGACCGCCGCGAACCTGCTTCTGGTGCTGATGCTGGTGATCGGCCTTGGCTCTACCACACAAATCCGCTCGCAGTTTTTTCCCGATGTGATCATCGACAGCATCACTGTCGGCGTCAGTTGGGACGGCGCCGGACCTGAAGATGTGGACAACGGCATTGTATCGGTTCTGGAACCTGCGCTTCTGGCAATCGAAGGCATCGAAAGCACCTCCAGTTCGGCCACGCAGGGCAGTGCCCGCATCCAGTTGGAATTTGAACCCGACTGGGATATGGGGCGCGCCGCCGATGACGTAAAATCCGCCGTCGATGCGGTGACCAACCTGCCCGAAGGCGCGGATGAACCCACGATCCGGCGCGGCGCGTGGCGGGATCGGGTGACGGATGTGGTGATTTCCGGCCCTGTATCCACGGATCAACTGGGCCGTTTTGCCGATGAATTCGCCGCCCGCCTGTTCCGCGTCGGCGTGACCCGCACCACAATTCGCGGCGTGGCAGCCCCTGAAATTGTGGTAAACGCGCCTGAATTTTCCCTGATCCGCCACGATGTAACCCTTGCCCAGATCGCCGCCGCCATCGCAGAAGAGGCCGAAACCGATCCCGCAGGCGATGTGGCAGGGGGCGCGGCCCGCGTGCGCACAGGCGTGGAAAAGCGCAGCGCGGATCAGGTGCAAAACGTGGTTGTGCGATCAAATCCGGACGGCTCGAAACTGCGGGTCGGCGATGTGGCTGATGTTGTGGTAGAGGGCGTTGCCCGCAACCGCAGCTATTATGTAGCCAACAATCCTGCCGTGTCGATCCGCGTGGATCGTGCGGATCAGGGCGATGCCATCCAGATGCAAAATCAGGTGCAACAGGTTGCCAACGAAATGCAACTGAGCCTACCCGAAGGTGTTACAATTGAACTGATCCGCACCCGTGCGCAGGCAATCACCGATCGTCTGAACATCCTTGTGGACAACGGTTTGATGGGACTGGGGCTGGTGGTTCTGCTGTTGTTCATCTTTCTTAATGCGCGCACGGCATTCTGGGTGGCGGCGGGGATTCCTGTGGCGATGTTTGCGGCCATTGCGCTGATGTATGCCTTTGGGTTGACCATCAATATGGTGTCCCTGTTCGGGTTGATCATCACCCTTGGCATTGTGGTGGACGATGCCATTGTGGTGGGCGAACACGCCGATTACCGCGCCCGCACCTTGGGCGAGCCCCCTGTCACCGCCGCTGAAAATGCCGCCAAACGCATGGCAGCGCCAGTGTTTTCGGCCACGATCACTACCGTCATCGCCTTTTTCGCGCTAACGGCTGTGGGCGGGCGGTTTGGCACAATGATTGCGGATATTCCGTTTACGGTGATCGTGGTGCTGATGGCCTCTTTGGTGGAATGTTTCATCATCCTGCCCAATCACATGTCCCACGCGCTTGCCGCGATTGACCGCCAGCGCTGGTATGACTGGCCCTCGACCACATTTAACAAGGGGTTTGACTGGTTCCGCCAAACCCTGTTCCGCCGCTTCGTCAATTGGGTGCTGGTACTGCGCTATCCGGTGCTTGCGGGTGTGGTGGTTTTGCTGGCTATACAATCCGCTTTGTTCCTGTCAGGCGAGGTCCGCTGGCGGTTCTTCAATGCCCCTGAACAGGCGTCAATTTCAGGCAATGTGGCCATGTTGTCGGGCGCAAAGCGGGCCGATACGCTGGATATGGTGCGTGAATTGCAGCGTGCTGTAACCGACACGGCTGCCCAATACGAAGAAAAATACGGCATCAACCCCGTCACCTATGTTCTGGCAGAGGTCGGCGGCAATACGGGGCGCGGGCTTTCGGGGTCAGACACCAAAGACGCGGATCAATTGGGATCAATCGCTGTGGAATTGATCGACGCAGACAGCCGCCCTTATACATCATTTGAACTGGTCGCCGCCATTCAGGCCAATGTGCGCGAACACCCCCTAGCCGAAACCGTCAGCTTTCGCGGCTGGCGCTCCGGCCCCGGGGGGGACAGTCTGGACATTCAGATTTACGGCGCAGAGGCAGACACGTTGAAACGCGCCTCCGAGGCGCTGAAAACCGCCGTCAGCCAATACCCCGAAGTCTCTGCGGTTGAGGATAATCTAGCCTATGACAAAGACGAACTGGTTCTGGAATTAACCCCGCAGGGCCAGTCCCTTGGCTTTACAATTGATGCCATCGGGCGTGAATTGCGCAATCGTCTGAACGGGATAGAAGCTGCCAGCTTTCCTATTGGTGTCCGCACGGGTGAAATCACTGTGCGCCTGCCCGAATCTGAACTGACCGCCGATTTTCTGGATAAAACCCGTCTGCGCACGCCTTCTGGCACCTATGTTCCCCTGTCCGATGTGGTCAGCGTCGATACCAGCGTTGGCTTTTCCACCGTGCGGCGGGAAAACGGCATCCGTTTGATTGCCGTAACCGGAGAAATTTCCGAAGACGATCCGGACCGCGCCGCCTTTATTGAAACCCAACTGCGTGACGTGATCATGCCTAAAATCGCTGCGGATCTGGGGGTGGAATGGCGCATGGGCGGGCTTGCGGAGCAGGAGCAGGAATTCCTGTCCGATGCCATGATGGGCTTTGGCCTGTGTCTGTTGGGGATTTACCTGACGTTGACGTGGATTTTTGCCAGTTGGACACGGCCCTTGGTGGTGATGGCCGTGATCCCCTTCGGGTTGATCGGCACGATTTACGGGCATTATGCTTGGGGCGTGTCACTGTCCATGTTCTCGGTTGTGGGACTGATTGGCATGTCGGGGATCATCATCAATGACAGTATTGTGCTGGTGTCCACCGTGGATGACTATTCCAGAACCCGCGGGCTTTATCCCGCCATTGTGGATGCCGCCGTAGACCGGCTGCGCCCTGTTTTGCTGACCACCCTGACCACTGTTCTGGGCCTTTTCCCCTTGTTGTACGAGGGCTCCCGTCAGGCCGAATTCCTGAAGCCGACCGTTATCACCCTGTGTTACGGTCTGGGTGTCGGGCTGTTCTTGGTGCTGTTGGTCGTGCCGTCCTTGCTGATCGTGCAACAAGACCTCGCCCGTCTGTTCACGTCTTATCGCCGCATCGGTTTTGGCCGACACCCCGCCTTTGGCCAGCGTCTGGTGATTTGGGGGGCAAGCCTGATTTGCCTGACCCTGCTGACCGCCACCATCGGCGTGCAAATTACAACGGGCGGGGTTGCTGCCTGGATCACAGGGCTGTTTAACGCGTTGAACCTCTCCACCCTTGGCGCACTATCACCAACAGCGCAATCGCTTGCGGTTTTACTGGTTTCATTGCTGGCAACCCTGTTGATTGCCCTGATTTTGGCCGCAGTGGTGCAGCGCAAGACGCGCCGCAGCTGACAGGATCACGCGTCGCGCAGCCAGACTTCCGGTTCGGCGCGTGTGGTCATAAAGTCATTCACAGGGTGGGCCGTATCGGGCAGACCGATTGACAGGCCCGCAAACAGCATTTCCTCGGCCGGGGCATTCACAAAGCCGCTGACAAATTTATGTTGCGTTGACCAGACCTCCTGCGGGCAGGATGCAAGACCCGCCTCTTCCAGCAGCAGCATCACATTTGCCAGATAGCCGCCCAGATCGGTCCATTGCGCCGCGCCCATGTCGCGATCCACAAACAGAAATGCCGCGACGGGGGCGCCAAAGAACTGGTAGTTATTGGCGAACCATTTCAGCCGTGCCATTTTATCGTCACGCGGAATGCCAAGCTGGGCATACATGGTTTCGCCAACCGCAAACCTCTGGCTGCGATAGGGTTCTTTCAGGGGTTGCGGATAGACGGGATATTCCGGCGTATCCACCAGACCCTTGGCTGAACGTTCCGCCATTTCCGCCTTGAATTCCGCCATCCGCGCGCCGTACAGCAGCACCACACGCCACGGCTGTACATTCCCCCCCGAGGCCGCGCGCGCCGCTTTGACCAGCACATCGCGCACTGTATCCACGTTTATTTCAGTATCCAGAAAGGCGCGGCAGGATCGGCGCTGCGCGACGGCTTGACTTACATTCATTGGCTGACCTCTGTGACTGCATCTGTGATCATTTTCAGGCAGGCATCATCCGAAAACCGGTGGTCCGCGCCTTTGACAAAGGTCAGCCGCAGATCGTCACAGGCCACATGCTCCACAATCCGCAGCGGCACTGACATGGCCACATCCACATCCGCTGTGCCGTGCAACAAGCGCACCGGAAACGGCAGGGACAAGGGGCTGCGCAGCACCAGTTGGTTGCGCCCGTCCTCGATCAGTTTTCGGGTAATCACATAGGGGCCGTCGTCGTAATCAGAGGGCAGTTCGACCCGACCCGTTGCAGCCATTTCAGCCTTTTGTGCCTCGGAAAATCCGGCCCACATGCTGTCTTCGGTGAAATCAGGCGCGGCCGCGATGCCGACCAGTCCTTTAATCCGCTCGGGGCGAGCCCGTGCAGTCAGCAGGGACATCCAGCCCCCCATGGAACTGCCCACCAGAACCTGCGGACCTTCGGTTAACTGATCCAGAACCGCCAGCGCATCTGCCGCCCAATCCCCGATGCAGCCATCCGTGAAGGCTTCCGAACTTTGCCCGTGGCCCGAATAATCGAACCGCAAAAAAGCCCGGCCCTGAGCGTGCGCCCAGTCTTGCAGAAAGACCGCCTTGGTGCCGTCCATATCTGATTTGAACCCGCCCAGAAACACCACGCCCGGCCCGTTGCCGTCCAGCTTGTGATAGGCGATGCGCCGTCCGTTTGCGTTTAGATACTCAGCCATTTTGCCCTCTTAAACCTGCACTTCTTTCCACGTGCCGTTTTCCACCCCGTCGATGGTCCAGTCCCCGACACGGTAGCGGATCAACCGCAATGTAGGATAACCCACCGCCGCTGTCATCCGCCGCACCTGACGGTTGCGCCCTTCGCGGATTGTCAGGCGGATCCAGCTATCGGGAATGCTTTTGCGATAGCGCACGGGCGGGTCGCGTTGCCAAAGACCCGCAGGCTCTTTCATCATGTCGCATTCGGCAGGACGGGTCATGCCGTCTTTCAGTTCGACCCCTGCGCGCAAGGCCCTGATAGCGGCATCATCGGGGATGCCTTCGACCTGCGCCCAATAGGTTTTGGGTGCTTTGTATTTCGGAGAGGAGATTTTGTTTTGCAAAACCCCGTCGTCGGTCAGCACAAGAAGCCCCTCGCTGTCACGGTCCAGCCGTCCGGCGGCATAGACCGCAGGGACTTTGATGAACTCAGCCAGCGATCGGTGCCCGCCTTCGGATGTGAATTGCGACAGAACATTGAATGGTTTGTTGAATATAAGTGTTGTCATACAATCCGCATGCACGAATTTTACGAAACCCTCAACATCAATGCGTCGGCAGGGCGGATTATGGGCCGCATTTGGTCACAGAAGTGCTGCCATTCCCTGTGACAATAGATGTGCCTGCGGTCGCATCAGGGCACCATTGCGCCTCAGCGCGCAGATACCCGCCATAGGGCAGTTTGGGCAACAAGATCTCCAGCGCGGCCCTGGCAGTCGCTTGGCTTTTAAAAGGCACAGCCGTTCGCCGCCATGACCTGATCCGATAAATCTGTGGTGACGGTTTCGTAGTTTTCAAATTATCGGGCAGTTCGTCCACCAGAGCTTTCAACCGTTTTACTTCCGCTAAAGCTGCTTCATCTGACTGATCGGCGCCCGCAACAATCAGCCAGCGATTGCTATCACCGGGGTCAATATCTGCGACTTGAACCGGATCGACCTGTTCTTCGACAGACACCCGCAAGGCCAGCAGAATCCGGTCTTGTTCCTGATAAATCGTGTCGGGAAACCGCCTGACCGCCGCTTTAACACCCTTCAACCGCCCCCGCAGTTCTTCTACATTTTCAACGGTTTTCAAGGCAGCCACCTGACCTACGCCGACAGTCTCGGTGATTTCGACCGTACTTAGCGAAACCTTCGATACTTTGGCGCATAACAAAAAGTTACTCAGCTTCCCCAGACTATCGGTCGGCAATGCGCGCATCCGTGCGGTCTCCAGCAGTTTTTGCACCTCATATTCGGCCCTTTGAATATCAGTAGCGTTGTCGGGCAAATCCTTAGCGTCATCAAAATGTCTGGCACAGTAAAAATCGCGACGTTCAACCTGCGCCAGACGATAGTGCTCGCTTGTCCAATTGCGTATCTGATCCACCACCAGCAAGCCGCATACAGCAACGAGCAGCACGCATACCGCTGCCGCACCGATTTCCACGATCAGCTTGGACGGCCGCAGCGCCGAATAGCTTCTTGCGGGTTTCTTTTCAGGGGGCGGCGGGTCCGTGGCAAAATCAGGCATGATCCCTCAATGTACAGCTAAAATAGAATAAAATATAAATCACTCTACCCACGCCTGAGTCGATCTGTCAAATCCGGCCTGCTAAAGCGGGGGCCTACCTTTTCGCGTTGCGATAAACACCCCCAAGCCAGCCAGCACCAGCCCCAGCCACGCCAGCGCGGGCATGTGTTCGCCCAGTGCATACCACGCCATCACCGCAGCCACAGGGGGCACCAGAAACAATTGCGCCGAGACTTTCGCCACTTCGCCAGCGCGGATCATCGCCAGAAGCAATCCGACCGCGATGACCGAGTTGCCGATCACCAGATAGCCCAGCGACCAGATAAACGGCGCGGTCCAGCTGACATGGCCCAAACCCTGCGCAGCCACAAAAGGCAACAAACAGACCAGCCCCGCGCTGTAGCCGACCAGATTGGCCGTCACCGGATGATGCTGCTGCCCGAACCGCTTTTCCCACAGGCTGCCCATCACAATCCCCGCCAGCGCCAAAGTGGCAAAAACAAACCCCAGCACAGGCGCAGGCCCGATATCCAGCCGCGCCACAATCACTACGGCCGTGCCCAAAAGCGCCAGAGCCAGCCCGCCCCATTGCCGCCAGCCGATCCGCTCTCCGGTCCAGCGCGGCGCAATCAGGGCCACAACGATGGGCTGCAACGACATGATCAACGCCAATGTGCCCGCCGCAATGCCGTTCACAAACCCCATATAACTGAAGCCGAAATAAACCGTCTGGATCAGCACCCCGACAATCGCCAGATGCAGCCATCCCGCCCGCGTCTGCGGCAAAGGCGGGCGCAGCACCACAAACAGCACCGCCATGATCAGCACCACAAAGCCGAACCGCAGCAGCAGCAGGGTCAAAGGCGGCGCATATTGCAGGCCGATTTTGGCCACGGTGTAGCCCCCCGACCACAGCAGCAAAAAAATGACAGGGGCAAGGATCAGCCAGAGAGGGCGGGGTTGGGGCACAAAACTGGCCTTTATAAAACTGTTGTGTCAGGTCTGCCTCAGGCAAAGCCTCGGCGCAAGCATTGCCCTTGTGATTTTCCACAACTTGACAATCCCCAGACAAAACTTCATCACACGCGCAACATAACCGCAACCGGGCGTTTCGTAGGCGCCAAAATGATGGAGAAGCCAAAAGATGGCCGACATTACCCTTACACTTCCCGACGGCGCAGCACGCGTTTACCCTGCCGGTATCACCGGCGCAGAGGTCGCGGCCGACATTTCCAAATCCCTGTCCAAAGCCGCGTTTTCCTGTTCCGTGAACGGCGAACACCGCGACCTGTCCCGCAGCATTGATGCGGATGCGGATTTTGCGATTTACACCATCAAGGACGACGCACAGGCGCTGGAACTGATCCGTCACGATTGCGCCCATATCATGGCCCGCGCCGTGCAGGAAATCTGGCCTGATGTAAAAGTCACCATCGGCCCCGTTATCAAAGACGGCTGGTATTACGATTTCGACCGCGAAGAGCCCTTCACCCCCGAAGACCTCGGCGCGATTGAAAAGAAAATGCGCGAGATCATCAACAAACGCGAGCCTGTGACCACAGAAGCCTGGGACCGCGACCGCGCGGTGCAGTTCTACAAGGACAATAACGAGCCTTATAAAGTTGAACTGATCGACGCCATTCCGGGTGATGAGCCTTTGCGCATGTACTGGCACGGCGACTGGCAGGATCTGTGTCGCGGTCCGCATTTGCAACACACAGGTCAGGTTCCGGGTGACAGTTTCAAACTGATGTCCGTGGCGGGTGCCTATTGGCGTGGCGATTCCAACAACGCCATGCTGCAACGGATCTACGGCGTGGCCTTCAAGAACAAGAACGACCTGAAAGCCCATCTTTTGATGCTGGAAGAGGCCGCCAAACGGGACCACCGCAAGCTTGGCCGCGAAATGAACCTGTTCCACATGCAAGAAGAGGCTCCGGGCCAGATTTTCTGGCACCCGAACGGCTGGAGCATCTATACAACTCTTCAGGATTACATGCGCCGCAAACAGCGGGCTGGCGGTTATGTTGAGGTGAACACCCCGCAGGTTGTGGACCGCAAATTGTGGGAAGCATCGGGCCATTGGGACAAATATCAGGAACATATGTTCATCGTTGAAGTGGACGAAGACCATGCACGGGAAAAATCCATCAACGCGCTGAAGCCAATGAAC
>JAXMOF010000076.1:0-17702 GCA_034670045.1 Amylibacter sp. | reverse complement strand
CGGGTTCATCAGCATGAGACACGTGCTTTTCTCCTTGCCAGGCCCGACTGTCCGGCGGGCTTGTTAACTGGGTCTGTCCAAAAGGGATTCCAGACAGTCTTGGCGGGTATTACACATAGGTTTAGTATTCGTCTAGCGGACTTTAGGCCGCAGACTGCGACTTATGGGCTGTGTGTTGGCTGAGGCAACTTTTTTTTCACAGTGTTGCGGGATTGTACACTTTGCGTGAAAAACTATCCTTAAAGGACAGCGCACCCCCACAGGTTCGCGCGGTTTTGCAGCGCGAGTCGGGGGGTAAACGGCCGGAGTCAGCCAAAAAGAATCGCGGGCCTAACGGATGTCAGGCCCGCAAGCGGCGTGCCTTTACAGGCAGGCGTTGAACAAAGCGGTTACATTTTCTTTGGTCAGGGTGACAGGATTGCCACCACAGCTCGGGTCTTGCAAAGCCGAAGCCACAAGCGCGTCGATGTCAGGGTCTTTGACGCCAAGTTCCGTCAGATTTGCCGGAATCCCGAGCGAGGCGTTCAATTCACCCACATAGGCATAGAACCCGTCAAACCCGCCTTCGATACCCAGATAGGCAGCGGCTTGGGCCAGACGTTCTTCGACCACAGGGCGGTTTAACAGCAACACCTGTTGCATAACCACCGCATTTGTCGTGCCGTGGTGGGTGTGATGCACTGCGCCGATCGGGTGGGACATGGCGTGAATCGCGCCGAGACCTTTTTGAAAGGCCGTCGCCCCCATGGCAGCGGCAGACATCATATGGGCGCGGGCCTCGATGTTGGTGCCGTCTTTATAGGCGATGGGCAGGTTCTCTTTGACCAGCCGCATCCCTTCCAGCGCCATGCCTTGTGACATGGGGTGGTAATGGGGCGAGCAGAACGCCTCAAGGCAGTGGGCGAAAGCATCCATGCCAGTGCCCGCGGTGATCATTGGTGGCATGCCGACGGTCAGTTCGGGATCGCAAATCACCACCGTCGGCAGGAATTTCGGGTGGAAGATGATCTTTTTCTCATGGGTCACGCTGTTGGTGATCACGGATGCACGGCCCACTTCGGACCCTGTGCCAGCCGTGGTCGGCACAGCCACAATCGGCGCTATGGCATCTGCGTCGGCGCGGGTCCACCAATCGCCAATATCTTCAAAATCCCAAAGCGGACGGGTTTGCCCTGCCATAAAGGCCACCAGCTTGCCCAGATCCAGCCCCGAGCCGCCACCAAAGGCGATCACACCGTCATGGCCCCCGTCGCGGTACATTTTGATACCTGCTTCGGCGTTGATTTCGGTCGGGTTCGGGTCCACATCGGCGAACATGGCACGGCCCAGACCAGCGGCTTCCAGCAGATCAAGCGTGGATTGGGTGATGGGCAGGTAGGACAGGCCCTTGTCGGTCACCAACAAGGGCTTTTTGATACCGGCAACAGCGCAGGCATCGGCGATTTCAGCGATTCGGCCAGCGCCGAAACGGATAGCGGTCGGATAGGACCAATTTGCAGTCAGAGACATTGGCTCAGGCCTTTTTCAGATGGTAGGATTTTGGTCGGGTCAGGTTGTGGTAGCCGATCACGGACAAGCCACCGCCGCGCCCAGTATCTTTGCAGCCCGTCCAGCACAAGCCGGGATCGAGGTAATCTGCGCGGTTCATGAACACGGTGCCGGTTTCGATCTGGTCGGCAATGGCTTCAGCGCGTGCTGTGTCCTGGGTCCACAGGGATGCGGTCAGGCCAAAGCTGCTGTCATTCATCAGGGCAATTGCCTCGGCGTCGTCCTTGACGGACATGATGCCAACCACGGGGCCAAAGCTTTCGTCCTGCATGACGCGCATGTCATGGGTCACATTGGTCAGGATTTGCGGCATCAGATAGGCGCCACCGTCCATGGGGAAATCTGCGGGGTCGATATGCGCCTTCGCACCGGCGGCAACCGCTTCAGCAGTCTGGGCACGGACCTCGTCGGCGAACCGCACATGGGCCATAGGGCCGATGGTGGTGTCCTGCTCCAGCGGATTGCCCAGCTTGTAGCCCTTCACAATCGCCACGGCCTTTTCGACAAAAGCGTCGAACAGGGACTCGTGGACGTAAATCCGTTCAATGCCACAGCAGCACTGGCCAGAATTGAACATCGCACCGTCAATCAGTGTGTCCACGGCAGCGTCAAGATTGGCGTCTTCCATTACATAGCCGGGATCTTTGCCGCCCAGTTCCAGACCGATGCCCGTAAACGTACCTGCTGCCGCCTGTTCCATTGCCTTGCCCCCACCAACAGAGCCGGTGAAGTTCACAAAACCAAAGGCGCGGTCCGCGATCAGGTCAGACGTGGTTTGGTGATCGAGGAACACGTTCTGGAACACATCTTCGGGAATGCCAACGCTGTGGAAAGCCTTCGCCATACGTTCGCCCACCAGCGGGGTTTGCGACGCATGTTTCAGCATCACCGCATTGCCTGCGATCAGGGCAGGGGCCACGGTGTTGATGGCGGTCATATAGGGATAGTTCCAAGGGGCAACCACCAGAACCAACCCGTGCGGCACCCGTTTGATCACGCGGCGAAAGGCGTCGGAATCTTCCACTTCGATCGGGGCGAGTGCTTCTTGGGCGATGCTGGCCATATAGCTGGCCCGTTCGTTAAAGCCGCCGAATTCACCGCCATAGCGTACGGGACGACCCATTTGCCATGCGATTTCGGGAACGATTTCATCGTTCATCGCGCCAACAGCGGCAACGCCTGCTTCCACCAGTGCGATACGGTCTGCCAAGGGGCGTGCGGCCCATTCTGCCTGTGCGGATTTCGCCCGCGCAACTGCGGCATCCGCATCTGCGCGCGACAGGGTTTCCCGTTCGGCATAGACCGACCCGTCAATGGGAGAGATACATTTGATAGTCATGGATTAAGCCCTTTCAAAGCCCCGTGCGATTTCCCAATCGGTTACAACACGGTCGAATTCTTCTTGTTCCCATTCCGCTGCGCGGGTGTAGTGATCGACAACGTCGTCCCCCATTACCTCGCGCAGGAACGTTGATTTGCGCAGCAGCTCTGTGGCGTCGCGCAGGGTTTGCGGGATGTCGGCGGCCTTGGCGTCTTCGTAGACATCGCCTTTGGTGGCGGGGGCCAGTGTCATCTTATCCTCGATCCCTTTTATCCCGGCGGCCAGCATGGCGGCCTGTGCCAGATAGGGGTTCAGGTCGGACCCGCCGATGCGACATTCCACGCGGATGCCTTTGGTGCCGTCGCCGCACAGACGGAAACCTGCGGTGCGGTTGTCTACGGACCAGACGGTTTTGGTCGGCGCGAAAGTGCCTTTGGCAAAACGTTTGTAGCTGTTCACATAAGGCGCAAGGAAATAGGTGTAATCCGGCGCATAGGCGATCAGGCCTGCCATGTAGTGGCTCATCATTTCGGACATGCCCAACGGGCGGTCCTCGTCAAAGAAGGCCGCTTCGCCGTCTTTCCACAGGGATTGATGCACGTGCGAAGAAGACCCTACACGGTCTTTATGCCATTTTGGCAGGAAGGTCGCCGCATGGCCGTTCTGCCAGGCTATTTCCTTGATCGCGTGTTTGGCGATGGAATGGTAATCGGCACAATCAAGCGCGGGGGAATAGCGGATGTTCAGCTCTTCCTGTCCTGCCTCGGCTTCGCCTTTGGAATTTTCAATGGGCAGACCCGCCGCAAACAGATGGTTGCGGATCGGGCGCATGATGCCCTCTTCCTTGGTGGTCTGGAAGATGTGATAATCTTCGTTATAGCCGCTGATCGGTTTCAGGGTGCGGAACCCGTCCTTGCGCAGCTCGTCCAGCGTGTTTTCGAACAGAAAGAATTCAAGTTCGGTCGCCATCATCGCATCAAAGCCCAGCTCTTTCAGGCGGGCGATCTGCTTTTTCAGCATGGCGCGGGGGGAATGGGATACGGGTGCGCCGTGGTGATCCAGTATATCGCACAGCACCATAGCCGTGCCGTCCAGCCAGGGCACAGGGCGGATGGTGTCCAGATCGGGCTTCATGACGTAATCACCATAGCCGCTTTGCCAACTGGTGGACGCATAGCCGTCGGGGGTGGCCATTTCCAGATCGGTGGCCAGCAGGTAATTACAGCAGTGGGTTTCCTTATAGGAGTTTTCCACAAAATTGACCGCGTGGAAGCGCTTGCCCATCAGGCGGCCTTGCATATCCACAAAACAGACAAGAACGGTATCAACGGTTCCGTCTGATACGCGGGATTTGAGGTCATCAAAACTTAGGGTCGCAGGCATGGTGTTTCCACTTTCAAATGGGACCGAGGGCGGCAGGACGCCGCCCTCGAAAGATGATTTGGCTCAGGATCAGGTGTAGCGGTACGGGCGACCTGCTTTAACCATGTCGGCGTTGTATTTCTTGATGATATCCACAACCCGGCGTTTGGTGTCGGACTCGGCTGCGATCTCTTCCCAGAAATCCTGTGCCGCGGTTTCAACCGTTGCCCATTCCGCGTCGGGAATAGAGGTCAGTTCCATTTTCGGACCGTTGACGCGCAGGTCTGCTTCGCCGCCCCAGTACCACCACTGACGATAGTAGTGGGATTGGTCACAGCATACACGGAACAGGGCTTGCAGGTCTTCCGGCAGTTCGTTCCAGCGGTCCATATTGGCAAAGAAAGACCCGGCCCAAGCGCCTGAAATGTTGTTGGTCAGGAAGTAGTTGGTCACATCGGCCCAGCCAACAGTGTAATCCTCGGTGATGCCCGACCATGCGATCCCGTCGAGTTCGCCTGTTTGAACGGCAACTTCGATGTCTTCCCAAGGCAGGTTCACAGGAACCACGCCGAACTGGGACATAAAGCGGCCCGCTGTCGGGAAGGTGAAGATGCGCTTGCCTTTAAGGTCTTCAAGGCTGCGGATCGGGTCTTTGGTGGCGAAATGGCAGGGATCCCATGCGCCTGCTGAAATGTGCTTCACGCCGACTTTGGAATATTCTTCGTCCCAGATTTCGTTCAGGCCGTATTGGTTGAACAACACAGGCACATCCAGCGAATAGCGGCTGGCGAAGGGGAAGTAGCCGCCAAATACGGTCACTTCGGTCGGGGAGGCCATAGAGTCATCATCGGACTGCACAGCGTCGATAGTGCCGCGCTGCATGGCTTGGAACAGCTCGCCCGTCGGGACCAGCTGGTCGGCAAAGAACAATTCGATCTGCATGCGGTCGCCTGCGATCTTGTTGAACATTTCAATGGCAGGCACGATTACATGCTCGGCCAATGCAGCACCGGCATAGGTCTGCATCCGCCAT
This sequence comes from Amylibacter sp., assembly GCA_034670045.1. Taxonomy (GTDB): domain Bacteria; phylum Pseudomonadota; class Alphaproteobacteria; order Rhodobacterales; family Rhodobacteraceae; genus Amylibacter. The sequence continues at coordinate 12,438 of JAXMOF010000076.1, read as the reverse complement.
TTGATGGTGCTTTGGGCCAGCGCGGGCGTTGCAAGCGCAGCAGCGGGGGCAACCGCGGCGCCCTGAATAAACTTACGTCTTGTTGTCATGTTTTCTCTCCTTTTGGGTGGGTGAGGCCGTTTGGCACGGCTCTTTGGGTTAGTTGTAAACGAAATTCGGCAGCCATGTGGCGATTTGCGGGAAGACCATCACCAGCACCAATGCCAGAATCATCACCAGAACAAACGGGGTGATGGAGGCGTAAATATCACGGATCGAGATTTCAGGCGGGGCCATGGCGCGCATCAGGAACAGGTTATAGCCAAAGGGCGGTGTCATATAGGCAATCTGCGTGGTGATCGTGTAAAGGATACCGTACCAGATCAGATCAAAGCCCAACTCTCCGACCAGCGGCACGTAGAGCGGGGCGACGATAACCAGCATGGCCGTGTCGTCCAGAAACGTCCCCATCAGGATAAAGCTAAGCTGCATCAGGATCAGGATCATCCACGGGCTGAGGTTCAGTTTCTCGGTAAAGACGCTTTCAATGGCTTTGACCGCGCCCAGACCGTCAAACACGGCGCCAAAGGCAAGGGCGGCCAGAATGATCCACATGAACATACAGGTGATGCCAAGGGTGTTGCGAACCGAGTTTTCAAACACCTCGCGGGTCATACGCCCCTTTAGAACTGCCGCCGCAAAGGCTGCCAGCGCGCCAATGGCCGAACTTTCCACCAATGATGTCCAGCCGTTCACAAACGGCACCATCATCACCGCGAAAATCCCGATGGGCAGCACACCCGCCCAAAGCAGTTTCAGCTTCTCCTCGCGGGGCATATCCCGTTCGGATCTATCCAGAATTGGCCCTAAAGACGGGTTCATCCGACAGCGGATCACGATATAGGCGATAAACATCCCCGCCATCATCAGGCCTGGCACAACCCCGGCCAGCCACAACTGGCCCACAGGTTGGCGCGCGATCATCGCGTAAAGCACCAGCACCACCGAAGGCGGTACAAGGATGCCCAGCGATGATCCCGCCTGGATCACCCCCGTGACCATCCTTTTGTCATAGCCCCGTTTCAACAGCTCTGGCAGGGCGATGGTGGACCCGATGGCCATACCTGCAACAGACAGGCCGTTCATGGCGGAAATCAGCACCATCAGGCCAATGGTCCCGATGGCCAGCCCGCCGCGCAGGCCGCCCATCCAGACGTGGAACATTCTGTACAGATCATCGGCGATTTTGGATTCCGACAGCACATAGCCCATGAAGATAAACATTGGCAGGGTCAGCAGCGGATACCATTTCATCAGCTTCATACTGGCCGAAAACCCGATATCAAACCCGCCCTTGTCACCCCAAAGCAACAGGGCCGCGACAACGGCGATAAAGCCGATCGCGCCAAACACCCGCTGGCCGGTCAACAGCATCAGCATCATGGATGAGAACATCAATGTAGCGATTAATTCATAAGACATCAGATTTCTTCGCCTTTAAGCCGCAGCACGTCTTTCAACAGCTCGGATACGCATTGCAGTAACATCAGGGTCAGCCCCAATATCATGATGGTTTTGATCGGCCACAAATAGGGCCGCCACGCCGACGATGACCGTTCAGCGCGACCGATTTCTTCGGCTCCGGTGACAAGCCCGCCAAAGAAAGAGAACGGCTCGGTTCCCCAATAGCCAAGGGAATAGGCGGTGGAACTGACCGCGCCATAGATCATAACGGCCAGATAAAAGATCAGGAACAGCACGGTGATCAGGTCGGTCCAGGCCTTTCGGCGCAGGGACCATTCCCCGTACAGCAAATCCATCCGCACGTTTGATCCCAACTGGATCGAATAGGGGCCGCCCAGAATATAATAGGCCACCATGCAGAATTGCGCCATTTCCAGCGTCCAGAGGGAGGGCAGGAAAAACGTCTTGCTGATCGAGGACCAGAGCAAAATGCCCATCAGCGCAAAGATGCCATACATCATGATGCGGCCAATCCGGTAATTCACCGCATCCACTGCGTGAATATATCCGTAAGCTATCCCGCGCATGTCGTCTGTCCCTTTTGATCCAGTTCCAAAACCGCCGCTTCCAGCCAGTCGCCGATGATGGCAGCAATATCGGCCTGTTGTGGTGCCGTTGCAATCAGATCGTTTCTGATTTCCAGCATCACATTGGCAAAGCCCCGGGCAATCGCATGCTCTTTCAAAGTGTGGGTGACGCCGTCCTCCGGCCCGTAAGGCGCATTGCGGCGCACGTCCAAGGGGCTGCCATTGGCGGCTTTTAACATGGCATCGGCCAGCCGCGTATCACTGTCATGTAAAATTCCGATTTCCACTGGGCGATGTGCGCCGTGATAGATCGGGGTGAAGCTGTGGACCGTTACAAGGATCGGCTGCTGCGTTGCCTGCATGGTGTCACGCACTGCTGCAAGAAATGGCTGGTAATAACGGGTGATGCGCTGGTCCCGTGCGGCACTGTCCAGCGCAACATTGCCCGGCACCACGATAACCTCTGAACGTTCGGGCATGGCATCCGGCGCGCTGGGCGGGCGGTTACAGTCATAAACCAACCGCGAGATCCGACTTGCCACCAGCTTTGCATCCAGCCGCTGGGCCAGAATTTCCGCCACAGCCAAAGCCCCCGGATCCCACGCCGCATGGCTGAGGCGGTCGGCTTCGGCCAGCCCCAAATGGTTCAGATCGTCGGGAATAAAAGACGAGGCATGTTCACAGACCAACACCACCGCGCTGGCACCGCCCCCGTTCAACACTTGCACCACAGATGGATCGTCTTTGGCCGTCATCACAAATTTATCTTCCCTGTTTGTGCTAAACCTCTTGCGCAAAACGGATTCTGTCAACAGAATTGTGTAACAAAAAACAACACAACGCGTTACGATGTAATATTAGTCATCAAAAAGGGTCAGCATGCCTGAAAGCCAGCCAACAATCTCGGATCGTATCCAGCGGGAGTTCGACTCTCTGACGCGGGCAGAGCGGCAGTTGGCCCATTCGATCCTTGAAAACTATCCCGCCTCTGGCTTGGGGCCATTGGCCACTTTGGCAAAAGACGCGAATGTCTCTGCCCCCACCGTGGCGCGGATGGTGCATAAGCTGGGCTTCAAAGGCTATCCCGAATTCCAGACCGAACTGCGCGAAGAACTGAAGGCCAAAGCGAAAAGCCCCATCGCCAAACATGATACATGGGCCGAGGGCGCGCCATCCGGCCATGTGCTGAACCGCTTTACCGACGCGGTGATCGACAACATCCGCCACACGCTGGGCCAGATCGACCCCGATGATTTTGACGCCGCCTGCGGGTTGATCGCCGATCCCGAACGCGCGCTTTATATTGTCGGCGGGCGCATTACCCATACGATGGCGGAATATCTGTTCCTGCACGCCCAAGTAATCCGCGCCGATGTCACCCACATCCAGTCCACATCCAACGCATGGCCCCATTACCTGCTGGATGTGGCTGAAGGCGATGTCTTTGTCATCTTTGACAACCGCCGTTATGAAAACAACACCCTGAAGCTGGCGGAAATGGCCCATGCCAAGGGGGCCAAGATTATCCTGTTCACCGATCAGTGGCGCTCTCCGGTGCATACATTGGCGGATATGTGTTTCAGCAGCCGCATTGTTGTGCCTTCCGCTTGGGATTCCGCGGCGACCACCTTGTTGCTGATCGAAACGGTGATTGCTGCCATTCAGGATCGCAACTGGACCGAAACCAAGGATCGGATGGAACGGTTGGAAGACATGTTCGACCAGACCAAATTGTTCCGCAAATTCACCTGACGCCTGTTCTGTGCAGACCCGCAGAGCAGTTTATTCCAATACTAAGGAAGTTTCCTAACTTTTTATTGCGCGGATCAAGGTTTTCTGATTACTTAGGGAAATGGCTAAGTATGAATCCAGTCTCGACCTTTACTTTTCCGCCCTTGCGAACCCGACCCGCCGCGCGATCCTAAGCCGGCTGGCGCGGGGCAGGGCAAGTGTCAGCGAACTGACTGCTGTTCAAACCATGGCGCTGCCCTCGCTTATGGAACATCTGAAAAAGCTGGAAGATGCGGGCCTGATTACCTCTGCCAAAGAGGGTCGGGTACGGGTCTGCGAACTGGCGCCCGATGCTTTTATTCCGGCGCAAGACTGGCTTAGCGCACAAAAGACAATCTGGAACACAAGGCTGGATCGTCTTGACGATTATGTTGCCACCATCCTGAAAGAGAGAGACGATGAACCTTGATCCAGACACTGATTTGTCCTTCACCCGAACCCTTGCCGCACCGCGATCGCTGGTCTGGGCTTGTTGGACAACGCCTGAACACATTAAACATTTCTTCATTCCAAAACCCCATCTGGTACAGGACTGCGAAATAGACCTGCGGGTCGGCGGGCGGTTCAATACGGTTTTCAACGTGGACGGCACTGTGATGACCAACGAAGGCGTCTACCTAGAAGTGGTCGAGCAGCGGCGTTTGGTGTTCACGGATGCCTACAGCGAAGGCTGGAAACCCGCGCCAGATCCGTTCATGACCGCGATTGTGGAATTCGAAGACGATGGCGCAGGGGGAACCCTGTACACCGCCACAGCCCGACATCGGTCCAGCGCGGCGCGCCAGAGCCATGAAGACATGGGGTTTTTCACCGGTTGGGGCACCGTTGCTTCCCAGCTTGAAGACTATGCCAGAACACTGTCCCGATCCGAGCACGGTTGAATTCGTCCCGACGGGCCATGAACCGGACAGCAGGCGGGCTGACAGAGCAGATCGCATCCCGCCTGAAATAACACCGATGGTACATTTCGTCCTCTTCCATTCGCCCCGTTTTTACCCTATCGCACAGGCATGAGACTTGCCGCCTATCAACCCGATATCGCCCCCAATCTGGGCGCCATGATCCGCTTGTCGGCCTGTTTCGGCGTGCCGTTGGATATTATCGAACCCTGCGGCTTTCCCCTGTCGATCAAAACCCTGAAACGGGCGGCAATGGATTATGCGGATATCGCGGATATGACGCGCCATGACAGTTGGGAAACCTTTGCCAGCGCACCGCGAAAGGGCCGTATTGTTCTGATGACCACACGGGCAGAGCAAACCCTGTGGGATTTCGAATTCCGGCAGGGCGATACGATCCTGATGGGCCGCGAAAGCGCTGGCGTGCCCCAAGCGGTGCATGATTTTGTGCCTGCGCGGGTCAAACTGCCCATGTTCGGACAGGCCCGCAGTCTGAATGTCGCCATGAGCGCTGGCATGGCCGTCAGCGAGGCTTTACGCCAGCTTTCCAAAGGACCGCAGCAATGACCTGGGTGTATCTGATTTTAGCCATCGCCGCCGAAGTGGTGGGCACATTGTCGTTAAAAGCGTCCGACGGGCTTAGCAAATGGCCCTACGTCTGCTTGACGGCCGTCAGCTATGGGGTCTCGTTCTATTTTCTGGCCATCGTGCTGCGCAGTTTTCCCGTGGGTCTTGCCTATGCGGTCTGGTCCGGCGCCGGAGTGGCTGTGGTTACCGTAGCAGGCGCCCTGTTGTTCGGGGATCGCATCGACACGGCAGGGTTCATCGGCATTTCGCTGATTGTGCTGGGTGTTCTGGTGATCAATATATTCTCCAGCTCGGTGCCTCATTAGGCCCTATCGAATTTGGCCGGAAACGGCCTTTGAAATGAATTGGAAAGGATAAGAAAATTTCTATCGACTGGAGCAGTCTTATTCGTGAGTTTATCACGCTTTTTGTGTCTATCGATCCGGTCGGCACGATCCCTGTGTTCCTGTTTGCAGCGTCCCGCGTACCCTCTAATCTGCACCGTTTGCTTGCCATCCGTGCAGTCGGCATCGCAGGGCTGGTGCTGCTGGCGTTTCTGGCGGGCGGTCAGGTGTTGATGGAAAGCCTCGGCCTGCGTCTGGGGGCGTTTGAAGTGGCTGGCGGCATTATCCTGTTCCTGTTCGCGCTGACGATGATCTTTGGCGAATCCAAATCCGAAGCCGAAATCGCAGCCTTTAAGGGCGACCCCCTTGCAGGCGCGGTATTCCCGCTGGCCATGCCCTCTATCGCATCTCCGGGTGCAATGCTGGCGGTGGTTGTGTTGACGGATAACCACAGTCAATCCGTATCCGAACAGGCGATCACGGCGGGCATGCTTGTGGTGGTGTTACTGTTCACTCTGGTGTTGCTGCTTGCCGCGTCATGGATTCACCGCTTCATCGGCAACACAGGTGCCAGCGTGATCAGCCGCGTGATGGGCATCATCCTTGCCACTATCGCAGTCGACGCGGTTGTCGGCGGGTTTGAAGGTCTTGGCCTGCTGAACGTCGCTTCATAAGCGAGGACGCGTTTGGCGTGGCAGGGGGCATTCTGCCCCCAAACCCCCTGAGGATATTTGTCCCAAAAAGAGCCTTTTTGTTTTTCAAATATCCCCGCCGGAGGCGTGTAAGGTCAGAGCCGCGCGCAGGGTTTTCCGATTAGAACAGATTTATGAGCCGGCCTTGTAAATCCGCGCGGCTTTCAGCAACCCGTCGAACAGGTTTTGCTGGCTGATATCCTGATGGGCCGAGACCTCGGGGTGCCATTGAACACCGATGAAGTAAGGGTGTTTCGGGTCCTCCAGCGCCTCGATTATGCCATCGGGGGCGGTGGCAACAACGGTCAGGGCGGTGGCGACAGTGCGCACGGCCTGGTGGTGGCCGGAATAGGTCGCCACTTGGGTGGTTTCCATAACCTGTTCCAGTTTGGAGCCGCTTTCCACATCGACGGGCTGTACGGTCCAGCAGCCTTTGGCATCGCGGTGGATGTCGGTGGCTTGGATGTCGGGGATATGTTGATGCAGATCGCCACCAAGTGCCACGTTCAAAAGTTGCATGCCACGGCAAATGAACAGGGCGGGGATGGAGCCCTCGGCCCGGATCAACTGGAACAGCGCCAGTTCGGTGGCGTCCCGCTCGGCGGATGCCTGTAGCTGGTTCGGGTGGTTTACGTCTCCGTTGTAATGCTGCGGGGCGATGTCGGTGCCGCCGCTAAAGACAAACCCGTCTACAAGATCCAGCCAGTCTGCGAAATGGGGTTCACCCGGTGCCAAAAGCACTGGCAGCCCCCCCGCACGGCGCACTGCATCAGAGTAGAATGCGGGGCTGGCGTAATAGTCATCGTAGTGGAAATTATCCACGGCCACGTCACCGCGCCCATAGGTTAGAATGCCGATAACGGGCCGCGTTTGTGTCATTGGGAAAGCGCCTTGGTTGTGTGCTGGATCGCCGCCAAAGACCCCGCTATGCGGGACGTGTCAAGTTCCAAGATAGGCGCGCAGAACCGCGGGTGGGTCGGCCATCAGGGTTTTGGTGTCTTGGGGGGCGTGGGCCTCACCTTCAGCGATCAGGACGGTTTGATCGCTGATCCACAGGGCGTCTTCGGGTTGGTGGGTGACCATCAGCAGGGTGGAATTGGCCGCATCCACAATTTCCGCCACCAGATCCAACATTTCGTGTTTCAGCGCTGGGCCGAGGGCCGCAAAAGGTTCATCCAGCAACAGGATCGGTTTGTCCCGCAGCAAGGCCCGCGCGATGGCGACACGTTGCTGCTGACCGCCTGACAGTTGCGCGGGGTGTTTATCGCCCTGACCGTCCAGCCCGACACGGGCCAGTGCCTCGGCCACGATCCGGTGTTCGTTGGCCGACAGGCGCAGGTTCGGGCGCAGCCCTAGTCCGATGTTTTGCGCCACGCTCAGGTGGGGGAACAGGTTGTGATCCTGAAACAGCAGGGTGACGGGGCGTTTGGCGGGGATGGTCTGGCTGATGTCGTCGCCATTCCACAGGATGCGCCCCGCGGTCGGGTCAATGAACCCTGCCAGTGCCGAAAGCAGTGTGGACTTCCCGCCACCGGATGGGCCGAGCAAGGCGATCTTATGGCCTTCCTCGATCTGTAGGTCGGCGCGCAGGGTGAAATCGCCCTGTGTCAGGGTCAGCTTATCGAATGTGATGGTCAAGGCGACCTCCGCGATCAAAGGCCCAGAACAGGGCAAGGGATGTGGCCACCAGCAGCAGGGCGGTTCCCGCAGCGGCGTCCATCTGGTAGGCGGCCATCAGACGGTACATGGTCAGGGGCAGTGTGGCAAAGTCGGGCGGCGCAAACAGCGCAACCACCCCGAGATCCCCCATGCTGAGCGCCGCCGACAGACCTGCCGCAAAACCGGCGGCCCGTTTGATGCGTGGCCAGATGGCGATGCGAAACAGGGTGAACCCCGTCATCCCCAGGGAGGCGCCAAGACGGCCGTAGTGATCTTCGGCGCGGTGCAATGCGGGCAGGATGATCCGCAGGGCAAAGGGCAGGGACATGGTGGCGTTGACGGCGATGGTGATGGGCAGGGCAAGTTTGAACGGGTCGATCACGGGGTTCAGCAGAATAAACAACCCCGTGCCGATCACAAAAGGCGAGGCAGCAAGCGCCAGAAACCCGATGGATTCCAACAGGGCTGCGGTTTTGCGGCGGCGGGACAGTTCGGTGATGAATGCGGCCAGCGCCAGTGCCATGGCGGTTGCAATCAGCGCGGCGGGAATGGCGATGCTTAGGGAATTCAGCAGGGCGGGCCAGACCTGGCGGGGCAGGGACAAGAGCGGTGGCAGGCCGCGTAGAATGACAGAGACCAGCGGCGAGAACAGGAACAGGGCAACGACAAGCAGCAGGGTGGTGTCGATCAGGCGGGTGTAGATTTCTGTGCCGTCCCAGCGGGCGGGCGGGTGATCCAGCCCCAGCGAAAACGCGGTGGGGCGGGCGAAAGTCAGCGTGGCCGCAGCCGTGGCGGTGCACAGGGCGAACTGGATGATCGACAGCAGGGCGGCTTTGGACAGGTCGAAATCAAACCGCAACGCCTGATAGATCGCCAGTTCCACGGTGGTGGCTTTCGGGCCTCCGCCAAGGGACAGGGCCACGGCAAAGCTGGTGATGCAGAGCAGGAAAATCAGCAGGAATGCCCCGGGGATTGCGGCGCGCAACATGGGGCGTTCCAACTGGCGGTTCACGTCCCGCGTGGTGAACCCCAGTTCAGCCGCAAGGCGGAAATGTTCGGAGGGGATCGACATCCAGCCCTGCAAGATCAAGCGCGTGGCCAGCGGCAGGTTGAAAAACACATGGGCCAGCACAACGCCGCTAAAGCCGTAGATGTTCAGCGGTTGCAGCCCGAAAGAGGTTAACCCGTCTGAAATCAGGCCGGAGCGCCCCCAGATGGAAATGATGCCCAAAACGGCTACGATGGCAGGCAGGATAAAGGGGGCGCCCAACAGGGCCACCATCAACTGGCGTCCGCGAAATTTCCGCCGCGCCAAGGCCCGCGCAGTGGGAATTGCGATGGCGACGCTAAAGCTGGCAGACACAAGCGCCTGCACAATGGTAAAGCGGATTGCGGCCCAATCGGCGGGGGACAGCCCCCGCTGAAAGGTCGCTTGGGACCAGACCGCCATAACGGTGCCAAGAGTCAGCACCAGCAGCACAAAAAGCGCGGCGCTGCCCGTTACGGCTTTGAACACAGACAGGCCCACAGGGAGACCCGCTGGGAGACCTGCAGGGCGCACCGGTTTTATTTGCTGAGCGCGGTCAGCCATTCGGCAAGGGCTTCTTCACGGATATTTTCGGCTTCCACATCAGATACAATCAGGCTGTCCACAGGGGTGATCAGGGTTTTGAACCCCTCTGGCAGACCATCCGCCGGAAATTTTGCAGGGTACATCCAGTTGGTTGTGGGAATGATAGACTGGAATGCATCCGAGGTCATGAAGGCCAGAAATTCATCGGCCAATTCCGGCTGATCGGATGCGGCCAGTTTACCTGCGACTTCGATCTGCATGTAATGGCCCTCTTCAAAGGAGGCTGCGGATTTGGTGTCATCGTCTTCGGCGACGATGTGATAGGCGGGGGATGTTGTATAGCTTAGCACCATATCCGCCTCGCCCTCCAGAAACATGCCATATGCTTCGGACCAGCCTTTGGTGACGGTCAGGATGCGGGGGGCCAAGGCCTCCCATATCTGATCGGCTTTGTTGGAGTAGGCGGTTTTAACCCACATCAACAGGCCCAGACCAGGGGTAGAGGATCGCGGGTCCTGAATGACGATTTTCAGGTTGTCGTCAGCTTCGATCAGTTCTTTGAAACTGCCCGGAACCTTTTCCAGTTTGGTGTTGTCATAGACAAAGGCGAAATAGCCCCAGTCGTAGGGGGCGAAAGTGTCGTCGGTCCAGTCCACCGGCACATCCAGCCCCGAAGGCGGGGGCGAGAGTTTGGCGAACAGCCCCGTGGCCTTGGCCCGTGCGGTGATGTTGGTGTCCAGCCCCAGTACGATATCCGCTTCAGAGCGCGCGCCTTCAAGCTGCAGGCGTGACAGCAAGGAGGCACCGTCGCCAGCGTTCACCAGTTGCAAATCGCAGTTGCAGGTTTCTTCAAAGGCTTTTTCCACCAGCGGGCCGGGGCCCCATTCGGTGACAAAGCTGTCATAGGTGTAAACAGTAAGAACGGGTTTGTCCTGTGCATGGCCAAAAGTGGCAACAGCAGACATGCCCGCAGCGAGTATCAGAGATTTCATATCATCAAATCCTATGTGCTACAGACGGGTGGCAGGTTTGGGATTGATGTCCGCACCTTCCCTCCGCCGGTGTGATCCGGTTCAGGTTCGACGGGTCACGCGATTGCGTATCTCAGGCCTAAGAGCGGCCTCCCCGAGGTAGGGAGAGGTGTAACAGTGCAGTGCCAAATTGCAAGTATATCCGTCCGGTTGCCCTTTATTCCGACAGCGTATGGTCCCTACAAAATCAAATTTGAGACAAATTTTTGACCAATTGTCTGAATATCTCTTACCCCAAGATAAGAAGCTTTTAGAGCATGAGGAATGTAGCAATGGCCTTGAATTATGAGTTTGATGTTTTTTCAGTAACTGCCGATAAAAGACCATCCGCTCCTGTCATGCGCGAGATGCTGACCGAGCTTGATCTGAAGATGGAAAACAAGATCGCGCGGTTCCGCAGCCATGCCACAATAGAAGCCCTACAGGTCGCTGACCGCCGCGTGCGCGGCATCTTTCGCACAGCTGGTTTTGAAGTGGACCCAAGTGTACGTCACCCCAAAGACAAACTTTTTGTGGATCAGGAAGCCCATGCAGTGTTTCTGGTGCGTGTGACCGACGGGATCGAAAAAACCTTCTCTGAAAAAGAGCTGGATTATGATGATATTCTGGCCCAGCCTTCGGTTGATGCTGCTTATGACGACGGCATTGCACCCGAAGACGCCTTTGTGGTGCTGGACTGGCTGAACGAGACCATCGCCATGCATGAAATGGCAGATGGGGACATTGGCGAAGACGATGATTTTGACGACGAGTTCGACAGCGAAGAGATTGCGCAACAGGCTGCGGCAGAACCTGTAGCCGAGCAAGAGGAGACTCTCCCCGAGAAAGCCGAACCTGATGTGCTTGCCTTGTCTCCGTCAGATGCAGCGGTTGCTGACAGGGCCGGCCGCGGCGTTGCCGGTGAAATCCGCAAGTTCAGATTTTTGGCAGATCCGGTGGATGCAAAACCGCAGGCCGAGGCTCGTGACGAGACAGAGACCTTTGATCTGGGTGTGCTGGAAACCGAAATGGCCGATGTTATGGCAAAAGAGTCCGATGCACCCGCCACGGAACCCGCAGAAGAAGCGGTTGAAGCCACGGTTGAGGCGATTAAACCCGCAGCATCCACCACCCGCTTTAAAATCATCCCCAGCGCCTTTGTTGCAAAGGACAGCACTGATGAGGATGGCGACACCGAGGCACTGGATGGTATTGCTGAATCCGATCTGGGACCGGCCCCGATACAGGACAATCACGACCTTGAGGTTTCCCAAGACCAGATCGACCAAACCTGTGACGATCTGAACGAAACAGAAGTGCGGGAAGTCGAGGCCACAGCGATTGAACGGCCTGCCGCACAGGCGCTGCACTTTGAAGATGGCGCACGCCGCCCACGCAGACCCGTCACAGCGCGCCGCGTCCGGGTTCTGGATCTGGAACAGATCGAAGCCGCCGCAGATCCGCAAACCGATGACGCTATCATGGCGCTGGTTCCGCAGGCTGCACAGGCAGCTTCTCGCGGGGCGTCGCTTCTGGCGCGCCTGAACTCTCCGGCAATGGGTATTCTGGCAGGGGTTGTGTTTTCCGGCGTCGGTATTCTGGCGATTTCCCAAGTGCTTGCATAAACTTGCCCCAAAAGACCGCGCGTCGGCCTTTCGGGGCTGGCATGCGGTTTTCTGTTGCAGACAAGGCCCCGCTTTCGGGCTGTCAGGTGCTTTGGGCGCGCTTTAGCGAAGCGAAACACCATAAATGGGGTTTTCTAGGGGGCGGGGTTGAACTATCAGGCTTTCACAAGGAGAAAGCCCATGTCGATCAATTCCTTTGGCCGTTTGTTTACTGTGACCACTTGGGGCGAAAGCCATGGGCCTGCTTT
>JAXMOF010000075.1:0-18648 GCA_034670045.1 Amylibacter sp. | reverse complement strand
ACTTTGGCCCGAAACGGGATGAAATCCTGTCGATGATCTGGGACATGGAAGAAGAAATCATGGGCCGGACGGAGAGCGCATAATGATACAGGAAGTTCTTGAAGTTATCGTAACAACCCTGCGCATGGTCGTGGGGATCACCGTTATCATGGCCGTGTTTCTGTTGGTCAGCATGGCGATTTCTTATGCCTATACGCTTTTCACCAAAAGCCGCGGCAAAGCCAAAGGCTACACCGCACTGAAAACCGTGACATTTGGCGATGAAAGTGCTGTGACGGCCAACCGCTTTGCCTCCATTGCCGCAATTGTCACCATTTTTCTGCTGTGGTGCATTGCAACAGGGTCATCGCTGATCCCGACCGTATTGCCACCGCCCTTTGTTGGGAATTCATCCTTTGAATACACCGCACGCAATGCGGCGGGCGAAACCGCCAAGGCAACAGTCCACGTAGAAGTTTATGCCACAGGCGAGGAGCGCCCTGACAAGCAGGACGTGACCGATCAGGGTGACAGCTTTGCCAAAGACGACTCGGTTCTGATCGTGGAGCGGCGCACCAAAGTCCTTAAGGTGCAAAACAACGACGTCGGCGGCAAAGAAGACGGCTATGAAGTGATTGAAATCAACGGCAGCCCGGTCACCCGCGAATCCGTTGTCCCGTTTGCAGACGGCGAAATCTACGTCACCAAACAAGGCTCTTTGTCTGTGCGCCCTGCAACTGGCATGACAATGGAAGCCCTTTACCTGCCGCCGCCTGAAAAAGTCTGGTCGTCCTTCGTGACCTTGAACAAAGACGGCTATCAGGGTGTCGGCCTGTGGGAAAACGTGTTCTGGTCGCTGATCCGCGTTGTCATCGGCTTTTCGCTGGGCTGTCTGTTCGGCATCCCGCTGGGCTTTGCCATGGGGTTGAATTCATGGCTGCGCGGCTGGTTTGATCCGATTGTGGAATTCATGCGCCCTGTGCCCCCTCTTGCCTTGATCCCGCTGGTGATCATCTGGTTCGGGATCGGTGAACAGGGTAAAATTTCACTGCTGTTCCTTGCTGCACTTTGGATCATGACCATCGCTGCACGGGCCGGAGTTTCAGGGGTCAGTATCTCTAAGGTCCACGCCGCCTATTCGCTGGGGGCAACCAAACGGCAATTGCTGACCAAAGTGATCCTGCCCAACTCGCTGCCTGAAATATTCACCGGTGCGCGGGTGGCGATGGGCGTCTGTTGGGGGACGGTTGTGGCCGCCGAACTGGTGGCTGCGGAAAAAGGCGCGGGTAAGATGATCATCGCCGCCTCCAAATTCTCGCTGACGGATATTGTGATCATCGGGATCATCATCATCGGTGTGATCGGCTATGGCATCGACGTGCTGATGCGGATGGCTGAAAACAAACTGGTCCCCTGGAAAGGGCGCGGCTGATCCGGCGCGCTGGTCCAGCTAAAAACCATATAAAAACCTGTGCAAAGGCTCCATTCAGTGGGGCCTTTGTCATTTTGGCTATATCCGTGCGGGTAACTGGCCCTAAGCAAGTTTCACGTTATAACTGATACAGTTACACCAACACCCGAGGAATCCGATGACACGCAAACCCTCTGCATTTCTGTCGCAAATCGCTGCTGATTGCCCGCCGACCCTGATCGCACAGGCCGCCAAAGGCCCCCCGCCCCGCGTTGCAATCGCCCGCGCAGGCGCCGCCCTGCCCATGCAAGCCGCAAAAGAGGCCAGCGAAGCAGGCATAATGACTCCGGTGTTTGTGGGGGAAGCCGACGCCATCCAAGCCGAGGCCGACACACTCGGCTGGGACATATCCATTTTCGAGTTACACAACACGACAGGCGAAGCCGAAGCCGCCGATACTGCCGCAGCCTTGTGCGGTGCAGATCAGGCAGATGTTCTGATGAAAGGGCATCTGCATACCGACCAGTTTATGAAAGGCGTGCTGTCACGGGACAACGGATTGCGCACGACCGAGCGGTTGGTGCATGTGTTCCATATCACCCCCCCGGGCGTAGATGCCCCGCTGCTGATTTCCGATGCGGCGGTCAACGTGACACCGGATGTGAAAACCCGCCAATCCGCCACCCAAGCCGTGGTTCGTCTGGCCCGCGCCCGCGGCATCCTGCAGCCCAAAGTTGCCTTCCTGTCAGCCACCGAAAGTGCGATCCCCTCGGTTCCGTCATCCATAGAGGCCGCCGAGCTGTGTGCTTGGGCCAAAGCCGAAATTGCGGGTGCGGATTTTTCAGGCCCGCTCGCGCTTGATCTGATCCTGTCGCCAGAAGCGGTGGCCATCAAAGGCCTGCAAGACGATCCCGTCGCAGGCCAGGCTGATTGCATTGTTGTGCCGGACATCGTTTCGGGAAATGCCATTTTTAAAGCGCTGGTCTATCTGGCAGGCGGTTGTGCGGCAGGCGTGGTTATGGGGGCCAAAGTCCCCGTGCTTCTGACCTCGCGGGCCGATCCCCCTGCGGCACGGCTGGCCTCGGCGGCGCTGGCGGCAATTCTAACCCGCACGTAAGATAAATATTCTGAAAATACGGTGGTACTTTGGGACAATAATCCGGATAACACTGGGAACGGAGAACAAAATGAACAAACACATCCAGCCAGCGCTCGATACGTCCCCCAAGGTTTCTGACGAAATCCGCAAAACCACCTGCTATATGTGCGCCTGTCGCTGCGGCATCAATGTGCATATGCAAGACGGCAAAGTGAAATATATCGAGGGCAACCGCGATCACCCGATCAATCGCGGCGTGCTGTGTGCCAAGGGCTCGGCCGGGATCATGCAGCATTATTCCCCTGCCCGCCTGAAAGCGCCGATGAAACGGGTTGGCCCGCGCGGGTCTGGTGAATTCGAAGAAATCAGCTGGGACGAGGCTTTTCAGATCGCGTCCGACTGGATGCTGCCACTGCGCGAAAAACACCCCGAAAAACTGGCGTTTTTTACGGGGCGCGACCAATCCCAATCCCTGACATCCTTTTGGGCACAGCAATTCGGCACCCCGAATTATGCGGCCCACGGCGGGTTCTGTTCGGTCAATATGGCCGCCGCTGGCATCTACACCATGGGCGGCGCATTTTGGGAATTCGGCCAGCCCGATTGGGAACGGGCGAAAATGTTCATGATCTTTGGCGTGGCCGAGGATCACGATTCCAACCCGATCAAAATGGGCCTTTCCCGCTTGAAAGAACGCGGCGCAAAGATCGTCGGGGTGAACCCAGTACGCTCCGGCTATAATGCCATTGCCGATGAATGGGTCGGGATTACCCCTGGCACAGACGGTCTGTTCATTCTGTCTCTGATCCGCGAATTGCTGGCCGCTGGCAAAGTGGATCTGAATTATCTGATCCGCTACACCAACGCGCCCTATCTGGTGAATTGTGACCCAAATTCTGATGATCACGGCCTGTTTTTATATGATAACAACGGCAAGCCACAGGTTCTGGACCGCACCACGGGTGAACCTTTGCCCTTTGACCAGCAGGGTGTGAAACCCGAACTGGCCACGGATTACACCCATAAAGGCACGCTGTATCGCCCCGCTTTCCAACTGATGGCGGAAAAGTATCTGGTGGACGATTATGCGCCGGAAAACGTGGCGGAACGCACAGGTGTGAAAGCCGAAACCATCCGTCGTTTGGCCGCTGAACTGGCGCGCACCGCCTTTGAAGAAGAAATCGTGATCAACCAGCCGTGGACAGATTTTCGCGGTGAAAAGCACGAAACAATGATCGGTCGTCCGGTGGCCTTTCATGCCATGCGCGGGATATCGGCCCATTCCAACGGCTTTCAGACCTGCCGCGCCCTGCATTTGCTGCAAATCCTGCTTGGCAGTGTCGAGGTTCCGGGCGGTTTCCGCTTTAAACCACCCTACCCCAAACCCGTCACAGGCCACCCCCGCCCACACGCAAAACCCGTCGTGAACAGCCCGCTGAACGGCCCCCATCTGGGCTTCCCCCAAGGGCCCGAAGACCTTGCCATCAAGGCGAATGGCACGCCCGCACGGATCGACAAAGCCTTTACTTGGGAAAATCCGCTATCCGCCCACGGCATGATGCATATGGTGATTTCCAACGCCCATGCAGGCGATCCCTATAAGATCGACACGCTGTTTATGTATATGGCGAATATGTCGTGGAATTCGTCGATGAACACCCGCGGCGTGATGGATATGCTGACGGATAAGACCGAAGACGGCGAATATGTCATCCCGCGGATTATCTATTCAGACAGCTATTCCTCTGAAATGGTAGCGTTTTCCGACCTGATCCTGCCAGATACCACCTATCTGGAACGCCACGATTGTATTTCCCTGCTGGACCGCCCCATATCCGAGGCCGAGGCCATGTGCGACAGCATCCGCTGGCCCGTGGTCGAACCCGACCGTGATGTGCGCGGGTTCCAATCGGCACTGATCCATCTGGGTGCCAAGATGAAACTGCCCGGTTTCACCAATGAAGACGGCAGCGCAAAATACCAGGATTACGCGGATTACATCGTCAATCACGAACGCCGCCCCGGTGTCGGTCCCTTGGCGGGCTGGCGTGGCGAGGATGAAAAAGGCTCGGGGCGCGGCACACCGAACCCCAAACAAATCGACCGTTACATCGAAAACGGCGGTTTTTACATGGATCACATCCCCGAAGAAGCCTTGTTCTATAAGCCGTGGAACAAAGCCTATCAGGATTGGGCGGTCGCGCGGGGTATTTTTGACAAACCCTCGCCCTATACGTTCAACATCTATGTAGAGCAAATCCAGAAATTCCGTCTGGCTGCCGAAGGCAAAGGCGAATTGCAACCGCCCGACCATCTGCGCGAACAGTTGAAGATGGCAATGGACCCGCTGCCCACATGGTGGCAACCCTTTGAAGAATCCCTTGTGGACGGTGCGGAATATCCCCTGCACGCGCTGACCCAACGCCCCGCTGCAATGTATCATTCATGGGGATCACAAAACGCTTGGCTGCGCCAGATCCACGGCCATAACCCGCTATATGTGTCAGGCGAAGTCTGGGCAGAACACGGCTTTGCCGAGGGGGATTGGGCCTATCTGAAATCCCATCACGGTGAAATTCAGGTGCCTGTTGTGCGCATGGATGCGCTGAATGCAAAAACCGTCTGGACATGGAATGCCATTGGCAAACGCAAGGGTGCCTGGGCCTTGAACGAAGACGCGCCCGAGACCACAAAAGGGTTTCTTCTCAACCACTTGATCCACGAACTTCTACCACCCAAAGGCGATGGCCTGCGCTGGTCGAACTCTGATCCTGTCACAGGGCAAGCAGCCTGGTACGACCTGCGGGTGAGTATTCGCAAAGCGCCAACACCGGATAATTTGCAATCCGAACCGGAAATGCCAGCCCAGAAATCCCCTGTGGGCACAGGACCAAAAGACATCCGCTACGGGGAAGATTTCTGATGCAAACCCATTCTGTTTCCGGTGGTGGTGGTTGTAAAATCCATGTGACCGACCAAGGCCCCAAAGACGCGCCGACCCTGTTGTTTGTGCATGGCTGGGCGCAGCATAACATCTGCTGGCAGGCGCAATCGCCCCTTGCGGAATCCTTCCGTCTGGTTGCTTTGGATCTGCGCGGCCACGGCGCGTCCGACACCCCGCCCGAGGTCGGGGATTATACCGATGCGACCCTTTGGGGAAATGACATTTATGCGGTGATCAAAGAGCTGGACCTGAAAAACCCGATCCTTGTGGGCTGGTCTTACGGTGCGCGGGTGATTTCATCTTATCTAGCAACCCACGGTCAGGATGCGATCGCAGGGATCGTTCTGATCGGTGGCGTCATCGCCATCGGCGCCCACCGCGAACCGTGGATGATGGGCGAAGGCAGCCCTGCTTTGAACAAAGACCTCTACACGTCGGATCAAAGCCGTTTGATCCCTGCCACCGTGGGTTTTGTCGATCAATGCACCTATAAACCGCTCGACCGCGCGGTGTTTGCCACTTTGGTTGCGGCCAATATGCTGGTGTCGGCTTTTGTGCGGCGCGCGTTGTTTGCCGGGGATTGGGATTGCCGCCCTGTTTGGCAAGGGTTCACCAAGCCGGCTTTGGTGATCCACGGCGAATCCGATGAGATTGTTTTGCCCGCAGTCGGAAAAGCCGCCGCAGAGGCACTGCCAAACGCCGGTTTGTCGCTTTATGCCGAAACCGGCCATGCCCCCTTTGCCGAGCACCCCGCCCGTTTCAACGAAGAAATTGCTGCCTTTGCGACCCGAACGCTTGGAGTTTCCCCATGACGACCCTTCCTAAATCCACCCATAAAAAGCTTGGGCTTGCCATTGATCTGGATATTTGCGTCGGCTGCCATGCCTGCGTGATCAACTGCAAGGAATGGAACACCTCGAACTACGGCGCGCCATTGTCGGATCAGGATGCATATGGTGCGAACCCGGTGGGCACGTTTCTAAACCGTATTCACACTTATGAGGTGAAGGCACCCGAAAAGCCCGCCCAAACCGTACATTTCCCCAAATCCTGCCTGCACTGCGAAGACGCGCCGTGTGTGACGGTCTGCCCGACAGGCGCCAGTTACAAGCGGGTTGAAGATGGCATCGTTCTGGTCAACGAAAGCGATTGCATCGGCTGTGGTCTTTGCGCTTGGGCCTGTCCGTATGGTGCGCGTGAACTGGATGCGGCAGAGGGTGTCATGAAAAAATGCACCCTTTGTGTGGATCGCATTTACAATGAAAACCTGCCCGAAATTGATCGCGAGCCTGCTTGCGTGCGCACCTGCCCTGCCAATGCACGGCATTTCGGGGATTTTGCCGATCCCGACAGTGCGGTTTCCAAAATGTCGGCGGCCCGTGGTGCTGTGCCTTTATTCCCCGAACAGGGCACCAAACCGGTCAACCGTTACCTGCCGCCCCGTCCCAAAGCGGATATTCAAACGGATGGCGATATTAACATCCTCGCACCGTTTCTGGACACCACACCGACACCCGCCAAAGGCCTGCTCGGCTGGCTCGACAAAGCACTGGAGGCGCTCTGATGCATCCCGCACCATCCGTTATTGTCTTCACTGCGTTTTCCGGCCTTGGCTTTGGTCTGCTGGCCTTTCTGGGGCTGAATGTTCCGGATGTGACAGGGCTGACAGCCTTTGTCTTTTTCTTCATCGGCTATGCCCTGGCGGTCGGTGGCTTGCTGGCGTCAACCTTCCACCTTGGCAATCCGCAACGGGCCATCAAAGCCTTTAGCCAATGGCGCAGCAGCTGGTTATCGCGCGAAGGCGTCTTTGCCGTGCTGGCCCTGTGCGTCATGGGGCTTTACGCCGCCTGTCTGATTTTTCTGAACCTCCGCCTGCCAATTCTGGGAATTATCGGATCAATTCTGTGTCTGATTGCCGTTTATTGCACATCAATGATTTACGGACAGTTAAAGACAGTGCCCCGCTGGAACCAACCGCTGACCCCAGTTTTGTTCATGATGTTCACGCTGACAGGCGGCGCCTTGCTGGCGGGGCAAGTCAAACTCGCCGCCGGTTTGATGATCCTGCTGTGCGCCGTACAATACGCCCATTGGCTGATCGGTGACAAACGGCTGGCCCAGTCGGGTGCCACGATTGAAACGGCCACGGGACTTGGGCATCTGGGAAAAGTGCGCCTGCTGGAAAGCCCCCACAGCGGCACAAATTATCTGCTCAAAGAGATGGCCCATCAAGTTGGCCGCAAACACGCCGTAAAGCTGCGCACAATCGCGCTGTTGTGTTTGGGGGTGCTGCCCTTCGCCTTGCTGGTCCTGACCGCCCCTGGCCATCTGAGCGCCCTTGTAGCGATCCTGTTCCATCTGGTCGGTCTGTTCGCCGCCCGCTGGTTGTTCTTTGCCGAGGCAGAGCATGTGGTCGCGCTGTATTACGATCGCCACAAAGCAGCGTAACAAAGCGGCGTAAGCCCCACCCTGTAACACCCCTGTTAATCACTCACAGACACAGCCCGAAGGTCACAAGCCTTCGGGCTTTTTCTATGTCTAAAGGCCAAATCTGAAAATTTCGTTTACCCACAAAAAAACGCTCCCGGGGGCAGATCCGAGAGCGTCTTTTTTCGTCAGTATCGCACCAGAGACACGGGACGAGCGTGTAACCTTGGCGAAGCGGGTCATGTGTGCAATGCGTTTCTGATGAAACCTGCTGCTCTTAACACGACCGGTGCTGTGCACCTGACTGACCTGGAGGTGGGCGGCTAGCGCCCTGAAGTCGAGAATTGTTATCGCGGATAAATCCTTTGTTTTCCAGCCGCTTTGCGTGAAACGACACATATTCTTCGTGAAATGCCCCATGCCTTTTGAAATTCAATTTGGCGCTTCGTGAAACGTACAGCCCCCTTTCAAGCGGCACCGTTCACGAAGCGTCATATGACCACCTTGGAGTCGCCACGCCCCCGACACTGGTCTGACACATTTATGCCAGATTCCAACCGTATCAGGGTGCGATCCACGAAATCCCGTTATAAATAAGGCTTGGCTATGAACATCAACATCATCTTCTCCGGTCGGGACAGAAACGTGCTGCACGCCCTGCCTGCTGTGATGTGGTTGGCAAGCTGCTTGTACACGGTGCTGATCGTTTTGAACGCCTTGCCCCCGATGTTATCGTCTCAGTCGCCTGTTTCCCTAAAGAATATGGCTGTAATCCTGATGTGTATCCTGATTATGTATCCGGTATACCGCTTGGGGTTCATGATAATCACGCGGCTGTATCCCGACAGTCCTGTGGTCAAAAGAATCGCAGCCCTGTCGCTCATTTGTGTAGGGATCGGGGCGCTGGCCTTGGGCGGGGCGATGGTTGCAGTGGATGCGTCAGGCAGCGCACTCAGCCGTGCGGATCTGCGCTGGTACCTATTGAATCTGATGGTGGGTATTTTCCTGATGCCCGTGTTCTTCTTTATCATCAGGGGCAGTAACATTGTGCGCGATCAGTTGACCCATGGGGGCGGCTCTCAGGCCGCACGTATTATCTTGCGCAAGCTGGGGCCGGATGCGGGCGATAAGCTGGTGCGCATGCAAAGCGCCGACCACTATGTCGAGGTTCACACAGAAAAAGGCCCCAAACTGCTGTTAATGCGCCTGTCTGATGCCACGCAGATGCTGGAAAGCTTTGACGGCTCGCAGGTTCACAGGTCTCATTGGGTGAATTTCAGCGAGGTTGCAGGCGTCATCAAACGGGATCGCAAGGTTTGGCTGCGCATGTCAGACGGGGCAGAAGTGCCCGTGTCCCGCAGCTTTCGCCCTGAATTGCGTGCTGCGGGTATGATCTGACTTTCAGGCTTTGGCTATAGGAACATCACCAGCACAATGATGCTGAGCACCACAAAACCGATCCCCGTCAATTCCCGCGGGGTGCTGGTTTCTTTGAAAAACAGATAAGACGCCAGAAACGAAAAAAGCAGTTCCACCTGCCCCAACGCCTTTACATAGGCGGCGTTTTGCAAGGTGAAAGCGGTAAACCAGCCCAGTGATCCGATCATGCCGGACAGCCCCACCAGTGCAGTAATGCGCCAGTGCTTTAAAACTTTGGTGATCTCTCCGCTTTCCCGTGCAGACAGCCATGCAGCCATAATAATGGTCTGGAACGTGGTGACACACATCAGGGTAAAGACCGAGCGCATCAGGAAATAACCCTCCCCCAAAGACAGCGATGCGCCGCGATACCCGATAGCTGAAACGCCGAACAATGCGCCAGAGGCCAGACCGATCCCCGCCGCGCGGTTAAAATACCGCCGCCAGCCACCAGCGCCCTTGCTGTCGGGCGGGTCAGACAGCAGAATCACCCCCACCAGCCCGATAACAATGGCCAGCAAGCCATAACCGGAAATCCCCTCACCCAAGACAATTGCGCCGATCAGGGCCGTCTGGATGGTCTCTGTCTTTTTGAATGTGATGCCCACGGCAAAATTGCGTTGGGAAAACAGCGCCACAACCAGCATGGTTGCCAGAATCTGCGCGATACCACCAAAACCGGCAAACAGGAAAAACCGCGTGGAAACCTGCGGCATATCCCAGCCGTTGATCCGCATCAGCACAAACAGCAGCAAAGCAGCCAGTGGGGCTGCAAAGAGGAACCGCGCGAAAGTTGCCCCCGCCGTGCTAAGCCCTGTGGCTTTCAGGTGTTTTTGCAACATAAAGCGCAGGTTCTGACTGAACGCCGCGCCGATTGAGATGGGAATCCAAAGCTCCATAAGACATGCCTTTCGCTTTCGCCTTTAAAAGCACGGCACATCCTGAAGGTCGAGCGGGTTTTCACACATCCTGCCAGCGAAAGGGCGCAAAGCCAGAAAAATCAGGCCGCCCCTTCCCCAAGCGATCAATGGTCACTTTTTCTTGGCAGCTTTGCCTTCCAGCGCGTCCAGACGGGCGGACAGCGCTGCATTTTCTTCGCGGGCTTTTTGCGCCATCAAGCGCACCGCATCGAATTCTTCACGGCTGACAAAATCCCGATCCGCAAGCCAGCGGTCCATCCAGCTTTTCATCGCTGTTTCGGCCTCGGTTTTGGCGCCTTGGGCTACGCCCATAGCGTTGGTCATCACTTGGCTTAGGTCTTCGAACAGTTTGTTACGGGTCTGCATGGCGGCCCCCTTATCATTGCTGTGTTTCCCCGTTATATGGGGATGAAACGGGCAAATGCAAAGCCCCAAGTGCACAACGCGACCCTTCGCCCCGCTCGGGCAGGCAAAAAGGCAAATCCATGATAGCAGCAATCCCTTTCCCTGACATTGATCCGGTGTTGTTTTCCTTCGATCTTCTGGGCTTTACTCTGGCAATCCGCTGGTATGCGCTGGCCTATATCGCGGGTTTTCTGCTGGCATGGGGCTGGGCCAACCGCGCGATCCGGCGTGAAACCTTATGGCCCCATGACCAAGCCCCGATGACCACCAAACACACCGAGGATTTTCTGACCTGGGCGATCTTTGGCGTCATCATTGGCGGGCGGCTGGGCTACGTATTTTTCTATTCAAACGGCGCTTATCTGGATGATCCTGCGATGATCTACCGCGTGTGGGAAGGTGGCATGTCTTTTCACGGCGGCTTTGCAGGCGTGATTGTGGCCACGATCCTGTTTGCGCGCAAATACAAGATCCCCATGCTGTCCCTTGGGGATATTCTGGCCTTGGGCGTGCCCATCGGCCTTGGCCTTGGCCGCATTGCCAACTTCATCAACGCCGAACTTTGGGGCCGCCCCACAACCGCCCCTTGGGGCGTGGTTTTCCCTGACACCCCCGACTGCCCTCTGACTTGGATCGAACCGGTCTGCGCCCGCCATCCCTCACAGCTTTATGAGGCCGCTTTGGAAGGCGTATTGCTGTTCGCCCTGCTGGGGTATCTGGCCTATCGCCGTGGCTGGCTGAAAACACCGGGGTCCATCACCGCTCTGTTTTTTGCAGGCTACGGGGTGTCGCGCTTTGTGGTGGAATTCTTTCGTCAGGGTGATTCCCAGTTCACCGATTTTTCCAACCCGTGGGGCCATATCCTGCGCTTTGGCCAAAACCCTGACAGCCTCGGGCTGACAATGGGGCAGTTATTATCCCTGCCAATGATCGCGATCGGTCTGGCGCTGCTGATCTATGTGCGCCGCAGATGACTCCGCTACACGATATTGTCTTGCGCCAAATCGGGCGGCTTGGCCCGATGAGCATTTCCGAGTTCATGACACAATGCCTCTATCACCCTGAACACGGCTATTACACACAGGCCAAACCGTTGGGCCGCGCGGGGGATTTTATCACCGCGCCGGAAATCAGCCAGATGTTTGGTGAAATGATCGGCCTGTGTCTGGCCCAAAACTGGCTGGATCAGGGCGCCCCGAACCAGTTTTGTCTGGCAGAGCTTGGCCCGGGATCAGGGCAATTGATGGCCGACATCCTGCGCGCCACAAAATCCGTCCCCGGTTTTCATGCCGCCGCAGAGGTTTACCTGTGCGAGGTGAACCCCCATCTGAAAGCCCAACAAGCCGAACGTTTGGCCGCCTTTGATCCCAAATGGATCGCCGCCACAACCGAACTGCCCGCCCTGCCCCTGTTTCTGGTCGCGAATGAATTTCTGGATTGCCTGCCAATCAACCAGTTCATCGCCACTGACAGCGGTTGGGAGGAACAGGTTATCGCCAGTCACGAAGGGCAGCTGTGCTTTGCCCGCCGCGCTGCGGGGGCTGTGGAAAGCGAACTGCCCAAAGGGGCTGGTGCAGGAACCGTGATCGAACTGTGCCCTGCCGCCAACGCCATCGTCCAGGATATTGCCGCCAGCATTGCGCGCCACGGCGGGCTGGCCCTGATCTGCGATTACGGCGGAACGTGGGGTGGCGGAACGGGCGGCGGCGACACGCTGCAAGCGATCCGCGCCCATGAAAAACTGGATCCGCTGGACTGTATCGGTCAGGCCGACCTGACCGCCCATGTGAATTTCACCGCGCTAAAAGACGCACTGGCCGATGGAGGGCTGGATACAGGCATTGCAGGACCAACGCCCCAAGGCGCGTTTCTGGAACGTCTTGGCATCACCGCACGCGCCCGGGCACTGGCGCAAAACCTGTCAGGCGCGGCATTGGAAAACCACATCACCGCCCATCATCGCTTGACGCACCCCGATGAAATGGGTGAGTTGTTTAAAGTAATGGCAATCCTGCCCCGCGACGGGGTGGCCCCTGCTGGATTTAGCTGATGACACTGGAAATTCTGACATCTGACACTCTGGCCCCTGTGCGGCACGGTTTTTTCACCCGTCGCGGCGGGGCTTCCTCGGGGATTTTCAGCGGGTTGAACTGCGGATTGGGGTCCAGCGACCAGCGCGAAGTGGTGACGATGAACCGCACGATGGTGGCAAAATCCATGGGCACCACACCAGAGCGCATGGCAGGTGTTCACCAGATCCATTCGGATAAGGTGCAAATCACCACAGAAGACAATGCCGCCGAGCGCCCCGAGGCGGATGCCCTTGTGACCAACACCAAAGGCATCGCCCTGTCCGTTCTGGCAGCCGATTGCGCCTCGATTCTGTTTGCCGATGCACAAGCAGGCGTCATCGGCGCGGCCCATTCGGGCTGGAAAGGTGCTGTGGGCGGGGTGATTTCCCAAACCGTTGACGCCATGGTCGCCCTTGGCGCAACCCGTGCGCACATCAAAGCCTGCATCGGCCCCTGCATCAGCCAGCGCAGCTATGAGGTTGGTCCGGAGTTCTTTGAACAATTCCGCGACGAAGACCCCGAATTCACCCGATTCTTTGCCCAAGGTCTGGATCACCATTTTTTATTCGACCTTCCCGGATTCTGCCTGCATCAATTGCGCGCAACCGGTTTGGCCGATGCCCATTGGATCGGACATTGCACCTATCTGGACGAAAGCCGGTTTTATTCCTATCGCCGCGCCACCCACCGCAAGGAAGCGGATTACGGGCGGTTGATTTCAGCCATCATATTGTAGCCGAATCGGAAACAATGTGGCTGCGCAGTGGCCCCTTTTGACATATTTGACGGGACTAGGGGCCGCTTTCAGATAGATTTAAGCGTTAATTTTCAACGCGCTATCCTGCAAACCTGCCACTGCCACAATTCTGTTAAATATTTCGACAGATTTCACAAAACCACCTTTTTCCTGCGCATTTTGCGGCGCAATCCCTCGGTAGAAAAGACTTAACGAAACGCAAACACCTACCGGAGTTGAGCACATGAAAAAGAACAATCGCTGGATGAAATGGGTTCTTAAGGAATCCGCTGCAATGTCCCAAAAAGAACAACTGAAAGCAGCCGGCTGAATCGCGCCCCGCTTTGGCGCTAATGTCGCTTGATAGAATTCCTCAGGAATACGGTGCACGTTCCCCCTGAAACAAACCCCTGCCCCTTTGCGGCGGGGGTTTTCTTTTGCCCCCCGAACAGACGAACCAAGGCTGCCGGATAAGGATAGCTTAATCGTCGACGGCGCGGGCTTCCAGAATACTGAACGGCACACCCGGCATGTCTTTGGCACCGCGGATCACCAAGGACGTCTTCACACTTGCCACATTTTCAGCGGCGGTCAGGTGATTGGTCAGAAACGTCTGGAATGTGGTCAGATCTGGCGCGACGCATTTCAAAATGAAATCTATCTCGCCGTTCAACATATGGCATTCGCGCACCAACGGCCAATCGCGGCATTGGGCTTCAAAGGCACTTAGGTCTACCTCGGCTTGGGAATGCAGACCGACCATAGCGAAAACCTTCACCTCGAATCCCAATTCGCGCGCGTCCACTTCGGCGTGATAGCCCCGAATAAGGCCGCTTTCCTCTAATGTGCGCACACGGCGCAAACAGGGTGGCGCGGAAATTCCGACGCGTTTGGCCAGTTCCACATTGGTCATCCGGCCATCCGCTTGCAGCTCTGCCAGAATCTTCCGGTCAATGGGATCCAGTTTAATTGTTGGCATACTACCTCCACAGCCGTCGCGGCAAATTACGCAGAACGGTCCTGCTGCGCAATAATATTTCGCAACAGCGCAATATTATTTCCTAAGCACGGCCATAGACCAGTCTTTGCCCCATCGCAACAGCGTGAAAATCCCTGCCTTTCCCTTCGCCCCGTGCGACCGTATATAAGGCGAAACCAATTATACCGACCGGAGAATCCCCATGTCAGAGTCCCGCCACACCCGCCTGTTGATCATCGGCTCCGGCCCAGCGGGGTATACCGCTGGCGTTTACGGCGCCCGCGCCATGGTAGAGCCCCTTTTGGTGCAAGGCATTGAACCGGGTGGCCAGCTGACCACCACAACCGAGGTGGAAAACTGGCCCGGCGATACCGAAGTGCAAGGCCCCGACCTGATGATCCGCATGGAAGCCCACGCCAAAGCCATGGGTTGTGAAATCGTCGGCGACATTATTACCGATCTGGACCTGTCCAAACGCCCCTTCACCGCCAATGGCGATAGCGGCACCACTTACACGGCGGATGCTGTTATTCTGGCAACAGGCGCACGGGCCAAATGGCTGGGTCTGGAAACCGAAGATAAATTCAAAGGCTTCGGGGTATCCGCCTGCGCCACCTGTGACGGGTTCTTTTACCGCGGACAGGAAATCGTGGTGATCGGCGGCGGCAATACCGCGGTCGAAGAAGCACTGTTCCTGACCAACTTTGCCTCTAAAGTGACATTGATTCACCGCCGCGACACATTGCGGGCGGAAAAAATCCTAATCGACCGTTTGGAAAAGAACCCCAAGATCGAGCCTTTGTGGTTTCACGAGTTGGACGAAGTCATCGGCACAGACAATCCACTGGGTGTCGAAGCCGTCAAAGTAAAACACACCAAAACAGGCGAAATTACCGAGATTCCCTGCAAAGGCGTCTTTGTCGCCATCGGCCATGCTCCGGCCAGCGAATTGGTCAAAGACCAGTTGGAAACCCATATGGGGGGCTATGTTAAGACAAAGCCGGACAGCACGGCCACTTCGATTCCCGGTGTATTTGCTGCGGGCGATTTGACCGACCACCAATACCGTCAGGCCGTCACCTCTGCGGGAATGGGCTGCATGGCAGCACTTGAGGCCGAACGTTTTCTGGCAGAAAACGACTGACACCATCAGTCTGCGCCCCTACCTGACCTGCGTGCAAGGTCACGCAAACGAAAGCCCCGACGGACCGCCGTCGGGGCTTTTTGCATCATATCCTGCTGCACCGCGTGATCCGTCAGCCCCATAAAATGCCGATTTTCGCGCAGCCAACAAAAAGTGCTTTGTCCATTTGCAGAACTATGCGATGCGTTCACGCGTGAACACACTTTGATTCGCAGGTATGGACGTTGCAAACAGCAAAACCCAATCACGATGAAGAAGACCAGCTCTTCCGGCTCTTGCGCCAGCTTGATCTTTCTTCCGATGCCTCGCAGCGCGCCCTTGCCGCTGCGATCGGGGTGTCGTTGGGTCGCCTGAACGCCCTGTTGAAATCCGCAACCGATGCAAAGCTGGTCAAGATCAGCAACCGCAAAGGCGCGGACAACCGCCAGCGCTTCACCTATTCGCTGACCTCTCGGGGTTGCGCGGAGAAAATCCACCTCACCGACAGATTTCTGGCACGTAAATTCGCCGAATATGACGCGTTGCATGCCGAATTGACCGGAACCACCAGTACTTTGGTTCCATTAAAACACAGGACTATAATGATGGAAAACAATCTCGCCCCGATCACCGAGCTGTATGTGTCTTACGACAGCGCCGAAAAGATGAAATTCGAAGCGGCGCAATTGCCGTCTTGGGATCTGACAGCACGTCAGGTGTGCGATCTTGAACTGTTGATGAATGGCGGCTTTAACCCGTTAAAAGGCTTCATGTCACAAGCCGATTACGAAAGCGTTGTGGACAATATGCGCACGACAGATGGCGCGCTGTGGCCCATGCCAATCACGCTGGACGTGCCGAAGTCCTTCGCCGAAGGCATTGAAATCGGTCAGGATATCGCCCTGCGCGACCCTGAAGGCGTTATTCTGGCGGTCATGTCTGTCACAGACAACTGGACCCCGAACAAAGCCCATGAGGCCGAGAAGGTTTTCGGTGCGGATGACAGCGCCCACCCTGCGGTGAACTACCTGCACAACACTGCTGGCGAGGTTTATCTGGGCGGCCCGATCATCGGCATCCAGCAGCCTATGCACTATGATTTCCGCGCGCGCCGCAACACACCAAACGAATTGCGCGCCTATTTCCGCAAAATGGGCTGGCGCAAGGTGGTTGCATTCCAAACCCGCAACCCGCTGCACCGCGCCCATCAGGAACTGACCTTCCGCGCCGCCAAAGAGGCACAGGCCAACCTGTTGATCCACCCCGTTGTCGGCCTGACCAAACCGGGCGACATTGATCACTTCACCCGCGTGCGCTGCTATGAAGCGGTTCTGGACCAATACCCAGCATCCACCACATCCATGTCCCTGCTGAACCTTGCCATGCGTATGGCCGGCCCGCGTGAAGCTGTCTGGCACGGTCTGATCCGCAAAAACCACGGCTGCACCCACTTTATCGTTGGTCGCGACCACGCTGGACCCGGTAAAAACAGCCAGGGCGAAGATTTCTACGGCCCCTATGATGCGCAGGATCTGTTCCGCACCCACGAAGACGAAATGGGCATCAAGATGGTCGATTTCAAACACATGGTTTACGTGCAGGATCGCGCCCAATACGAACCCGCTGACGAAATCAATGATAAAGACGACGTAACCATCCTGAATATTTCAGGTACGGAATTGCGCCGCCGTCTGTCCGAAGGTCTGGAAATCCCTGAATGGTTCTCCTTCCCTGCTGTTGTGAATGAACTGCGCCGCACCCGTCCACCACGGGCCAAACAAGGCTTTACTGTGTTCTTTACCGGTTTCTCTGGCTCTGGCAAATCCACCATTGCGAATGCTTTGATGGTGAAACTGATGGAAATGGGCGGTCGTCCGACAACCCTGCTGGATGGCGATCTGGTTCGCAAAAACCTGTCCTCAGAGCTGGGCTTTTCCAAAGAGCACCGCGATCTGAACATCCGTCGCATCGGCTATGTGGCATCCGAAATCACCAAAAACGGTGGTATCGCAATCTGTGCGCCAATCGCGCCTTATGCCACAACACGCCGCGCGGTGCGTGAAGAGATCGAACAGTTCGGTGCCTTCCTGGAAGTCCACGTAGCAACGTCAATCGAAGAATGTGAACGGCGGGATCGCAAAGGTCTGTACAAACTGGCCCGTGAAGGAAAGATCAAAGAATTCACAGGTATTTCAGATCCTTATGACGTTCCAGAAAGCCCCGAGTTGCGGATCGAAACAGAAAATTCCGACGTGGACAACTGTGCACATCAGGTTCTGTTGAAACTGGAAAGCATGGGTCTGATCGGCGCTTGATCACGCTCTGATCATCCCCGACACCCCCTTTGTAAAAACCCGGCCACTGCGCCGGGTTTTTCTTTTTCCGGCGCCTAAATACCATACCGATTTATTCAAATTTTGGACACATTGTCCTCCTAACTTACCCCTAAGTCAGGGGCCACTGTCGCGCCCCACCTTTAAGAGTATCGGAGTAATAAGTATGCCAATCGACCACGAACGGGGACTTTCCCCCTTTTCAGCGCCTTGCCGCACCCGCGCTGAATTCCCACCCGTTCGCAAGGAGTTTGACGACAGCCCGCATCCCCAGCCAAACCTGATAGAACGGCTGTGCATACCAGTTTTCAAAAAAGTCGTTGCGATATACCGTGATTTGACGGCTACAACCCAAACCACTGATTTCATGCCGGAAAGCGCAAAACCTGCGGCTACAGGGACATTTGAAACCCAGTATTCTGGTAAATAAACGCCCTAACCCGCACAGTTTAAACACGCTTCGGGCCTGCCCGCCATAGGGACGCATGGCATTGCAGGGTGGACCAAAGCCCACCCGCTTTTTTTCTGCTTTAGTGTACGCTGACGGGTGCAAACTCGTTTGTGCGGGCCAGCGCAAAGGCGATGTCACGGTCTTTGGCAAGGGCCAGCCGCTCGCCGTTTTCCGAGTGGATGGCATAGATATGCTCGTCCCCGTTCAACTGCTCTTGCAGATCGTCGGGCAGTTCGGAAAATTCGACAGAGCGTACATAGACCGTGCGATCTTCAAACTTAATCGGAAAGTTAAATTCAACGTCCATGATAGGGCTCCTATTTATTGTTAATTTCGATGGTTTGCACCAC
>JAXMOF010000074.1:0-18881 GCA_034670045.1 Amylibacter sp. | reverse complement strand
AGTCCTTGTTACCCTCAGTTCCTAGCGTCTTGCGCTGCTCGCCTCCGGTGAAGCGGTGTTTAGGCCGAGTAACAAACACCCGCAACCCCTTTTTTCCAAATTGTTACATTCTTTTCCAAAACCCCTTATTTTAAAGGACATAACCCCGAAACTTTCTCAAACAAAACACCCAAACTCAAACCCAAATACGCCCAAAATCCCAAATCCCACCAAATTCCAGCACGACTCGACAACAACTCACACCCGACTCGCGCGGAAAGACCCCTTCAAAGAGCGGAATTTTCTCTCATCCGGCAGAATCAGAAGATTGAGAGGGGCAGATTCGGACCTGTCCCCGCCCCCTGAACCGGAAAAGCGCCCATACGGGCGCTTGCTGGTGATTCATGCGGTTTGACTTTGGAGTGTTACACAGACCGAACGCCCCTCCTTAAATAGAGGGTAACAGGCTTGTCACGATTGGTCTGCCGTGTAGGCCGCCATTTAAATACGGGATCGGGGTCATCGCTGCCCCCGGGTTTCCCGTCCTTTCCCCCGCCCTTCGGGTCAGGTTGCAATGCCCGGCAGTTTGTTGGCGTCGGCGGCTTCGTGGCAGTGGTCGATGAAGGCCTGAATTGTGCGCGACACATGGGCGGCGCGGGACATGGCGATACCCAGTTGCAGGGGGGGGATGTCGGTTTCCAGCGGAATGAACTTCAACGACATCCCGTCCATCGAGGTTTCAGACACAGTGCGCATGTTCGAAATGCCAAAGCCGAACCCGTTGGCCACCAGACTGCGCTGGATGGCGATCTCCGAAGTGCGCTCGGAAATGCGGGGGCGGTGTTCTAGGTTGCGAAACAGCGACAGGAAATAATCCGCGCTATGGGGCATATCCAGCAGCACCATATCATGATCCACCAGATCGGCAGCGGTCACCGCGCGCCGCCCTGCCAGCGGATGGGCCACATCCACCATCACATAAGGCGGCAGGCTGCGCAGGGGCTGGAAATCAATGTCACTGTTCAGGGACAGATCATAGGTCAGCGCCACGTCAATCCGCGCCGATCCAAGCGCATCAAAGATTTGCGCCTGATCCAGCTCGACCTGACTGAAATCCACGTTGGCATATTTGTCTTCAAAGCTGCGGCGCAACTGTGGCACCAACAGCTGCACAAAGGTGCGCATACAGCCCACCCGCAGGGACCCCCGCACACTGCCCGTATAGATATTGGCCATATCGTTCAGCTTGTCGGCCTGGGCAAGGATGGCGCGGGCCTGTTCGATGAACCGCTCCCCCGTGGGGGTCAGCATCGACCCCTGCGCGTGGCGGCGGATAAACAGTTGCACGCCAAAGCCTGCTTCCAACTGGGCAATCGCCGAAGACAGGGAGGGTGCCGTCACATTCACCTTTTCCGAGGCCAGCGCGATGCTGCCTGCCTCTCCCACGGCGATGAAATATTCCAGTTGTCGCAGTGTGAATCTAAGGGGCATCATGTAACCTTAACCTTCATTACTCGGGTGGCGGTGGGCTTTTCCGCGGCGACGGTGCGCATGGCGGGGATTGCAGGGGGTGGCAGGGGGTGGCAGGCACCCCCTTGCAAAGACTGCCTATTCGTCACCCGGAACACCATAAGACGGTGCCTCGCGCGGGTCCAGAGCACGGGTCACATAGTCGCCCATCTGCGGTTCATAGACCGCCCAAGCGGATTCAAGCGCTGTGATCGGGCAGTCTGTGGTCCAGTCGATGCGCAGTTCGGCCAGCGGCCAGCTTTGGGCATCCACCAGCAACAGACCCGCCGAATGTACAGGGCCGGATTCACCGCCTGCATCCAAACCGGCCCGCAAGGCATTCACCAGACGCTGACCCAGATGCCCGCTAGAGGCTCCGAAAGACTGCACCATCACCTCGGGCACGCCGGCATCCGACAACAGGTTTCCGGCGGCGGCGGTATCGCGGCCCTGGGCTTCGGACCACATGCCCAGAACTTGCGTGCCTGAATAGATCGCGCTTTCCCCCGAACGGCCCACCGCCAGCACCTGACGATAGGCCATAAAACTGCCGCTGCGTTCAAGGATCGACAAAGCCTCTGACGGGCTGGCCCCTCGCTCCATCAGGTCCAGCGCATGGGGGCCAAGCCGCGGGTCGGTGATGTTTTGCGTCGCCACCGCACCAACCCCCGCACGGGCAAAGGAACACCGCGCCGCCACCGCAGGGGACGAGGACGAAATAGCCACCCCGAACATGCCTGAATCAGGACAGTGGCCAATGATCGAAAAAGTCATAAGAACTCCTAAGGCGCAGGGCGCCCTTGTTTACCGTATTTAATCTAGGATCGCAGGATCAGTCAGGGATCACGGCGGTTGCGTCGATTTCAACCAGCCATTCAGGGCGCGCAAGGGCTACGACCACCAGACCGGTACACACAGGATGGACCCCTTTGATATAAGACCCCATGGTGCGGTAGACCGCCTCGCGGTGGCGCACGTCGGTCAGATAGACCACCAACTTGGTGACATGGGCCATCTCGCCGCCGCATTCTTCGACCAACTGGCGGATGTTGGACATCACTTTATGGGTCTGCGCAACGGGATCGCTGCTTTGGATGTTCTCGGCGGTGTCCAGATCCTGCGGGCACTGGCCGCGCAGGAAAATCATGGTGCCGCCTTTTGTTACCACAGCTTGCGACAGGTCATTGTCGATGTTCTGCTCGGGGTAGGTGTCTTTGGTGTTGAACTTGCGGTGACGAAGATGTGCCATGGATAGGGTCTTTCGTTAAGGTTATCGCTGTGCCCGATGTGATATGCGGGCCGGGTTAAAGGCTACAGAAAACTGCGGTGTTCTGACAGTCAGACAAGCCGCGCGAAGTGTCGATCACCAAACGGGGCTTTTGTGCTGTCACTATATATATACGTCCTTCTTACAGGTTCACGCGCTGGGGCGGGTGGCGATCATGGCGGGGCGCGTTTCAAAACCCGCCTGCCAGGCCGCAACGGCCCCGCGCCCGGTGCGCCAGTCAAAATCCGGAAACCGGAAATCCAGCCAGCCAAGCGCGCAGGCGTAACTGATCGCGCCGATGTCATGACACGCGGGTTCTGGCAGATCGGCTGCCATCGCGTCCAACCCGTCGGCCAGCTTTTCAAACTGCTTTTCAATCCAAAGCGGCCATTGTCGGGCTTCGGGGCGCACCAAAGTTTCGTAGCGGATCAGCAAAGCCGCATCCAGCACCCCATCCGCCAAGGCCTGACGCCGCAGCGCCGTCCATCGGTCAGGGCCGGCCGCAGGGAACAGCCCGCCCTGTGCTTCAGCATCCAGATATTCGCAAATCACCCGACTGTCATAAAGTTTCGTGCCATCCCCGGTCAGCGCAGCAGGGACTTTGGCCAGTGGATTATAGGCCTTGATCCGCGTGTCCCGCTCTACAGGATGGGCCGCACTGTCCAGAACCTCGATATCCCCCTGAACACCCAGTTCATGGGCCACAACCATCACCTTGCGCACAAACGGCGATGCAGATCCCCAATATAGCGACAGCTTCATTGTGCGGCCTCCTGCGTGTCCAGAACAATCTTGCCAAAGTTCTGTCCGCTTTCCAGTTGTGTATGGGCCGCCGCTGCCTGCGCCAGAGGCAGGACCAGCGACATCACAGGGCGCACGGCATCAGGGCCGATCAGCGGCAACAGATGCTGACGGACCGCCCCTGCGATCGCCGCTTTTTCAACATCGCTTTTGGGCCGCAGGGTCGATGAACTAAGCCACAGCCCCTTGCGCATCACCAGCCCCAGATCAACAGGCGCAATCATTCCCGCCATAAACGACAGGCCAATGTGCCGCCCGCCATCCGCCATACAGGTCAGATGTTTGTTGATCATCTCTCCGCCCAGAATATCCAGAACCACATCCACGCCACGATTGTCGGTCAGGCGCAGAACTTCGGCGGTCAGATCTGCAGTGCGGTAATCAATAACCTGAACGCCCATAGCGGCCAGCCGTGCGCATTTTTCCGCACCGCCCGCCGTGACGATCACGTCGGCACCCCAAGCCTTGGCCAGTTGCAACGCCAGTGTGCCGATGCCACTGGCCCCGCCCTGAATCAACACACGCTCGCCCGATTTCAGCCCGCCCCGATCAAACAGATTGTGCCAGATGGTGAACAGGCCTTCCGGCAGTACGGCGGCGTCTTGCAGGGTCAGCCCCGCAGGGACCGGCAGGCATTGATCGGCCTTGGCGATGACATACTCTGCATAGCCCCCCGCCTTTACCAGCGCCATCACCGAGGCGCCCTGTAGCGCAGCATCCACACCCGAACCAAGGGCGGTGATCTGGCCCGAAACCTCTAGCCCCAGAATATCCGTCACATCCGGCGGCGCAGGCAGCGCGCCGGAGCGTTGCATAATATCGGGGCGGTTTACCCCCGCAGCGGCAGTGCGGATCAACACCTCACCCGCAGCGGGTGTCGGGATCGGGCGCGCGACAAGCTCCAAAACCTCGGGGCCGCCAGCGGAACGGGCAATCACAGCGCCCATGGATCGGGTCATGCGGCTTCTCCTTCTTTTGCATAGATCGCAGGGCCTTGTTCGGGCAGGGCGATGGACACAGCCGAGCCAACGGCCAGCGCCTCGGATGCGGGGACCCGCAACATCACACGCCCGCCTTCGGCGGTGGGGCAATCCAGATGCATTTCCGCATAACTGCCCTGATAGACCGACAGCGCCACGGTTGCGGGAATTGCCCCGTCCTGACCCGCCGCAGACAGGCGGCACTGCTCTGGCCGCACAAACAGGGTCACAGGGCCAACGGCAGGCAATTCATCCTGATAGGTGGTCAGCGGCAAACGGGTTTCCCCCACATTCAGGCTGACCTTCCTGCCATCCGCTTCGATCAGGGTTGCAGAAAACAGGTTCGCATCCCCCACAAAGGTGGACACAAAATGGTTCTGCGGACAGTCGTAAATCTCGGTCGGGCTGCCGATCTGGCGAATCCGCCCGCGCGACATCACCGCGATCCGGTCCGACATGCTCAGGGCTTCGCTTTGGTCATGGGTGACAAACACCGTGGTCAGGCCAAGGCGCGACTGGATCTCTTTCAACTCTACCTGCATGGCGGTGCGCAGATTGCGATCCAGCGCGGAAAACGGCTCGTCCAGCAGCAGCACACGGGGACGGATCACCAGCGCACGGGCCAAAGCCACCCGCTGTTGCTGCCCCCCCGACAACTGACGGGGACGCCGATCTGCGAAATCCTCCAGCTTGACCAGCGCCAGCGTTTCGCGCACCCGCTGCGCGATTTCCGCCTTTGGAACCCGCCGCGTGCGCAACCCGTAAGCCACATTCTGTGCCACGCTCATATGGGGAAACAGCGCGTAATTCTGGAACACGATGCCGATTTCACGCTGATGCGGCGGCACTTGGGTGACCAGCTCGCTGTTGATGAACAATTCCCCTGAATCCGCTTCCAGAAACCCCGCGATCAGGTTCAGCAAGGTGGTTTTGCCACAGCCCGAAGGCCCCAGCAGGGTCAGGAATTCCCCTTTGCGGATTTTCAACGATACCGGCTCCAGCGCGGTAACGCCTGAAAAGGACTTGGACACGCCATCAATCTGGACGGCAGGACTGGTGTCGGTTTGCGACGGGATGGGGGGGATCTCACTCAACATTGAGGACCTTTTCAAGACGGAAGAATTTATGGACGATCAGCAGCAGAACCGCGACCACCAGCACATAAAGGACAGACACCGCAGCCAGCGTCGGATCGGCATATTCGCGCACATAATTATACATGGCCACAGGCAGGGTCTGGGTGCGCTGGTTCACAACAAACAGCGATGCGGTGAATTCATTGAACGACAGGATCGCCGCAAACAGCGCCCCCGAAACCAGCCCCGGCACCAACAACGGCAGGGTGATCGTCACCAGCACATGCAGCGGTGACGCCCCAAGACTTTCGGCCGCCTGTTCATAGCGGCGTTCAAAATTCTGCAACGACACATAGACGGAGCGCACCACAAACGGCAGCACGATGATCACATGCACCGCAACCACTAGCCAGATCGTGCGCGGCAGTGACGCCGAGGTGGACAGGATCAACAGCCCCAGCCCGATAGTGAAGTTCGGAATGATCAGCGGCGACATCAGCACACCGTTCAAAAACCCCTTCAGCGCGAAATCATAACGGTCCATCACATAGGCAAAACCCGCCCCCGCGACGATCGCAATGCTCGCCCCGATTCCGGCAATTTTCAACGAGTTCACCAGCCCCGCCCCGAAATCGCGGTATTCAAACACATTGGCATACCAGCGCAGTGACCAGCTTTTGGGTGGAAAGGACAGGATCGCGCTGTCATTAAACGACGCAATCAGCACCACAAAAAACGGCAGCAGCACAAAGCCGAGGATCAGGGTCAGCAGAATCCGTCCGCTCCAGTCCAGCACATGGTCGAGAGTTGATTTCTTCATGATCAATGGGCTCCGATTTTTTCGAGGCGACGAATGCCCGTGTTGAAAATGGCCAGCACGGCGATGGTAAACAGCAGTCCGACCAGTGACAGGGACGCCGCCAGCGGAAAGTTGAACGAGGCAAAGCCGACCTGATACACTAGGGTCGAAATCGTCTGAACCTTCCCGCCGCCAATCATCTGGGGCGTGGCAAAGGCCGAAAACGTCCAGGCAAACGCCGTCGAAGTGGCCGCCACAATTCCCGGAATCGACAGGGGCAGTGTGACCGTGGCAAAGGCCAGAATCCGCCCCGCCCCAAGCGAGGTCGCCGCCCGTTCAAGATTGCGATCAATATGCGACAGGGCCGCGGCCAGCATCACCACCACAATCGGCAGGGTGAAATGCACCAGCGCAATCACCACGCCGGTCATGGTGAACATGAAATTAATCGGCTGGTCGATCAGCCCGATCTGTTTCAACGCAGTGTTCACAAACCCCCGATTGCCCAGCACGATCATCCATGAATAGGTGCGCACAATTTCCCCCAGAAACAGCGGGGTCAGGGAAATCAACAGAATGGCACTGCGCAGCTTGGACGATTTCGCCCGCACCATCGCATAGGCCAGCGGATAGCCGATCAGCAGGGTGAACAGCGCCGTCCAGAAACACAGCAGCACCGTGTTCAGAAAGGCCTGACCGTACACCAGCTTCCAAAGGGTGGTGAAATTGTCCAGCGTCAGACCGCCAGGATCAAGCGAGCCCGGCACATAGGCGCGCAGGCTGTATTGCACAATGGCCAGAAAAGAGGCGGCAATCCCGAAGGCGATCAGGATCGACGGGGAGGCAAACCAGCCAAGAAAAGGGCGTTTCGACATGGGGCAGGTCTGCTCCTTTAAAGGGTTTCCCGACGGCCGGGCCGTCGGGATCAGTCAGGACGGGATCAGGCTTAGTTGCCGGAAATCATGTTTTCCGAAAACCACTGACGCCATTCGGCAGTCTTTTCAGCGCGCAGGTCATGGGGAATGATCAGCGTTTGGCTTTCCCACTGTTCAGGCGTGGTGAAAATACCGGGCAATGCGGCAATTTCCGCAGGAAGCACGGCGTTCGACACTACAGGGCTGCCTTTTTTGATTTGTGCAATCTTGGCCTGCACTTCGGGATCAAGGGCGGCATTGATGAACTTGTAAGCCAGTTCCTGTTTGTCGGATCCCGCAGTGATACCCATGGTATCCACCCCCAGAACCGCGCCTTCCGACGGGATCGCCAGTTGCACGTCCAGCCCTTCGGACTGCATGTGATAGGCGTTCATCGACAGCATGATCTGCACGGGCGTTTCACCTGTCGACAACAACTGCTGCGAGTTGGCGTCATTTGTGTAAAAGGCTTTGAAGTTCGGCTTCAGCTCCAGCAGTTTGTCGGTTGCCTCCGACCAGTTCTCGATCTCTACGCCTTTCAGCTTGGACGCCACTGCGATTATGTGGGACGGATCGAAATCAGGTGCCGCAATCATACCTTCAAGTTTGGGCGACCACAGGTCATTCCAACTGTCAAAGGTGATGCCTTCGGGCACCGCATCGGGCAGATATCCGATGGTATAGACATAGGCCCATGCCCCGATATGCGACGGGCTGATGATCGCCTGATCCACAAGGTTCGCCGCATTCGGGATCTTGGACATGTCCAGTTCCTCGAACAGGCCGTCATTGTGATACAGCCAGCCGATGTGGGATGTGGTGAAGGTCACGTCGCTTTCGGGCGCGTCACGGTTCAGTTTGGCTTGGTTCAGACGGTCAATCGTGCCGCCTGTGATGAATTCAACTTCCACACCGGTTTCTTCGGTGAATTTTGTGGCGATGGCTTCGTCGATCAGATCGCGAAAGCTGCCGCCCCAACTGCTGACGACAAGAGTTTCGGCAAATGCGGCGGGGGCAAACATGCCCAAAGCCGCTGCGGTCAAAAGAAGACGTTTCATTTTGGAGTTCCCGTTGGTTGAGGTTTTGTGATGCGGCATTTTTCTAAACGCTCGCCGCTTTGAGCCGGACCTTGAAAGCCGGTCCGTTTGATCTTCCGGTTCGGACGCGGTGTCGCCGTTCGGAAAATTCGGGGCAGCCGTCGGTCCCGCCCTGCCTTTTCTGGGTCAGGGATGAAACCAGCGCGGCTGCAAACACGCAAACATCCGAACCTGTTGAAAAAACCATGCGCAAAATCCGGATCGCCCCGCACCGAGCGATCTTTTGGCGGGCGGTTGGTTCACAGCCGCCTTGCGTAAAATCGCTGATGTTTTGCTCCAAACTTCGAATCATGTTTTTCTTTCATCCGTCCATTCAGTTGCTGTGCCTTGATCCAAAGACTGCCCCAGACAGGGAAGATTGGATAATCGCAAATTCCAACTCACTACAAAGGTTTTACCAATTTAGCATGGTTAACCTTATGTAATTAAATGGAAAAAGCCAGTTTTCGGCCTGTCTTCGGAACACCCCGCCGCAGACAATCGCGGCGGAATGCTCAATCCCCGTGCACTCTGCCTAATAGCCGTGCAGTCGTGAAACCTGATTGATCAATGCCCCGCCGGACTGCACTGCCCTGATGTTCGCAGCAATCTGCGGCGCCGCAGATTTGGGCAGCGCAACAGATGCCAGATGCGGCGTGATCAGCACCCCGGGCAAGGTCCATAACGGGTGATCCGGCGCAAGCGGTTCGGTTTCAAACACATCAAGCGTGGCCCCTGACAGATGCCCCGATTGCAACGCCGCAACCAGCGCGTCTTCGTCCACAACCTCCCCGCGTGAGGCATTGATAAACGCCGCACCCGGTTTCATCGCACCAAAGGCAGCGGCATCCAGCCGTTTGCGGGTGTTCGGCGTCAACGGCAACATGCTGACCACAATATCCGCCTGCCCCAACACCGCCTCTAGCGCGTCATCGCCGTAATGCACCGTCACCCCCGCCAGATCACGGGGCCGCGTTGCCCAGCCGTGGGTGTCAAACCCCTGCCGCGCCACTTCGGTTGCCGCCAGCGCGCCCAACTCTCCCAAACCAAGCACCGCCACAGAAATCTCGCTGGCGGCGCGGGGATGGCGATAGGCCCAGTCCCGCCGCGCTTGTGCCGCTTCGAAATGGGGAATTTCACGGGCATGACGCAGGGTTGCAAACAGCACATAACCCGCCATCATCTTGCCCATTTCAGGGTCCGACAGACGGGTGATCGGCACATCGGGCAGATCGCCGCGCGCCACCAGCCGATCCACCCCCGCACCCAGATTGATCACCAGTTCCAGATTGGGAAAACGGGCGAAAAACCCTTCGGGCGGCATCCAGACCAGCGCAAAGCGCACCGCATCGGGATCCGTCACCGCATCGGCATTTTCGATCCGCACATCATCGCCCAGATGGGGGGACAGCGCATCGCGCCATGTTTCAAAAGGATCGGGACCGCTGTAAAAAACCAGAGTATCGGTCATGCCGCAGCATCTGCAATCAGAGTTTCCATCGCCGACAATCCCAGCAGATAGCCCTGCAACCCCAAACCTGCGATCACCCCCGTCGCCGCTTTGGAAATATAGGAATGGCTGCGAAAGGCTTCCCGCTTCCAGATATTGCTCATGTGGCATTCGATGATCGGGCCGTCAAAAGCCAGCAGCGCATCCAGAATTGCAATGGATGTATAGGTCAGCCCCGCCGCGTTGATCAGCAATCCGTCACAGCTTAACCGCGCCTCTTGAATCCAGTCGATCAACTCACCTTCGTGGTTGGATTGACGAAACTCCAGCGCAAAGCCCAGCTCTTTGGCGCGGGCCACACAAGCTGCTTCGATCTGGGGAAAGCTGTCTGCCCCATAGGTTCCTTTGGGGTCCAACCCGTACAGATTGGCGTTCGGGCCGTTAAGAAACATGACGGTTTTCATGGATTAATCCTTATTGCTGATCGGAAAATGCGGTCCATGCCAGCGGGGGCACAGACCGTTCAGGCTTGGGTCGGCCGGCTTTTGACGCGACCCGATACGGTGTTGCCCGACACGGGCTATTTTTCTTTTTGATATGCCACATAATTGCGCTGCACCCCGATATGGGTGGCAATGTATTTCGCATCATACCAAGACCCGTAGATGAACGAGGACGCACGGTTGGTCAGTTCCGGCAGCCCCAGAAAATACACACCCGTTTCAGCAGAAATCCCGCGTTTGTGAAACGGCATGCCCTGTTCGTCAAAAGCATCCACATCCAGCCAGCTGAAATCAAACTTGAACCCCGTGGCCCAGATAATAGTGCCGACCTGTGCCTCTTTCAGATCCAGTTCCAAAATCGGATTGGTCACACAGTCCGGATCCGACTGGATGTCCCAAGCCTCCGGCTCTGGCGGCAGGTCAATGCCGTTGCGCTCTACATAGGCATCCGCCTCGCGCAATACGTCCAGATAGGCCCGATCGCCCTCTTTGATGTTTTCAACCAGATCATCCGCAAAACTGAGCACACCATCCTTATAGGACTGGGTGATCCCCAGAACCGTGACGCCCTGATGCCCCATGTTGCGAAAATCAATTGTCTTGCCACCGTCATAGCCACTGACCGCAAAGGCCACGTGCTTTTTCTTGGCTTGGGTTTTGATTTCATCCCATTTGCCCAGCACACCCAGCCACCAGACATAATCCCGATCCCGATAGGACCGCGGAGGGCGGTAATGCTCGCCGATCGACAGATAGACCTTGCGGCCCGCGCGCATCAGTTCTTCGGCGATCTGTGACCCAGAGGCCCCCCCGCCCACAACCAGAACCGCACCGTCAGCCAGTTGATCGGGGTTCTTGTAGTTGGACGAATGGATTTGGGCGATGCCTGACTCTTCGGGAACAATCTTTGGAAAGGCGGGCACCTGAAACGGGCCCGTGGCCGCCACAACCCGCTGGGCCTCGATTTCACCTTGCGATGTCTTGGCAATAAACCCCGGACGCCCGTCACACCGTTGAACCGATTTCACTTCCACATTGGTGCGCACAGGCGCTTTGATCATCTTGGCGTAATCTTCAAAATACTGCGCCATCCGTTCCTTCGGGGGAAAGGTTTCAGGCGCTACATCGTCAAATTCAAGGCCGGGAAAACGGTCGTGCCACGCAGGGCCGTTGGCAACCAGGGAATCCCAACGCTCCGATCTCCACCGCTCGGCGATGCGATTGCGTTCAAGCACCAGATGGGGAATCCCCATATCCGTCAAATGCTCGCTCATCGCAATTCCGGCCTGCCCTCCGCCAACAATTAGCGTGTCCGTTTTTTCGGCTGTCATATTCAAGTCCTAGGTTTGGGTGTCACATCCAAGGGATCCGGTCGCCTGAACCCACAGGGGTTGTGAGCGGGCACCAGCATGGTTGATCTGAAACATTGCTGTGCCAAAACTGCGCCTAACGCCGCCAAGAAGAAAGTAGAATTTTCCGTGGTAGAGAATAGGCAGAACTCGCGTCAAGCGATCCTGCAAGCGATAAAAGGCGCTGCTTGCCCACGGGAAAACCTGCCAAATCCATGGCCTAAAGCCGCTGTTACACGGCTTTACAGACTGAAAAATATAGAAACAAACAGAACAGCTTACCCGTTCAAAAGCCCCAATAACGCGCGGTGCAGTTCAGGCGTCGCAGCCGCAACCACCGCCCCGTCGGACGACAGGTCCAACGCCCTGCCCTGCCAATCGGTCATGATCCCCCCCGCCGCCGAGATCACAGACGTCAGCGCCAGATAGTCATAGGGTTTCAGATCGTAATCCACCACCGCATCAATATGCCCTGCCGCCAACAGCGCATGGGGGTAGCAATCATACCCGAACCGCCGCGTCTTCCCCGCCTTCAGCAGCCGCGCCAGCCGTTCGGGATGCTCTGCAATCAGCTTTTCACCTTCGTTGATGTAAAGCGTACAGTCATCAATATTGCGCTGGCCCGACACTGAAATCGGCGCACCGTTACACGTTGCCCCCTGCCCGATCGCGCCGCAATACAACTCGTCCAACACAGGCATGGAAATGATCCCCGCCACAGGGGCCCCGTTTTGCACATAAGACAACAGCATCCCGAACAGCGGATTTCCCGAAATGAACGAGCGGGTTCCGTCAATCGGGTCGATCACCCAAAGCGCACCGTCCAGCCCCCCGTCCACACCGCTTTCCTCGCCGAAAATCCCGTCCGAGGGGTATTTGGCTGCAATCGCCTGCTTCAACTCTTGTTCAATCTGCTGGTCGATGACTGTGACAGGGCTTTCATCCGCCTTGAATTCCACAGCGTTGTGCTGGCGAAAATACTTGCGCGCGGTGATGCCCGCAGCCTGCGCAAATTCCGCGCCATCCGCCAGAATTTGGCGAAGACTGATATCGCCTGCAAATTTGGCGGATGGCTGGGTCATGGGATCGTCTCCTGATGGCATAAAATATGGCGTTGGGGTCGCCGCGAACACCGCGTTTTCGGGGGGGGGTTAGATAACAACAGTCATTTGGGCTTTTTCAAACGGGGCGATCTGTTCAGGCCGCGCCTGACTGTCCGTCACCAACGTGCCGATCTGGCGCGACTGGCAAAACCGCACGCGGCTGGTTTCCCCGAGCTTGCTGCGATCACACAACAGCACCGTTTCACGGGCCTGCCCCACCATGGCGCGGGCCACCTCTGCCTCTTTGAATTCAAACGAAAAAGCGCCCTCAACGGCGTCTACGGCCACAGGCGCGATGAACACCTGATCCACATTGAACCGCGCAATTTC
Organism: Amylibacter sp.; assembly: GCA_034670045.1. Taxonomy (GTDB): domain Bacteria; phylum Pseudomonadota; class Alphaproteobacteria; order Rhodobacterales; family Rhodobacteraceae; genus Amylibacter. The sequence goes on along the minus strand of JAXMOF010000074.1, from coordinate 5,745 downwards.
CGATAGGGTCATCTCGCCGTAGGTCGCAGGCACATCCGATACAATCTGCCCCCCGAGCAGGATCAGATCAATGTCAGACCCCGCCGCACGAATGGTCTGGGCAATGTCGATACTGTTCGTCACCACCATGATCCCCGACAATTTCGCCAGCACTTCGCCAAAAACAGTTGTGGTTGTGCCCGCATCCACCATGATCGAAGACCCAACCGGAATCAGCGAAACCGCCTTGCGCGCGATATCCTGTTTGGCGCGGTGATGCGCCCCTTTGCGGGTTTCAAACGGCGCCTCGCTGTCGCGGTGCGGCAGAACCGCCCCGCCGTGGACACGGTCCACCAGCCCGCCGCGCTCCAGTTCCAGCAGATCACGGCGCACCGTTTCGCGCGACACATTCAGCAGATCAGCCAGTTCATTCGCGCTGACCTGCCGACTGCTTTGCAGCAATGACAAAATCCGTTGATGGCGTTCCTGTGACCACATACTAGCCCCCTTTGATCACTTTGGGGGAACGTGCCATCAGCCGAAGCCCCAGTTTCATCACGCCCAAAGCCAGACAGACCACCGCCATGACGCAGGTGGAAAAGGCCGCAGCCTGTGATGTCAGCCCCGCATCATCCAGACGCATAATGGTCACCGCCGCCACATCCAGCTTGGCCGTGGTCAAAAACACCACCGCCGACAAGGTCACCATGGAACGCATGAACAAAAAGAAAAACACCGCAATCAGCATGGGCGCCACAAAAGGGGCAACTACCGTGACCGCCGTGCGGCCATACCCCGCGCCAAGGGTGCTCGCGGCTTCCTCCAGTGCGGAGGGAAACTGGCGAAACCCTGTCATCACCGTCAAAAACGCCTGTGTGTGATAGTGATAGAAATTGATCACCGCGATCAAAGTCGCCGTGCCGTAAAGCAGATACAAAGGCGTCGCGGTTGAATTGAACGTCAGGATATAGGCCAGCCCCAGCACAATGCCCGGCACCGCCGCTGGCATCGCCGCCAGAACCTGAACGGCCTGTGCAATTCCACCCGACATCTTGCGCAACCCCAAAGCCATGATGAAAATCAGCGCCGTCCCGCCAGCCGCCGCCCCCAACGAGATCGCGATGGTGATCCATAGCGAGGCATAGCCCCCCGCCAGAGTAATATCGAAATGTTTGAAAGTCAGATCGTGGTTATAGGGCCATAATTTGACGAAACTGGCATAGATCACTACGCCGATCACCGACAGGATCATCGCCACCACCGCGAAACAGGCCGCCGCCATCGGGATGTCGCGGTTGGGATAAAAGCGCGGCACGAACTTTTGCACATTGGTCGCGTGCCGCCCCTGTTGGCGCTTCATCGACTGACGCTCGATATAATAGGACACCACAGTGGGCAGCAGCAGCATAATGCCCACAACCGCCCCCATGTTAAAGTTCCGCAAACCAATCACCTGGGTGTAGATTTCCGTGGCCAGCACCGAATAATCCCCGCCGATCACCGCCGCATTGCCAAAATCGGTGATGGTGATGATGAACACCACAAAAGCACTGTTCAGCAGGGCAAAAAAGATCGCAGGCAGGGTCAGATCGCGGAACTGACGCATCGGCTTTGCCCCCATCACCTCGGCGGCTTCATAGGTGCGGGCATCCAGCAGAACCAGTGACGCGCCGATAATCATCACCGCTTGGGGGAGTGCATACAGCGTGTTGGCAATCAACAATCCCCAAAAGCCGTAAATATCCAGTTCCGTCCCGATGGCACGGGAAATCAACCCGTTGCGCCCCAACAGAAAAATCAACCCCAGCGCCTGCACCAAGGACGGTGCCAGCAGCGGCAAGACAATCACGCCGCGGATCAGCCATTTGCCACGAAAGGCGCAGCGGTGCAGACCATGGGCGATGATAAAGCCCAGAAACACGCTGACCACAGTGGTGGCCACGCCCATGGTCATGGAATGCTGCGTCGCACGCCAGAACCCTTTGGACGACAGAACCTCGGCATAATTCCCCAGCCCGTAAGTCCCTTCGGGCGTGGTAAGGGATCGCAGAAACACGATAACCATCGGATAGAGGAAAAACAGCGTCAGGCCGATCAGCGGGATCAGGATACAAGCCGCCGCAAGCAGCTTGTCACTGTCCATCCGCAAGCGCTGTTTTGGCGCGGACTCTTTGGCCGCCGCGACGCTCATTCAGACACCTCAGTGCCGTCATTGGCGACCCAGATGCAATCAGACGGCGCAATCTGCACCGCAACCTTCTGTCCCTCCGTCAGACCAAGGGAGCCGTGGGATTCCACCACCAGATCGCCCAAAGCACTGTCCAGTTTATAGCGGGTCAGATTGCCCAGAAAACCGACCGAACGCACCGTCGCCGCCCCGTTAGCATCGGCAACCAGCCCGATCTTTTCGGGGCGGATGCAGGCGTCGAACTGATCGTCGGGCGCATCGGGACGCGCTGCCAGAAGCGCTGGCATCTCGCGGCGCATCACTGCGGTGGAAACCAGATTGCTGACCCCCATAAAATCCGCCACAAACCGCGTGGCGGGGCGGTGATACAGGTCTTCGGGCGTGCCAGCCTGCACCACAACACCGTGGTTCATACAGATGATTTTATCCGCCAGCGCCAGCGCCTCTTCCTGATCATGGGTCACCATCAGGGTCGGAATTTTCAGCGTTCTTTGCAGCTGCTTGATTTCGTCCCGCAGACTGCCGCGCACCTTGGCATCCAGCGCTGACAAGGGCTCATCCAGCAACAACACACGGGGATCAACTGCAATCGCACGGGCCAGCGCAATGCGTTGTTGTTGCCCGCCAGACAACTGGCCCGGAAACTTGTCCGCCAGATGGGGTAGTTTGACAATTTCCAGCAATTCGCCCACCCGCGCAGCAATCCGTGCAGGCGGCGCATTGCGGATTTTCAGCCCGTAACCGATGTTTTCCGCCACCGTCATGCCAGGGAACAGGGAATAGGATTGAAACACAATGCCAAAGCCCCGCTGGCGGGCGGGCAGATCGGTTAAAACCTCGTTTTCCAGCGATACCGTGCCGGAATCAATATCGGTCAGACCCGCGATCAGCCGCAACAACGTGGTCTTGCCACAGCCGCTTGGCCCAAGCAGACAAACGAATTCGCCCTGTTCAATAGAAATGGAAACATCGTCCAAAGCGGTGAATGTGCCAAACCGCTTGGTTACGTTGCTGACGGTAAGATACATGACCGCATGCCTTGAATAAGGGGGTTCGGCGCGGGGCCGAACGGGTATTAAATGAAGGGGGAAATCACGCAGACGGGCCGCGGGGACATTGCGCCCCCACAGCCCGAAGGCTTGATTAACGGCCGAATTTTTCGCGCCACTCGGCTTTGATCTCATTCTGGCGGCCAGCGGATTCAACAAAATCCACAGGGGCAAGAACCGTCGAAATATCGCTTGGCAATCCCGCTTTTACGGCTGTGTCGGATGGTTTGGCCCCTGCAACAGTCACCAGCGCCTTATACTGGCCGAACAGTTCGATTGCTTCGGCAGACATGGTCCAGTCCAGAAACTTTTTCGCCTCTTCCTGTTGGTCACTGCTGGCCAGAATGCCGGATGCTTCCAGCTCGTAGCCAACGCCTTCGGACGGGAACACCATGGCCAACGGATAGCCTTCCTCAATCGACTGCATCGCGGTAAAAGCCAGCGAGATACCCACCGTATATTCCCCCGTACGCGCCGATTTACACGGTTTTGACCCCGAAGAGGTATATTGCGCCATGTTCGGATCGACCGCTTCAAGCTGCGCCCAACCCTTTTCCAGCCCCATGCCCTGAAGAACCGCGTTCACATGCAAATAGCCGGTGCCGGATTCATTGGGATCAGGCATCAGGATTTCACCCTTGAATTCAGGCGCTGCCAGATCGGCCCAGCTTGTGGGCATGGTCAGACCCTTGTCTTCCAGCCGCGCCGTATTCACACAGAAGGCCCCCATATAGCCGATTTGCGCAAACCAGCGGTCGTCCGCATCGCGGAACTGCGGGGCCAAAGCCTCGGTCCCTGCAATTTTCACGGGCGCCATCAGTTCCAGAACCTGCGGGTCCATCATCGCGGTCACAGCCCAGCCCCAGATCACATCTGCCTGCGGATTGCCCGCCTCGGCCAGCAACCGCGCGCCCAGCTTGCCTGTCGACAGGCGCAGCACGTCGATTTCAAGGTCGGGCATCGCCGCTTTGGCCGCATCCAGATAGATCGCAACCTCTTCTTCTTCCAGTGCAGTATAAACCGTTAACGACTCTGCATAAGCCGCAGAGGCAGCACAAACCGCCATGGCCGAAGCTGTCAATTTCAACATTATATTTTTCATTTTTTAGTTCCCTGTTCGCAAGTTTCGCAGCGCACTCGCAGGGTAATTCCCGCCAAGGCCACGTTTCCTATCGACTCGAATCACATAAGAATTTGAGTACATTTATGGTTTAGTGTGTTTTTGTGGTTTTTTGTATAAATAATTTTGACAGGTGATTTTGCCCGCCCCGAAAGCCCCCGTTTTTGCTTTTTCGCCCCAACAATGGTCTAAGCATCGGCATCACAAATGGCACCAACAGCGCCCTTCGCGAAAGCGCCTGCCATAAAGGAGAAGCGGGTCGGGGATCAGTCTGGCAAGCCCGCCTGTCTCAATCGAATGGCACAGCAAAATGCGTGCTGGCAGGTCGATGTTTCAAGCTGATGATTATTGTGACGGACAGGCCTTGCAGCTCCCCGAAATTTGCCAAAAACTTCGGTCGCGCAAATCCAGCCAAATCAAATTCGTGCAACAGCACACTTAAAAAAGGGTTCTTGCAAAATGATACGGCCTGTTTCCGACGTGGCGATCGTACAGAAACAGGCCGTTCCCTTGGTCTTTTACCCTAGGGCGAGGGCAAAGGTCAGACGTTGCCCAGATCATCGCCTCCGAGCAGACCCGTCAGACCACCAAGCAGGTCGGTGGGGTCGCTAACGTCACTCAGCGCAGAGTTGCCACCCAGCAGCCCCCCGACGAGACCGTCATCACCTGTCACCCCGTCCAGCAGACCACCCAAAGTGTCACCTCCGCCGGTCAGACCACCAAGTAAGCCGTCATCACCCGTCAGGCCACCCAGCAGGCCGTCCTCGCCAATGACACCGTCAAGCAAACCACCCACGGGATCGTCGCCGCCGGTCAGTCCGCCAAGCAGGCCGTCCTCGCCAGTCAGGCCACCCAACAAGCCATCTTCACCAACGACACCGTCAAGCAAACCACCCACGGGATCGTCACCGCCTGTCAGACCGCCAAGCAGGCCGTCATCACCTGTCAGGCCACCCAACAGGCCGTCTTCACCAATGACACCGTCAAGCAAACCACCCACGGGATCGTCGCCGCCGGTCAATCCGCCGAGCAGTCCGTCATCACCCGTCAGGCCACCCAGCAGGCCGTCCTCGCCAATGACACCGTCAAGCAAACCACCCACAGGATCGTTACCGCCAGTCAGTCCGCCGAGCAGGTCACCCAATGTGTCACCCCCGCCGGTCAGACCACCCAACAAGCCGTCTTCACCAACGACACCGTCAAGCAAACCGCCCACGGGATCGTCACCGCCGGTCAGTCCGCCAAGCAGTCCGTCTTCACCCGTCAGACCACCCAGCAAACCGTCTTCACCTGTCAAGCCGCCGAGCAGACCATCGTCGCCGACAACCCCGTCCAGAAGTCCGTTTTCGCCCGTTCCCAGCAGCCCATCAACAAGTCCATCCTCGCCGATCACGCCGTCCAGAAGACCC
>JAXMOF010000073.1:0-18934 GCA_034670045.1 Amylibacter sp. | reverse complement strand
ATTTTCGGGGCAGCGCGGTTTAATCACAGCCATCTTTTTGGCCAGCGTTTTTATTAATCTGCTGGTTTTGACCGCGCCGCTTTACATGCTCCAGTTGTTCTCCCGTGTGATGTCTTCTGGCAATGTGAACACAATGATTATGCTAACGATCGGAGCGGCCATCGCTCTGATCTTTTTTCTGGCGTTTGATACCATTCGCCAAAGACTTGCAGCCCGTTTGGGCACACGACTAGAGGGCAATCACGGCCCCAGTGTTCTGCTGGGACTGGTGAATGCAACCAATCCAAATGATACGCAGGGCGCACGCCCTGTGCGTGATCTTCAGGAAATTCGGTCTTTTGTGAACAGTTCAGCCTTTATTGCGCTGCTGGATGCGCCTTGGTCCTTGTTGTTTGTGGGGGTGATTTTTCTGTTCCACCCCGTGCTGGGCATTATCGCGACAATCGGGCTTTTGTTTTTGTTCGGCCTTGGAATTATCAGCGAACTGGTCAGCCGCGAACCTACAGAATCTGCCAGTGATGCGGAACAAAAGGCAGCAGGCACCATCGAAGAAATGCTGCGCAACGCCGAGGTGGTCCGGTCTATGGGCAAGGCCCCCGCATTGATTGAACGCTGGAAGAAAGAGACCTTCGTTGCGATGGTGTTTGGCGCGGTTGCCACAGATCGCATCGCGCTGCTGACGTCACTGGCCAAGATGACCCGTATGGCGTTGCAGATCGCCTTGCTGGGCGGCGGTGTTCTGCTGGTCATCAAAGGGCAATTATCGCCCGGTATGATGATCGCCAGTTCCATTTTGCTGGGGCGGGCGGCGGCACCTGTGGAACAATCCATCGCAGGCTGGCGGCAGTTTTCGCAGGCTCGAATGGCCATGCGCCGCCTGAACGCGCTGTTTGCATCGCAAAAAGAAGCAGCAAAAATCATGGACTTGCCCGAACCAAACGCCCGTCTGTCGGTGGAAAATGCCACCGTGGTCGTGGCAGGAAAGCAAGCACCACTGCTGCTCGATGTCTCGTTCGAATTGCGCCCCGGCGATGCGCTGGGCATTATCGGGCCAAGCGGGGCGGGGAAGACCTCGCTTGCGCGTGCGATTGTTGGCCTGCAGCCTTTGTCGCGGGGCTTCATTCGGGTGGATGATGCGGCGCTGACGGACTGGCCTGTAGAACAGATCGGCCAGTACATCGGTTTCTTGCCCCAGCGTGTGGAACTGTTTCAGGGCACCGTGGCGGAAAACATCGCCATGATGGACGAAGATGCCTCTCCGTCGGCCATTGTCGAGGCCGCCAAACGGGCAAGCATCCATGAGTTGGTTCTGTCTTTGCCAAACGGGTACAACACCCAAGTGGGGCTGCGCGGTGAGTTGTTATCCGCAGGTCAGCGCCAGCGCATCGGTCTGGCCCGCGCCTTTTTCGGGGACCGGCGGATTATCGTCATGGATGAGCCAAACGCCAATCTTGATCCCGATGGCGAAGAGGCCCTGTCGCTGGCGGTGCAAAACGCCACCGATCGCGGGTGTATCGTCATTCTGATCACCCACCGCATGAGCATCCTGCGCGGTGTCAGCCACGCGGGGATCATGCAGGACGGGCGTCTGGTTCGGTTCGGCGGATCAAAAGCGGTCTTGGACAGCATGGTGTCGCCAATGGCAAATCGCACCACCGATGACCCCAAAGTTGCGGTTCTGACCCCGCGCACAAAAATTATCAGACGGCCCGCCAAAGCAGGAGCACTGAAATGACACGTACCTCTGTTGCAAAAGCTGCAAATACCTCGGTCGGGTTTGTGGACCGTATGCCCTCAAAAACCGCGCATATTGTGCCCCCCACGCAGGTGCGCGGGCTGGTGTTTGTGCTGGCGATACTCAGTCTGGGCCTGTTTGGCGGGCTGGGAACCTGGGCGGGGCTTGCACCGTTGCGCACTGCCATTGTTGCCTCTGGTGAATTCAAAGTGCTTGGAGATCGCCAGATCGTGCAGCATCTGGAAGGCGGCATCGTTGCCGGTATTTTTGTGAAAGAGGGCGATCTGGTCAGGAAGGGTGATCTTCTGGCCAGCCTGCAAGACGCCAGAGTGGCTGCACAACTGGGCATCCTTCGGGGCCAGTTGGCCAGTGCGCTGGCACAAAATGTGCGCAGCATGGCCGAATATTCCCACAAAGATCATCTGGAGCTTAGCGACGAACTGGCCCAACTGATACGCGAAGAGCCTTCGTTGATTGAGGTGTTCAACAGCCAGAGGGATATTTTTGAATCCAACAAAAGAACCGATGCGGGGCAGGAGGCTATTTTGCAGGATCGCATCAACCAGATTGATGAACAGATCGAAGGCACGATGCACCGCGTCAAGTCTCTGGAAAAGCAGATGGAACTGGTGTCCGGCGAAACCAAGGATCTGAATCTGCTGTTTGAAAAGGGCTTGGTCACCAAGGGGCGCTTTGTGAACCGGCTTCAGGCAGAATCTGCGATATTCGGTGATCTGGGCACGACAGAAAGCCAGATTCAGGGGCTTTTGCAGCAAAAGTCGGAAATTCAGGAGCGGGTAATTCAAGTACGCCGCGAACGGATGCGGATGGTGACCGCAGAACGCCAATCGGTGCAGGATCGGGTCTATGATATTCGCCAGCGGGTGGCAGCCATGCAGGATGTGCGCGAAAGATTGTCAATCAGGGCGCCAATCGCGGGCCGTGTGGTGGGCTTGGGGATCAACACCATCGGCGAAGTGATCGAAAGCGGTCAGAAGCTGCTGGATATTGTCCCTGCCGACAGCCGTTTTTACATCGAGGCGCGGGTGCGTCCCAGCGACATCGACGAGGTCGTTACCGGTGGGGAAGCCCGCGTGCGCCTGACCGCCTACAGCTTTCGCACAACGCCTGTGGTGATCGGAACGGTGACAAATGTATCTGCGGATAGTTTTGTGAACGAAGTGGATGGATCATCCTACTACAAAATCACCGTAAATGTGCCGGACTCGCAGCTTAAAGACATGGCAAATGTGGATATTGTACCTGGTATGCCTGCACAAGTCCTGGTGTCCACCGGGGCGCAAACCCTTCTGACCTATCTGCTGGACCCTGTGATTGGCGGGCTTGGAACGGCATTCACGCCCTGATGGTTTTGGGTCTGACGCTGCGCTGCGGTTTGGCTGGGCCCAAGGTTTGCCGTGATTTAGGGCTTCCATTTTCAAATTTTCAAAAGACTATTGCAAGAAAAGCAAGGGGCTTCGAACATGGTTGAAGCGCCCGGTTCGGGTGCGTATTTCGCCTGCTTGCACGGGGCAATATTTCCTTAGACCACAACCCTTTACGATCCAAAGACAAACCACAAATCTTACTAGCTTCCTGCCACATTACAGGGCAGATTCTGGCGCCGAAGCCCTTGTTTGTAACGGCTTTAGGCAGGTCGACCCGTAAATAGAATTTGACAAAACTCAATTTCAAACGCAATTTTTAGGCACGATTGAATTTATTGATTATTAGGAATCTTAAAATGACAAATGCTTTAAAAGCAGTTGGCGGTGAAATATTGGTCAACTCTTTCACCAAAGGCGATCAGGCATCCGCAAATATTGGTTATAACCCGAAAACAGGCGGGTTTCAGATCGTCTGGCAGAGCGAAGGTCAGGACGGTGACGGCTGGGGCGTGTTTGCCCAGAATTTCAACGCAAAAGGCAAAACCGTCGGCGCTGAAATCCAAGTCAACACGGTGACCATCGGCGATCAGACCACCCCTGATGTAGCCTTTAACGAAGACGGAAACGGCATGTGGATCTGGCAATCCAATGCGCAATTGCGTCCGGGGCTGGACCGTGAAGATGACCCCACAGCCCTTGATGCGGTGACCAGTATTCGGACCCACACCAAAAGCTTCGGCTTTGAAGGTCAGGACTATTACAATGTGGAAAAGGAACGCCACGGCGGGCATATTCCGGATGACGAAAAATTCTCCCTTGATCCACAGCTGATATCGCTCGGGGGGGATCAGTTCGGTTCGGGCAGCCGTGACAATGATATAGCGCGGGGCGGATCACAGTATCTGGTGGACGAATTCAGTGCCTATACGCCTTCAATTGTGCCGCGCAACGGGGACTGGTCCCGCAATTTTGCCGCCGATGAGATCAACCCGCGCGGTCAGACCACATTCGGCGATATTGGCAAGCTGGACGATGAAAATATTCTGGTTGTCAGCACGATGACCTCGGATTTTGACGGCTCCATGGGGATTATCCAGTTCCAGACCTTTGAACGCCCCGATGGCGAACGGGAACGGGGGCTGGCCTTTAAAACCAGCGCGCGGTTTGAACTTGAAGGCTCCGGTCTGACGGGACCTGCCTTTAACCCCCGCGTTGCCATGCTGAAAGACGGCGGATTTGCGATCACGTGGATGGAAGAGGATCAATCTGCGGCCAATTCGGGGAAATGGCACTATGACAGCTATGTTCAGATATTTAACCAGGACCTGACGGCGCGCAGTTCTGTGGTTGATGTGCATGATGCCAATCTTGCAGACCAGACCCTGCCGGAAATCACAGCAACCAATGACGGCGGATTTGTCATCGCCTATACCACCAGTCGCGGTGAAAACGTTGTGGCCCAACGCTTTGATGACACTGGCATTCGCATCGGCGAAGCCCAACTGGTTAATAAGACCAAATCCGGCGATCAGGGCGATGTGTCTTTGACCACGCTGAAAAACGGCAAGGTTGTTGTGACCTGGGACTCAGACGAAGGCAGCGACGGTGACGGCTCTGGCGTCTATGCGCAAATGCTGAGCCTGCTGGGCACAGGGGCAAAAGTCGCCAACCACTTTGTGGGCACATCTGCCAATGAAAAATTCTCAACCGGTGCCAAGAACGATTTTGTCGATGGTGGCGCGGGCAAGGATGTAATCAAGGGCGGCGGTGCCAAGGATAAATTGTTTGGCGGTGACGGCGCTGACAAAATCCTCGGCGGGGGCGGCAATGATTATATTGACGGCGGTGCGGGCAATGACCGTCTGACAGGGAACCAGGGCAATGACACTTTTGTCTTTAATGGCGGCAAGGATGTGATCGTTGACTTTAACAAAGGCGATAACGCTTTGGTCTTTGACAAATCGCTTGCGGATACGGGTCGGTTGACCCTGAAAAAGCTGAAAGCTGCCGCAGACTCCGACGGCGATGATCTGGTGTTTGACTTTGGCAAAGACGAACTGACGCTTAAAAACGTGGCGAGTTTTGCGTCCATCAGTGACGATATCAGCTTTATCTAAGCAGGGGACACAGTGCTTTGGTATGGGTTGTGTCGATAACAAGACCTCTGGCGGGATGTCTGCCGGGGGTCTGGTGTGGCCCGAACCAATCCAGTCTTAAGGGGATGATGCCGTTTCGAAAACAGCAGATACTTCATGCCATACCGCTGCACTTTCAATTGTCTGCTCTTCGTCGTATTTGGTGCCACAAACAGGGGGCTAATAAAGTCGCGCTTCAACCTGCTAAAGCCCTTTGACATCACCCGAAGGCCCCGCTGAAATTTCATCAGGGGGGCCTTTAGAACGCAGTTCCAGAACAGAAAAGCCCGCCAGCGTCTATCGAAACCGATCCGGTGATAAGGCCGTTATGATGCCTGCCTTTAATGCGGGGGCTTGGCCGTTGCACAACGCCTTGCACAGTGCGGCAAGTGCGGGGGCGGTTTGCACGCCGTATCCACCTTGGCCTGCCAGCCAGAAAAACCCGTCGGCATTGGGATCAAAGCCCACAATCGGAGTGCGGTCAGGGGTGAAACTGCGCAATCCGGCCCAACTGTGGGTGGGGCGGGTCAACGGAACCGTGACGGCCTGTTCATAGCGGTCCAACCCTTCGGCCAGTACCATATCATCGGGCCATGCGTCATGGGGATCGACGGGATCTTCATCTGCGGGGGATACCAACAGGCGGCCTGCATCGGGCTTGGCGTACCAGCTTTCCGAGGCCGAGGCGAACAGCGGCCAATGATCAATGTCATAGCCTTTGGGCGCATCCAGTAACACCGCAGAGCGGCGCATCGGGGTCAGGCCGACAGGCGCAATTCCCGCCATTGCAGCCAGCCGATCGGCCCAGGCGCCAGCGGCATTCACCACAACAGGGGCCGACCATGTGGCGTTGGCGGTTGTGACCTGCCAAAGACCTTTGGCGCGGGTCAGCCCTGTGACGGGCGTATTGGCCACGGTTGTCCCGCCTCTTTCGCGCAGCAGTCGGATGTAGCCTTGCAACATGCGATCCACGTCAATGTCCTGGGCGTCCCGTTCCAGAATGGCCCCTGCGATCCGTTCTGGGCGCAGGATCGGCACCAGCTCTACAGCCTCGGCCGCAGTCAGCCGTTCCAGGCCCGTTGCACCCTCGGCGTAGTCTTCCATCTCGGCCATGTCCTCCTCGCCCGCGATCAGCATTTCGCCGCGCGGGGACAGAAGCGACTGGTCCGAAATGCCGTCAGGTTCTTGCAAAACAGGGGCGGCGGCGGCGTTTAGCGCGCGCAGAACCGCATTGCCGTAATTTCGGATGAAAATCGCCGCCGACCTGCCGGTAGAGTGATAGCCGAACTGGGGTTCTGCCTCGACCAGCAGGACAGTGGCATCCTGTGCCAAATGGGCCGCCGCACTGGTGCCTGCAATGCCGCCGCCGATAACGATGATGTCTGGCTGTGTCATGCGCCTTGAAACCCGTTCAGAACGCTGGTCAGATTATAACCGAGTTCGTCACATAAATAGCCGCCTTCCTGCACCAGAACCGTGGGCAGGTTCAGCCCCGCAAGGGCCGCGCCAATGCGGGCAAACCCTTCGGTGGTGACGGCCAGTCCCTTGAACGGATCGTCGATAAAGGCATCCAGTCCCAGCGCGATCACAACGGCATCCGCACCAAAGGCGCGTACGCGGGCAAGGGCTGTGTCCAGCGTGGTCAGGAAATCCGTGTCATTGGTGCCGCGCGGCAGGGGCAGGTTCAGGTTGTACCCAAGCCCCGCGCCTGCGCCCCGTTCATGGGCGTGCCCCCAGAAAAACGGGTAAAACCGTTCGGGATCCGCATGGGTGGACACGGTTAACACATCGTCACGATGATAGAATATCCCCTGTGTGCCATTACCGTGATGCACATCCACATCAAGGATCGCGGGGCGTAGCCCGTGATCAACCAACCGCTGCGCTGCGATGGCTGCATTGTTCAGAAAACAAAATCCACCTGCCTGATCGCCAAAGGCGTGATGACCCGGCGGGCGGGACAAAACATAGGCGGAACGGGTGCCGTCGATCAGCGCATCGGCCCCTGTGATCGCGGATTGGGCGGACCAATAGGCGGATTCCCATGTGCCTGCGGCAATCGGGCAGGCGCTGTCGGCTTGGTGAAACCCTGCTTGGCCCACGGCGGATTTCGGATAGCTGTCGGTACGGTTGGACGGGTGGATGTTCGGGATCACTTCTTGCCCTGCGCCGTCAATGAATTGCCAGCGTTTGTGGATGGTCTGCAAAAAGGTCAGATATTCCGGCGAATGGATCGCGGCGATCGGGCCAAGACCTGCGTCCCTAGGGGATTCAAACCTGCAGCCCGCTGCCAAAGCACCTGCGTGCAGCCGTTCGATCCGCTCGGGCTGTTCGGGGTTGGGCAGGATCACTCCGTTGGCCATAAAATGCTTTGGATCATGGGCCCATTGACGGTCGTCGAAGATGGCTTTCATCGCTGTCCTTTCAGGGTCTCAAACCCGTTCAAATCTAGAAACATGGTGGTTTCGCTGTCGCGGGGGATGAACCCCAAGCGGTCATAGAACTGCCGTGATCGGACCGAGCCGTGATAAACTGACAGCTTGAGGTAACCAGCCCCCCAGCGGTCGGCGGAAAAGCCCGCCGCAGCGCCGAGTAACTGCCGCCCAAGGCCCGTGCCGCGTGCGTCTTGCGCGACCCAAAGATCGGATACAAAGGTTCCCGTTGTCCCGATAGCGGTGGAAGTGACAGGCGAAAACATAATCGCCCCTTGCAGTACATCCGCACCGTCCTGTGCAATCAGCGCATAAAAGGCGGGGGTGGGGCCGAAACCCGCCCGTTCCAGAAACTCGGTCGTGGCGGGATGGGGGTCGCCCAGCTCCGCGGACAAAGCACGAAGGGCTGTGTTCAGCAGGGACACGTCGGCTTTTTCCACCGGGCGTATTTTTGTGGGTGTGCGGGTCATTACAGTGTCCTGTCGCCAGTGTTTGGCGGCGTTAGAGTGTCGGGTGCTCGCCCATGAATTGCTGCAGGGAGCGGTCCAAAATCTGCGCGATTTCATCAAGTTGGGGTTCGGTTACGATCATCGGCGGGCAGACAAGGAAGTGATCGCCCGAAATCCCGCCTCGGGTGCGACGGGAATAGATGATCAGCCCGTTTTCATAGGCGATATCCACTAGTCGGGCATGGGCGTTCAATGCGGGGGGCAGGGGGGCTTTGCTGGCGCGATCGGCCATGAATTCAAACGCCAGCAACAGGCCTTTGCCGCGCACATCGCCGATGATGGGGTAGCGTTGCATCAGGGATTGCAGGCGCAGGGTCAATGCCTCGCCCATCCGCGCGGCATTTTCTGTCAGCTTCTGATCCTCGATACGGTCCAGCACCGCCAGACCCGCAGCACAGGCCAGTGGGTTGCCTGCATAGGTATAGCCGTGGATGAAGCCGCCTGCGTCCAGCACCGCCTCGACCATGTCTTTGCGCGCGATCATCGCGCCAAGGGGCACGTAGCCTGCGCCAAACCCTTTGGACAGGGCGATCAGATCAGGGGCCACATCCCAATGTTCGGCCCCGAAGAACCTGCCCGTGCGCCCGCCGCCTGTCATCACTTCGTCGTGGATCAGCAGCACGCCGTATTGGTCACAAATCTCGCGGATGCGGCGCATATAACCTGCGGGGGGCACCAGCGCCCCAGTGGAAGCGCCGCCAACGGGTTCGACGATAAAGGCCAGCACGGTGGCAGGCCCTTCTTCGAGGATTTTGTCTTCGAGCATATCGGCGTAATGCACCCCCGTGGCGGGATCGTTCGGGTCCAGCCCGTCCAGATAGGCCCGTGGTGCGGGGATTTTTGGCATGGATTTCATCATCGGATCAAAGGGCGCGGACATGGGCGCATAGCCTGTGATCGCCAGCGCCCCAAGGGTTGCGCCGTGATAGCTCGGGTAGCGGGAAATCACCTTGTAGCGTTGCGCCTGTCCTTGGGTCAGCGCGTATTGGCGGGCCATTTTCAGGGCGCTCTCCACCGCTTCCGACCCGCCAGAGACAAAGAACACGCGGTCCAGACCTTCGGGGGTCAGGCCTGCGATCCGTCTGGCGAGTTCTTCGGAGGGTTCGGTCTGGAAATGCAGGCGATAGCCGAAGGTGGATTTATCCATCTGCGCGCGCATGGCGTCCAGAACCGCAGGGTCGGAGTGGCCGATATTGCTGACCATCGCACCCGATGATCCGTCGATATAGCGCTTGCCCGCCTTGTCCCACATATAAATTCCCTCGGCGCGATCCAGATCGGGGCGGGGCAGGCGGGATTGGTAAAACAGATGGCTGGTCATTTAGGCGTCTTTCAGGGGCAGTGCGCTGCATTCGTCGGGCGCAAGGGCAAGGTTCACGGTGCTGCCCGCTTTGAACGGGCGGCCTGCAATCATGTTGATCGCTTGCAACTGGGTGTCACCCACCCGCACAAAATACCGCGCCAACTGGCCTTGGTAATCGACGGCTTCAATGACCGCTTGGGTGGTGGCTTCGCTGGGCGGCCCGTCGGACAGCAACAGCTTCTCTGCGCGGATCATCAACTGGCCTGCACCCGCATCCCCGAGGGTGGCCGCGCGGGAAATCGGTACAAGGGTTTTTCCAAACTCGGCCGTGTGCAGCATAACGCCTTTGGCATCGCGCCCGACAACTTTGGCTGGCAGCAGGTTAGAAGCCCCCAGAAACGTAGCCACAAATTCAGAAGCGGGGGTGTTATACACCTCATCCGGATCGCCGATCTGTTCAACTTTGCCCGCGCTCATCACCACAATTTTGTCTGACATGGCAAGGGCTTCGGATTGATCATGGGTCACAAAAATAGTGGTGACGCCGATCCGGTCCTGAATGGCCTTCAGTTCCACCCGCATGTCTTCGCGCAGGTTGGCGTCAAGGGCAGACAGGGGCTCATCCAGCAGCAGGACATCGGGTTCGATCACAATGGCACGCGCTAGTGCAATGCGTTGTTGCTGACCGCCTGACAGTTGCTGGGGATAGCGATCCTCTACCCCGGGCAGGCGCACGATATCCAGCGCGTTGCGGACTTTTTCCGTCACTTCGGATTTTGGCACACCGCGGTATTTCAAGCCGAAAGCAATGTTTTCACCGATGGTGCGATGGGGGAACAGCGCGTAATTCTGGAACACCAGTCCCAGATTGCGTTTGTGGATCGGCACGTCATTCACCCGTGTTCCCCCGACCATAATATCCCCGCTGGTCGGTTCCACCAGCCCCGAGATCATCCTCAAAATGGTGGTTTTCCCACAGCCCGACGGGCCAAGAAGCGTTGTGAAAGAGGCCTCTTCAAACACCACATTGGCGTTTTTGACAGCTTTGACCATGCCAAAGGATTTCTGGATGTCGACAAGTTCAACACGCGCCATAGGCTGATTTTCCTAAATTATGTCCGAAAGGCAGCAGGCCGCACCACTGCGCGACCTGCCAGTGTAAAAAAACGGGGTTACCCGCCCTTAGAGACACGGTTCCACTGTTTGGATTGCTCTTTTTCGACTTCGTTCCAGACCACCGGATCGCGGAACACCAGCTTGTCCATTTTGCCCGTGGGATCATAGGCAGGCAGGCCTTCAATCATCGGAGTCATTTTGACCTTGTTGGGGTCAAGCGAAGTCGGGTATTTCTGACCTTCTGCAACGGCAATGGCAGTAGCAGGGTCCAGCATGAAGTTCAGCAGTTCCTCGGCTTCGGCCATGGGTGACCCTTTAAGCACGAACATGCTTTCCATCCAGGCCAGACCGTTTGGCGGGTCCATATAGGCGATGGGATGGCCTTGTTCCTGCAGGGCGGCAACGCGGCCTGACCAGGCTTCGGTCACATAGATTTCTTCCTTGGCCAGCAGGTCCATCAATTCTGCACCGGAGGCCCAGTATTTCAGCACCAGATCGCGGTTTTCGCGGGCTTTGTCCCAGACGGCATCCCAGTCTTGAATGTTGTTCGGGTCCTGGTTGGATTGCAGCGCCCCGTACCAGGCACGGTTGGCCCAATCCCCGCCCCAAGCACCGATTTTGCCTTTCAATTCCTTGTCCAGCAGCAGGTTTGCACCCAATTCCATGGCTTTTTCTTTGGATACATATTTGGTGTTATAGGCGATACCCGTTGTACCGTAATCATAAGGGACCGCGGACAGGCTGTCGGGGGTGATCTTTTTGAACGGCGCGATGATCGCATCCATCACATTGCCGATGTTGGGGATATTGGCCAGATTCAATTCAGAAGCATAGCCCGCATCAACCCAACGTTTGTACCAGCTTACACCTGAGGAATGCAGGATGTTGTGGCCCGTGGTGTTGCCAGCGGCTTTGATCTTGGTCAGCACTTCGGCCTCGCCGCCGAATGTGGCGTCCACCACCGTGTTGCCTGTGGCGTCTTGGTAGGGGTTGAACGCATGGGTGCGCAGGGCTTCAGAGACAACACCACCCCAGCCTTCAAAATACAGCTCCGTGCCGGCAGCGCGGGCTTGGCTGGCCATTGTGGTCATGATGCCACCGGATACACCGGCGTAAATGCCTGCGGCCCCAAGCAGGCCAAAAAACGAGCGGCGGTCCATGTCGCCGTTGCCCATCCGCTCTGCCAGCATCTCGTAACGTTTTGTACTGTCTATCTTTTTCATAAGTTTTCTCCTTGTTGGTATGTTTGGTTTTGGGGGATCTGAATGTTAAACTTCAGTTTTTCTTGCGGGTGTAATAGCGGGCCAATGCACCTGCCATCAGCGGGACGCCGACGGTGATGCAGATCATCACAAAGCCCAAAGCGTTGATTTCAGGGCTGACCGAATTGCGCAGCATGCCGAAAATCTGGGTGGGAACGGTCTCCATTCCTGACGGGCGCCAGAAGACGGTGGCGGTGATATTGTCAAAGGAAATGGTAAAGGCGAATAGCGCGCCTGCAAAGACGGCGGGCAGCATCAGCGGGAATGTGATGGCGAAAAAGGTTTCAAGCGGGCTGGCCCCAAGGCTGCGGGCGGCCTCTTCATAATCGCGGCGGATGCCCACAAGACGGGCCTGAACCACCAGCACCACAAAGGGCAGGGCGATGATCGAATGACCCAGCAGCAACAGCCCGAAAGAGCGTGGCACATGCAGCCAGCGCATAAAGATCAACAGCCCCACTGCCAGCACGGTTTCGGGCACCAGAACCGGTGCAATCAACACCGTTGTGATCAGATCCTTGCCGCGAAACTGATAGCGCACCAGCGCCAGTGACGCGAGAATGCCAAGGCTGGTGGCGATCACCGCCGTTAAGGCGCCCAGCAAAAGCGAGGTGCGCAGGGCGCGGATGATGGCCTCGTTTTCATATAGCTTTACGAACCAGCGAAAGCTGAACCCTTCAATCGGGAACCCGCCGAATTGCGATGAATTGAACGCCAGCACAAGCACCACCAAAATCGGGGCGAACATGAAGACATAGACCAGAACGGTATAGGCTTTTAACAGGCTCCAGACGCGCATTTTCATCCTATTTAAAAGCCTTTGAAAGTTGGTTAAGCCCCATCAGGCGACTGTATAGAACAACCACAGAACCCAGCAAAAACAACAAGGTAAAGGATAGCGTCGCGCCCATGGGCCAGTTCAGTTCGCTGACAATGGCATCATAGATCAGGTTGCCAAACAGAAAGTCGTTCGGCCCGCCAAGGATCAGCGGCGTCACATAACTGCCGCCTGTCAGCACAAAGACCAGCAGGCAGCCCGCGGCCAGACCCGGCATGGACAGGGGCAGCGTGACTTCGCGAAACGCCTGCCACGGGGTTGCGCCCAAAGTGCGGGCGGCGGGTTCAAGGTTTTCGTCAATACCTTCAAGGCTGACATAGATATTCAGGATCATATAGGGCAGGAAAACGTGAATGAACCCGACAATGACGGTGAACTCATTGTACATCAGCGACAGGGGGGTGTCGGTGATGCCAAGCATGCGGAACAAGCCGTTCAGCGCGCCTTGATTGCCGAAAATATGAATCCAGCTGAGCGTGCGAATGATAAAGCTGATCCAGAACGGCAGGATCAACAGCAATAACAGCAACCACTTGTCGCGGAATTTGGTCATGGCGATGAAATAGGCGGGGATATAGCCCAAAATCGCCGCCAGAACCGTGACAATCACCGACAGGCGCAGGGTTTTCCAGATGGCGATGCGGTAATAGCCGTCGGTCAGAACCTCGTTCCAGTTGCCGAATTGGAAGGCAACCTTATCCACGGCGAGATCAATGTTTTCGTAGAAGGAATAGACCAGAATAAAGGCCATCGGGATCACCACCATCAGGGTGATGAACACAAGGGACGGGGAGAGCAACAGCCAGGGCCGCTTGTCGATAGTCTGATCGCTGGATTGCATAGGTTTCATTCATCCCCAAGGCGTTGCGTTAACTATTGCATGGGGGATTCAAATTAGGCAAATTGATATAATACATAGATTGCATTAACTCAACTAATGCCGGGTGTTTGAAAAGCGGGTGCAAAATTGGCCGATCGTGATGAAGAAAAATTCGTAACCCGACTGGATTGGAACCTGCTGCGCACCTTTGTGGTGATAGTGGAAGAGGGCAGTTTCACCCGTGCGGCCCATCGGTTGTTGCGGGGGCAACCGTCGGTCAGTCTGGCGTTGCAACGTCTGGAACTGGAACTGAACTGCCAGTTGATCGAACGGGGTAAGGGCAGTTTCCGCCTGACGGCGGCGGGCAGTACTCTTTACGACGAATGTATGGATATTTTTCGCAGTGTTTCAGGGCTGAAAGAGATCACTACCGCCGCCAGTAAAGAGATTTCGGGCGAGATTTCGATCCATCTGGCCAGCCATGTTATTACGCCTTTGCTGGATGATTTGCTGACTGAAACCAAGACGTTGTACCCCAATGTTACCTTCAATATCAAAACCGCCACCAGTGCCACGGTGACCAGTGCGGTGATGGATCGCCATGCCAGTTTCGGCATCTGTCTGGTCAATCGCAAACTGCCCGATCTGACCTATGATGTTCTGTACCGAGAGTTTTTCAGCTTTTACTGCGGGCCGCCCCATCCGCTGTTTGGCCGCACAAACCTGACGATGGAGGATCTGCGCGGCTATGATATTGTGTCCTTTGACACCGATGATCTGAACGACGCGCTGCGGCCAGTGGCTTTGTTGCGAAAACAATGGGATATGGCGCAGCGGATCGTGGGGCGGTCTTCGCAACTGGAAGAGGTGCGCCGCATGATCCAATGCGGTTTGGGGATCGGGTCCTTGCCAATTCACGTGTTGGACCGAGATGTGCGCGACGGGCTGTTGTGGCGGTTGCCGCCCTATGAAGACCCGCCTGAGGTGGATATCTTTCTGGTGCGCAACCCCAGAAAAAAGCTGAACCGGGCCGAGCAGTTTTTTGTGGCGCGTTTGCTGGAGCAGATCAAAACCATGCCGCTGCATCTGCGCACCTATCCTTTGCCAACCCTTTCTGCGCCGTAAGGCAGATAACATGGGCAAATGCGGCTGTTTTGCGCCTGACCAAGGTGGGGGGCTTGCTTGCGGATCAGCCTGTGATTTCAGGGGGCTGATAGTGGCCTGATAGCGGTTAATTACCAGAACCGACTTGACAAAAAACCAAAACAATCACTAGCCTAAAGTTGAATGGCACGGGAAAAGAAGACAGGGTAGACGCTTGTTTTTTATGACAGTGCCGGATTGCGAGACGCTTTGGGAGGAGTGTTGCTGCAGTTAACATTTGCTCGCATGAAAGCTGCCGCTTAATGCCAATCTGAAAGAAATACCCCTGTAAAAGGGGCGTGTAATCGTGACCTATAAAAGGAGAAGACCATGCGATTAATGAGAAACCTTGCGTTTGCAGGGGCCATGCTGGCCGGGACTGTAA
This sequence comes from Amylibacter sp., assembly GCA_034670045.1. Taxonomy (GTDB): domain Bacteria; phylum Pseudomonadota; class Alphaproteobacteria; order Rhodobacterales; family Rhodobacteraceae; genus Amylibacter. Next base: position 3,868 of record JAXMOF010000073.1, on the reverse strand, counting down.
GTTTCGCACAGGAAAAATTCATCACCATCGGGACAGGCGGGCAAACGGGCGTTTATTTCGTTGTGGGGCAGTCGATTTGTCGTCTGGTCAACCGCACAACGGCTGAAACCAACCTGAAGTGTACTGCTCCGTCAACAGGTGGGTCCATTGCCAACATCAACGCGATTATGGCGGGTGATATGGATATGGGCGTGGCCCAGTCCGATTGGCAGTACCACGCCTATAACGGCACTTCGAAATTTGAAGGAAACCAGTTTTCCGACGAACGGGCGGTCTTTTCTGTTCACGGCGAACCCTTCACTGTGATTGCCCGTGCGGATGCCGGGATCAAGACCTTTGCCGATCTTAAAGGCAAACGGGTGAACATCGGCAACCCCGGCTCTGGCCAACGGGCGACGATGGATGTTGTCATGAACGCGCTGGGCTGGACATTGGGCGATTTCGCCTTGGCGTCCGAACTGAAGCCGGCGGAACAAGCGGCGGCACTGGGCGACAATAAAGTGGATGCAATCATCTACACAGTCGGTCACCCGAACGGTTCGATCCAGGAAGCTGTGTCCACTGTGGATGCGGTTCTGGTGCCTGTTGAAGGCCCTGAAATCGACAAGTTGATCGCGGAAAACCCGTTCTATGCTGCGGCAACTGTTCCGGGGGGCATGTACAAAGGCTCTGACGCGGACACCAACACATTTGGCGTGAAAGCGACCTTTGTGACCTCTGCCAAAGTGGACGACGAAGTGGTTTATCAAGTGGTCAAAGCGGTTTTTGACAATTTTGATCGCTTCAAACGCCTGCACCCAGCCTTCGAGCATCTGAAAGAAGCCGACATGATCAAAGCAGGTCTGTCCGCACCTCTGCACCCCGGTGCCGAAAAATACTACAAAGAGCGTGGCTGGATGTAAGCCCTTGGCTTAACCACCTGCTTTAAAGACCGGAACGGCGGTTCCCAAGATCGCCGTTCCCAACCCGAAGACATAAAGATCAAAGCCTGATTTTACGGGCAACACGGGTAACAGGGGAATATCAATGACACACGATCCAAACCAACAACAAGCCGCTGCTGTGGAAAACGCTGCTGCCGGACGCGGGGGGCTGACGCAGGCCGAACTCGACGAACTGGTCGCGTCATCCGATACAGGCGGGCGGGGCACAACCGGTGCGGTTGGCACGTTCCTGACCTGTGTGGCTCTGGCCTGGTCGATGTTCCAGCTTTGGATCGCTTCCCCTATTCCCTTCATGGTCGGCTGGGGCGTGTTCAACGACACGGAAAGCCGCTCTATCCATCTGGCATTTGCCATATTTCTAGCTTTTGCGGCTTTTCCTGCGACCCGTACCAAATTCCAGATCGGCCTTGGCGTTATAGTGCCTGTGGTTCTGGCCTTCCTCTTTATGATGGGCGCCAAAGACGCCACCTCTACGTGGTGGATTCCCGTTATCGCGGTGGCCGTGGTCGGCGCGGTTGTGCTTGGCTCTCCGAAAGAACGTATTCCTGTCTGGGAATGGGCCCTGGCTGTTGTTGGCGCTTTGGCAGCACTCTATCTGTTCGTCTATTACAGGGATATTTCCAGCCGCGTTGGCGCGCCCATCCTGCAAGACTTTGTGGTCGCCGTCATCGGTCTGATGCTGCTGCTAGAGGCCACCCGCCGCGCGCTGGGGCCAGCCCTGATGATCGTGGCGTCGGTGTTTCTGATCTACACCGTGCTTGGCCCCTATATGCCCAGCATCATTTCCCACAAAGGCAACAGCCTGTCCGAAATCGTGAACCACCAGTGGATCACCACCGAAGGTGTGTTTGGCATCGCGCTGGGCGTGTCCACGGGGTTTGTATTTTTGTTCGTTCTGTTCGGATCACTGCTGGATCGGGCAGGGGCGGGCAATTATTTCATTCAGGTGGCGTTCAGCCTGATGGGTCACATGAAGGGCGGCCCTGCGAAAGCGGCGGTTGTGTCTTCGGCCATGACGGGGCTGATTTCAGGGTCAAGCATCGCAAATGTTGTGACCACGGGGACGTTCACCATTCCTTTGATGAAAAAGGTCGGGTTCAGTTCCGAAAAAGCCGGCGCGGTTGAAGTGGCCAGTTCAGTGAACGGCCAGATCATGCCGCCTGTTATGGGGGCTGCGGCGTTCCTGATGGTGGAATACGTGGGTATTCCCTATTTCGACGTTGTGAAACACGCCTTCCTGCCTGCGGTGATTTCCTACATCGCACTGGTCTATATCGTCCACCTTGAAGCCCTGAAAGCAGGGATGGAAGGGTTGCCCCGCGCCTATACCCCCAAGCCCATCGTACAGCGTCTGATCGGCATGGCCTTTACCATTGCAGCGATCTGCGCACTGTCCTTTATTGTTTATTACGGCATGGGCTGGATACGCCCCGCCTTTCCAAAGTCTGCGGCCTATATCATCTTTGCCTTCTTAACCGCGGTCTACGTGGGTCTGCTCTACGTTGCTTCTAAAGAGGAACCGCTGGAACTGGACGACCCGAATGAACCCGTCACGGCCCTGCCACTGCCGGGTCCGACCATCCGGTCCGGTCTGCATTTCATCCTGCCCGTGGTTGTGCTGGTCTGGGCGCTGATGGTGGATCGGTTGTCGCCGGGTCTGTCTGCCTTTTGGGCCACAGCCTATATGATCTTTATCCTGCTGACCCAGCGCCCCCTGACCGCAATCATGCGGGGCGAGGGTGCGTTTGGTGCTGCGGTTTATGGCGGGGTGGCGGATCTGATCGACGGACTGGAAACCGGCGCGCGCAATATGATCGGGATCGGCATTGCCACGGCAACGGCGGGTATCATCGTGGGCGCGGTCAGCCAGACAGGTGTCGGGTCTGCCCTCGCCGATGTGGTAGAGGTTCTGTCGGGCGGCAATATTCTTGCCATTCTGTTTCTGACCGCGATCCTGTCGCTGATCCTCGGGATGGGGCTGCCGACCACGGCGAACTATATCGTGGTCTCGGCGCTGCTGGCCCCTGTGATTGTGACTTTGGGTCAGCAAAACGGCCTGATCGTTCCGCTGATCGCGGTGCATTTGTTTGTGTTCTATTTTGGCATCATGGCCGATGTGACACCGCCTGTGGGGCTTGCCAGTTTCGCGGCTGCGGCTGTGTCGGGCGGTGATCCGATCAGAACGGGTGTGGTTGCGTTCTTTTACAGTCTGCGCACTGCGGCCCTGCCATTTCTGTTCATCTTCAACACGGAATTGCTGCTGATCAATGTGACATGGGCGCAAGGCATCTTTGTCTTTATCATCGCTACAATTGCCATGCTGCTGTTTGCAGCGGCCACCCAGGGCTGGTTCCTGGCGCGGAACCGCTTTTATGAAACCATCGCCCTATTGCTGGTGGCCTTTACCCTGTTCCGTCCCGGATTCTGGATGGATATGGTCGCACCTCCCTATGCAGAGGAAGCCCCGACAGAACTGGCCTCTGCCGCCTTGGCAACCCCTGTCGGGGAAGACCTGCGCCTGCGGATTTCAGGTGTGAACGATCTGGGCGATCCAATCGAATTTGTGGCGATCCTGCCGATTTCCGATGGGGCCACAGGTGAGGAACGTCTGGAAAATGCAGGTCTGTTGGTGCGTGAAGCCGATGGCAAGCTGGTTGTGGATGATGTCACCTATGACAGTGCTGCGGCTAATGCGGGGCTGGATTGGGATCAAACGGTGCTGCGGGTGCTGCGCCCGATTGACCAGCCCAGCAAATATTTGATGTTCATTCCCGCGCTGCTGCTGCTGGGCCTTATCGTCTTTCTGCAACGGGGCCGCAACGGGCGCGTAAATCGTAAACCAGCCACAGCCTAAGGAGATCGCGATGTTTAACACTGTTCTACTGACCATTGACCTGACGGATAAAGCCTCGTGGCAAAAAGCC
>JAXMOF010000072.1:0-19187 GCA_034670045.1 Amylibacter sp. | reverse complement strand
AACCACGACCCTGCGGATGGTATCGGGCCTTGATAAGCCGGATCGGGGCAGTGTGACCATCGGGGGGCGCGATATGGCAGGGCTGACCCCTGCACAGCGCGATGTAGCGATGGTGTTCCAGCAATATTCACTTTACCCCCATCTGACGGTACGCCAGAACCTTGAATTTCCACTGAAATCCCCAATTCTGAAAACTCCCAAGGCTGAAATCGACCGTAAGGTCGGTGAGGTCGCCGAGGTGCTGCAAATCAGTCACAAGCTGGACAACAAAGCCACAACACTGTCTGGCGGGGAAATGCAGCGTGTCTCTATCGGGCGGGCTTTGGTGCGTGATCCATCGGTCTACCTGATGGACGAGCCGTTAAGCTCTCTGGATGCGAAACTGCGCTCGGACCTGCGGATCGAGTTGAAGAATATTCAGGCCAATTCAGGCGCGACGCTGCTGTATGTGACTCATGACCAGATCGAGGCCATGACCATGGCCACCCATGTGGGCGTTCTGGATCAGGGGCGTCTGGTGCAATTTGGCAGCCCGCGCGACATCTATGAAAACCCGGTCAGCATCTATGCCGCCAGCCGTCTGGGCCAGCCGCGCATCAATGTGTTGCCTGCGGATGTTTTTGGAACTGCGCCCAGTGGAGCGGTGTCTATCGGGTTGCGTCCCGAACAGATCATGCAGGGCGAGGGGCAGGAAAGTTTTGTACAGCGGGTAGAACATCTGGGCGATCAGACCCGCCTGCATCTGTCGTTCAAAAACCACGACCTGATCACCGTGACCGACGCACATACTGCGCTGAAAGGGGGCGACACGGTTAAAATCCGCCCCGAGAACCCGTTTTACTTTGACGCCTCTGGCGCGCGCATGGCTTGAAGGGAAAGATCATGAAACAATTCATCAACCAAAAAGAAGACATGGTCACAGAGGCAATCGACGGCATTGTCGCGGCCTCGGGCGGGGCGCTGACGCGGTTGGACGGCTATCCGCATATCCGTGTTGTGGTGCGGGCGGATTGGGATAAATCCAAAGTGGCTTTGGTCACGGGCGGCGGGGCAGGGCATGAACCGGCCCATGCGGGGTTTGTGGGCAAAGGCATGCTGACGGCTGCGGTCTGCGGTGATGTTTTTGCCTCGCCTTCGGCCGATGCGGTTCTGGCAGGGATTCTGGCGGTGGCAGGGCCTGCGGGCTGTTTGCTGATTGTTAAGAATTACACTGGGGACCGGCTGAACTTCGGGCTGGCTGCGGAACGGGCGCGGGCGTTTGGCCATAAGGTCAGCATGGTGATTGTGGATGATGATGTGGCTTTGCCCGATCTGCCCCAGGCGCGGGGACTGGCGGGCACCTTGTTCGTGCATAAGATCGCAGGCGCGCTGGCAGAAAACGGTGCGACCCTTGAAGCCTGCACAAAGGCCGCACAGCGGGCCATCACCAACAGCCGCAGTATCGGCATGTCGCTGGACACGTGTACGGTTCCGGGGTCGCCCAAGGAAAACCGCATTCCCGATGGAATGGCAGAACTCGGCCTTGGTATTCACGGTGAAGCAGGGGTGGAACAAGTTGCTTCAAGCGGGGCCAAAGATGCGGTGGCGCGGGTGACTGAAAAGCTGGGTGCGACCATGCCCAAAACACCCCATGTGGCGCTTGTGAACAATCTTGGCGGTGCATCCGTTCTGGAAATGGCGATCCTGACGCGGGATTTGCTGGACTCGCCGATTGGTCCGCATATCCGGATGATTGTCGGGCCTGATGCGATGATGACCGCGCTGGATATGCACGGGTTTTCGGTGTCGGTTATGGAACTGGCAGAAGGGGACGCCGATCTGTTGATGCAGCCGGTTCAAGTATCCGGCTGGCCAGTGTGCAAACCCGTCGGAACAGCCCCGATCCTGCCACTACCTGACGGTTTGTCGCCTGTGCGGTCCCCTGCATCGGCCCATGCCCCGACCAAGGCATTTCTGACGGAATGCTGCGCGGTACTGATCAAATCCGAAGACGACCTGAACGCGCTGGATGCAAAATCCGGCGACGGGGACACGGGGTCTACACTGGCCACCGCAGCGCGGGCGTTGATAGAAGCAATCGACAGCCTGCCGCTGGCCGATCACACCCAGCTTTACCGTGCCATCGGGCTGGAATTGAGCCAGACTATGGGCGGGTCGTCAGGCGTGTTGCTGGCCATTTTCTTTGCCGCCGCAGGGGATGCATCATCTGCGGGCAAACCCATGCGCGAGGCGTTGCAGGACGGGTTGGTGCGGCTGCGCCAGATCGGGGGGGCGAACCCCGGGGATCGCACAATGGTCGATGCTTTATTGCCCGCGCTGGAGGCCCTGCAAGACGGGCTGCCCCAAGCCGCGATAGCCGCACGCAAAGGCGCGGCCTATACCGCCACGCTGACCACAGCCAAGGCCGGGCGTGCGACCTATATCAATGCAGAACAGCTTGACGGTCACATCGACCCCGGCGCCGAGGCCGTCGCGCGGTTGTTTGAACATCTGGCGTCATAAGGGCCTGCGAACAGGCGGAGTTCTGGCGATGCGGGGCCTGTCATTCAACGCTGGCAGCGCCGTCGGGTTTTATGCTGCCCAAGAAGCTGTACAGCACGGGGTGGACTGGCTAAATTTTAGGCAGTCCACCTTTTTGGTGAAATATCAGCGATGCGCCCGTCACCGGGAAGACTTGCCTCTGGGTAAATTCCGGATATGCTTGGAACCCGAGACTCAAGCCAGAAATCACACCCAAAAACACAAAGGACTTTCGATGAAGTTTGCACTTATGACCGCGACCTGTGTCGCTGCTCTTGCGGCCACAACGGCGCAGGCCGAAACTTTCACCATTTCATGGTGGGGCTATAATGGTGAGAAACTGAAAGCGAATATCGTGGACCCGTTTCAGGAAATCTGCGGCTGCGAAGTTGTGTTTGAAACCGGCAATAACGCCGACCGTTTGGGCAAGCTGCAGGCCCGTGGCGGGAAGGGCGTCGATGTCATCTATCTGACCGACAGCTATTCCCAGTTGGGTGTGGAAGCGGGCACATTCATGGAACTGGACCGTTCGCGGATTCCGAATATCGAAAACCTGTATGAAATGGCACAAGATCCCCAAGGCGGGTTTGGTCCGGCCTACAGTGTGGGGCGCGCGGGCATCGTTTATGATTCCGCAAAAGTCGAACCGATTACATCATGGAGCGACCTGTGGCGTGCCGATCTGGCAGGTGCTGTGACCCTGCCGGGGATCACAACAACAGCCGGGCCGATGGTTGTGGTTCAGGCGGGCAAACATGCGGGTGTGGATGCCTATGAAGATGCCGATAGCGCGTTCAAGGCGATTGCGGAACTGAAACCGAATTCGGTTAAAAACTACAACACGGGTTCCGAAATGGTGAACCTGATTTCCACCGGCGAAGCCTCTGTTGCGATTGCACAGGATTTCACGCTGGCATCCTTGCAAAAAGCTGTGCCGACAATGACTTGGGCGACGCTGGATGACGGCGATGTTGCCACGCTGAACACGGTCAACATCCCTGTGGGCGCTGAAAAAGTTGATCTGGCCTATCAGTTCATCAACTTCGTTCTGTCCAAAGAAGTGCAACAGGTGAATGCAGAACAGGGCGTGGATGCGCCAGTGCACACCGGTGTTGAACTGACTCCAGAGCAAGCCGCTGTCTGGACTTATGGCGCCGAAGCGATCGCCAAGCTGAACCGGATGGATTATGCCAAGATGAACGCCGCGAAAACCGACTGGATTGATCGCTGGAACGAAGTCTTCGGTCTGTAACTTTCCAGACCCATCGTTTAAGAGGCGGAGCATCTCACCTTGCTCCGCCTTTTCTTTACAAGGAAGTTCTATGTCCAACCGCCTGCGCGCATGGCTGATCGCAACACCGGCAATTCTGCTGGTGTTTATCTTTCTTGGCTTGCCTGTTTTATCCACTTTCGTGACCACATTTGGCGATCCAAAAGGGCCTTTTGCCACTTATAGCGCCTTCTTCAACTCGCGGTTTCGCATGACGGTTTTGTGGCGCACGATGGAAGTGGCTTTGATCACCACGATCATTTCCGTGGCGATCGGTTTTGTCACAGCTTGGGTGGTGGCGCGGATGCCGTCGCGGATGAAAAGCCTGCTGATTATCGCGGCGGTGTTTCCCTTGCTGACAGGCGTGGTTGTGCGGTCATTCGCGTGGCTGGTGATCTTGGGCAAGAACGGTATTTTGAACAGCTTTTTGCTGAAAATCGGCGCAATAACCGAACCACTGTCCATGCTTTATACCCAAGGTTCGGTGATCGTTGCGATGGTCTATCTGTTTGTGCCGCTGATGATCCTGACCCTTGTGGGTGTGCTTGAAGGCATCCCCCAAGACATGACGGATGCGGCGGCTTCCCTTGGGGCGACGCCAGCCGCTGCCTTTCGTCAGGTGGTACTGCCGATGGCGGTTCCGGGGCTGATCGTGGGCGCGGTACTGGTGTTCACAGGCTCCTTCACATCCTACGCAACCCCCCAGCTTTTGGGCGGAGAGCGCCAGATGATGATGGGGACATTCCTTTATCAACGGGCCATGGTCACCTTTGACTGGGTCGGCGCGTCTACAATTGCCGCCGTTATGGTTGTGGTCACACTGACAACAGTGTTGATCATGTCCAAAGTGGCACGCAAACTTAATCCGATGGCAGGGTGATCCAGATGAAAACACGTATTCACCCCGTTCTGATCCTGATCACGATCCTGACCTTTCTGTTCCTGTTGGGCCCATTGGTGGTCATCATCGGATCGGCCCTGTCCGACACCACCTATCTGACCTTTCCCCCACAAGGGCTGACGCTGCATTGGTTCAGCAACATCTTTGAAATTTCGGCCTTTACCCGCACGATGGGTACGTCGTTTATGCTGGCGATCGGGGGTACGACCCTTTCGATGTTGATCGGGATTCCAGCGGCCTATGCGCTGGCCCGCTACCGCGTGGAACTGCCTGCCTTTCTGGGCAATGTGTTTGTGCTGCCGATCCTGATTCCTGAAATCGTGCTGGGCTTTTCGCTGATGAAATCACTGGCCAGCGGCTTTGGCCTGCCGATCATGGCGGCCTTGCTGATTGGCCACGCGCTGATCGTGTTGCCGTATACAGTGCGGGTGGTCGGGGCCTCGCTGAACAGTTTCGACTTTTCCATCGAGGAAGCGGCTGTTTCCCTTGGGTGCCCGCGCCTTAAGGCCTTTTTCATCGTAGTCCTGCCCAATATTCGCGCAGGGATCATCGCGGGTTTCATCCTTGCGTTTATCACTTCTCTCAACGACGTTTCGATTTCGATCTTTCTGACCGGACCCGGCGTTTCCACTCTCCCGATCCAGTTGCTTGCCCATATGGAGCAGTTCTTTGACCCGACAATCGCGTCGGTGTCGGTGCTGCTGATGGGTGTCACAGTTGCCGTTATGGCTGTGGTTGAACGGACCCTTGGACTGACTTTTCTGACAAAATGACCCAATCCCTCACACTCGAAAACATCTCCGCACATTATGGTACCACGCAGGTGCTGAAAGACCTGTCCCTGCATATCGCCGAGGGGGAGTTGGTGTCGCTGCTTGGCTCGTCGGGCTGCGGTAAAACCACAACCCTGCGCCTTGTGGCAGGGTTTCTGGAACCCACAGCGGGGTCAATCCGGCTGGGGGATCGCGATCTGACCCGTCTGCCCGCCCATTCCCGTGATATTGGTCTGGTGTTTCAAACCTATGCGTTGTTCCCGCATCTGACGGTGCGCGATAACGTTGGGTTCGGCCTGAAACAGCGCAAACTGTCCGGAGCAGAGCGCACCAAACGGGTCGATGCGATGATCGAACGGGTGGGGCTGGGCGAACTTGCCGATCGTCATCCCGCCAATCTGTCGGGGGGGCAACGGCAACGGGTGGCTTTGGCCCGTGCCTTGGTGATTGATCCGCCGCTGCTGATGTTTGATGAACCTTTGTCCAATCTTGACGCCAAGCTGCGGGTGGATATGCGGGTGGAAATCCGCCGCCTGCAACAGGCCAATGGCACCACCGCGCTTTACGTGACCCATGATCAGGAAGAGGCGTTTTCGATCTCGGATCGGGTGGCGATCATGAAGGGCGGACAGATCATGCAGCTCGACACGCCCGAGGTTCTGTACTCCCAGCCCGCCAGCGCGTTTGTGGCGAATTTCGTCGGCTTCGATAACATGATCGAAATGGAGGCCGTGGCTGAAGCAGGCGATGCGGTGCGCGCGCAAATCAAGGGTGGCAGCATGATTGAACTGCGCAAGGACCAGTTCACCGTGCCCAGCAAAAAGTTCATTTTTGCCGCACGCCCCGAAGGCCTGTCTGTGGCGCCTGCCGATACCATCGGCGGTATTCCCGCGACCTTGGGGATGCGCACCTATATCGGACGCGCCTATCAATACCACTGCGAAACCGCAGGGGGGACGGTGACGGCCAACGGCCCACAGGCGACCCCCTTTAACAGCGGCAGCACCGCCATGTTGGTCCCTCAGCCCGAGCAATGTTGCCTGCTGCCAGTTGAACCCTGATGCCTGTGCTGGCCAATGCCCGTATCCTGACAATTGACGGGCAGATGACGGAATTTGATCGCGGCTGGATCGCGATCAACGGGGATAAGATCACGGCGCTTGGGGCAGGGGATGCCCCCGCCGGGCTTGGCCCGGTGATTGACATGGGGGGTGATTTGATCATGCCCGGCATGGTGAACCCCCATTGCCACATGCCCATGACCCTGTTTCGCGGCTTGGGCGAAGATGTAGACGACCGCCTGTTCCGCTATATCCTGCCATTGGAACGGGCGCTGGTCACAGCCGATGTGGTTGAAACCGGCGCACGGCTGGCAGCGCTGGAACTGATCCGTGGCGGGGTCACAACCGTGGCGGATATGTATTACTTCGAAGACCGCATCGGCGCAGTGCTGGATCAATCGGGCCTGCGCGGTGTTGTCGGCCAAACGCTGGCGAATTTCGCAGCCCCCGATCACACAACGTTTGACGAAGGTTTTGCGCGGCTTGATGCGCTGGCAGATCTTTATGCCGACCACCCGAGGATCACCGCATCCGCCGCGCCCCATGCGCCTTATTCCACGGGGTTTGACGTGATGAAACGGGTCGCCGACTGGTCTGCGGATCACCCCGATCTGCCCCTCCAGATCCATCTGGCCGAGACCGAAGCAGAGCTGGCGTGGGCGCAAGACACCCACGGCTGCACAACGGTTGAAATTGCGGATCGGGCAGGGTTGCTGTCCCCCGCCCTGATCGCAGCCCATGTTATGTATCCGACAGAAAAGGACATGGATCTGCTGGCAGAACGGGGGGTGCATGTGGCCTATAATGCGCGCTCTAACGGCAAGGCAGGGCGCGGCATTGCGCCGATCACCGCGCTGCGGGATCGCGGTGTAAACGTCGGCATTGCCACAGACGGGCCGATGTCGGGCAATACGCTTGATCTGTTTTCCCAATTCGCCCCGGCCGCCATGTTCCAGAAGATCGCAGGCCATTCGCGCGGTATTCTGCCCTGCACCAACATCATCCGCATGGCCACGATCGAAGGCGCTGCAACGCTTGGCATGGCAGACCGCGTCGGCTCGCTTGAGGTGGGCAAACAGGCCGATCTGATCCGGATTTCCCTTGCCGACCCGCGCCTGCACCCGATTTATGACATCTATTCCATGCTGACCTTCGCGACCCTGCCCAGTGATGTGCGCGCCACAATGGTGGCGGGCCAATGGCTGATGCAAGACCGCGAAACCCTGACCCTAGAGGCTGACAAGACGCTGGCTGATGCGCTGCAAATTGCCCATCAATTCAAGGCCCGCATTGTTGAAATTGACCAAACGACAGACAAAGGCACGCCATGACCGACACGCTTTCCCATATTGACGCCACCATGGACGACCGCCTTGCGCGGCTGTTTGATTTCATTCGAATTCCGTCTGTTTCCACCGACCCCGCCTTCGCCCCCGAGGTTGCCCGCGCCGCCGACTGGCTGGCCCAAACGCTGAAAGACATGGGCGCGGATGCCAAGGTCCATGCCACCACAGGCCACCCGATGGTTGTCGGGCATCTGGACGGGCCGAAAGGCGCGCCCCATGTGTTGTTCTACGGCCATTATGACGTGCAGCCCGCCGATCCGCTGGAATTGTGGAACACGGAACCGTTCGAACCTGTTCTGGTCCCTGTTGAGGGCGATACCCATATTGTCGGGCGCGGCGCGTCGGATGACAAAGGCGCGTTGATGACCTTTGTAGAGGCCTGTCGCGCCCTGATCGACACCAAAGGCAGCCTGCCGATCCGCGTCAGTTTCCTGTTTGAAGGCGAAGAGGAAAGCGGCTCGCGTTCTTTGCCGGGGTTCTTGGAAAAAGCTGCGGATGAACTGGCTTGTGATGTGGTCTTGGTCTGCGACACTGATATGTGGGACCGCGACACCCCTGCGGTTACAACCATGCTGCGCGGGCTTGTCGGGCAGCAAATGACCATCAAAAGCGGTGATCGTGATCTGCATTCCGGCATGTTCGGCAATGCGGCGGCCAATGCTTTGGCGGTGATGTCCGATGTGCTGGCCTCGTTGCGCACGGATGATGGCGGCATTGCTATCGACGGGTTTTATGACGGGGTTTCTGACTTGCCGGCTGCAACAGCGGCGGAATGGGCGGCCCTTCCGTTTGACGAGGAGGGTTTCCTGACAAACGTCGGACTGAGCGTTCCTGCAGGCGAAGCAGGCAAACCCGTCTTGCATCAGGTCTGGGCGCGCCCGTCCTGTGAAATCCACGGCATCTGGGGCGGTTATACCGAACCCGGTTTCAAAACCGTAATCCCCTGTGAAGCCCACGCCAAACTGTCCTTCCGCCTTGTCGCAGGACAAGATCCCGAAACCATCCGCGCGGCGTTTCAGGCCCATGTGCAGGCCAGACTGCCCGCTGATTGCAGCGTCAGCTTTTCCGATCACGGCCTGTCACCCGCTTGGGCAATGGACAGTGAAAACCCCTTCCTTGCACCAACACTGGCCGCTTTGGCCGATGAATGGGGCGTGTCCACAACCTGCGGCACCGGCGGGTCGATCCCGATCATCGGCGCGCTGCGGGATAAACTGGGCGTAGACGCGTTGCTGGTCGGCTTTGGCCGCTTTGACAACCGCATCCACAGCCCTAATGAAAAATACGACCTGTCCAGCTTTCGCGGCGGTATGCGGTCCTGGGTCCGTATTATCGAGGCTTTGGGCAAATGACCATCATCATCGACACAGACCCCGGCATTGATGACGCCATCGCGATTTTATATGCCCTGCGCCTTCCCGCGCAGGATATCGTCGCGCTGACCACTGTTGCGGGCAATATCGGTCTGTCGGTGACAACCCGCAACGCGGGCCGCATCTGCGCACTGGCCGGGGTTCCCACACCTGTACACGCAGGCGCGGCTGCCCCACTGGGTAATGAGGCCAGCCCGGAATTGGGCATTCACGGCAATGACGGCTTGGGTGGCGTACACTTCCCCGAACCGTTAAGCCCGCCCGCCAGCCAAGACGCGGTTGGTGCGATGACTGAAATTCTGGCGGCACATCCCCCCCAAACAGTTGATCTGTTCTGCCTCGGACCGCTGACCAATCTTGCACTGTTGCTGGACCGCGCCCCTGAAAGCGCACAGCGTATTCGCCGTGTTATCGCCATGGGCGGGGCCGTGGACGAGCCGGGCAATGTGGGGCCGAAAGCCGAATTCAACATCGCCCATGACCCCCATGCGGCGGCGGTTGTGCTGGCGGCGAACCTGCCCTTCACGCTGATCCCGCTGGACGCCACCCGCCAGTTCCGCGCGGATGCGACCTATATCGCCGCGTTACGCGAAACCGGGGCGGAGTGTGCCAAAGCCTCTGCCAGTTTGATAGATGCCTATTTCGCCGCGACCAATGGCGCGGAAAGCCGCCCGCTGCACGACCCCTGCGTGCCGTTGCTGGCCCGACATCCGGAACTGTTCACCCTAAAAACCCGCATGCTGGACGTGGATCTTGCAACAGGGGCCTTGGTTGACGGGCCGTACCCGATCAAAGTGGCCATGGGCGTTGATGCCGATGGCCTGCGCGCGGCCCTGCTGAAAGGCCTGTCGTGCTAGCCCAGTTCCTTGGCGATCACCGCGCACCAGTAGGCGACGCCATAGGGAATACAGGCGTCGTTGAAATCGTAGTTGGTGTTGTGATGCTGCCCGTTCTGGCGGGTTTCCCCCATGCCAAGCCAGACATAGGCGCCGGGCACCCGTGTGCCGAACTCTGCGAAATCATCCCCTGCGGTGGAGGGCGGAAAGGCCGTGCGCAGGTTGTCCACGCCCAAAGCATTAACGGCGGCGAGCTGGGCGATTTTCGTTGGCGTGGCCGCGTTGACCACAGGCGGGATGCGACGCAGAAAACTATAGTCGGCCGTAATACCAAAGCCTGCCGCAACACCGCTGGCATGACGGCCGATCGCCGCTTCCAGCTGATCGCGCACCGCCGCCGAATAAGCCCGCGCCGTACCGCCGATTTTTACCGTATCGGGAATAACATTCAGCGCGGCGAAATCGCCCGCAGACAGGGCGCAGGCGGAAATGACGGCGGGTTCCAGCGGGTCTACTTCACGCGCGACAATGCTGTGGATTTGCGACAGGAACACCCCGGCAGCCGTGACCGCATCACGTCCCTGATGGGGTTTCGCGCCGTGGCTGCCAATGCCGCAAAAACTGACCGACCAACTGTCGGAACTGGCAAGTTGCGGGCCTTCGACCGCTGCCAAAACCCCCAGATCTAGGCCGGGCATATTATGCAATCCATATGCCGCATCGATGGGAAAACGATCCAGAAACCCGTCTTCAATCATGGCCCTGGCGCCGCCGCGACCTTCTTCGGCGGGTTGAAAGATGAAATGCACAGTGCCGGAAAAACCCTGATCCACCATGGCCTCGGCTGCGGCCAGCAGCATGGTAGTGTGCCCGTCATGGCCACAAGCATGCATCGCCCCCGCCGTGGTCGAAGCATAGGGCAGGCCGGTTTCTTCGGGCATGGCCAGCGCATCCATATCAGCGCGCAAAGCAATGGCGCGGTTGCCTTTGCCCTTGCGCAGCGTGCCCACAACCCCCGTGCCGCCAATGCCGGTTTCCACCTCCAGCCCCGCTGCGCGCAGCCGCTCTGCCACGATTGCAGCGGTGCGGTGTTCTGCGAACCCCAGTTCGGGATGGGCATGCAAATCACGGCGCAGCGCGGTCAGATCAGCAAGAGTTTCGGCATCCATCAGTGGGGTGTTTTGCATGGGGAATAGGTCCTTTCAGATAGGCCGCAAACCTACGCCTATTGCGCCCGTAAACAAGAGGAAAACAGCATGAGAACCGATGTCTGGCAAGCACTGCACAGTGACTTGGAAACGGGTGTGCAGCAGGATCAGGAAACCTATGCGGTTCCCTTTGGCGAACACAGGATTTTACTGCCTATCCGCGCCTTGAACGATGGGGTGCGGGGTGTGGCATCGCTGATCCTGAACCAAGCCAGTTTTACGGTTCTGGATGCGCTGGCAGACGGGCTGGCCGCTTTGTTGACCCCTTACAAGCCAGACGTGATTGTCGCGGTGCCCACGCTTGGCCTGCCGCTGGCCGAGGCCGTTGCGCGGCGGTTGGGTCACAGCCGGCTGATCCCGCTCAGCACGTCGCGCAAGTTCTGGTATGATGACGCGCTTTCGGTGGATATGTCGTCGATCACATCCCCTGATCGGGGCAAACGTCTGTATCTGGACCCGCGCATGGTGCCTTTGCTGACAGGGCGCGTTGCGGTTATTGATGACGTGCTGTCGACGGGCAGTTCGATCGGATCGGTCTTGCGGTTGCTAAAGGTGCAGCAGGTCACGCCGGTTGTGATTGGCGCGGCGATGTTGCAAGGCACGGCGTGGAAGGGGCATGTTGGGAATTGCCCTGTTGAGGGCGCGTTTTCCACCCCGATTTTGCAAAAATCCGATGCAGGTTGGATCGCCTAGTGGCCGCCAAAGAAAGAAAACACAGGAGAGAGATGTGACAGGAAATATCGATTTCAAAGCCGAGATTGCGCTGCGCAAATCCCTTGTTCAGGTGGCCTTGGGCCGCGAAGAGGCGGATGTTCTGTTGAAGGTGGGGCGACTGCTGGACACAAGCACAGCCACTTGGATCGACGGTGCGGACATCGCAATTTCGCAGGGGCGCGTCGCTTTCGTCGGACCGCGCGGCAGTTTTACAGGGCAGGCGAAAACCACCGTTGATCGCAAGAATCTGGACGCAGTTCCGGGTCTTGGAGAGGTTCACAAGCACATCGAAAGCTCTCATATCACTCCGGAATTTGAGGCGGCTTTGGTGCTGCCCTGTGGCAATACCTGGACCTGTGAAGCCAGCCACGAGCTGTCAAATGTGCTGCCCAAACAGACGCTGGATTTCTGGCTGAAAGCGCGGGAGGCAGGATCGCCGCTAAAGATTTTCCCGCTGCCGGGCTCCGCTGTGCCCCCCACAGGCTGGGAACACGGTGCTTATCTGGACGGCACCGATCAGGCTGGATTTATGAACAGCCCGATGACCGCCGGTCTTGACGAGGTGATGGATTGGCCCGCGATTACCCAGCGTGAAAATCCGGGTCATGACCGTTTGTGGTCAATGATCGGGTCCACCATGGCCGCGCGCGGTGTGGTCG
The DNA here is from genome assembly GCA_034670045.1 of Amylibacter sp. Lineage (GTDB taxonomy): Bacteria > Pseudomonadota > Alphaproteobacteria > Rhodobacterales > Rhodobacteraceae > Amylibacter. The sequence continues at coordinate 6,526 of JAXMOF010000072.1, read as the reverse complement.
AAGGCCACGGGGCGGGGCTGCGCGATCTGCCCAATATCAACGCCTATGCAGCGGCGGGTCTGGCCTCGGATCATGAGGCTTGGACCGCTGAAGAAGCTTGGGACAAACTGCGTCACGGGCTGTTTGTGGAAATTCGTGTCCATACGATGGATGAGATCATTAAGGGGTTGCTGGAACGGGGCCTGACGGACTGGAGTCAGGTCGCCGTTACCACAGATGACCGCAGCGCCACAGACACGTTGCGGCTGGGGGCGGCGGATTACAATGTGCGCTGTGCGATCAAGGCCGGGCTGTGCCCTGAAATTGCAGTGCAACTGGCCACCATAAACCCTGCACGCCATATGCGGTTGACCCCTTGGGTGGGCAGCGTCACGCCGGGCCGTTTTGCCGATCTGGTTCTGCTGGATGACATGGATGCCTTTTCAGTGTCCGAGGTTTGGGCCGACGGGCAGCAGGTGTCCAAAGGCACAAAATATCTGCTGGAGCCTGTCAAAATCGACTGGCCTGACTGGGCCCGTAACACAGTTAATATCGGCCGCGCATTGACGCCCGACGATTTTGCCATTCAGGCCGAAGCAGGGCGCAGTGACATGCAAGCCCCCGTGCTGCGCCCCTTCCACTGGAGCGATGAGGTGCCTGTGCGTACATTGCCGGTGGTGGACGGGTTGGTGCAAAGGGATGAAGCGCAGAATATTACCAAATTCTCAATCATTGACCGCTATTCTGGGAAAGCTGCGGTTACTAAAATGTTCTGGCTGGGCTGCGGTCCCAAAGATCCGGACACCGCCCTGTGTTGTTCCATGGGGCATGATAAACATAACGTCTGGTGCGTTGGATCATCCGATGGGGCGATGGCTTTGGCGGTAAATGCGCTGGCTGAAATGGGCGGCGGCTGGGTGTTGGTACACAAGGGGCAGGTGACTGCGCGGGTGCGCTATGAAATTGCGGGCCTGATGACCGCGCGCCCCGCCGAAGAAAACGACGCCGAAATGCGCGCGCTGTATAAAGCGGCTGAAGATGTGGAATGGATGTATGAACCCTCCTTCCACCCGCGCTGGCAGCCCGGCTTTCCAGAGCGTCTGGCGATTGCAACGCTGACCTGCGCGCCGTGGCGCTGGAATCTTATTGCCAAAAGCGACCATGCACCAGATGGATTGATCCATGTGGTGACGGGGGAAACCCGCCCGGTGGTGTTTTAGGGCTGCGCAAGTCGGTTTCGCAGGCAGGACGCCCGATCTTTTGCGGGCTACAAGTGCATTGAAGCCCAGACCGCTGCAAGTGCCCTGTTCTTGCAACCTGTCTTTAAAAAAGACGAACGAAGATGCGATTTTACTGTGGCTTCGGCAATGCCGAGGCTTAAGGCAATCGCCTTGTTAGAAGCACCGCCGGCAATCAGTTTTAGAACACGGGTTTCCTGTTCCGAAAGGTTGGAAATGATTTTGCTTTGGGGGCCTGTTGGTAAGTCATCCGGATTAATCAAACTGTCAGTGTCTGATGTCTGCGGGTTGGGCTGATACTGGAGCGCGGAAACTGAAAAGCCTTCGCTCACCATGATGACCGCGCTTAGCAGTGCTTCGGCAGAACTGTCCTCTGGGATAATTGCGGCAACTTTTGTGCTGAACTCGGAATAAAATGCAGGCAGGAATTCACTTTTGGGCACAAGTATAAGCCGCAGGTTGGGACTGCCTAGGCGCAACATATCTATGTCAGCCTTCGTGTCGCGAATGGATGGGGGATCATGCAAAAGCACGATGTCTTCTTCAAGCGTGGAGCCGATTTTGCTCGCACTTTCGTATACTGCTTTCACTTGTTGATTTCGCGACTCCAGAATTGAGGCAATCATGTCGCGGACCAAGTGATTTTTGGAAACCACAAAAATCGACATCTCAGACGCACCGTTTTTTATAAAAAAAAAAATTTAATAAAGTTCTTAATATTGAAACGACCGTAGGATATTTTTTCTAAAAAATCAAGGCACTACGGCAGTGCCGCCATGCTTGACTTGCGGGTCAAGCTGGGGTGTCCTTTTGTAAGTGTTCTGAGAAAATACAGTCCTATTAACGATTTAGTAGGTTTTTTTGATCACCGAATCGGCTCCAAAACAACAGAATCCAACAGACGTTTTTCTACGCCAGCTTCGATTGGCCTAGTTCAATCGGACTAATCCCAAAGGTTAATTTTACAACCGTAGATTTGCACAACTGCGTGGAAACCACACGAATCAAGCAATGTGCCTAAGCCATGTGCGCCGAAATATGCGCCGGATGCTGTGATATAGTTTGAAAATTGAAAGATTAAATTTTGACATTTATTTGACATTTATATGACCAGAGGGAGGTTAAGATGAATGTTTTTTGTAGCCCCAACCTTACGGGAGGGGTCGTAAAGCAATCGGATAAATTCAACCGAACAATGTTAGAGTTCTCAGACGCGGCGATTGCATATGTGCGTAATGGTGAAGAGAAGCTAATTTTATCTACCCATTTTATTGAAACCGATAATCAAGCGAAAGAAATCAACCTAACGGGAAACATTCTGCGTCCAGGACGGCAGATCGGGTTTTCAGCCACTAAAGTCAGTGAATCTGACATTTCCGGTATAAAAGAGTACATTTCCAACACAGTCAAAAGATCCAAAGGGTCGTGTTGGCAGTCTTATGAATCTAGTTTTGCGGATGGTTCCATTGATCAGATCGACATTCTGAAATCACGTGAAACCAGCGACACCCATTCTGAAACATACTTGCAATACATCTGGCCTTTGCTGCGCGAAGACTGCCTGACCGAAATATTAACCGATGTGGGGAAATTTGTGGATGATGCCCTGTTGTGGATCGTCACCGATAAAATTGCCTCTGCGATATTGGTGCTGGACCGGCAGTGTCGCTTGGTGCGGGCGAACTCGGCCGGGTACGAGTTGTTGAAAGCCCAGAATATCCTGCGCTCGCAAGGCAACGGGATCAGTTGCAGCACCAGCAATGACACAGCGCAACTTCGCGAAATGGTCCGGCAATGTGCGGACAGTGGCGCAGGCATTGGCGCTGAAAAAATCTTGATGCTGGAAAACAAAGCCACCCAATGTCCGTCCATTCTGTCGTTGCGAAAATTTGAATGTGGTCCGAACGCGACCATGGTGATCGCAATGGTGCCAACGCCCCCCGATTCCGAAAGGATTGTGATGTTGGCGCGGGAAATGGGGCTGACCAATGCCGAAGCCCGGATCGCGTCTTTGATGCAACTTGGGCTGTCCAACCGGGAAATGGCCGTAAAAGCCAAGTTAACGGAACAAACATGCAGCACTTATTCAAAACGTGTTCTGAGTAAGCTGAATGTCAATTGCCGCGCAGAAATGGCGCAGCTTTTGACATGGCAAGCAGGGTGAGGAAAGAGCAATGAACCAGATAAATCAAAGAGCAACGGCCAATGCGACGGCCATAGATCCCGAAGCACAACCCGTATCCCCCCTGCAAAGACCCGCGCCCGAAAAGCCAGGGCCGAGACAGAATATCGGCGCCAAGCCCAGTGCCTATTCGGAAACCGAAGCCAAGATACTGCAGGGGTTTCTTGTTTCTGGCGAAAAGCCGATTGCCAAGCGCGAGGATGTGATCGAGCTGTACAATCGCATGGTCACACTGCTGCGCGCGCTGAATGAAAGTTTGACCAAAACACAGACCGAACGGTCCAATGAGGATCGCAGCCAGATTGTCTCGCGGCTGGACCAGATCGAAGGGGCGGTCAACAGTATGGAGGGGGCTTTGCGGATCGAGCTTGAGCCGATCCTGAGCCAGGCCGTGGAGGAACAATTCAAGCGACATGCCAAAACTCAAACTGGAAAATCAAGGGCGGTTCTGGGCACAGTTTGTCTTTTGGCCGTCGGTTTGACGGCGGGCGTTTTGTGGTCGGATGTGATCCTGAACGAGGCGCAAAACCTATCCGGTTTTATTCAGGGTTTGGTCGTTAAGAAATTTTAATTTTAGCCCAATTAGGGGGCAGTTTGATTTTTGTTATTCTGCTGAACTGGCCCCATAAGCGCAAATTTCCTGCGTTTTGAAAGCTGGTTTATTCAGCATAATCATACGGTTAGTGTGAGGCGTTACTTATTTTATTCTTACGTTAACCTTATCAATTAGGAGGAATTATTATGTCAACGGATCCAAGAGTATGGCCCGAATGCGAGCCGGAATGTATCATCAATTTGGACAAGCCGTTTAACAACCAGGTCACAGGAACCGGTACACACGGCGACGAATTTGTGGACCTGAATCTTGTGGGATCACCAGATAATTACGATCTGGGATTCGGCGATGACAGTGCGGTCGGCAACGAAAACAACAACGTGATTGACGGCGAGGCCGGCTGCGACACCATTCTTGGTAATGGCGGCGACGACAAGCTACTTGGTGGCAGTCACAATGACGTGCTGGTCGGGGGCAATGGCGCCACGGTTTGGGGCGGTCCTTATGCTGCAATCGACGGTCTGAACGACAATGATTACATCGACGGTGAAACCGGCAACGATCTGATTTACGGCGAAAACGGCGAAGACCAGATCAAAGGCGGCGAAGGCGACGACGAAATTTACGGTGGCGACGGCAACGACGTGATGATCGGCGATGACGGCGACGACCTGTCTTTGGAAGACGGCAATGACCTGATGTATGGTGATGCCGGTGACGATTGCATGGCTGGCGAAGGCGGCGATGATTGCATGTTCGGCGGTACAGGCGAAGACGTCATGTACGGCAACGAAGGCAATGACGGCATGTCCGGCGGCGAAGATGACGACCGTATGACAGGTGGTCTTGGCGACGACTTCATGACCGGTGATGCTGGTGATGACGAAATGTATGGTGACATCCGTCAAGGCAATGCCACTGACCTGGACTCCGGTTCTGACACATGGGGCGGCAAGAAAGTCGATTTCCGTGGTGGCAGTGACTGTATGTATGGCGGTGACGGCGAAGACATCATGGATGGCGGTGCCAAATCCGACGTACTGTTTGGTGGCGCTGACGAAGACCTTATGTTTGGCGGCCGTGGTGCTGACCATATGTCCGGCGGGGCGGCAGATGACTCTATGCAGGGTGATGGCGCGCGTGACTGGATGAAAGGTGGATCAGGCGACGACTACATGCGTGGCGGATCTAAAGGTGACACCATTTACGGGGACCATGCAGGGGGGATTGACCCGACCTGTGAAAACGGAACCTGCGTTGACACACCCGTTGAACTGGATGACGGCGAAGACGGTTGCGATCTGATCCATGGTGGGTCCGGCAATGACACCATCTACGGTGAAGGCAATCATGACAGTCTCTATGGCGGTACCGGCAAAGATAAAATGTACGGTGGTACTGGCGATGACATCATGCATGGCGACGATGACAACGACTTCATGAAAGGTGAAGAAGGCAACGACGTTATGTTCGGTGATGACGGCAACGACATCATGAAAGGTGGCGATGGCGAGGACTGGATGTCAGGTGGCACCGGCGACGACCGGATGTTGGGTCAGAATGACAACGACGTCATGTATGGCGACGATGGTCATGACAGCATGTCTGGTGGCGACGGCAACGACTGGATGTCGGGTGGCAATGACAATGACACCATGCTGGGCGATGACGGTGACGACACCATGTTTGGTGACAGTGGCTACGACAATATGTTCGGTGGCACTGGCGCGGATACCATGTCCGGTGGCGATCACGACGACAACATGTATGGCGGCGACGACAACGACTACATGCATGGCGATGGCGGCAACGACTGGATGGGCGGTGACGACGGTGACGACATCATCTACGGCGATGACGGCAACGACGATCTGGAAGGCAATGATGGTGACGATGCCCTTTATGGGGGCGCTGACGATGACTTGCTTGAAGGTGGTGCCGGCAACGACGCTCTTGATGGTGGGGATGACGAAGACATCCTTATCGGCGGCGAAGGCGACGACGTTCTGACCGGTGGTGCTGACAAAGACATCTTTGTCATCGATCTGGCTTGGGATGGTGCAAACTTCGTATCCACCGATGGCCATGACACCGTGACCGACTTCACCATGAATGGTGACAACGATGTGCTGACCTATCGCATCACAGACCTGACTGGAACAGCATCGGATAGCGATCTGTTCGACGCGCTGGAAGCGGCGTCTTCGGTCACCGATGACGGCACAAACACCACAGTTGCAGTTGGTGGATCTACAGTGGATCTGCTGGGTGTATCCACAGGTGTTGTCACTCCGTTCACATTGTTTGACCACTTGGGCAATGATGCGGATGGCTTTGTTGGGGTCGGTATCAATGGCTACTCGCAGGGGAACTACCTGTATGAGGCCGTCGATATTGTGATCGTCTAATCAACAAGAGATGGGGATGGCCCGATTGCAGACATCGTGCCATCCCCGGTTTTGGCCCAAGGGTTTCTAAGTGGGCCATCCCTAGGCGAACTTAGAATACTCTTGAGCCAAAATTGCAGTTTAGCATTGAATTTTAAAAAGGCAAAATTATGGGGTCTAAAAA
>JAXMOF010000071.1:0-19521 GCA_034670045.1 Amylibacter sp. | reverse complement strand
CAACCCGGATCACTCCTTCAAAAGCTCTCAGACGTCCCCACGTCGTTCCATTTCTCGGTGCCGCTTAGACACCTGCCAGCCATCCGCCGCAAGGGCGTTGGCCAATTCTTCCGCAACGGCAACAGATCTGTGTTGCCCCCCGGTACATCCCAAACCAATGCTGAAATGCGCCTTGCCTTCATCACGATAGGCGGGCAACAGCAAGGCGGTCAAATCTTTCAGCCGTGTAAAGAATTCGCCATAGCGCGGATCTTGTGAAATATAGGCGAGCACGTCTGCATCTTGTCCGGTTTTCATGCGCAGTGTCGCATCCCAATAAGGATTGTGCAGAAACCGACAGTCCATCACCATATCAATCCCACGGGGTACACCACGTTTGTAGGAAAAAGACTGGACCGAAACCGACAGTCCGGCGGACCCCTGCGACCCGAACAGCCCACCGATATCTGCCTTCAGATCATGGGGGGTCAATGTGGTGGTATCAATAAGAATATCCGCGCGGTCACGCAGGGGGGATAACAGCTCTGTTTCCAGTTCGATCCCGCGCAGGGGCGTTTCGGCCAAAGCCATCGGATGACGACGGCGGGTTTCCGAATAGCGCCGCAGCAATGTGTCGGTCTGGCAATCCAGAAACAGCAAAGACGGCTCGTACTCATCACTTTGCCTAAAGGCCTCTTGAATTTCGAACACGCCGCTGACTGAAAAATCCCGCGTGCGCACATCAATGCCCAGCGCCATCGGCCGCCCCACAGAAGGCCCCGAGATCAAGCTGTGCAGCAACGCCAGCGGAATATTGTGGATGGTTTCATAGCCAAGGTCTTCGAACGCATTGATCGCAGTTGTCCGTCCTGCCCCTGACGGGCCGGTGACCAGAACAACTGTCGTATTCATATCTTTGATCGGTTTCTCAATCATAGCGATCCGGTGCGCGGTGAGTTCGGCTGTCCTAACCTTGGGAAGCCTGTGCATTTTGTCCAAGGATCATCAGCACGAAAGACAAATTTGGGACATTCCGCCCGTTAATCAAGTCAATTCTGCGCTCCAGCACGTGAACGTGTTGGGGGTGTGGCATTCGCGTTTCAGGATCGGTGGCCAGATCAACCACACATTGCAATTCAACCTCTGGCCGTGTTGGAACCGTCAGCAGACCGACACCGCGGGCTTCGATCAGGCCAGCCAAAGCAGCGGGCGCGGACAGTAAAACCGCAGTGTCTCGGCGGATCAGATTGACCTGATCATCCGCCACCAATTCAGCGCCCAGCGCAATCATTTGCAGCGCCAGCCCCGACTTCCCTGCACCAGACGGGCCCAGAATCAAAAAGCCCCGCCCACCAACCGCAACTGCGGTGCCGTGCACGGGGCCTTGATGTATATCAGCCGTCATATCCGTCGATCAGACGGGCAGACCGACCACGAAACGGGCACCCAAAGGCGCATCGCCTGCTTCGGCGTCTTGTGCGTGGATGTTTTCAGCCCAGATCACCCCTTTGTGGGCTTCGACGATCTGTTTGGAAATTGACAGACCCAAGCCGGAGTTGTTGCCGTAGTCACTTTCAGGACGCTCTGAATAGAAGCGCGTGAACACTTTGGTCAGGGCTTCGTCGGGAATGCCAGGGCCGGTGTCTTCGACAACCACCAACACGCGGTTGTCCTTTTCACGAGCCCAAACCCGCACCGCATCGCCTTCGCCGCAAAATGACACAGCATTAGAGATCAGGTTCACAAACACCTGCGCAAGGCGGGCTTCCATCCCGTCAAAGACAATCGGCTTGATCGGTTCGTCCCAGATCAACTCGACCCCTTTGTCCATAGCTTCGTGGCTGTGGAATTCGGTAATCCGGTTCAGCATCAGGGTCAGATCGAAAGGTTCTTCTTCCTCTTTCACCAGTTCCGCATCCAAACGGGAGGCATTGGAAATATCGCTGACCAACCGGTCCAGACGACGCACGTCATGTTCAATCACGTCAAGCAACCGGTTGCGTCCCTCCCCTTCGGGGGCGATGCGCAGGGTTTCCACCGCAGAACGCAACGAGGCCAAAGGGTTCTTGATTTCATGGGCCACATCGGCAGCGAATTCTTCGTTGGTGTCGATCCGGTCATAAAGCGCCGAGGTCATGTCCCGCATGGCACGGCTCAGACGGCCGATTTCATCAGGACGCCCTGACAGATCGGGAATCCGCACCCGTGTTGCATCCCCCTGCCGCCCTTCGCGGGTTGTGCCCGCTTCGGCAGCGCGGGCCAGATCGTGGATCGGGTTCGCAATTGTATTGGCCAAAGCCACAGACAAAACCACAGAACAGACAACAGCCAACAAAAACAGCCGCAAAACAGCCTGTTGTTCGGCGTGGATCAAACCATCCAGATAGCCGGGCTGCGAGGTCAGGACCATCGCCCCCATCACAACACCATCTACCAGAATCGGACGTCCAACACCCAAAACCGTTTCACGGTCCTGTGTGGCAGCACGACGAATCAGCTCTTGACCGGTCAGCGCGGCTTTTGACAGTTGATCTGCAAAATACTGTTCAGACATGCGGGTGTCGCCACCGCTGATGTTACGCAGCCCCGGCAGCACATCCATAATCCGCCCAAGCCAGGCCAGAACACCGCTGCCTTTTTCGAACTGGCTGGGATTGCCCTCCAACTGTGCCGCCAAAGCGTTATCAGCCAGATAAACCCGCGCGATCAGACCTTCGGACACAGGCAGACCGCTGATCAACGCACTGTTTGGGGTGCGTTCGTCCAGCAACCGCGCCTCGATCACGCTGGAATACAGATCCGATTCGATCAGCATGCTGGTCTGTTTTTCAACAACCGCACCGCCTTTGAATTGGTTCAGGTACAACATACCCACCAGCAGAATGCACAAGGCAATCAGGTTAAAAGTGATAATCCGCCGCGCCAAAGCCGACGTGCGGATACGGGTCATTTGTTCCAACCCGAAAGACCGGAAGAATCCCGGCCCTCCCCGCAATCCAATCGCTTGTGCAATGCGTCCCAACGAAATTCCCCGGCCCCCGCGCGGTTTTTCCGTTATATGTTCATCTGCCAGCAATGCCATTACTCGGTGTAACGGTACCCGATACCGTATAGTGTTTCGATCGCCGAGAATTCATTGTCCACTGTGCGCATCTTTTTGCGCAAGCGTTTGATATGGCTATCGATTGTGCGGTCATCCACATAAACCTGGTCGTCATAAGCTACATCCATCAACTGGTCCCGGCTTTTAACAAAACCCGGACGGGTGGCCAAAGCTTGCAGCAACAGGAACTCGGTCACGGTAAGACTGACGGATTTGCCTTTCCATGTCACAGCATGGCGCAGCGGGTCCATCGTCAGTTCGCCCCGTTCGATCAGATTCTCGTTCGGCGTATCATCCGGTTTTCCGGCATCCGAAAGTTTTGCTTCCTGACGCCGCAGAATCGCGCGAATCCGTTCAACCAGCAGACGTTGCGAGAAAGGTTTGCGTACATAATCGTCCGCCCCCATTCGCAGGCCCAGTACTTCGTCGATCTCATCGTCTTTGGACGTCAAGAAAATCACTGGCATATCCGTTCTCTGCCGCAAGCGGCTTAACAGATCCATACCATCCATTCTGGGCATTTTTATGTCCAGTACCGCCATATCCGGCAGTTCTTCTGTAAACGCGTTCAGCGCTGCCAGCCCGTCATTATATGTAGAAACGTCATATCCTTCTGCTTCTAGTGTCATCGACACAGAAGTTAAGATATTACGGTCGTCATCGACCAACGCAATTCGTGCCATTTTGCCCTCGAAACTTGCCTGTATTTATTTTTATTATTACACTCATTTATGTTGTGCCCCGTTAACGACGCAAACGTTTTCTGGTCTAAGCGGTCTATTTTTCGCCACAATTTTTCCCAATTTTGTTCTTTGCGTCACACTCTCGCCGTGCCCCCGCCGTGAAGTTTCTGAATATTTTTCACCGTGTTAACGCTAACTGTGCCATATTGCGCCTATCCCTAGTCTTCCATTCAAAGCCGATGGTGCTATAAAACCCGCGTTGCTGGAACAGCACAAAACCACGGGTATGGAAGCAGGTCGCGTAAATCCGACCCAAACGCTGGACCAAACCGGTATCACTGGCGTTGCAACTGCACATTATAATCTGCGCGAATCGGCCCTGATCGAAGCTGCAATCAAAAACGGCGAAGGCGAATTGGGCCAAGGCGGTACAATTCTGGTCTCGACGGGCAAATACACAGGGCGGTCCCCGCAAGACAAATTCGTCGTCGACGAGCCATCGGTCAAAGACACGATCTGGTGGGAAAACAACCCCCCCATGGCACAAGATGCCTTTGCCCAATTGCACGCCGACATGCTGGCCCACATGGGTGGCAAGGAATACTACGTTCAGGATTTGTTTGGCGGCGCCGACCCGGATTACCGCGTCAATGTGCGTCTGGTGACCGAACTGGCCTGGCACTCGCTGTTCATTCGCACCATGCTGCGCCGCCCCGAACCCGCAGAGCTGGACAGCTACATTCCAGAATACACCGTGATCAACTGCCCGACCTTTAAGGCAGACCCGGCAAAACACGGCTGCCGCACAGATACGGTCATTGCCATTTCCATCGAAAAGAAACTGATCCTGATCGGCGGCACGGAATATGCCGGCGAAAACAAGAAGTCGGTTTTCTCGCTGTTGAATTATCTGCTGCCAGACCAAGGCGTTATGCCGATGCACTGCTCTGCCAACCACGCCAAAGACGACACCGACGATGTGGCGGTCTTCTTCGGTCTGTCCGGCACTGGCAAAACAACGCTTTCCGCCGATCCGAACCGCATCCTGATCGGGGATGACGAACACGGCTGGTCCGACAACGGCACCTTCAACTTTGAAGGCGGTTGTTACGCGAAAACCATTAACCTGTCCGAAGAAGCAGAGCCCGAAATCTATGCCACCACGCAGAAATTCGGCACTGTGATCGAAAACATGGTCTATGATCCTTTCACCAAGGAACTGGATTTTGACGACGACAGCCTGACCGCCAACATGCGTTGCGCTTATCCGTTGCACTATATTTCCAACGCTTCGGACACGGGTCTTGGCGGCACGCCGCGCAATATCATCATGCTGACCTGTGATGCATTTGGTGTCCTGCCCCCGATCGCGCGCCTGACACCGGCCCAGGCCATGTACCACTTCCTGTCTGGCTTCACCTCAAAGGTTGCGGGCACGGAACGGGGCGTAACAGAGCCTCAACCGACGTTTTCCACCTGCTTTGGTGCGCCCTTCATGCCACGTCGCCCGGAAGCCTACGGTGCGTTGCTGCGGGATCGTATCGCAGCGTCAGGTGCCACATGCTGGCTGGTTAACACAGGCTGGACCGGTGGTGCTTACGGCACAGGATCACGGATGCCGATCCACGCCACCCGCGCCTTGCTGACAGCCGCTCTTGACGGGTCGCTGAACAAAAGCGACTTCCGCAAAGACGGCAACTTCGGCTTTGACGTCCCAACTGCCTGTGACGGTGTGGCAGATGTCCTGCTGGACCCGCGCCGCACCTGGGATGACCCTGACAGCTATGACCGTAACGCGGCCAAACTGGTTGAAATGTTCTCTGACAATTTCGCCCAATACGAAGCCTATGTCAGCGATGACGTTCTGGCTGAAAAAGTCAAAGCGGGTTGAACCCCACACAAATCACAATCATTATGGCCAGAGCATCCCCTCTGGCCATTTTTCGTTTCAGGACACCATGTTAGAATTCATCCTTGGACTGTGCGCCTATCTGGTCCTCCTCACCCTGATCACGGCTGGCTTGTTCAAACTGGACAAGCGCAAATCCGAAACAGGCGCCTGGCGCATTCCCGAAAACACCCTGCTGGCTCTTGCCATTCTGGGCGGGTCCATCGGGGCCAAATGGGCGCAACACCGCTATCGGCACAAAACCCGCAAACAACCCTTTGCGACCCTCTTGAACGGCATCTGCATCCTTCAAGCCCTCCTCATCCTGTGCCTCTGCATTCCAGCCACCCGCGCCCTGCTGTTATCCTGACAGACCCCGTGGCGATGTTCCGCACAAAGCCGCAGGCGCGGCAATCTCGACGCTTGTTTGCCACGACAACAGCGCCTAGATTTCAGCTATGAAACGTGCCGCCCTCGCCTGTCTGACTGCTCTCGCGCCGCTACCCGCAGCCGCGCACCCGCATATCTATATTGATGCGGGCCTCAGCTTTGTGATCGACGAACAGGGCAATCTCGCCGCGATCAAGGTGTCTTGGTCCTACGACGAATTCTATTCCCTGTTGCAACTGGAAGAGATGGAACTGGATCAGGACGGCGACGGAATCATCACCGTGGCAGAACAGGAAAAGCTCAAAGGCTTCGACACCCAATGGGTCACGGGCTATGAGGGCGATCTTTATGTCTCCCAAAACGGAACCCCTGTGGCTTTGGGCGGCCCGATCGAGGCAGGGGCCAGCCTCGAAGACGGGCGTCTGCTGACGTGGCACACCCGCCCGATCCTGACCCCGCTTGATCCCACAGCCGACGAAATCGCCATCAAAGCCTACGATCCCACCTTTTACACCGCCTATACCCTTGACCTCGGGGCCGAGGTAACCGGAAGCGACCACTGCACGCTGACCCAAATCGCCGCCGATCTGCCGAAGGCCTATGACAAACTGGAAAGCCTGCTTTACGGCGCGGATTCCGCAGAATTCGACGCCGATGGCAACTTCCCCCAAGTCGGCGCCTTATTCGCCGACACAATTACCCTGACCTGCGGACCTTAACATGCAAAGCCTGACATGCGCGCCCTGCTGATCATCGCCATCGCCATTGCCCTTGCGCTGCTGGCGGTATGGATCGGCGGCGGGTTCGACCGGATCGCCGACTGGGCCGCCGCCCTTCAAAGAGACTTCCAGAACGCCATGGCAGGGGCCTTGCGCGCCCTGCGTGCGGGCAACCCCGGGGCCACACTCGGGCTGATGACCGTCTGCTTCGCTTACGGGTTCTTTCACGCCGTCGGCCCCGGCCATGGCAAAGTGCTGATCGGCGGCTATGGCCTCGGCGCACGGGTGCCGATGGTCCGACTGGCCGGAATCGCGCTGATCTCAAGCCTCGCCCAGGGGCTGACAGCAGTGGTTCTGGTCTATGCAGGCATTCTGGCCCTGGGCTGGGGCAGCAAACAACTGGTTGGCGCTGCCGAAGATATTTTTGCCCCCGCCAGCTACGCTGCAATCCTGCTGGTCGGCGCTTGGTTGATCCTGCGCGGCGCGCGCAAACTCTGGCGTCAACGACAGCCCACAACACACCTCCACTCCCCCCCCCACTCCCATGCCCATACTCATACGCATGACCACCACGGCGAGGGTGATATCTGCGAAGATTGCGGCCACCGCCACGGCCCTACCCCCGAAGAAGCCGCCCGCGTATCCTCGTTTCGTGACCTGTTGATACTGGTCGGGGCCATCGCCATGCGCCCCTGTACAGGCGCCATATTCCTGCTGATCCTCACATGGCGCATGGGAATTGTGACAGCAGGCATCGCCGGAACCTTCGCAATGGCCCTTGGCACCGCCAGCGTCACCATCGTCGTCGCACTTGCCGCTGTGGGTCTGCGCGAAAGCACCCTGCGCGGCTTGACGGACGCCCCGCTGCTGCGCTTTGCCGTGCCGGTGCTGGAACTCTGCGCAGGGTCCATCGTTGTAATCGTCGCCAGTCAATTGCTGCGTGCCGCCCTGTCCTGACCCCGTAAAAACGGCCCTGCCGCCCACAGCTTCTTCTTTCTGAAAATATCCAAATCCAAACTGCCTAATCTTTCACTACCAGCCCAATTCCTGCGCAAGATTCTTACACAAATTGCCGCAATCAGGTATTTTTATTGCGCTGCAGCATTGACCCCTTGCACCTTCCCTCTTACTTCGAAAGTCTACGCTTAACGCCTAAAACAGGACGATTCTGACATGTTGCTGCCCAATCTTCTGAACACTTGCGCCGCCGCCATTCCCGCCGTTGAAAACGTGGTCGAACGCGCCCGCGCGAAGCTGGCTGACAAAGTCACCCAAGACGGCAGACTGAACGGTAAAGCGCTGGAAGAACACCAGTTTGCCACCCACGGGCTGGCCTGGTTCGCAACTTACCTCGAAGCCCTGCGCCAGATGCACAAATGGGCGGTACGCCTGAATGACGACGGAAAATTTGCCGAACTGGAACAGCTTTTGCTGCAAATCGGCTTTGGCGAATACCTCTGGCAGATCTGGGGCGGCATTCCCATGTCCCAAGGCGAAGTGGTCCGCCTGCAAGACCTTGGCCTGTCCCAACAGGACCAGATGGCCCTTGCTGTGGAATCCGTACAAAACCTGACCCTCAACGGCAATTCCCAAGCCGCCCGCTCCCGTCTGGTGGACCTGATGCTGGAACGGGATGGCGCGGCCACTGTGGGGGCCACGGGGCTGGATGAAGAACTGGAAATGATCCGCGACCAGTTTCGCCGCTTTGCCGACGAAAAAGTCCTGCCCCACGCCCACGGTTGGCACCTGCGCGACGAATTGATCCCCATGGACATCATCACTGAACTGGCCGAAATGGGCGTGTTCGGCCTGACCATCCCCGAAGAGTTCGGCGGCTTCGGCCTGTCCAAAGCCTCTATGGTTGTGGTGTCCGAAGAACTGTCCCGCGGCTATATCGGCGTCGGCTCGCTTGGCACACGGTCCGAAATCGCCGCGGAATTGATCATCTGTGGTGGCACCGAAGAGCAGAAACAGAAATGGCTGCCCCAACTGGCCAGCGGCGAGACCCTCCCGACGGCTGTCTTCACCGAACCCAACACAGGGTCCGACCTTGGCGCGCTGCGCACCCGCGCGGTAAAGGACGGGGACGACTGGTCTGTTACAGGCAATAAAACATGGATCACCCACGCCGCGCGGACCCATATGATGACCCTGCTGGCGCGGACCGATCCGGACACCAGCAACTATTCCGGCCTGTCCATGTTCCTTGCGGAAAAGACCCCCGGCACGGATGAAGCCCCCTTCCCCACCGAAGGCATGACAGGTGGCGAGATCGAGGTTCTGGGCTATCGCGGTATGAAAGAATACGAACTGGCTTTTGACAACTTCAAAGTGAAGGGTGAAAACCTGTTGGGCGGGGTTGAAGGTCAGGGCTTCAAACAGCTGATGCAGACCTTTGAATCAGCGCGTATCCAGACCGCCGCCCGCGCCATCGGTGTGGCGCAGAATGCGATGGAGATTGCGCTGCAATACGCACAAGAGCGCAAACAATTCGGCAAGCAACTGCTGGACTTCCCGCGCATCCGGTCAAAAATCGCCATGATGGCGGTGGAAATCATGATCGCCCGCCAGTTGACCTATCATTCCGCATGGGAAAAAGACCACGACCGCCGCTGTGACCTGGAGGCCGGCATGGCCAAACTGCTGGGCGCCCGTGTGGCTTGGGCGGCGGCGGACAACGGCTTGCAAATCCACGGCGGCAACGGTTTTGCGCTGGAATACCCCATCAGTCGCGTGCTGTGTGATGCGCGGATTCTGAATATTTTTGAAGGGGCGGCTGAAATTCAGGCCACCGTTATTGCGCGGCGTTTGCTGGAAACGGGGCGGAACTAACCGCCCCCGGCGCAAAGAAATTCAGGCTCAGGAAAAGACATGGGCGCGGTTTTCCATTTGGCTGCGGGATTTTGATCTAACAGCCGAAATCGGGATAGCCGCCGCCGCCCTGATTTGCATAAACCGCCGTGGCGCGCGCCAGTTGGGCAGCGCCGCGCAGTCCCTCGGCATGAGAAATCTTGAACCCCACTGATTTTCCCGCGCCAAGCTGGAAGCTTCTGGTGGATTTCCCGACCAACGCGCCGAAGTAGGCCTTTGAGGAACTGCAGGAATTCAAACGCAGGTAGACCGTGATTGGCGACGTACAGGCGTTGCTGGCCGTCAGGTTGCTATAGGTCACAGCCGACACCACGTCATAACCATAGGGGCTTCCGGCTGAAAGCTTCACACATTTGCTGGCCGACGCTTTGGCAGCGGGGGCTTGAGCTGGTGCTTTTCTGGCGGCTTTGGGTTTCACGGTCTTTTTCTGGATCACCCTTTTCGGCTTCACCGTCTGGGTCGGGGCTTTCTTGGCATCCAGACAGACGCCCCCGACAAAGTTATCACAGGCCAGAACCGGGCTCCCCGCCCCGACCAGCGCCAATACAACCAATGTTGAAAATAGTCCGGTTTTCATGGTCTTCCCCTATAGTTTGTTCAAACTGTCAAGCCATGCCTGCCCGTCTTTGAACCCGTCATTGATGGCCTGCTGCAGCAACGCGCGCCCTTCTGAAAGGTCTTTGTCAAAACCGATCCCCTGCGCTTTGAACAAGCCAAGCAAAGCACGGCTGGACGGTGAACGTTCCGCGGCTTGCCGGATCAACACCAGTTGTTCGACGGCCAGCAAATCCCGATCCGCCGCTTTGGACCCCACGGACCTGCGCCAATCCGCAATGGCCGTGCGGGTCTGCGGTCCGGTTTTCCCATCCGCACGCCCTTGATAGAAATCAAGCGCAATCAGTGCCTCTTGCAATCGTGCCAAAGGCAGGTTGAATCCTTCAAGGCTGGCCAGATCAATGGTGCCTGAAAGGGTTTCAAACGGGGTTTTAAGAGGCGGCGGGTCTGCGCTTTCTGGGGCAGGTTCATCCAGTTTGGCAACGCTGCCCGGCACCACAGCCGCCACATCTGCAACCGGGCAGGTCCAGCCATATCGCTGCAAATCCACGCAGGTCTCCAAAAGGATCGCCCGCCGGATCAATCCGCGTACTTCTTCACGGCGCGGGTGGCGTACAAGGGTTGCAAACATCCGTTTCAGTGCGACAAGGTCCAATTCCGTATGTTGCAAGTCAATCTTGTGGTGGGTCTCGATTGCTGCCACGACCTCTGGCTGGCGGGGATGGTTCGGGATTTTTGAAATCAGGGACACCAGACTTTGATAGTCTTGTGACACCAAAGCCGCATTCACCTGACGGTTCAGTTCTGCATCATTGCGATCTGTGGAACACGCCCCGACCCCTTCGAGACAGCCTTCACCTTCAACATTATCATCATAGCGCGGGCGTTGCGGCGGCAGGCCAGCGTTTCGGGTCAAACGCAGGACGGATTGTTCCACCCGATTGGCCACCGTAACCAGCGGCACATAGGGCAGGAATTCCTCAAGGAAAGCAGATGTGAAGGGCGAATTTTTATCCGCGTCGGTAATCCGGTCCAAAGCGGTTTCCCCCTCGGAGGCCGAGAAAAAGATGAATTCGCCCCGATCCGCAGGCAACCGCCCCAAGCCCGACATCATCGCCAGACTGCGGGAACCGCCGCCCGCCAGCGGATTGTCCCGACAATTATCAAGCACAAAGACCGACAAGCGCACGCCCCGTTTGCGCACGGCGGCGCGCACCTCGTCAAATTGCACCGCAAACTGGCGCAGGGACCATTCCTCGGTGCCGGATTCAATGCCGGTTTTTTGCAAATCGGTCGGGATCAGGAACATGGTTTCAGGCACATTCGGGTCCAACTGCACCCCGTGGCCCGCATAGACGAACATCGCCGTGTCCCCGTGATCTAGTTTTTGCAGAAACCGGATGATCCCCGTGTCGATCTGCCGTTTGGTTGCATTATACAGGCAATCCACCTGTTCGAACTTGCGAATATTTCTCAGATGCGCGCAGTGGGATTGCGCATCGCTGACGGCCACCGTCAGCGGGGTCAGGTTTTCATAGTCATTGTTGCCGATCACCAAAGCCACCCGTTTTGCAGCAACCGGAGTCGCCGCAAGCATGGCCATCAGAACAAGGGTCCAAAGTCTAAGCACTAAATTTTCCACAACGGGGATAGAATATCAGGAATTCTAGTCACAAAAGTGCAAAATTGTACAGTTTTTATGCAACTTTCTACCGTCTGGCAGCCCGTTTCCGGCAAGTCCTATCCGGGAGTATTAACGATCCTGCCAGCCATACCATTTGAACGCAGCCGGCAGGCCCAACCGTCGGAAGCGGGAAAACGGATAGCGTTCAAGAGGCGCGCGCATCCCCTCTGACAGCGGTTCGTCATAGGGTTTCCCCGCCGCCATTCCGGCCAGAAGCCGACCGCAATAACTGGCCATCGAAACGCCGTTGCCGTGATAGGCAAGGGAGGTGTAAGCGCCCTTCCAATCGTCAATCGCCCCCACATAAGGCACCAGTTTGCGGGACACACAGATCAGCCCCGACCAGTGGTAGGCGGTTTTTACATGCTGCCATGCTGGGAACATTTCGTCGAAGTCGGCGCGAACAGCGGCGGGCATTCGGGCGCGGTCGTCTGGCCCCAGATTGGGGGCGCCACGCATCCCGAACAACATCCGCCCATCGGGCAGAAGGCGAAAATAATGCAGCATCTTTCGGGTGTCGCAGGCCATTTGATTGACCAGCCAGTCCTGATCCCCCAGCACATCTGCGCCCATAGGTTCGGTCACCATAATATGGCTGACCACGGGCATATAGCGGCCCCGCATCCACGGGGGCAGATTTTCCGAATTATAGCCGTTGCCCGCCAACACCAAACGATCCGCCACCACACGGCCTTTGGCGGTTTGCAACGCAAAGCGACCGTCAGACAGGCGCGTGATCTTCGTGACCGCACTGTCCCCGAAAATCCGCCCACCGGCACGGCGCACCGCATCGGCCAAGCCGAACACATAGCGGCGCGGATTCAGGCAGAAGCCGGAATTTGACAGCATACCGCCGTGAAAGCCGGCACCGTTGACGCCCCGTTCGCGCAGGGCCTCGGGCGGGATGATTTCACTTTGAACGCCCGTCATACGGTGCAGATAGGCCGCATCCTCGGCAAACCCATCGTAATCTTTGCGGCGGTGGGCCATCAACCATTCCCCTGCGGGTTGGCGGTCGGCGTCAATGGCGTGGCTGTCCAACAGCTCGCCAACAACCTCGGTCGCGCGGCGCTGGGTTGTGTAATACAGCCCCAAATCCGCGTCCCCCCAACGGGCGGTATAAGCGGCGTCTGAAATTTTACCACCGCCCAGACAGTTGAACCCCGCATTGCGTCCGGATGCGCCCCAACCGACCTGTGCCGCATCCAGCACAACGGGCGCGCTGCCGAAATCCTGTGCCAGATGCAGCGCTGCGGATAATCCGGTAAAGCCAGCGCCGATAATCGCCACATCGGTGGTCAGATCGCCGTCCAATACAGGGTCCGCAACGGGGCTTGGCACCACCGCTTCCCAATAGCTGTTAACAGGCAGGGCCTTGTCGTAGCCGTCTGCGTGATAGATCCGTTTTAGCGCTTGCGACATTTTGCTGCCTCCTTATTGCAACGGTTGCCACGGCCTGCGGCATTTGTCACCATAGAGGGTATGAAAATCGCACTTCTGTCCCTCACACTCGCCTTTGCGCTGTCATTTTGTCAAAAGGACGAAACCATTACCGGTCTGACCACTGACGCCGAAATCTGGCACCTGACACAGATGAATGGCACCGAAATCACTGCCCCGATCACGCTGAATTTTCCCGAAAAAGGCAAGATCGCAGGGGCAGGTCCATGCAACCGCTATTTTGCGGAACAAACTGCCCCCCTGCCCTGGTTTGAAGCCAAGCCGATTGGCGCCACCCGAATGGCCTGCCCTGATCTGAAACTGGAGGGAGAATATTTCAAAGCTCTCGCCAGCATGACCCTGATCGAGCGCAAGGGCGACACCCTGCTTTTGAACAACGAAGACGGCGGCAGGTTGGAGTATCGCCTGAAATAGCGGTCAATCCGGTACGGACATGGCCAGAATACGACTAAGCCGCGTATAGCTTTCGCCCGTATCAGCCTGCCACCGGTTGAACGCATCCTGAACACTGCGCTGCGCCCCCTTGCTGGTGGCCGCCCCGTCAATCACGCCTGCGTGGTTCAACGCCGTCACAACCGCGCGGCTAAGGATGAAACAATCTTTCCCCAAAAACCGCAGCGCATATTGCCCTGTGGTCCCCCCCAGCCGACTGCCGCGCTGTTTCATCAGTGCCCAAAGACCGATCAGATCGGAAGACGGCCAGTTGCCGATACAGGCCGCAGCAGAACCGTATTCCTTGGCCAGATCGCACAGAAAAATAGCGTTGTCGCGCACCGACAGGATTTTCTTTCCGTGGCGCACAATGGCGGTGTTTCCAAGATGTGCGTCCAGATCTTCATCCGACATAAAAGCATTGCGCGCGGGATCAAAGCCATGAAAGGCGGCTTCAAAACCGTCCCATTTGTTTTCGATCACCGACCAGTTGAACCCCGCCTGAAACACCCGTTTGGAAAATTCCGACAGGATGCGGTCATCGCCAAGGGCGGTGATATCACGGGCCGTGGGGCTGTCGGCCAATGCGGCTTGCAAAGCCTCTTCACCGCCTTTGCGGGCGATGGCGGCGTCTTTGATCGTGTCAAAGGATTTCATGATTTCTCCTCTCGTTCGGCCACGCGGGTCAGCACATGAACCAGCCGCGCACGGGCTTCGGGCAGCGGCCTGTTGCCCAATGCGGGGGCCAGCCAGCGCTCTAGAAAATAGCCTGTAGTCTTAAGCGCATCAAGGATGTCGCGCAGCGGCGGACGACTGCCTTGTAACTGTAAAAAAACAGGCAAAGGCAACATTTTATCCGCATAGGCAAGCCCCGCCTGACGGCTGACTGCACGCCCGCTTTTGGGGGACACATAGATCAATTCTTGCGTGGTGCCTGTGGCTGCACAGGAATGCAGGTCCAGCCCGTAGCCCAGTTCTTCCAGCAGCATCAATTCCCAGATGGCATAATCCGCCTGCCAGTCGTCACTGCCATCCAACATGTCCACCAGTTCTAAGGTGCTGTTGTAAACCGCATCCAGTTCCATCCGTTCGGGTAAGGCAAACCCCGTCAGCGCACAGATCGACCCAAGCGCTGCAAGCGCCGCGCGATCCGCCATGATGCCACTGCGCGAATGCAGCAGTTCCACATGAAAACTGCCAAGGTGTTCTTCCAGACGGGCGCGCCATTCCACCGAAACCTGATTGCCCGGTTGCAAAACGGGGGCCTGTTTGCGCGACGCACCCCCGCGCACCACGCCAGCGTGCCGCCCGTGGGTTCGGGTCAAAACTTCGAGTATTACCGAGGATTCTCCGTACCGCCGCGCGGCCAGAATTACCCCTTCGTCACGCCATTCCATCGGCGCAAGCTAGGGGTAAACCGGACCAGCCTCAAGCGGTGGTATCAAGCGAATAGCCAAATCCGCGCACCGTGCGGACAAAATCCAGATCGCTGACCTTGGACAACTGTTTGCGCAGCCGCCCGATATGAACATCCACCGTGCGGGTGTCCACGTTCAGGTTATCGCCCCAAACACGATCCAGAAGCTGATCCCGCGACCAGACCCGACCGGGAGCTTCCATAAAGACCCGCAGCAGTTTGAATTCCAGCGGCCCCAACGGGATCACCGCTTCCGCCAGCGATACTTTATGCTGCACCAGATCCATGCTCAGCCCCTGATAGACCAGCAAATCCGCACCCAACTGGCCAGTGGCCTGACGCAGCCCTGCGCGCACCCGCGCCATCAACTCACGTACCGAATAGGGTTTGACCACATAGTCATCCGCGCCTGTATCCAGCCCGCGAATTTTGTCGTCTTCTTCGCCGCGCGCTGTCAGCATGATCACCGGAATATGTTTGGTGTCCTTGTTGCGCTTCACCTGACGGCAGATTTCCAATCCCGACGTCTGGGGCAGCATCCAGTCCAGAACCATCAGGTCAATGGCCTGTTCTTCAAGGATCAACAAACCCTCTTCCCCCGTCTCGGCCTGAAACACTTCATAGCCTTCGACGCTTAGGTTGTAGACCAGCATTTCCAGTTGGGATGCTTCGTCTTCTACAACCAGAATTTTGGGTCCGCCGCTCATTGTTCCCAAAGGTCGCCCGTGACCAGATAATGCACCTGTTCGGCGATATTCTTCACTTGATCCCCCGACCGCTCCATATTTTTGGAGATGAACAACAGATGAGTACATGGCTCGATATTCCTTGGGTTTTCCATCATATAAGTCAGCAATTCGCGAAACAGCGCATCTGTGCGATCGTTGATTTCATCGTCCAGCGCACTGGCAGCTTTGGCTTTGTCCAGATCACGTTCGACATAGGCTTCCATCACCAATGCCAGCATTGCCGCCACTTTCTGCGAGGTTTCTGCCAGATTGCGCAGCACCGATCCCATGGCGGAAAAATCATCCACCGCACGCACGCGATAAGACAGGGTTTTTGCGTAATCCCCCATCCGTTCCAGCGAGGAGGAAATTTTCAGCGTGGTGATTGCACTGCGCAGGTCTTCGGCCATGGGCTGGCGCAGGGCAATCAGGCGGATCGCCTTTTCGTCGATCTTGTTTTCCAGCGCATTGATTTCCGCATCGGCCTTGGTCACCTGCTTGGCCAAAGCTTCGTCTTCTGCGGCAAGTGCGCGGCCTGCATCCACCACTTGGCTGCCGACTTTATGGGCCATTTCAACCAGCATGGATTCGATTTTCTTCAGGTCGGTATCGAACCGTGTCACAATATGCGTATGTTCCATCTGTTTGCTCCTAGCCGATCCGGCCCATGATATAATTTTGAGTACGCTCATCCTCGGGCGAGGTGAAAATAGACTTTGTTGCGCCGCTTTCCACCAGTTCGCCCAAGTGGAAAAACGCCGTGCGCTGCGAAACCCGCGCTGCTTGCTGCATAGAGTGGGTCACAATCACGATGGTAAAATTGCTGCGCAATTCATCAATCAGCTCTTCGATAATCGCGGTCGCAATCGGATCAAGCGCGGAGCAGGGTTCATCCATCAACACCACTTGCGGCTTTACCGCGATGGTGCGTGCGATGCACAAACGCTGCTGTTGTCCACCCGACAAACCGGTGCCGGGCTGGTCCAGACGGTCTTTGACCTCTTTCCACAGGCCGGCCTTTTGCAGGGACCATTCCACCAGTTCGTCCATATCGGTTTTGGATTTGGCCAGACCGTGGATTTTCGGGCCGTAGGCCACGTTTTCATAGATGGATTTCGGAAACGGGTTCGGTTTCTGAAACACCATGCCGACCTTGGCGCGCAGGGCAACCACGTCCACTTCAGGGGCATAGATATCCTGATCCTTGATCTGGATGCTGCCTTCGACGCGGCAGATGTCCACCAGATCATTCATCCGGTTGATGCAGCGCAGAAAGGTGGACTTGCCGCAGCCTGACGGGCCAATCAACGAAGTGACCTTGTTTTCGGGAATATCCAGCGCGATTTTGTTCAGCGCCTGTTTTTCCCCGTAAAAGACATCTACGTCTTTGGCAGTGATGATGGCAGTCTTGGACATACTCTAGAACCTTTTCTCGAACCGGCGCCGCAACACAATCGCAAGCAGGTTCATCGTTATCAGGAACAGCAACAACACAATGATCGCCGCTGAGGTTTTTTCAAGGAAGGCCCGCTCGGGAGCATCGGCCCACAAAAAGATTTGTACAGGCAGGGCTGTGGCAGGTTCCAGAATGGACTGGGGCACATCAACGATGAAGGCCACCATACCGATCATCAACAGCGGCGCGGTTTCCCCCAACGCCTGTGCCATACCCACAATTGTCCCCGTCAGGATACCAGGCAAAGCCAGTGGCGCCACATGGTGAAAGGTCGCCTGCACAGGGCTTGCACCCATGCCAAGGGCGGCCTCGCGGATCGACGGCGGCACCGCCCGCAGGCTGGCTCGCGCCGCAATAATGATCGTCGGCAGTGTCATAAGTGACAGCACCAATCCCCCCACCAAAGGCGAGGAACGGGGCATGCCAAAGGTGTTCAACAGCACCGACAGCCCCAACAAGCCGAACACAATCGAAGGCACAGCAGCAAGGTTGTTGATGTTCACCTCGATAATATCCGACAGGCGGTTTTTCGGCGCGAATTCTTCGAGGTAGATCGCCGCCATAATCGCCACCGGAAACGAGAAACAAAAGCACACCAGCAAGGTCAAGGCAGAGCCCGTCAGCGCGCTTAGAATGCCCGCCAGTTCAGGTTCACGGCTGTCCCCGTTTGTAAAGAAAGACCAGTTAAAGCCCCGCTTCACATCATTTTCCGCAACCAGACTGTCAATCCAGCTGATTTCCAGATCGCTAAGGCGACGCTCGGATTCAGGGGCAGCGCGATCCATAGATCCCTTCATCAGGATGTCAAAATCATCAGAAGCACGGAACCAGACTTTGACCAAAGTGCCGATGGCATCGGGGTTGGCAGCGATGAACCGCTCCAGTTCGAACCCGGCGTCATTGGAAATAAGGCCGTATAGCATCCGCCGTTCGGCCCGTTTCGTGGCCTCGGGAAAGCGGGCTTTCAGTGCGTCTTTGACAATTTTTTCCACACGGGCATCCGCGGGTGCAGCGGGATCAACCGCATCTGGCCCAAGGTCAACAACCAGCGCCACATCTGTGGTGGTAAAGGCGCCCGTGCCTTTGTAGATGATCGACCCGACCATTACCACAAGGAAGGCAAGCGAGACAAAAATCGCGCCGCGGCCATACCACTGGAAACGGGATTCAGCGGCATTGCGGCTTTTCAATTGGGCCGAAGGAGTGATGAGATCAGTCATATTGTTCCTGATATTTTCTAACGATGCGCAGCGCGACAATGTTCAGCACCAGCGTGGTGAAAAACAGAACCAGCCCCAAGGCAAAGGCCGAAAGGGTTTTTGCACTGTCAAATTCCTGGTCGCCGGTCAGCAACGCCACGATTTGCGCGGTAATGGTGGTCACCGCTTCAAGCGGATTGGCTGTCAGATTGGCCGCCAGCCCCGCCGCCATCACGACAATCATGGTTTCGCCGATGGCACGGCTTGCGGCCAGCAGCAGCGATCCGGCAATCCCCGGAATGGCAGAAGGCAGCACAACCTTGCGGATGGTTTCCGAATGGGTCGCCCCCATGCCCAAAGACGCGTCCCGCATGGCCTGGGGCACCGCGTTGATCACGTCATCAGACAGGGATGAAATCAGCGGAATGATCATCATCCCCATCACCAGCCCTGCCGCCAGCGCACTTTCCGAGGAGACCGACAAGCCAACGCTCTCTCCGCCAGCCCGCAACATCGGCGCAACTGTCAGCGCGGCAAAAAAGCCGTAAACAACTGTGGGGATACCCGCCAGAATTTCCAAAGCAGGCTTCACCAGATCGCGGGTGCGCTTGCTGGCATATTCAGACAGGTAAACCGCGGATAACAACCCAAGCGGCGTGGCCACGCACATGGCAATAAACGAAATCAGCAAAGTGCCGGTGATCAATGGAATGGCGCCAAAGGCCCCTTCAGCCGCAACCTGATCCGCCCGCATGGCGGTTTGCGGGCTCCACTTTGTACCAAACAAAAAGTCGGTCAGCGGGATACGTTCAAAAAACTGATAGGCTTCAAACAGCAGGGACAGAACAATGCCCACTGTGACGGCAACCGCCACAAGCGAGCACATGATCAGCAGCCCCATTACAAACAGCTCAAGCCCTTTTTTGCGTTGGGAATGAACCAGATCAATCGTCGTG
>JAXMOF010000070.1:0-19881 GCA_034670045.1 Amylibacter sp. | reverse complement strand
CCGTTTGTTCTCGTTTCGGGTGACACGGCCTGCCAGCCTGCGGTTCCGTTCGGGCGAGTTTGTAATGATCGGCTTGATGGGCGATCCTGATCCGAAAACCGGAAAGCAGAAACCCCTGCTGCGCGCTTATTCCATCGCCTCGCCCAGTTGGGACGATGAATTGGAGTTCTATTCCATCAAGGTTCAGGACGGCCCGCTGACCTCCAAGCTGCAAAACATCAAAGTCGGCGACGAAGTGATTGTGCGCCCCAAACCCGTGGGAACACTGGTTCTGGACGCGCTGCTTCCGGCGAAACGGATGTATTTCATCGCCACAGGCACGGGTGTTGCGCCTTTCGCATCCCTGATCCGCGACCCTGACCTGTATGAACGCTATGACGAAGTGATCCTGTGCCACACCTGCCGCGAAGTGGCAGAACTGAAATACGGCGCGGATCTGGTGGCATCCCTGGCGGATGATCCACTGATTGGTGAAGTTGTGGGCGACAAGTTGAAATACTTCCCCACAACCACGCAAGAAACCAGCGCCCGCATGGGCCGCGTCACTGACCTGTTGAAAGACGGCACAGTCGCCAAAGAATTCGGCCTGCCGCCGCTGAATCCCGAAACAGACCGCCTGATGGTCTGTGGTTCTATGGGTCTGAACCTTGACATCAAAGCCATCTGCGAAGCCGCTGGCATGACCGAAGGGTCCAACAGCCAGCCTGCCGACTTCGTGGTCGAAAAAGCCTTCGTCGGCTAAACCCGTCCACAGACTTCAAATATTGAAAGCCCCCGCACCGGGGGCTTTTTGCGTTTAGGCGCTGGCCTGCGTAAGAAACACAGGAGTTGTTAATTCAATATTATGTTTCAGAGGCCCAGAATAACGGGGTTATATTGTTGTCCTGATACGGGCAGCATCTGTCGTAACGTCATCAAAGGGCCGCCGATCCCGCCATCAGAAAACCTGTTTAAGAACAGCCGCATAGATAGAAATTTACGCGAATAATCGCCTATGATACCTAATCCACATGATACAGGCTCGAAATGTTACAACGCCTGAACTACCTGTTATACACATCCATGTGAGTGGCAATTGAACGCACCACATGAATAATAAACCCATCGCAAGTTGCGAAATTTAGTTCACGACAGAGAGGAATTTACATGTCCAATACAGTAAAAACACTGGCCGTTGCATCTGCCGTCGCCGCGGCGGTTGTGTCCCACGCAAATACAGCCTCCGCCCAATCCAAAGAAAAATGCTACGGGGTTTCCCTGTCAGGCCAAAACGGCTGTGCCGCAGGCCCGGGCACATCATGTGCCGGCACATCCACAGTGGATTACCAAGGCAACGCTTGGTCGCTGGTTGATGCGGGCACCTGCACAGAAATCGAACTGCCCGCCATGGCTGACGGCTCCGCACGCAAAGGCTCCACAGAGGCTTTGAACCGCGACCTGCCAAGCTGATCGCCCAAAACAACAGGGGGTGTGGCCGTGTTCCCGGCACGGCCCTCCCCACATGATCGAACACCTTGATACAAGGGGATTTTCAAAATGCTTGACGCAAGGGCAGACAGACCAAACGCCGTTCCCAACCGGGCCGGTGTCGGGTTCAAGGCACAGCATCTCGACGGTATTTTAAAAGACCCCGACAGCATCGGCTGGCTGGAAATCCACGCCGAAAACTACATGGGCGATGGCGGACGCCCCATCGCCCAATTGCGCCACCTGCGCGAACGGTTCGCCATTTCCTGCCACGGCGTGGGCCTGTCCATAGGGGCCGAAGGGCCACTGGACACAGACCATCTGTCACGGCTGAAAACACTGGTCGACTGGCTGGAACCGGGGTTGTTTTCCGAACATCTGGCATGGTCCACCCACGACAGCCATTTTCTGAACGATCTGCTGCCCCTGCCCTATACGCAAGCCACGGTGGACCGTGTTGTGGATCATATTGATCAGGTGCAAACCACCATCGGGCGGCAAATGCTGCTGGAAAACCCCTCGACCTATGTGGCTTTTGCCGAAAGCGACCGTTCTGAAATCGCGTTTCTGCGCGAAGTGGCACAGCGCTCCGGCTGCGGGCTGTTGCTGGATGTGAACAATGTATTTGTCTCGGCCACCAACCAGAATTATTCGCCAAAGGGTTATATCGACGCCTTCCCGACGGAAATGGTCGGTGAATTGCACCTTGGCGGCCACGAACAGGACGCCGATGATTTCGGCGCACCCCTTTTGATCGACAGCCACTCTCGTGCGGTGGTTGATCCGGTTTGGGCCCTTTACGAATACACGCTGGCCAAATCCGGCCCGCGCCCCACCCTGATCGAATGGGACAATGACATCCCCGAATGGTCCGCGCTTGCAGCCGAGGCTGGCCGCGCAGATCGCCTGTTGTCCGCCCAGCCCGCAGCCCCCAAATGAGCACGCCGGTTGTAACCGTCGGACAGTCCCCTTTTGCACAAGCGGTGCTGGACCCCGAAATGGCTGTCCCTGACGGCCTGATCGACCCTGAGGGCCGTCCTGCGGGCAAACGCTTTGATGTTTACCGCAACAATGTGGTTGTCAGCCTGCTTGACGCGATGGAGACCGCCTTTCCCGTGATCCGGAAACTGATCGGCGCTGGAAACTTTCGCAACCTGTCCGGGCGCTATGTGCGCCACCATCCGCCACAAACACCCGTATTAATGTTTTACGGTGCGGATTTTCCCAATTTCCTGACCGGTTTCGAACCACTTGCCCATCTGCCGTATTTGCCCGATGTGGCGCGTCTGGAACTGGCAAGGCGCAGCAGTTATCACGCTGCCGATACCGCGCCTGTGGCAGGGGATGCCCTGTCACAAATCCCCCCCGCTCGGCTGATGGAGACCTGTTTTACACTGGCCCCGACAATGCGGATTGTTCCAAGCCCCTATCCCATTGTGGATATCTGGGACTTCAACATGATCCAAGACACGCCCCCACCCAAAGCGGCCGCGCAAACCGCATTGATCACACGGCCCGAGCTTGACCTTGAAATGCAGGCAATCCTGCCTGAAACAGCAGGTTTTCTGACGGCCCTTTCCCAAGGCGACCCCCTTGGCGCCGCCTTTGATGGCGCAACGCAGACCAATCCGGATTTCGATCTGTCCGCCGCACTTATCCTGATGTTGCAATCAGGCCTTATCACCCAAATCAAACCTTAAAAGGGGCGCTTATGACCGCTGTTTTGAAGCTATACACCACACTTACGGACACGGTCCTGCGTCTTTTGGGCGACTGGTTTCTTCCCACATTTGCCCGATTTTCGTTCGCTGCGGTGTTGTTGTTTTACTTCTGGAACTCGGCGCTTACAAAAATCGGCAGCGGTTTTTTCGGCGTTTTTTCACCGACCGAAAACGCTTACATCCAGATTTTTCCCAAAAAGTTTGAAGCCGTCGGCTATGACATCACCCAAATGGGCGTCTTTGACTGGCTGGTTGCAATGGCGGGCACCTGCGCCGAATTTATCCTGCCGTTTCTTATAATAATCGGCCTGTTCACCCGCCTTGCAGCCCTTGGCATGACGGGATTTGTCATTGTCCAAAGCTATGTGGATGTTGTCGGCCACGGTGTAACGGGCAAGTCTTTGGGCGCGTGGTTTGACGGCCCGTCCGACGCGCTGATTCTGGATCAACGCCTGATGTGGATGGTGGTATTTGCAGTGCTTTTCGTCAAAGGTGCCGGCCCGTTTTCAATGGATCGGCTGTTACGCCAAGCCGTTAAAATCTAAAGATACTTTTCCTGTACATCTTTGCCCCACCCCAACGTCAAAGCGCCATCGTGATCAATCACAGGCCGCTTCATCAAGGTGGGGTGGTCGCGCAACAAAGAAAGCGGCTCTGAAGCGCGGGCCGCTTCATCCAGACCGCGCCATGTGGTCGATCGGGTGTTCAGTAGATCGGCCCCGAATGCCCCGTGAAACCGTTCCAATTCGGGCGCTAGCACACCATCGGCCCGCACGTCTATAAAGCTGACCTCATGTCCCGCCGCTTGCAGCGATTTAAGCGCCTTGCGGCAGGTATCGCAGGTTTTCAATCCGTACAGTTTCATGGCCGATCCTTTTGATATTTTCTTGTTTTCTAAGACTTCGGCGCGTTTTCGCAAGCATTTGGCGTCATTAAACCTTCACTTGCAAAAAAATAAATCGTGAGTCATAGATTCAGTGTGAGGTTCATCTTTATACGATCCGCTCCTTCTTTGATGTAGCAGACGCGACCTAAGACCCTGAGCTACACCAGCAGCCGCAGCATCGTGCGGGCGGCGATTTTAAAGGAGCGTTTTTAATGGCTACCGGTACAGTAAAATGGTTCAACTCAACCAAAGGCTATGGTTTCATCCAGCCTGATTCCGGCGGAGCAGATGTATTCGTACATGTTTCCGCTGTGGAACGTGCAGGTCTTAACGGCTTGAACGACAACCAGAAAGTATCTTTCGAAGTTGAAACAGGCCGGAACGGTCGCGAAGCCGCGACTGATCTGAAACTGAACGATTAATTCAGAACAGTTTTGAATTCAAAGAAGGCCCCGTCGCAATACGCACGGGGCCTTTTTCTTTTGCCACACCAGTCTGACCGCCGGATATCAGCTGCGCCAGTCCAGCAAGCGGCGTTCAATAAGCCCGATAACGGTGCTCACGACGATTCCAAGCAGGGACAAAATCAAAACACCTGCGAACAACCGTTCCAGATCGTAAAGGGCGCCCGCTTCCAGGATATAAGCGCCGATGCCATATTCCGCGCCCAGCATTTCGGCGGCCACCAACAGGATGATGGCAATGGCCAGACTGATACGCAGGCCCGACAGGATACCGGGCATGGCACCGGGCAGGACGATCTTGCGCACAATGGAAAACCACGACAGGCCAAAACTTTGCCCCATGCGGATCAGGCTGCGATCCACGTTATCGACCGCGCCGTAGGTGGCAACGACCGTGGGCGTGAAGGTGCCAAAGGCAATCAGCGCGTATTTTGACCCTTCGTCGATACCAAACCAGATTACGAAAAGCGGCAGCAGGGCAATTTTGGGGATCGGGAAAATCGCTGCGACCAGCGGCACAAGCCCTGCCCGAATATAGGAAAACAACCCGATCAAAACCCCGACACCGATGCCCACAATCGCCCCCAGCGTTGCGCCAACCGCCAGACGGGACAACGACGGCAGCAGATGTTTGTAAAGCAGCCCTGACTGATGCAATTCAACCAAGGTGTGTAAAACATCAGAGGGTTTGGGCAGGGTCAGCGCAGATATCCACCCCGACCGCGTGCCCCATTCAGCAAAGGCGATCAGCAGCACAAAGACCACCGCCCCCACCCAGCGTTTGCGCACGGGGGCAAAGCCGCCACCGCGAAAGGTAACGGGCTGGGCCTGTGTCGGGGCTTGGTTTGCGGTCATATCAGACATCCAGCAACTCCGCATCGGCGGCACGTGCCTCGTCGCGCATCAACTGCCACAAGTGGCGCTGGTGGCGGTCCAGATCGGCATCTCCGAACTGGCGCTCTGCCAAAGGTTTGTCCAGATGCACGATCTCGCGGATCTGCCCCGGTCTGCGGGACAGGACCACGATGGAATGACCCAGACGCACCGCCTCGGCCAGATTGTGGGTGACATAGACTGCGGTGAACGGCGTGCGGGTCCACAACGACACCAGATCGTCCATCAGCAATTCACGGGTCTGGCTGTCAAGCGCGGACAGGGGTTCATCCATCAGCATCACCGCAGGGTTCACCGCCAGCGCGCGGGCAATGGCCACCCGTTGTTTCATACCGCCCGACAGCTGTTTTGGCAGCGCCCTGGCGAAATCGGTCAGTTTGGTGCGGGCCAGCACATCGTCGATGATTTCCTTGGCCCGCGCGCCGCGAATGCCATGGTCTTCCAGCACCAGCGAGACATTGCCCGCCACCGAGCGCCACGGCAGCAGTGCGAAATCCTGAAAGATATAGGTAAGCGGGTTCAAACAGCCTTCAGGCGGGGTGCCAATTTGCAGGACCCTGCCCTTTTTGGGCCGTTCCAGCCCGCCGATCATGCGCAGCAAAGTGGATTTCCCACAGCCCGACGGCCCCACAATGCAAACGATTTTGCCATTGGGAATGTCGAGTGTAATGTCGCGCATGACCTCGAAGCTGTCATAGGAATGGCTGACATTTTCCAGACGGATATCCATAGAATGGCCCTTATACATAGGATGCGGGGCGCGTATGATCGCACCCCGCTTTTGGCTGGCTTAGGACTTGATGGTTTCCACGTAGGACGCGTCAACAAGCGTGTCCAAAGTGATATCCGCATCCACCAGATTTTCCGACTGGAACCACTTTAACTGATCCTCGATCGACGCCACATTCAGGGCTGCGTTCTTGTTCAGACGCATGGTGCCGTTGATGATGGAGGGTGCTGCCTTGTCCAGCGGGCGATCCGTGTACACATATTTGTGGATCAGTTCGACCATGTCATTCACCCCGGACTCGCCGCCGGTTTTTTCGATCATGGCGTTGTTGTAATCATCCACACCTTTGGAATATCCGCCAAGGAAGCTTTCGGTCATGCCCCGTTCATCCGCCGCATTCTTGGCCGAGGTAAAGACCGTAGTGACCTGATAATTCGGGATATAATCCGCAACATTGCCGATAATATGCACAGCGCCCGACCCGGCCAGAGGCTTGGCGATATGGGGAACGATGGACCAGGCATCAATCTGGCCCGATTTCAACGCACCAATGATGGCACCGACTTTTTGCAGCGGTTTAAAGCTGATATTTGCGCCTTCAGCCGCAGCAATTTTCGCACCCATATAGTGGAACGACGACCCTGCTGTGGAAATCCCGAAGGTTTTGCCGTCCAGACCTGACGGGTCTGTCAAACCCGCCTGAAACGCTGCATCAGAGGCCAGAATTTTCTGCCCGTCGATGCCCGCTTCTTCGGACAGGGATCCGCCGATCACTTTGATCGCCCCTTTTTGGGCCAGTGAAATCAGACCGCCGGATACAGCCGTCACAGCATAATCCACATCGCCCGAGGCAATAGCCACAGCCATCGGTTGGGCGGCCTGAAAGAATTTGAATTCTACGTCCAGACCGGCCTCTTTGAAATAATCCCGTTCATAGGCGACAAAACTGCCCGAATGGGATGTAAAGCGCAGCGCGCCTACGGTGATTTTCTTGTTACTGGCCAAAGCCGGTGCTGCCAAGGTCGAGCCCGCAGCCGCGCCCCCCATCAGGATCAATGCCTTGCGGCGGTTCAAAGTAATCATGGTTTCCTCCCAGTGATTCAAGTTGATATTTCGTGGTTAATTCTGCGTCAGGCCGTATTCGGCTCTGCCCGTAATTCTGCTTCGATATCCTCGGTTAAAACCTCTAGTGCGGTCCCTGTGTCCCGCTGTAACACGGCGTCCAACAGGGCCTGTTGGCGGGCTTTGCGGCGGGCGAAATCCAGATTGCCTTCGCGCAGAAGCGCAAGGCGAAAGCGGCGGGACTGGTTGAAAAACTTGGCCTGCATGTCAATCAAGCGGGGCGATCCTGACGCCTCTATCAAAGTGGCGGCAAAGCTCTTGCAGGCTTCGTCCCACGTCAGCGCGGTCAGGTCGTCCGGCGTGGTCGCCACTGCGGTTTCGGCCTTTTGCAAAGCGTGATGTGCAGCCATTACACGGCCTTCCCATTGCACATCACCATATTTGATCGCCAGTTCAAGAGCCGCCTTTTCGATCTGGCCTCGTACCATGATAATATCGCGCAGGTCTTCCTCGGTGGCGGAAGTCACGCGAAAGCCCCGTTGGGCCGTGGCTTCGACCAGACCTTCGGCAGACAACAGGCGCAGGGTTTCACGCATGGAATGGTTCGAACCGCCGTAGCGCTGGCGCAAGTGTTCGATTTTCAACTTCTGATCCGGCATCAAACTGCCAAACGAAATATCCCGACGCAAGGCAGAGGCCAGCATCGCAACAATCGTTTCATCCTCGCCCGTCGTGCGCTTAAAGATCATCTTGTCCGTCATTTTCCAAAATGTTGGATGTTTTTGCGGCCAATCCCCGCTTAGGTCAACATCAAATCGGTCCGCGCCCGAGTCGCATATTCAATCTATAGTTGTGCAAACCCAACACAAGCCAACCTTTAGTGAGAAACGAACCCAACCAGCGTGGCAAAATCGTTGCAATTTGAACAAAAGGTCAAAAAATAAGGCAGTTTTTGGCAATTCGGCAATTTAGTTGACACATCAAGTTAAAATACACTGTATGCGGGTTACACGAAATTCGGAGAACATGTTCAGGTATGGCAGATTCAGCTAATTATTCCGAGCAACTGCAACCAGACGTCCCGCTGAACCGGCTGGTGACATATAGAATTGCGCGCTTACATGCCAAGCTGAATTCTCAGGCCACCCGAATTCTGAAGGAAAACGGCAAGCTGTCGCTGATGCAATGGCGGGTTCTGGTGATTGTGAACGCAACTGAAAATGCCACACATTCCAAGATTGCCGCCCAAACCCAGATTGACGGGGGGCAGATCAGCCGCTGTGTAAAATCCATGATCGCCGCCGACCTGTTGCTGGCAGAGGTGGATCAAGCGGACCACCGGCAAATCAATTTACGCATGACATCGAAGGCAAAAGCCATGTTTCAACAGGCCCTGCCTGCCATGCGCAAACGCCAGTCCTATTTCGCAAAGGCGCTGCCAGAAGAACAGCATGACATTCTGATCACGGCGCTTGATACTTTGGACGCCATGACAGAGCTGAGTTCTTTTCCGGACTGACGCGCCTTTTGCGCCCCCGTGATCCCCAACGATCCCGAAGGCGCAAATGCGCGAACGCCACCTGGCCTTATTCTGCCGCCATCGGGACCGGTTCCGGCCGTGCCAGCAGCTGCGCCACCTTGTCCCGTTCGATATATGCAGCTTGCAATATATCGGGCAGTTTCAAGTCTTGTGCCGTCATCAGAACTGGCACCCCCTGCTTGCGCCGCAGATCAATGCCGCTGATCGCGGACATTGGCACAGACAGGATCAGACTGACGCCGATGGGCAGCAGCCACAGGGTGATCGCCCCTGTCGCCATGCCGAACAGCAGCATTGCCCCGAACGCAGTTTCCACCCGATGGAACCGCAGCATATCAGGCAGGGAATACCCTGTTTGATAACGTTTTTGCAGGCCCCAACTTTCGTGCCGCCCCAAGCATATCCGAATGATTGCAATGGTTTGCTGGATCATCATCACAGGTGCAACCGCGATTGATCCGATGACCTCCATCAGAAACGATCCGCAAAACCGCAGCGTCCCGCCAAAGCCCTTGCGGTGTTCCGCATCCGACAGAACCAGCGCGGCACCCGCAAATTTCGGGGCCAGCAACAGGGCATAGACAAAAGCCAGCATCCAGACCGTGCCTTGGGTCAGGAAGGATTGCGCCGCCTGATCCCCACTTTCAACGGGCAGTTGCGGCGTGGAATAGGCGACAAGGCTGGCAGAAATCCAGATCAATACCAGCGCGAACCACGCAGGCGACATCAGATAGCTTAGCGCGTTATGCCCCATGTGAAACCGTGAAACAGGATGAAATCCCTTACGCCCCAGAATCCGCAGATGTTGCATATTCCCCTGACACCAGCGGCGATCCCGCAGAATGTAATCTATCAGCGTGATCGGAATTTCTTCGAAACTATCCGTTACCTCCGGCACGATCCGCACCCCCCAACCTGCGCGGCGCAGCAAGGCGGCTTCGACGAAGTCATGGGAATAGATCAGGGTTTCCTTGCCACCGCGTCCCATCAGATAGGGCAGCCCTGCACAATCGGCAAAGGCCCGGACCCGCATGATGGCGTTATGGCCGATGTAATTCCCCTCACGCATGGACCAAAAGGCCAGCCCCTCGGCAGGCAAATGACCAAAGGCGGCACCTGCAAATTGTTGCAGCCGCCCGAACAGGCTGTGCGCGCCAAAGTGTTTGGGATTGCTTTGCACCAATGCCAGCGACGGATCAGCGCCAAGCGCATCCGCCAGCCCGATCATACCATGCCGGCTCATCACACTATCTGCATCAAGCACCAGCATCGCGTCATAGCTGCCACCCCAATTGGTGATCCAGTCGCGCAGGTTACCTGTCTTGCGATCCGTATTATTGAGCCGGCGACGATAAAACAGTCGTCCCTGCTGGGCTATGGCGCCCATGGCCCGTTCTTCCTGCAAGGCAATGGCTTCATCCTGCGTATCGCTGAGGATGAAAAATGTGAAGTTGTGGACGGAATCCCCCCTGTCTAAATCTTCCATCATGGCTTTGACATTGCCAAAGACGTGGACAGGGCTTTCATTGTAAATCGGCACAAGAACCGCGGTTTTAAGCGGTTTCACCCCATCATTTTGTGGTGTTTGTGCAAGAAATTCACGCGCCAGGCCTGCCACGGTATTGGCCACAACCAGAGTGATCCAAAAGAATGTGACGCCCACCAGAAACAGCCAGATGGATTCAATCAGGTTAAACCCGTCGCCGGACTGCCAACTGTAGAACACGCCAATCATGGCACCTGTCAGCACCAGCGCAGGGCCGCCGATCAGGCCGCGTTTGACCCAATCCACCGGATTATTGACCACGCCCGGTGCATTGGGGTCTGTAAACGGCCGATCAAAATCCTGCGCAGGCATTGCCAGCGGGCTGCGCGGTGGCATCCACGCGACAGCCGCGTCAAGTTTGGGTTCAATCGAAATGGGATGCATCTTCATTGCGCCACCTGTTTGTTACGCCAAGGTTGGGATTTGAACCAGCCCGCCAGATAGGCGACGCCGATGATCAACCCAAAACCGATCAGATTGCCCAGCAGCACGACCCAAGTCGCCCGCCCAACCTGATCAAAACCAAATCCGATAATCCGTGCCAGCACCATCGAGACCATAAAGACCGCAAGGGATTGTTGCCCCACTTTCAGGATCAGCCGCAAAACCTGCCGCCACACCTGTGCTGCCAGCCCCGTACCCGTGGCCAGCAACCGTGTCCCGCCCTGCCCTGCTATCGCCCAGCCGAGATAGGCCAGCGCCATAAAGTGAACATACCGCAACACACCGAAATCGGTTTTCTGTGTAAGAAAGTGGATATCTTTCGCGATGGCCTTCAATTCGGGAACCGCATTCAGGATGCGGAAATAGGCAAAGGGCACTGTCGCCAGCACAAAAACCACAGCCAAAGCCACCAGCCCCCAATGGAAGCGGGGTTGGGGCAACCATCCCGACATCAATGCAAAACCGGTAAAAAACACCAATTGCCAGCCAAAAGGATTAAAGAACCATTCCCGATCGGTCCAAGGCTCTGCCGGCATCATTAACACGTTAAGGTTCGCCCCGAGCCAGACCGCCAGAACAAAACCCACCGCAAGGCTGGTGTGCAGTTTTTGCAGGCCGACAACCACAGGCATCATCGCCAGAATTCCGATATACATAGGAAGAACGTCGAAATAGTTCGGCACATAGGTCAGCGTCATCAAGCCAACCAGATTGGCGGGTGTTTCATTGAAAAACGGCCAAAGGTTCAGGTCGCCCACATAGTCTTTTTCAAACGCGCCCGAACCGTTCAGCAGGGCCACAAAGGTGGCAATCATCAGAAACACACCGATATGGGCCCAATAGACCTGCCAGATGCGCAGGGCCACGCGGGCGGTGCCCATCCACCAGCCTTTGTTTCGAAAAGCCGACCCGAAAGCGATGGCAGAGGCCATACCCGAACAAAACACAAAAATCTCGGTCGCGTCCGAAAAACCGAAGCGCGCGGGAATCCACAATGCGGGTACATTTCCCGGAATATGGGCGATCAGAATGATGAACATGGCCAGCCCGCGATAGAAATCCAGACGCGGGTCGCGCACGCGCAGTTGGCGCGTTGGTGCCGAAGGGTTGTCACCCAGTTGCGAAGTCATAGAGGTTTGTTTCCGTTGGAATATATCATTTCAAATGCCGTTATTCAGCAGCGACGCTACGCAGGGATTCCGCGTCGGTCAGGCCTTTGGCGATCATTTCGAAACGTACTGCAGCATAACGATCTTCAGCGCCATCCCGTTTTGCACATCTTTCCTCCAAAATGCCTTTTGCCTCGTTCAAAAAGCCTCCGCGAATGGCGGAATCGATGGTCAGACGCTCAAAAACATCCCTTTGGGCATGGCTGCCCCCCGCCAGTTGCAAGGTTTGGCGGGCTTTGGACAGGTTCAAAAAGGCAGATTCGTAATTGGCATCGCCAAACGCCTCTAGCCCCGCTGCGGCAGCAAGACCCGGATCGGCCATGGCCTGCCCCAGATCGCAGCCACGGGTTTGCGCGTCTTTGGCAAGGCGGGCGGTGATGTCGCGCACGGCAACCGCACGGTCGTCGCGCACCAGCGCCATCAGATAGTGTAGATCGGCAAAGATCAAACAACCGTCCTGCGTGCGGTTTTCCGAAAGATCGGCCAGTTCTTCCCAGCGGTGCCCCACATTGACCCCTTCCAGTTCCAAACGGCTCAGCAACGACGTGGCGTTGGAAATATCCCGGTAATCGTCGGTTTTATCCTTGCGGATTTCCGTGTCATACAGTGCCAGAACCTGCGCCACATCGCCCTGATCCAGATGCATCAATGCTTTGTGCCACCAGACGTGATAGCGGAAATTATTGCAGTGGGACCAGGCCTCTTCCCGTCCGGACAGCCAGTCCAACCCCGCTTTGGCGTTGGCGGTCATGTCAAACACATGGGCAACCGCATGCAGGCCCCAAGCGTCGTCTTTGGC
Source organism: Amylibacter sp. (assembly GCA_034670045.1). GTDB lineage: Bacteria > Pseudomonadota > Alphaproteobacteria > Rhodobacterales > Rhodobacteraceae > Amylibacter. The sequence continues at coordinate 7,159 of JAXMOF010000070.1, read as the reverse complement.
AAAGGTTAACCCTTTCAGCCCCGCCTGTTGCGCCCGTGCATATTCGCCGGTTTCCTCCAGCGCAAAGGCGTAACAGCCCATAACATAGCCATAGGCCGCGTGGTCCTCGCTGTAATGGGGCAGCACGGTTTCGATGGATTGGCGCATGCCGCTGGCATCCCCCACAACAAAGCCCAACCCGTGGCTGATCTTTAGGGCCAGTGCATCCTGTGGAGCAGAGCGCAGGACCGTTTCCATACACTCCCGCGCGGCGCGAATCTGCCCGTTCAGGCAATGGCCGAGCGCCGTCACAAACAGAAGTTCACGCGGAGTGACCGGTGTCTGGCGCACAGCAGCCTGCGCCGTGGTTAGCGCCTCTCGGGCAGTCTGAACCAGCTCGCGTCTGCTTAGCATCATGTAAAACAGACCTTTGACCGCATGACCCATAGCGAAGCCCGGTTCAGCCGTTAGAACCGCCGCCAAATGGGTGGGTGTCGCGGCAGAATGCGCCAGAAAGGCAAGCTGCATCCGATCCCAGTCATCCCGCGTTGACGGGCTGTTCAACGTGACATCATTTCCGAAAATATCTGTGAGCATGCGGTTCCCTTTTCACGTCCCTCCCAACTGGATTAAACCGCTTTTGGGTTTCGCAAAATGGCCGTGGCCTGCAGATAACGTGCAAGTGAACCGCTGTGTGTAAAATCGGCGGATATTGCCGGTAACGAACGTAAAATAAGGGGAATTCAGGCGTATTTACGCCTAAATTCTAGATGCGGCCGTCATAGCTGCCCCGTTCTATTACAGCCGCAATCAGGGTAAAGGCGGGCGCTGTGCGGGCCTGTTCCAAGGCGGCGCGCAGATCGGCGCGGTTTGACACGGTAACACCGTTGCCGCCAAAGGCCCGCGCGATGGCGGCGTAGTCGTGGGTGGCAAAATCCACCCCCTGATTTTGCATCTGGTTCTGGCGTTGTTTCAGTTCGATCAGGGCAAGACTGGCATCTACAAACACCACAAAAACCGGCGCGATTTCCAGCTCTGCGGCCGTGGCCAATTCGCCCGCCACCATCAAGAACCCCGCATCCCCTGAAAAGGACACCACATCCCGATCAGGCGCGGCCAGTTTCGCACCGATCGCCAGTGGCACAGCGCAGCCCATGGTGCAAAACCCGGAGGATTGCATCAAACCGCGCGGTTCATGGCAGGTCCACATTTGCGACAGCAAAATGCGGTGTGCCCCACTGTCCGCTGTGACCAAAGCCGTATCCGGCAAAGCCTTGCGGCATTCGTCAATCACCGCTGCTGGTCCCCAAAGATCATCCGCGGGGAAAGCCTGCGCCAGCGCGGTTTTAACCGCTGCAACCTGCCCGTTTTCCCAAGTCTGCTGCGGGGCGACCCCATCTGCCAGCAGGGTCAGCGTTTCCCCCACATGAGCCACAAAATTCACGCCCGCCTGATGCATGTAATGGTCATTCGGGGCGGCAGAAATATCAATCACGGGGGTTTGGTCGGGGTTCCAGATTTCGCGCCAGCCCGGGCGCATTTCAATCGGATCATAGCCAGCACAAATCACCAGATCGGCAGAGTCAACCAGCGGGATCACATGACCATCGGCCAAAGGCGACAACCCTGCCCCGCCGAGGCACAGCGGATGGGTTTCAGCCACGATGCCTTTGGCCTTGTAGGTGGTCACAAAAGGGACGTTGAAGGCTTCACAAAACGCAGCGATTTGCGAGCCAGCTGCGTCATTCATCGCATCCAGCCCAACGATCATCACAGGGCGTTTGGCCTGTGCCAGCCAGCTTCGCGCTTGGGTAAGTTCCGCGCCCGCCGACGGCACCACAGGGGCCGCAACCGCGCGACGGCGCAGGCGCGGCAGGGTGACGGTTGCGCCTGCGACGGCAATCGGGACGTCAATATGAACCGGCCCCAAACGGGGCTGTGTGGCAAGGCCAATAGCGCGATCTGCGATGATGTCACAGCTTTGCGCTGTCAGGCGGAAGGATTGTTTGGTGATCGCGGAAAACACCGCGCTGTGGTCCATCACCTGATGGGTATAGGTCTGGGCCTCATCCGCATCAACACAGCCGGTCAGCACGATCAGTGGCACCCGATCCTGCAAGGCGTTGGCAATGGCATTCACCCCGTTCATCGCGCCGGGTCCAAGGGTCGCCACCAAAAGTCCGGGCGCCCCTGTGCGGTGGTATTCGGCCTCGGCCATGAAGGCGGCGCTGTTTTCGTGTTTCACCAGTATGAATTCAATTCCAGCCCGCGCCAATGCGTCGATCAGGGTCAGAACCTCGCCTCCGGGCATGCCAAAGGCGCGGCGGCAGCCTGCCTGGTACAGACGTTCAGCCAGATAATCAGCGGCGCGGCGGGGGGACTTTGGCATAGGGGGTCAGGCCTTTGTTGTCTTGATTTTGGGGTATGGGATGCGGATTCGCACGAATGGTACAGTCTATTCTGGCACGGTAGTTGCAAACCAATCCAGCGCCATATCGGCCCAGCCGTCGGGCACCACATGCCCGCCGTCAAACAACGCCAGTTCCAGCGCGCTATTCGGGGCGCATTCGGTCCAACTGCGCCGCCAGAACGGGGCGGTTGTGTCAAAACCATCGGCACGGGGTTGTGCGCATTTATTGGTGCTGGCCCAAAGGCTCATGGCATAAAACACATCCCCTTGGGTGAAGCCCGACCCGACAGTGCGCCCTTCCAGCGGGACGGTGCCATCGCGCCAGCCGTGGGTGTGCAACAGGCGCAGAGGGGCGGCGCATTCAGTGGGATGGGGCCGCCAGAAACTGCCGCTGACAGGGGCAAAAGCCGTTGCAATATCAGGGGTCTGGCAGGCCAGATAGCTGGTCATCGACCCACCGATGGAAAACCCTGCCAGCAACACGCGATCGGGGTTCAGGTTGAACCGCGCGGCAGCGTCTTTGATCACCGCACGGATAAAGGCAGCTTCATCACGACCGCTGCCGCGCTGGGGGTGAAAGTTCCAACTGGTATTATTACCGCGCATCAATGCGTTCGGGGCGATGATCCCGTAGCCACGATCCAGAATGGGCTGCACCATAGATTTTCGCCCCAGCGACCCGTTGCCATTGCCACCATAACCGTGCAGGAACACCACCATCGGGGCGTTCTCAGGGCTGTTCGGGGGGAGTTTTGCCTCGTAATCGCCCTCGGCAATCATACAGGATTCGGGCTGAGACCCACAATTTGCAAGCGCGGTCGTTGTGCTGACAGACAGCCCCAAAGCGGCTGTCACAGCCAATGCGAGAGTTTTCACGCAATCCCTTTCTATTTCACCAGCGGCAGGCCAAGTTCAATCCAGCCAATCCCCGCGTCAGAGCCTAGCATACCTTCCGGCACATCCAGAACCCCGCTAAATCCAGCAGCACGCAGCCGGTCCGCCATACGCTTAGAGCGCACGCCACGGGCGCAGATCAACGCCACAGGGCGGCTGCGATCCCCGTCCAAAAGCCCGTCCAGCGCGGCGGTAAAATCCGGCCGCCGCATATCCAGCCGATGGGCACCCGCGCCGCTGCCTGTGTAAAGCCATTCATCGGGGCGCCGAATATCCAGCAAGATGATCTGACCAGCGGCGGCAAGGTCATAGGCCTGCTCGACGTTCAAGGTCGCGCCGTCTTGCGCATGAACACGCGGGGCCCCACACAGCATCACAGCCCCGAAAACGAGGCTGCGACGTGTTATCAAGCCCGCGCTTCTGCGCATTTAATCCGCAACAGGGGCTTGGGAGGAATAAAACGGAATGGTCCGGTCCGACGCCGCCTTAGGTTCCAGCTTGGGCCAGTTGCCTTCGGATTTTTGCAGATTGCCGCTGATGTCTTCTTCCCAGAAGCCCACCACATCCTGGGTCACATTCAGGTACAGTTTGCCGTCAACAATACGCCACAGGTTCGGATTGCCCGGAACCTTGCCTTGCTGCGCCACACCATAGGCGCAGTGGCCGTCATATTGGGGCACGTAGGCCGCAGGGTTGGCGATAAATTTATCGCGGTTTTCTTCGGTCGAAAACGCCCAAGTGGCACCGTTATAGTCTGCCGTGATGGATGTCTTCCCGTTAACCGCAGGGGCCTGCGGCGTACCTACGGGGGATTGTTCCATATCAAAATAGGCAACCACGTCATGGCCGGAAACGGCGAATTTTGTTTCGTCCAGATATTGCGGGCCAGCCCAAGCAAAAACAGGTGCTGTCAGGGCAACAAAGGCCAGAGGGAGTAAGAGTTTCATTTTCAGGTGTTCCTTTTCCAGATCGAGGATCACTAGGGACTGAAACCGTTTTTAAAGATAGCCTGCCTCACACGAAATTGAGCGAACGTCAGCACAGGCGCGCGAGGCGAGCCCGAATGGTTTCTGGCGGTTGTTGCGGGCTTTGGGCCTGTGCTTTTCGCTTTGGCACGTGGCCCCAAAGAAACTGAAACGGGGTATTATGGCAGCACAGTAGTGGCGTTATAGCCATATATCGCATCAAAGGGGCGCAGGCCAAGCCGGTCCGGAAGCTGCCCGGCGATCGCCAGTTTCAGGCGGGGCAACAGACCATTGGCAAAGCCGGTTTGATGAAACAGCTCCGCGTTTGATCGGGCGCGGGCTTGCAAGCGGCTGGTGCGGGGGCGGCGTAAAGTGGTGTAGCGGGTCAGCGCCGTAGCGGCATTTTGTTCTGTCGCGACACAACGGGCCAAAACGAAAGCATCCTCAATCGCCATTGCAGCGCCTTGGGCCATAAAGGGCAAAGTGGGGTGACAGGCATCCCCAAGCAGGCCAATGGATCCTTGCGACCAAAAGGGCAAAACAGGGCGATCAAACAGTGCCCAAAGAAAGGTTTCTTCTGCCCCGTTCAGCAAGGTTTGTACCGTGGGATGCCAATCTGAAAAAGCGGCTTGTATTTGGGCAGGGTCGCCCGGTTCGGTCCAGCTGGGGTTATGCCAGTTGTCCCGTTCCTCGACCGCGACAAAATTCACCAGATCGCCGCCCCGCAGGTAATAGGTGACCAGATGTTTGCCCTGCCCGACCCAGACAGAAGCATCCGGTCCGATCAGCCCTTTTGGCAAATCCGCCGTCGCCACCGATCCGCGCCAAGCCACCTGCCCCGTAAACCGCACAGGCAGGTTCAGGTGCATTTGTGCGGCAATGGCAGAGCGGATACCATCCGCGCCAATATTCAGGTCAGCGGATTGTTCTTCGCCAGACACCATCAGGCCCGTTTTGGTGTATCCTGTCACCGCCTCGCCCAGATTGAATGTCACCCCGAGACGCTGTGCTTCGCGATATAAGATGCCTTGCACATCTGCGCGGTGCACATGCAGATAGGGCGCACCGTAAAGCGGACGGCTGACAGCGCGCAGCGGTAGGTTTATAAGGTCCCGCCCCGTTTTTCCGTCGATCACCCGCGCCCGTTCCGGAGCGAAGGCGACTGCTTGCAGCGCATCTTCCAGTCCCAAAGCCGCCATGACCCGCATGGCGTTGGGGCTAAGCTGTAACCCTGCCCCGACCTCGGCCAATTCGCTGGCTTGTTCAAAGATGCGAACCTCCCCCCCTTGGCGGGCCAGCGCGATGGCGGCAGTCAGACCGCCAATCCCGGCGCCTGCGATATTTGCGGTGCGGATCATCGGGGCCTGTCCTGCGGATTAAAGGAAGCGTTGGGCTGGGTCATAGCCCCTGCCTACCAAGATCACCACCCCATTCCAACACTGCTTTACTGTCACAGTTTAGAGCAGGCTATCAAAGGTCACGGTCTGATCCGCAAACACCAGCCTGTCGATATCGCTAAGAACATCGCGCCCTTCATACAGGCCATCACTGCCCCCGTTAGCGCGATCGGTTACAATCAGACGTGTCACATCTGCGCCGCGGGTGGAATTATAATACGTGTTGGTTTCAAAGGTGTAATTGGCAAGGTCACCCATGAAATGCGCGGTGTCACCCTTGCTGGTGCCCCCGTCGCCCCACGACTGGCCATAGATGTAATCATCCCCGATGCCACCATAAAAATGATCCGCGCCACTGTCGCCTTTCAATTCATCATGCCCCGAACCGCCGAACAGCCTGTCGTTATCCGAACCGCCCGCCAGATAGTCATCATCCGCGCCACCATCCAACCAGTCCCGACCGGAATCGCCGTAAAGCTTGTCCCTACCAGCCCCGCCCCAAAGGTGATCGTCGTTGCTGTTGCCATCCAGCACATCATCGCCGTTACGGCCCACCAGAATATCCGCCGCTGACCCGCCAGACAGTGTTTCGCTGGCTCCGGTGCCAATCTGCACATCCGAAACCGCAACCGTCACATCGTCAAAAGCAAGATAGTCGGTTTTCCCGCCGATCTTATCCCCTGACACATGCAAAGCCCCGTCAATCATCGCGAAATCAAAGGCATCCGCCGCCCCTGCGAAAGTGTCAAACCCGTCGCGCAGGGTATCCCCTGCAATCACGCTATCTGCCAACTGGCCCTTGTAAACGGCAAAATCCGTGATTTCCCCGTCAAGCCGTGAATGGATCGCATTGATTGTTCCGGCATCCGAAGCCAACCCCGAGCCACCGACAACCAGCCCTTCTGCGTTTTGTGCCCAATTGTGGGTATAGGCGGTTTCATACGCCACCTTAACCCCGTCCAGATAAAGCGCTGCCCCCTGATCCCCGAGGCTAAGCGCGAAATCATAGGTTACTCCGGCTTGCACCACGCTATCGGCCACCAGATATTTTGACCCTTCGGGCGATTGCAGACGCACCATCAAGTCGCCATCTTCATTGACCCAAACAGTGGTATGGCCCTTGCCATCCCCATCCGCATCTCTGGAAAACAGCGACTGCCCCATGTTCAGCGTATTGACCTTGAACGACAACGAAACGGTCAGTGCAGCCATTTTCAGTTGCGGCACATCTTCAAACCCCATGGCGCTTTTCTTGTCGGCGGCAAAGCTAAAACTGCCCGGGATCACGAACTTCGGTGTGGCGCCGCCCAATGTGTCCACCCCTGAAGCGTCTTTTAACACCGATGGGGTGAAATTCCTGATCTCATTCGCCCCCACCTTCGCGGGCTTCAGTGCTTCTTGCAGATCGTCGATTGTGGTGATGATGCCATAGGCGGGGCTGGCGGTGTGTTCGATATCGGCTTGGGTGATCAGATCGCCGTAAACGGTGATGGTGCCAAGCCGGTCGTCGTTAT
>JAXMOF010000069.1:0-19956 GCA_034670045.1 Amylibacter sp. | reverse complement strand
GCGAATACAAAAACCACACCGGAAAACACAACTTAAACTGAACGGAAATATCAAATGGCTGATATCAAAGCACTCGCTGAAAGCATCGTAGGTTTGACCCTGCTGGAAGCACAAGAACTGAAAACACTGCTGAAAGACGAGTACGGCATCGAGCCTGCTGCTGGCGGCGCTGTAATGGTTGCAGGCGCAGCGGAAGCTGGCCCGGCTGCTGAAGAAAAAGACGAATTTGACGTAATCTTGAAAGCCGCTGGCGACAAGAAAATCAACGTCATCAAAGAAGTTCGCGCCATCACTGGCCTGGGCCTCAAAGAAGCTAAAGATCTGGTTGAAGCCGGCGGCAAAGCTGTCAAAGAAGGCGCAACCAAAGCTGAAGCTGAAGAGATCAAAGCCAAGCTGGAAGCAGCCGGCGCTGAAATCGAACTCAAGTAATTTGGTCCGGACTTCGGTTCGGTACACTGAAAAAATGGCTGGATCCGCAAAAATGCGGGTTCAGCCGCTCACGTCTGTAAAGGCGCGTCTTTCAAGGGGCCTGTTCCCCAGACCTCTTGAAAGACGCGGGACTAATTCGGGTGCGAAGGTTTGGGAACTTTTGCAAGAATGGAATTATCCTCGTGTTGATGGGACCAGGATCAATCGGTGCCCAACGATTGTGACAGGTGAACATTAAAATAAGGTGACGACGCGCATGGCTCAGACCCATTCTGGCTTTAAACGTATCCGTAAATACTATGGCAAAATTCGTGAAGTTTTGGATATGCCAAACCTGATCGAAGTTCAGAAAAGTTCTTATGATCTTTTCTTGCGCTCTGGCGACCAAGCTACCCATACGGATGGCGAAGGTATTCAAGGCGTATTCCAGTCGGTATTTCCGATCAAGGATTTCAACGAAACCGCCATTCTGGAGTTCGTGAAATACGAACTGGAACGTCCGAAATACGACGTTGAAGAATGTCAGCAACGTGACATGACCTACAGTGCGCCGCTTAAGGTGACGCTGCGGTTGATCGTGTTTGATATCGACGAAGATACAGGCGCGAAATCGGTAAAAGACATCAAGGAACAAGACGTATTCATGGGCGATATGCCTTTGATGACGCACAATGGTACCTTCGTTGTGAACGGCACAGAGCGGGTTATCGTTTCCCAGATGCACCGCTCCCCCGGTGTGTTCTTTGACCACGACAAAGGCAAAACCCACTCTTCGGGTAAACTGCTGTTTGCTTCGCGGATCATTCCGTACCGTGGTTCCTGGCTCGACTTTGAATTCGATGCGAAGGATGTTGTTTTCGCGCGGATCGACCGTCGTCGTAAACTGCCTGTGACCACCCTGCTGTATGCGCTGGGTCTGGACCAGGAAGGCATTTGTGATGCCTATTACGATACCGTGAACTACACGCTGGTTAAGAAGAAGAACGGTTGGGCAACCAAATTCTTCCCGGACCGGATTCGCGGCACAAAGCCGACCTATGATATCATTGACGCCAGCTCTGGCGAAGTGATTGCGGAAGCGGGCAAAAAAGTAACGCCGCGCACCGTTAAGAAGTTAAAAGACGAAGACAAGGTTTCCGAAATCCTTGTGCCGTTTGAACATCTGGCAGGGCGCTATTCGGCCAAAGACATCATCAACGAAGAAACCGGTGAAATCTGGGTTGAAGCGGGCGATGAGCTGACAATCGAATATGACAAAGACGGCGAAATCAACGGCGGGACAATTCCTCTGTTGCTGGACAATGGTGTGACCGAGGTTCCAACACTGGACATCGATAACATCAACGTTGGCCCGTATATCCGCACCACAATGGCTGTTGATAAAAACCATCACCGCGACACAGCGTTGATGGATATCTACCGCGTTATGCGTCCGGGCGAGCCACCCACCGTCGAAGCCGCCAGCGCGTTGTTTGACACGCTGTTCTTTGACAGCGAGCGTTATGACCTGTCTGCTGTGGGCCGTGTGAAAATGAATATGCGTCTGCAACTGGACGCAGAAGACACCCAGCGCACCCTTCGCAAGGAAGACATCATTGCCGTGATCAAGGCTTTGGTTGATCTGCGCGACGGCAAGGGCGACATCGACGACATTGACCACCTTGGCAACCGTCGTGTGCGTTCCGTTGGCGAGCTGATGGAAAACCAGTACCGTGTTGGCCTGCTGCGCATGGAACGTGCGATCAAGGAGCGGATGTCTTCTGTTGAGATCGACACGATCATGCCGCAAGACCTGATCAACGCGAAACCGGCAGCGGCGGCTGTTCGTGAATTCTTCGGCTCCAGCCAGTTGTCGCAGTTCATGGACCAAACCAACCCGCTGTCCGAAGTGACGCACAAGCGTCGCCTGTCTGCGCTTGGGCCTGGGGGTCTGACCCGCGAACGTGCCGGCTTTGAGGTGCGCGACGTGCATCCAACCCACTACGGTCGCATGTGTCCGATTGAAACTCCCGAGGGTCCGAACATTGGTTTGATCAACTCTCTGGCGTCTTTCGCACGGGTGAACAAATACGGCTTTATCGAAACACCCTATCGCAAAGTGACCGATTCACATGTGACGGACGAAGTTCAGTACATGTCAGCAACCGAAGAAATGCGCTACACTGTGGCGCAGGCCAACGCGCAGCTGGATGAAAACGGTAAATTCACCAATGATCTGGCGTCTTCGCGTCAGGCCGGGGAATATTTGCTGACTGCACCTGCAAACATCGACTACATCGACGTTTCGCCAAAGCAGCTGGTGTCTGTTGCGGCCTCTTTGATCCCGTTCCTTGAAAACGATGACGCCAACCGCGCATTGATGGGATCGAACATGCAACGTCAGGCTGTTCCGCTTGTACGGGCCGAAGCGCCTTATGTGGGTACTGGTATCGAAGAAGTTGTTGCACGGGATTCCGGTGCTGCGATCACGGCGCGCCGTGGTGGTATCATCGACCAGGTTGACGCCATGCGGATTGTTGTGCGTGCGACCGAAGATCTGGAGCCGGGCGATCCGGGTGTGGATATCTATCGTCTGCGCAAGTTCCAACGCTCGAACCAGAACACCTGTATCAACCAACGCCCTCTGGTGAAGGTTGGTGACAAAGTGTCCGGTGGTGAGGTGATCGCCGATGGTCCGTCAACCGATCTGGGTGAACTGGCGCTGGGGAAAAACATCCTCGTCGCGTTTATGCCTTGGAACGGCTACAACTACGAAGACTCGATCCTGATTTCTGAACGTATCGTGAAAGACGACGTGTTCACATCAATCCACATCGAAGAATTCGAAGTTGCCGCCCGTGACACGAAACTTGGGCCAGAGGAAATCACCCGTGATATTCCAAACGTAGGCGAAGAAGCCCTTCGTAATCTGGACGAAGCCGGTATCGTTTACATTGGTGCCGAGGTTGGTCCTGCGGATATTCTGGTTGGTAAAATCACGCCAAAAGGCGAAAGCCCGATGACACCGGAAGAAAAACTTCTGCGCGCCATCTTTGGGGAGAAAGCATCCGATGTGCGTGACACATCCTTGCGTCTGCCACCTGGGGATTACGGTACTGTAGTTGAGGTTCGTGTTTTCAACCGCCACGGCATTGAAAAAGACGAACGTGCGCTGCAAATCGAGCGGGAAGAAGTTGAACGCCTGAGCCGTGACCGTGACGATGAAATGCTGATCCTTGATCGCAACATCTACGCGCGTTTGCGTTCTTTGCTGGAAGGCCAGTCTGCTGTTAAAGGTCCAAAAGGTGTTAAAGCCGGTTCGACCATTGACGCAGAATTGCTGGAAAGCCTGAGCCGCGGTCAATGGTGGCAACTGGCCCTGTCTGACGACAAGGACGCTGCCGAGGTTGAGGCCCTGAACGCCCAATACGAAGTGCAGAAAAAAGCGCTGGAAGCCCGGTTCGAAGACAAGGTGGAAAAAGTCCGCCGTGGCGACGACCTGCCGCCAGGTGTGATGAAGATGGTCAAAGTCTTCATCGCGGTGAAACGCAAGCTGCAACCAGGTGATAAAATGGCTGGTCGTCACGGCAACAAAGGGGTTATCTCCCGCGTTGTTCCGATCGAAGACATGCCGTTCCTTGCCGATGGTACGCCAGTTGACTTCTGTTTGAACCCGCTGGGTGTTCCATCGCGTATGAACGTTGGTCAGATTTTGGAAACGCATATGGGTTGGGCCGCACGCGGCTTGGGTCAAAGCATTTCCGAAGCCCTGCGCGACTATCGCCGTACCGGGGATATGACCCCTGTTCGGGACGCGATGAAAACCGCTTATGGCGATGATCTCTATGCGGAAGTCATTGAAGACATGACCGAAACAGAGTTCCTTGAAGCGGCTGGTAACGTCACCAACGGTGTACCGATTGCGACACCTGTTTTTGACGGCGCAAAAGAGGCTGACGTGAACGATGCGCTGACGCGTGCCGGTTTCGAAACCTCTGGTCAGTCCATCGTGTTTGATGGCCGCACAGGCGAGCAGTTCGCACGTCCTGTAACGGTTGGCGTCAAATACCTGCTGAAACTGCATCACCTTGTGGACGATAAAATCCACGCGCGGTCTACAGGGCCATACTCGCTCGTCACACAGCAGCCGCTGGGTGGTAAAGCACAGTTCGGTGGTCAGCGTTTCGGGGAGATGGAAGTCTGGGCACTGGAAGCCTACGGCGCCGCTTACACCTTGCAGGAAATGCTGACGGTGAAATCGGATGACGTGGCAGGCCGGACCAAGGTCTATGAAGCCATCGTTAAGGGTGAGGACAATTTCGAAGCTGGTATCCCAGAATCGTTCAACGTTCTTGTTAAGGAAATCCGCTCGCTCGGTCTGAACATCGAGCTACTGGACGCGGAATCAGAGTAACGGCGAAACATTCCCACCCCGCGACTGTCGTGGGGTGGGGCTTTTCATCAGTGCTCGATACTTGAGATTAGGAGTTCAAAATGAACCAAGAAATCACGAACAACCCGTTTAACCCCGTCCAGGCGCCTCGTACCTTTGACGAAATCAAAATCTCTCTGGCGTCACCAGAGCGGATCTTGAGCTGGTCTTACGGCGAGATCAAAAAGCCGGAAACCATCAACTACCGGACCTTCAAACCAGAGCGGGACGGCCTGTTCTGTGCGCGTATTTTTGGCCCGATCAAAGACTACGAATGTCTGTGCGGCAAATACAAGCGGATGAAATACCGCGGTGTGACCTGTGAAAAATGTGGTGTTGAAGTTACGCTGCAAAAAGTACGTCGCGAACGTATGGGTCACATTGAACTGGCAGCACCTGTTGCGCACATCTGGTTCCTGAAATCCCTGCCAAGCCGTATTGGCCTGATGCTGGACATGACCCTGCGCGAGCTGGAGCGTGTGCTGTATTTTGAACAATACGTTGTGATCGAACCCGGTCTGACGGATCTGAACTACGGTCAGATGATGAACGAAGAAGAGTTCATGGACGCGCAAGACGTCTATGGCGAAGACGCGTTCAACGCAGGTATCGGTGCAGAAGCCATCCGTGAAATGCTGGCCAATATTGATCTGGAAGCCGAAGCAGAACAGCTGCGTGCTGATCTGGCCGAAGCCACTGGTGAACTGAAGCCGAAGAAGATCATCAAACGTCTGAAAGTTGTGGAATCCTTCCTTGAATCCGGCAACCGTCCGGAATGGATGATCCTGACTGTGATCCCTGTGATCCCGCCAGAGCTGCGCCCGCTGGTGCCGCTGGACGGGGGCCGTTTTGCCACTTCCGATCTGAACGATCTGTACCGTCGGGTGATCAACCGGAACAACCGTCTGAAACGTCTGATCGAACTGCGTGCGCCTGATATTATCGTGCGCAACGAAAAACGGATGTTGCAGGAATCTGTGGATGCGCTGTTTGACAACGGCCGTCGCGGTCGGGTGATCACTGGCGCCAACAAGCGCCCGCTGAAATCACTGTCCGACATGCTGAAAGGTAAGCAAGGCCGCTTCCGTCAGAACCTTTTGGGAAAACGGGTCGACTTCTCCGGTCGTTCGGTGATTGTGACGGGTCCGGAATTGAAACTGCACCAATGTGGTCTTCCCAAAAAGATGGCGCTGGAGCTGTTCAAACCGTTCATCTATTCCCGTCTTGAAGCCAAAGGCCTGTCCAGCACAGTCAAACAAGCCAAGAAGATCGTTGAAAAAGAGCGTCCCGAGGTTTGGGATATTCTGGACGAAGTGATCCGCGAACACCCTGTTCTGCTGAACCGTGCGCCAACCTTGCACCGTCTTGGCATTCAGGCATTCGAACCCACGCTGATCGAAGGGAAAGCTATCCAGCTTCACCCGCTGGTCTGTTCCGCGTTCAACGCCGACTTTGACGGCGACCAAATGGCGGTTCACGTTCCTCTGAGCCTTGAGGCCCAGTTGGAAGCGCGTGTTCTGATGATGTCCACAAACAACGTTCTGTCGCCTGCCAACGGTAAGCCGATCATCGTTCCTTCGCAGGACATGATTTTGGGTCTTTACTACATCACGATGGAACGTGAGGGCATGAAAGGTCAGGGCATGACCTTCTCTTCCGAACAGGAAGTGAACCATGCGCTGGATGCGGGTGTTGTTCACCTGCACTCGAAAATCAACTGCCGCATGGAACAAGTGGATGAAGAGGGCAACTCGATCTGGGTGCGCTATGAAACCACGCCGGGCCGTGTGCGTCTGGGTGCCATGCTGCCGCTGAACGCAAAAGCGCCGTTTGACATCGTGAACCGTTTGCTGCGGAAGAAAGAAGTCGGCGAAGTTATTGACACTGTGTATCGGTATTGCGGTCAAAAAGAGTCGGTTATCTTCTGTGACCAGATCATGACTTTGGGCTTCCGTGAAGCGTTCAAGGCAGGCATTTCGTTTGGTAAAGACGACATGGTTATCCCTGACAGCAAATGGGCCATCGTGAATGATACACGGGATCAGGTGAAAGAATTCGAACAGCAGTATCTCGACGGTCTGATCACTCAGGGCGAGAAATACAACAAAGTTGTCGATAGCTGGTCCAAGTGTTCCGACGCGGTTGCGGATGCGATGATGGGTGATATTTCCGCCATGAAAGTGGACGATGCCGGTGCCGAAATGGAACCGAACAGCGTTTACATGATGGCGCACTCCGGTGCGCGTGGCTCCCCTGCACAGATGAAACAGCTTGGCGGGATGCGCGGTCTGATGGCCAAGCCGAACGGCGAGATCATCGAAACGCCGATTATCTCGAACTTTAAAGAAGGTCTGACCGTTCTGGAGTACTTCAACTCCACCCACGGTGCCCGTAAGGGTCTGGCAGATACCGCTTTGAAAACAGCGAACTCGGGTTATCTGACACGACGTCTGGTTGACGTTGCACAGGATTGTATCGTGCGGGAAATCGACTGTGGTACGGAACTGGGCATCACTGCCAAAGCCGCTGTGAACGACGGTGAGGTTGTTGCCTCTTTGTCCGAACGGATTCTGGGGCGTGTCACAAACGAAGACGTGACCCACCCGGCCACCGAAGAATTGATCTGCCCCCGTGGGGAATTGATCGACGAGCGTATGGCCGATCTGATCGAAAACTCCGGCATTGCCACTTTGTCGATCCGGTCGCCGCTGACCTGTGAAGCCGAAGACGGTATCTGTGCCACATGTTATGGTCGCGATCTGGCACGGGGTACGCAAGTGAACCCGGGCGAGGCTGTGGGCATTATTGCGGCGCAATCCATCGGTGAACCCGGCACACAGCTGACAATGCGGACATTCCACATTGGCGGTATTGCGCAGGGTGGTCAGCAATCGTTCCAGGAAGCCAGCGTTGACGGTACTGTCGATCTGCGCAACCCGAACATTCTGAAAAACCGTGACGGTGAAATGATCGTTATGGGCCGGACTGTTGAAATCGTGATTATCGACGAAAACGGTGTGGAACGCGCGTCGCACAAACTGAGCTATGGTACAAAAATCATGGTGAAGGATGGCGATAAGGTTGTGCGCGGGGACAAGCTCTATGAATGGGACCCCTACACATTGCCGATCATTGCGGAAAAAGACGGTACAGCGAAATTCGTTGACCTGACCGCTGGTTTCTCGATCCGTGACGAAACCGATGACGCCACAGGCATCAGCCAGAAGATCGTGACCGACTGGCGTTCAGCGCCAAAAGGCAATGATCTGAAACCTGAAATCATTGTGATGGATGCCAATGGCGATCCGGTTCGCAATGATGCGGGCAACCCTGTGTCCTATGCCATGTCGGTAGACGCCATTCTGTCCGTCGAAGACGGTCAGGAAGTCAAAGCCGGTGATGTTGTTGCGCGTATCCCTCGTGAGGGTGCCAAGACGAAAGACATTACTGGTGGTCTGCCGCGCGTTGCGGAATTGTTCGAAGCCCGTCGTCCGAAAGACCACGCGATCATCGCTGAAATTGATGGTTACGTACGCTTTGGCCGCGACTATAAGAACAAACGTCGCCTCAGCATCGAACCATCGGACGAAAGCCTGGAACCCGTGGAATACATGGTGCCGAAAGGGAAACACATTCCTGTTCAGGAAGGTGATTTCATCCAGAAGGGCGAGTACATCATGGACGGCAATCCGGCGCCACATGACATCCTGAACATTATGGGTGTCGAGGCTCTGGCCGACTACATGGTTGACGAAGTCCAGGACGTGTATCGTCTGCAAGGTGTTAAGATCAACGATAAGCACATCGAAGTGATCGTTCGCCAAATGCTGCAAAAATGGGAAGTTACCCATTCGGGCGGCACCACTCTTCTGAAGGGTGAGCAGGTCGATAAAGCTGAATTTGATGAAGTGAACGCCAAGGCGCTGTCCAAGAATCTGGAGCCTGCAAAAGGTGGCCCGATCCTTCTGGGAATCACCAAAGCCTCCTTGCAAACACGCTCGTTCATCTCGGCGGCATCGTTCCAGGAAACCACGCGGGTTCTGACCGAAGCATCGGTTCAGGGCAAACGGGACAAACTGATCGGTCTGAAAGAGAACGTGATCGTCGGGCGTTTGATCCCGGCTGGTACAGGCGGGGCAACCCACCAGATCAAAAAGATCGCGACAGATCGGGACGGCAAAGTCATCGAGGACAACAAAGCAGCAGCGGAAGCAGCTGCAGCGCTCCTCGGCCCAGTTGGGGATGACAACATGTCCGGTTTTGATCCGGCCGATGCGGCAGATGGCGTAATGGGCGAAGATCTGGGTGTAGGATTTGGTGACGGCGGTGACGGCACCGAACAACCGATCTAAATCCGGTTTTTACCACTAGAATTGCGAAAGCCCGGCCTGAATGGTCGGGCTTTTGTGTTTCAGGGTCAGTCTTGTAGCGCGTCGAGCGCCTGACGGAACGCTTTGACATTCACCCCGAAGCGGAACTTTAGTTTCCGGCGATGCTGGTCTTCGAGGGGGATGAACTTTTTGGGAAAATCATCACCTGAATCATTTGACCCGTTCTGGGTGCGCACAAACATCAATGGATGGGGCAGGGACACCACAGGGATAAGCTGGTTCAGCCTTTGGTGGGGCAGATGCACGTGGGTGCGGGTGTCACTATGGGGCAGGAAAATTACCTGTGCCGGGGTCCAGTTGGTTTTATGGCCGGTGTTGACCTCTAGCCCGTCGGCGGATTTTCTAAGGGCATAGCCGTTGGTAAAATCCAGTCCAAGCTGTTGTTTATGCTCGGCCATTGCACGCAGGCGGGGGAAATGATCGTGGACCTCCTCTACAAAGTTCAGCGCCACAGCGTCATCGTCATCCATACGAAAATGGGCAACCCAGTCGGCGTCATCACGTTTCGCGAGTCCTATGACCTCTTGCAGCACTGCGCGGTGATTGGCGGGGGCACGCACGAAAAGCCGGGCTTGGGGCAGATCGGCGAGCAGGTCTTGGAGCCGCGTCAGATAGGGTTTCGGCATCTCGCTACAGGCCAGGACAACAAGTGTGAAATCCGGATTGGTCTGCTGTTTCAACGCAGGCAGGCAAAGATGCTCGAAATAGGTGAACCGTTCCTCCATCCGCTTTTTGGCGTAGAGATAGGCGATATGCTGTTCCAGCGTTTCATGCTGGATCTGGAAGCCGCCAAGGGTGGCAAATGAGAACCGAGTCATTCCAATAACTTGCATAAAAAACTCCTGTTGAATTCCGAAATCCACCCGCTTTCATCGCGCCACGGCTGCAGTGGATCAATCGAATTGCGCTTGGGCAAATTGGCAGTACAGTGGGTGCAACTATAAATAGAGGGGTGGAAATGTCAGGGGATAGAAACCAGATTGTTGGTGTGATGCGGTTTTCATACATCTCGAAAGGTGGATTTGCCCATAGTCACGACAGTCAGGAGAGTCAGGAAGCGATGATTTATGCCGCTGACCGGATGGAGCGGCGGTTCCAGCTGTTTGAAGATTTCGCCCTGCGCAGCCTGAAATATCAAAGCGATCAGGATTTCAAAATCATTTTCCTGATCACCCAAAGTTTTCCGCAGCCCTATAAAGACCGCCTTAACGATTTGGTGTCAGGTTGGGCACCGGGGGAGGTTGTTGAGAAACCTTTTATGCCGCAATTTCGGGCTATTCGGGCGTGTTATGACGGGGCGCAGGACAAAACTGGGGACTATTTCACGTCATTCAGATTGGATGACGACGATATGCTTGATACGCGGTTTATTGAACGGGTGCGGGGACGGGCGGTCAAACTGGCCAAGGTGAAGGATGACGGCGCCCCTGTGGTGATGTCTTTCAATCGTGGTTTGTACCTGAAGATCGGCCAGCAAAAGAACCACATCTTTGACGCGGTGGAACGCACGCCTTTGTCTGTGGGAACGGCGATGATCACCCCTGTGGGCGCGCAGGAAAACATCTATTCCCGCAACCACCGAAAACTGCCTGCGTTTTTCGCCAGTTATTCCGATGTCGATGCCGCAAGCTGGCTGCGCACCATTCACCGCGACAATGACAGCAAGCCTGAATTCACAGGCGAAACCAAATTGTTAAGCGAAGCAGAGGTCGACGCGCAATTGCACAGCGGTTTCGGACTGACTCTGTCGGAGCTGATGGGGTGGGGGCGGTAGATGATACCTGATTATCAATCATTAATGCGGCCAGTGCTGGAGACCGCCTTGAATGGACCCCGTAAAATTTCAGAGGTCGTTTCCGAGTTGGAAATCGCCTGTGGGCTTAGTGAGGAAGAAAAAGCAGCGATGCTTCCGAGCGGTAAACAGGCTACATTTGCAAATCGCGTACATTGGGCAAGATCCTATCTAAAGCAGGCAGGGCTGGTAAAAAACATTCGACGTGGTTGGTTCGAGTTGACTGACCGTGGAAGAACGATTGCAGCGGATCGTTCCCTCCTTCTAAACTCTAAGTTTCTGGAAAAGTTCGAAGAATTCCAAGAGTTTAAATCCAGAGGGCTGGATTATCAGGGCCCCGACCAAAGTGTTGAGGAACCGCTTTCGATTTCGGCCACGCCTGACGAAGAAATTCAAGAAGCCTACGCGCTTTTAAATGATGCATTGGCAGCAAATTTGTTAGCCGCTGTCAGGTCTGCAAGCCCGGCGTTTTTTGAAAGGCTAATTGTCGAGTTGTTGATTAAGATGGGATATGGTGGAACATCAAAAGACGCGGGCCGCGCCTTGGGTCAGAGTGGCGATAATGGCGTTGATGGCGTGATTGATCAGGACCCATTGGGTGTTGACCAATTGTATTTGCAGGCAAAACGCTACCAAGTAGGTAATTCCGTTGGTGCTGGCGATATCCGCGATTTCTTCGGTGCTCTCAGCCTAAAGAAGGCGTCGAAAGGCCTGTTCGTTACGACGTCTTCATTTACGAATTCGGCAGAGCAAACAGCACGAGACTTGGGGTCACGCATTGTCCTTTTGAATGGTAACGAATTGGCAAAGTTGATGATTAGGTACGGTGTCGGCTGCCGCGAAAAAGAAGTGCTTTACATTCGAGAGATGGATGAAGGTTTCTTCGAAGAAGAATAGCGCCTCACCTTTCGGTTTCAGCAACTGCAAGCAAGCCCAACGGCCCAATAGGAAATACCCCCGGTCTGATTTGAACGCAGTCTTAGCATCTTAAGGGGCCGTTGGTTTTTAACGTCAGCCCCGTGGCTGGGCGGTTTCCACCATTTTGACAAAGAAGCTGGCGCCGATCGGGGCGATGTCATCGTTGAAATCATAATCGGGGTGATGCACGGGCGCGCCATCCCCCTGACCAAGGAAAAGATAGGCACCAGGGCGTTCTTCCAGCATATAGGCGAAATCTTCGGCCGGCAGGATCGGTTTGGTATCGGCGTCTACTGCTGCGTCTCCGACCACAGCACGGGCGACCTCGGCGGCCAGTTCCGCGTTTGCGGGGTGGTTGATTGTGGGGGGGTAGCCGTATTCGTAATCCAGATCGACGCCCACATCAAAACTTGCGGCTGTGCCTTCACAAATGGCCGCCATGCGCTGTGCGATCCTGGCCTGAACGGCTTTGTCAAAGGTGCGCACTGTACCGCAGATATAGGCCGTGTCGGGGACGATGTTGTTGGCCGTGCCTGACACAAATTCCCCGACGGAGATCACTGCGCGGTCCAGCCCGCCCAGATTACGCGAGGAAATGGTTTGCAACGCCTGCACCAAAGCCACGCCAGCGATCAGCGGGTCTTTGGTGTCTTCGGGCTGTGCCCCGTGACCGCCCGATCCGGTGATATTGATGGTAAAGGTATCCGCCGCCGCCAGCAAAGCGCCGGAGTTCAGATTGAAATTGCCTTGGGGGGCATTGGGCATGTTGTGAATGCCGTAGACCTGAGAGATGTTGAAGCGGTCCATCATGCCTTCCTGACACATGACCTGCCCGCCGCCGCCGCCTTCTTCGGCGGGTTGAAAGATCAGCGCGACGCGGCCTGAAAAATTACGGGTTTCGGCCAGATAGCGGGCCGCCCCCAACAACATGGTGGTATGGCCGTCATGGCCACAGGCGTGCATGTTTCCTGCATGGGTGGATTTATGGGCGTGGTCGCCGTTTTCCACAATCGGCAGCGCATCCATATCGGCGCGCAGCCCGATGGTTGGACCGTCCGACTGGCCGTTGATGATGGCGACCATTCCGGTTTGGGCAATGCCCTCATGCAGTTCGTCCACCCCGAATTCCCGCAGCTTTGAGGCGACAAATTCCGCGGTTTTATGCAGCTCGAACCCCAGTTCGGGGATGCTGTGCAAATGGCGGCGCCACTGGGTCATATCAGCGTGGAATTCGGAAATGCGGTTGATGATGGGCATGGGGAAATCCTTTCGATTGGGAATCAGCCTAGACCCAAATGAAACAGACTTCTAGCGCCGGGCGGACTGGATCTGCTGCTGGGTTAGCCCCAGTTTGGCAGCGTAGGTTTGCCGTGCTGTGATCAGGCGGGGATCGTCCGGCTTCATGCCAAGAGTGCGGATGAATTCAGAGCGGGACAGTTTTTCACGCTGGGCGGGGTCGATGGCGGTGCCCATGGCACGGTCAATGATCTGCCCGCCATAGCTGACATGGAACATGCGGGTGAAGTCTTTGAAATGGTGCATGTTGTGGCGGCGGGTCACGGCGATCTCCGGGCCGAATTTGCGAATATTCAGGTGGGCGGTCATGTGATACCACTCGTAGCCCAGAAAGGTCAGCACATGGCCGACAAAGACAAAAGCAACCGCCATATGCAGAGCCGTGGCAAAGCCGATAAGGGCAAAAACACCCCAGTAGAACAGGAAGCCAGCGACCAGCACCGGCAGCATGAACCAGATCGGCACAAAGAACAGCTTGGTGTTGGTCGGGAAATCATGATGCCCGTAGTGGCAAAGGTACAGCAGGTTGAACAGCCGCTGGTTTTTGGGCGGGGGCAGGTGAAAGATATAGCGGTGGATGTTGTATTCGGTCAGCATCTGACCCGAGATCCCCGCAATAATCAACAGGATGAACGCAGGCTGCCAATGGGCGATGGTAAAGGCTGTGGCCACCAGCAACAGCAGTGCCATCAGTTGGATAGAAAAATGACTGAACAGCAGGGTAAACCGATAGGCGACGGCGCGAGTCGCAGGGGATAGGGATGTCGGTTCGATGATGCTCATACGCAAAGACTACCCGACAAAGGGGATTTGTGCATAGGGGTGACTTTGCGGTAAGGCGCGGCGCGGCAGACCGCGAAACCGCAGCGGACGTAACGGAGTTTGCCCTTCGGATTGTTCCCGTATTGACGGGTTTCGCCCTGTCCCTGACAGTTTGGCCGACACATGTTTTCGGGAGGTTAGACAATGGATTTGGCACAGGCAATGCAAGGGCGGCGCAGTATTCGCGGGTTTACCAAAGACCCGGTTCCGCGCACGCTGCTGGAAGAAATCATCGCGCTGGCAAACCGCGCACCATCGTCCATGAACACACAGCCGTGGCATTTGCATGTGCTGACAGGTGCGCCACTAGAGGCCGTGCGGCAGGGCAATTCCGAACGGATGATGGGTGGCGTTCCCCCCGTGCGTGAAATCGTGGATCACGGCGCCTATGAAGGTGTCCACCGCGACCGTCAGGTGGAAATCGCCGTGCAACTGTTCGCGGCCATGGGGATTGAACGCCACGACAAAGAGAAACGTCAGGATTGGGTGATGCGCGGCTTTCGCCAGTTCGATGCGCCTGTGTCGATTGTGGTCTGTCTGGACAGGGATCTGGTGGATGGCACCATTGCGCATTTTGATCTGGGGGCGGTGACCTATGGTCTTGTGCTGGCCGCCTGGTCCAAGGGGCTGGGATCGGTGATCAACGGGCAGGGCATCATGCAATCCCCTGTGGTGCGCGAACATGCGGGCATTCCGGACGATCAGGTGATTATGACCTGCGTGGCGCTTGGCTGGCCGGATGAGAGTTTCGAGGCAAACAGCGTGGTGTCGCGGCGGCGTCCTGTGGAAAACGTCACGCGGTTTGTGGGGTTTCAGGACTAACGCAAGGACTGTGCCACCGCGCTGATCAACTGCATCACAGCAGCAACGCGGGCAAAACGGGCACGGTTTTTTTGGGTAATAAGCCAGAGTTCATGGTGCCGTTTCTTGGGGAGCGGCACTATTTTTATATCTTGGGGGCGGGGGAAAGATTCAACGCCTGATCTGGGCAGGATCGTATAGCCAAGACCTTGTGCGACGGGCAAAGGAATCTGGCCGATCTGGTTGATAAAGGTGCGAATTCGCAAGCGGTCGGCGCCTCTATAGGTGTCGGGGAAATTCAGCGCGAACAGGTCGTCCGCATAGGCGGAACCGTCGGGATGGGCTACAAATCCCAGATCGTCGAGGGTTCGAAGGGTCAGGGCGCTGTCGGGCACATTTGCGGGAAGGACCAGACATAATTCTTCTTTGACCAGCAGGGTGGACTCCAGTCGGGGGTGGTTCGGTTTCTGGGTGACGATGCCCAGGTCCATTTCCCCGCTTAGAACGGCGCTTGGTATGCTGTCTTGCGGGGCGGCTTTCAAGTGGACCACCAGATCGGGCGCGGCCTGCATTTTTTCCAGCAAGGCCGGATAAAGACACATGGCAAAACTGCCCGAGCAACCGATAAAGATATCGCCTGCGTTGGGGTCATCGGCGTCAATCAAGTCTTGCAAGATGCGTTCCTGAACGCGGCGTTCGGTGCCAAGACGCAGGACCGACTCCCCTGCGGGGGTCAGGGTAAAGGATTTGCCATCTCTGAGGATCAGCGGCTTGCCGATCTGGCCTTCCAGTTTGCGCAGGTGTTGCGAGACGCCGGGTTGGGTCATGCCCAGCCGATCGGCGGTGCGGGTAAAGTGGCCCAGTTCACAAAGGGTGACAAAGGTGTCCAACCAGATTGCGTTCAGCATGATCATTCCAAAATTTTATGATCAGGATGATAAATGATAATTTCCTGAACGGGTAGGGGCTGTCTATATATTTTATCAAACAACCAACCACAGGACATTATCATGACACTTCCTCCAACCCCGCGCACGTTTTCCCACATTGGTCTTTCGGTTCCCGATCTGGACCGGGCGGTTCGGTTTTACAGTGAAACGCTGGGCTTTTACATCATCATGAACCCAACCGAGATTGTGGAAGACGACAGTGACATCGGCCAGATGTGTACTGATGTTTTTGGCAAAGGCTGGGGCCGCCTGCGCATTGCGCATCTGGCTACTGCGGATCGCATCGGGTTCGAGTTGTTCGAATTTGACGGGAATTCAGAGCCGGAAGACAATCTTGGTTTTCGCAAGCACGGGACATTCCATTTTGCGATTCAGGACCCGAATCTCGAAGACCTGCTGGCCAAAATCGTGGCCGCAGGGGGCAAGCAACGCATGCCAGTGCGCGAATATTTTCCAGACGAGAAACCGTATCGGATGGTTTATGTCGAAGACCCGTTTGGAATCGTGTTTGAACTTTACAGCCACAGCTATGAACTGACTTATTCAAACGGCGCATATTCCTGAAGTTCCCTGCAACAGCCAGCGTGTCTGGCTGTTGCGTTTTCCGGCACAGGGGCATAAGTACGGACCTGATAGATCGCGGAATGGAAGACAGGATCAACGGACTGTCCAGATTCGACTTTTGGGTTTCACAGCGCTTCGGGCAACTGTTGACACCCCACGCGACTCCCCTTATACGCGCGGTCACAGCTAGGGCTTTCTGTATTGGATAGCCTTTCTAAGCCATACATTGGCGGTCAAGATCCGGGCCTGTGCCCCGATCCTCTGGAATTTAACCGCGGTAGCCCATTCACACTCGTGCGGGCTGCCGTGTTCGCGGTGTTTGATCGACAGATCATGCACCTATTCGAGTTTGAAATAGGTAAAACGGAGTTTCCGAATGCCAACAATCCAACAGCTGATCCGCAAGCCGCGCCAGCCGAAAGTTAAACGCTCCAAGTCGATGCACTTGCAGTCTTGCCCGCAAAAACGTGGTGTTTGTACCCGCGTTTATACAACCACACCTAAGAAGCCGAACTCGGCTATGCGTAAGGTTGCCAAAGTGCGCCTGACAAATGGTTTCGAGGTCATCTCTTATATCCCTGGTGAAAGCCACAACCTTCAGGAACACTCTGTTGTTCTGATCCGCGGCGGTCGTGTAAAAGACCTTCCGGGTGTCCGTTACCACATCCTGCGCGGTGTTCTGGATACCCAAGGTGTTAAAGATCGTAAACAACGTCGCTCGAAATACGGCGCGAAGAAGCCGAAGTAAGGATAACAAGATATGTCACGTCGCCATCGCGCTGAAAAAAGAGAAATCCTGCCAGACGCCAAGTTTCACGACCGCGTTCTGTCTAAGTTCATGAACAACCTGATGCTGGACGGCAAAAAATCTGCCGCCGAGCGTATCGTCTATGGCGCGCTGGAGCGCGTCGAAGACAAAACCAAACGTGCGCCTGTGGAAGTGTTCCACGAAGCGCTCGACAACATCAAACCTGCTGTGGAAGTTCGCTCCCGCCGGGTTGGTGGTGCCACATATCAGGTGCCTGTCGAAGTTCGCCCAGAGCGCCGCGAAGCGCTTGCGATCCGTTGGTTGATCAAAGCGTCCCGTTCGCGCAACGAGAACACAATGGAAGAACGTCTTGCATCCGAATTGATGGATGCGGTGAATTCCCGTGGTTCTGCTGTTAAGAAACGCGAAGACACCCACAAAATGGCCGAGGCTAACAAAGCCTTCAGCCACTACCGCTGGTAAGAGGAAGCTCGTCAAATGGCACGTGAATATCCACTGGAACTGTACCGCAACTTCGGGATTATGGCGCATATTGATGCGGGTAAGACCACGTGTTCGGAACGTATCCTGTTTTACACTGGTAAATCCCACAACCTCGGCGAAGTGCATGATGGCGCTGCGACGATGGATTGGATGGAGCAAGAGCAAGAGCGTGGCATCACGATTACTTCTGCTGCGACAACCACATTCTGGGAACGTACCGAAGATGGTGTAAGCCCGGATACCCCAAAGCACCGTCTGAACATCATTGACACCCCTGGCCACGTTGACTTCACAATCGAAGTTGAACGGTCTTTGGCGGTTCTCGATGGTGCTGTTTGTGTTCTTGACGCCAACGCCGGTGTTGAACCACAGACAGAAACAGTATGGCGTCAGGCTGACCGTTATAAAGTTCCACGGATGGTTTTCGTGAACAAAATGGACAAAATCGGCGCTGACTTCTTCAACTGTGTCAACATGATTGAAGAGCGTACAGGTGCGGTTGCTGTGCCTGTGGGCATTCCAATCGGTGCCGAGACAGAGCTGGAAGGTCTGCTTGATCTTGTAACCATGGAAGAGTGGTTGTGGCAGGGCGAAGATCTGGGTGCGTCCTGGATCAAAGCTCCTATCCGTGACAGCCTAAAAGACATGGCTGACGAGTGGCGCAACAAGATGATCGAAGCCGCCGTTGAACAAGACGACGATGCGATGGAAGCGTACCTTGAAGGTAACGAACCAGACGTTCCAACTTTGCGCAAACTGCTGCGCAAAGGGACACTGGCCATGGCGTTTGTTCCTGTTCTGGGTGGGTCTGCGTTCAAAAACAAAGGTGTTCAGCCCCTGTTGAACGCTGTTGTCGATTATCTGCCATCCCCGTTGGATGTTGTTGATTACATGGGCTTTAAACCCGGCGACGAAGAAGAAGTCCGTAACATTCCGCGTCGTGCGGATGACAAGATGGCCTTCTCCGGTCTTGCGTTCAAAATCATGAACGACCCTTTCGTTGGGTCTTTGACCTTCACACGGATCTACTCTGGTGTTCTGAACAAAGGTGATAACCTTCTGAACTCTACAAAGGGTAAAAAAGAGCGCGTCGGTCGTATGATGATGATGCACTCCAACAACCGTGAAGAAATCGAAGAAGCTTTTGCAGGCGACATTATCGCGCTGGCGGGTCTGAAAGACACAACAACCGGTGACACGCTGTGTGCTCAGAACGATCCTGTGGTTCTGGAAACAATGACATTCCCCGATCCTGTGATCGAGATTGCTGTTGAGCCTAAAACCAAAGCTGACCAAGAGAAAATGTCTCAGGGTCTGGCCCGTCTGGCTGCTGAAGATCCATCCTTCCGTGTGGAAACTGATCTCGAATCCGGTCAGACCATCATGAAGGGCATGGGCGAATTGCACTTGGACATTCTGGTGGATCGTCTGCGTCGTGAATTCAAAGTTGAAGCGAACATCGGTGCGCCACAGGTGGCTTATCGTGAAACGATTTCACACGAAGCAGAAATCACCTACACCCACAAGAAACAATCCGGTGGGTCGGGTCAGTACGCTGAAGTTAAAATGGTCATCATTCCGACCGAGCCTGGCGAAGGGTTCTCGTTTGAATCCAAGATCGTTGGCGGGTCTATTCCAAAAGAATATATCCCTGGCGTTCAAAAAGGTATCGAATCCGTAATGGACAGTGGCCCATTGGCCGGCTTCCCTGTGATCGACTTCAAAGTTGAATTGATCGACGGTAAATTCCACGACGTTGACTCCAGCGTTATGGCGTTTGAAATCGCAGGCCGCATGGGTATGCGCGAAGGCATGAAAAAAGCCGGCGCGAAAATGCTGGAACCGATCATGAAAGTCGAAGTTGTGACACCGGAAGAATACACTGGTGGTATCATCGGCGATCTGACCTCCCGTCGCGGGATGGTTCAGGGCCAGGACACACGTGGCAACGCAATTGCGATTGATGCACGGGTGCCTTTGGCAAACATGTTCGGCTACATCAACACTCTGCGGTCCATGTCTTCGGGTCGTGCGAACTTCACCATGCAGTTCTCACACTATGAAGCGGTTCCGTCGAACATCTCGGAAGAGATCCAAGCCAAATTCGCATAAGCCAGCGGTGCGTGGGCAACCACGCACCCTACCCACCCCCGTAGGGTGAGTTCACTGAACCCACCGCTCGTAAAGAAAAAGGAGCCTTAAGATGGCAAAAGAGAAATTTGAACGCACAAAGCCGCATTGTAACATCGGTACAATCGGCCACGTTGACCACGGCAAGACTACTCTGACCGCTGCGATTACAAAGCAGTTTTCGGACACGTTCAAAGCCT
>JAXMOF010000068.1:0-20561 GCA_034670045.1 Amylibacter sp. | reverse complement strand
AAGGTTGCGGTCGTATTTTTCCAGACCGGCCCGCAGGGACAATGCCGCCTCTTTTTGCAGGACGGGATCCATTGTGGCGCGGATCGACAGACCGCCGCCAAAGAATTCATCCTCGCCGAAATCGCCGGACAACTGGCGGCGGATTTCGTCGGTAAAGTAATCCCGCGGCGGGCGTTCCGAACGTGTCGAGGCATATTCGCCGGATTGCACGGTGCGCAGATCGCTGTTTCTGGCGAGTTGATAGGCTGCTTCGTCAATATATCCGTTGTCGCGCATCTGGCCCAGAACGTAGTTCCGCCGCCCGATTGCGCGCTCTTTTTGACGCACGGGGTGGTAATCGCTGGGGGCTTTGGGCAATGCGGCCAGATAGGCGGCTTCTGCCACGGTAACCTCTTCCAGATTTTTTCCGAAATACGTGTCTGCTGCCGCCGTCACCCCGTAGGAATTCTGTCCCAGAAAGATTTCATTCAGATACAGTTCAAGAATCTGGTCCTTGGACAGGCTGGCTTCAAGCCGCGTTGCCAGAATGATTTCTTTGACCTTGCGCTCGTAATCCCGTGAGCCGTCCAGCAGAAAGTTCTTCATAACCTGCTGCGTGATAGTAGAGGCCCCGCGCAACCGCTGGCCTTTGACCACTTTGTCAAATACCGCTTTGCCGATCCCTTGCAGGTCATAGCCTTTGTGTTCGTAGAAATGTTTATCCTCGGCGCTGACGAAGGCTTCCTTGACGATGTCAGGAATTTCATCCGCAGGGGTGAACATGCGCCGCTCATGGGCGAATTCGTCCATCACCTTACCTTCACCCGAATAAACACGGCTGATTGTGGCTGGTTCATAGCTGGCCAGCGCCTGATGATCCGGCAAGTCGCGGCCATACATCCAGAAGATTGCGCCAACAGCCACAACTACCAGAACGGCACCGATGGTCAGACCACTGAATATCCAACCAAAAAAGTTTAAAATAATACGCAGCACGCGTGCGACTCCCCAACTCTCACAAGGCATCTTACCAACCCGTCGAACACGGGTCAAAGCGGCCATTTCGGTGATTTGGCTTAAAGGCGCTCAAATCTGTCTCTATGACGGGTGATTTAGGGGTTTTCTTGGAAAAATAAAGCGTTTGTTTGTGACTTCTTTGTTTCCGGTCCTGATCCCCCCCTGCTCCGAGGCGCCTTACGGGGCGATCAGCGGGGTTATTGCCGCAACAACCGGCCCTGTGCGGCGTCTTCAACGGTCCAGGTGTCCAAGGCGTTGATAATGCCCGAAACTACCTGTTTGCGCCAACGTTCGGTCAGCAGATTGTTCAAGTCACTTTTGTTGGACATGAAGCCCAATTCAATCAGCGCAGAGGGAATATCAGGGGCTTTCAACACGGTGAACCCCGCACTGAGGTGGGGGCGTTTACGAATACGCCCGACCGATTGCGCAATGCCGTTCACCAGCATATCGGCCAGCATTTCACTGCGCACACCGGTTTCACGCTGCGCCATATCCATCAGCACCGCTGCGATCTGGTCGTCCTGCTGGTGTAAATCCACGCCCGCCAGCAAGTCAGAGCGGTCATGTTGTTCCGCCAAATGCGCCGCCATAGTGGATGAGGCCTGTGCAGATAAGGTGTAAACGGTTGTTCCCGTTGCATTTCCTTCGGCCAACGCATCTGCGTGAATGGATAAAAACACATCCGCACCAAGGGTACGGGCCACCGAAATACGATCCGGCAGGGACAGGAATACATCTTCGGAACGGGTCAGTTTAGCCTCGAACCGGCCGGAGCGGATTAGCGCCTCTTGCAGCTCGCGGGCGAATTGCAGGACCAGGTCTTTTTCTTCATAGCCGTCCCGTTCAGCCCCGCCATCAACGCCGCCGTGTCCGGGGTCAATCACCACAACCACAGGCCTGTCGCCCAACTGGCGTTCTTTCGGTTCACCCACATTGGCGGCTTTGGGCAAAGCCCAGCCGTCTTCTTCACGTTGTTTTGATCGCACCGTAAAGTCCTGCTGGCTGGCAGAGGTCATTTTTACGTCCAGAATCGCCGTGCCGCGGTCTTCGTCCACGCGCATTTCGGTTTTTTCCGGTAAAATCGGAAACGCCAGATCCAGCACAAGCCGTGACCAGCCGGGGCGGAAGATTCCGAACCGCAATCCGGTGATCACATCGCTTTGATCCACTTTGGCAGCGTCAAACCCTGCCCAGTCAATTTCTTTAAAATCAAAAACAATACGCGGTGGATTATCCAGCGTGAACACGCGATACGGAACAGGCTGGGACAACTGCAACTTAAGGTTTACCGTATCCCCAGAGCCATCCGCGATCTTTGAACTGTCCATATCGACCCGCGCCAAAGCCTGCAAATCCTGCGCCGTCACAGGGGCTGAATTCGCAAGAAACACGCCAAGACCTGCCGCATACAGGGCCGCACGAAAGCCGTTTCGCCAGAATGCCCGTGGGCTCATTTTACTGTTCATTGTACCGCTCATTTTACCGTCTTGTCCCTTTTTCAGAGATCGTGTTTTGCTGGTTTATCGCCCTGCCTATACCATAGCGCAGCTAAAAACCGATTGTAATTCCCCAATGCACCCCATAAGACTAATTTGTAACAGCGGTTCTCAGAACCCCTGCTTTTAACAGTTTCGCTGACGAAACGCGGTGATGTTCAGGGCCCCATGCGGCGCCCGCTCTCGTGATCGCTTTCATCGGCAAGGCCAACCGGCCACCCGAATTGCGCAGGCCGCGCTGTAACAGCAAAGCCCGCGCCAGAGCTTGGCATCCGACCATAAGGATGCTGGAGATAACCGCGATGAAACGCGTTGACTATGTTGAAGAACCGAACGGAACAGGCTTAGCGCCTGTGCCGTTTCTGCGTTTGGACAACAGCAACGCCATGAAAATCGCCTCAATTTACCACGCAAACTCTACATCGGCCCCCCCTGGAAGCAGAAGGGACCGCCCCTGTGCGGATGTGCGTGCGAAAGATACACTATGGCTAAAAAGATGCTTATTGATGCCACCCACCCGGAAGAAACCCGGGTCGTGGTGGTTGATGGAAACAAGGTAGAAGAATTCGACTTTGAATCCGAAAACAAACGCCAGCTGGCTGGCAACATATATCTTGCAAAAGTAACACGCGTCGAACCTTCGCTTCAGGCTGCTTTCGTCGATTACGGCGGAAATCGGCATGGTTTTCTAGCGTTCTCGGAAATCCATCCCGATTACTACCAGATCCCTGTCGCCGACCGCGAAAAACTGTTGGCCGAAGAAGCCGAATACGCCAAGGCCATGGAAGAAGAGGAAACCCGCGAAAAGCCGAAACGCTCGCGCCGGACCTCTCGCTCCAAAAAAACCGAAGCCGCCAGCGATGGCGCGGCCACCACTAAAGATAATGTCATTTCGTCGGATGTGATTGATCTGGACGAAGACGATACAGGTTTGGTTGATGTCCCCGAAGCCGGCGGACAGCCCCAGCGCGCAGCGCCTGCCGCGGAAGAAGCCGCAGAAACGGACACTCCCGCTGTAGAAGACACCCCAGCCGAGGCCGAAGCGCCCGTTGAAGCTGAAGCACCTGTTGAAACTGCGCCCGCCAATGAAGCTGTCACGGAAACGACCGAAGGGTCCACCGAAACCACGGAAACGGCCGCAACCACCGAACCCACGGACGCAGCCCCGATCGTCGAGCCTCAGGTCGAATCTGTAGAGTCCGAAGAAGAAACCGAAGAAGTCGATAACGACAGCCACGATGATGTGCGCGCCGAATTCCGCCCTCGCAAACCACGGGCGCGGCGCTATAAAATCCAGGAAGTTGTGAAAGTTCGCCAAATCCTGCTGGTTCAGGTTGTTAAAGAAGAACGCGGCAACAAAGGTGCGGCGCTGACCACATATCTGTCTCTGGCAGGCCGGTATTGCGTTTTGATGCCAAACACAGCGCGTGGCGGCGGTATCTCCCGCAAGATCACCAATGCAGCCGACCGCAAGAAACTGAAAGACATCGCAAACGAGATCGAAGTGCCCGAAGGCGCAGGTCTGATCATTCGCACCGCCGGTGCCAAGCGTACCAAGACCGAAATCAAACGGGACTATGAATATCTGATGCGCCAATGGGAACAGGTCCGCGACCTGACCCTGAAGTCCATCGCCCCTGCTGGCATCTACGAAGAAGGCGATCTGATCAAACGCTCGATCCGCGACCTGTATAACCGCGACATCGACGAAATCTTTGTGGAAGGCGACGCAGGCTACCGCGTGGCCAAAGAATACATGAAGATGCTGATGCCAAGCCATGCAGCCCGCGTGCGGCACTATTCCGAACCCCTGCCCCTGTTCGCCCGCTATCAGGTGGAAACCTATCTGGACGGCATGTTCAACCCGACCGTACAGCTGAAATCCGGTGGCTATATCGTGATCGGCATCACCGAAGCTTTGGTCGCGATCGACGTAAACTCTGGTAAATCCACCAAGGAAGGCTCGATCGAGGACACCGCCCTGCGCACCAATCTGGAAGCCGCCGAAGAAGTTGCACGCCAGTTGAAACTGCGCGATCTGGCAGGTCTGATCGTCATCGACTTCATCGACATGGAAGAACGCCGCAACAATGCGGCCGTTGAAAAACGGATGAAGGATCGTTTGAAAAACGACCGTGCGCGCATCCAGGTGGGTCGGATTTCCGGTTTTGGCCTGATGGAAATGTCACGCCAGCGTCTGCGCCCTGGCATGTTGGAAGCCACCACATCCCCTTGCGCGGCCTGTCACGGCACCGGCCTGACCCGTTCTGATGACAGCATGGCGCTTTTGATCCTGCGCGAGCTGGAGGATGAAGGCACCCGCAAACGCACCCGCGAGGTTCTGGTGACCGCCCCTGTGGCCATCGCCAACTACCTGCTGAACGAAAAACGCGAACATATCGCCCTGATCGAAGCCCGCTACGGCATGGCGATCCGGATCGAAGCGGATGTGCATTTGATCAGTCCCGATCACAAAATCGAGAAGTTCAAAACCTCGACCCGGCGTATCCCCAAACCACCTGTACGCGCGGCCGTAACCATCGACAGCGTTGAGCCCTTCGAGCTTGAGGAAGAGATCGAAGAAAACATCGACGCAGATGCGGCAGACAGCGAAGCCGAAGTACAGGGCGCAGCCGAAGCAACCGACGAGCAGCCCAAGAAAAAACGGCGGCGGCGGCGGCGGCGGGGCGGTAAAGACCGCAACGACTCGCAAAATGGCGAAAACGGTGCTGAAAATGGCGCCGAAGCAGCCTCCACTGACGCATCGTCTGACGCAGCCCCGCAAACCGCGTCCCAGACAGCCGAAGACGCGCCTGCGGAACCAGCGAAAAAGTCACGCACAACCTCGCGTCGGCGTTCCACTGCGAAATCCAAAACGGATGCCACAGCAGACGCGCCAGCGGCCGTGGACGCAGCAGATGCCCCCACAGCAACAGAGGTCGCACCCGAGGCTGTCAGCGATGTGGTTGTAGAACCTGCCCCAGACTCCGCTGCAGACCCTGTGGTCGAAGTGGCAGCAGAACCCGAAGCTGCGCCAGAGGAAAAACCGGCAAAACCGCCGCGCAAACCTCGTACCCGCAAGCCGGCCGCTCCGCGCACCAGCAAGGCAAAAGCCGCCGCAGAGGCCAAAGCAGCAGCCGAAGCGGAAGCCGCAGCAGCAGAACCTGCTTCGGAACCAGTGGCCGAACCCGCCGCAGACCCCGCGCCAGCGCCTGTTGCAGCCCCTGAACCTGCACCAGAGGCAGAAACCGCCCCTGCCCCGGTTGCGGCACCGGAAGTTGTCGAAATCCCGATAACAAAAGCGCCCCCCGCGCCCGAAGCTGCGCCCGAACCAGCACCGGAACCCGAAGTGGCAGCAACGCCAGAGCCGGAAGCACCTCCGGCCAAGCCAAAGCCGAAACGCTCTGGCTGGTGGTCACGCGCTACAGGAAAATAAAACAAAAAGGGGCCTTCGCGGCCCCTTTTTTACGTCCCGCATTATACCCCGCCGAAATGACCCGATCCCGCGGCACTTGACGCTCTGCGCATTTCAGACTGAACCTCCATTGTCCCGCCCTGACTTCTCGGCTAGGCATAGGCAGGCAGATTTGCGCCCCAAGCATAAAACGTAAAGATTTCAAGATGAGCGAACAGCAATCCCAACCGCTTAAAGCCGCCATTTACATGACCGGTGCCATGTTCAGCTTCACGCTGATGGCCGTTTCGGGGCGGGAATTATCCTCTACCCTTGATACCTTTGAAATCATGACCTACCGATCGGCTATCGGCTTTATTGTGGTGCTCGGTCTGGCTGCACTGAATGGCCGTCTTACGGAAATCTCGCCCAACCGTCTGAAACTGCACGGGCTGCGCAACCTGTGCCATTTTATCGGCCAGAACCTGTGGCTTTACGCGCTGATCTACATCCCGCTGTCGCAACTTTTTGCCTTTGAATTCACCAGCCCCTTGTGGATCGCCATGCTGGCCCCGTTCTTTCTGGGCGAAAAGATGAGCCGCACGCGGATTGTTTCCTTTATACTGGGCTTTATCGGCATCCTGATCGTCGCCCGCCCCGAAAGCGCGCCGATCACCTTGGCCACTGGCGCCGCTGCGGCCTGTGCAATCATGTTTGCCTTCACCACAATCGCCACCAAAAGCCTTAGCCGGACCGAACCGACCATATCAATCATGTTCTGGCTGACCGGCATCCAAGGGGTGCTGGGTCTGGCCTGCGCGGGCTATGATCTGGACATCACTTTGCCAACACTGGCGCTGATGCCTTGGGTGACCTTCGTCGCATTGGGCGGCCTGACTGCCCATTACTGTATTACCACTGCGCTGAAACTGGCCCCAGCCACCATCGTGGCGCCACTGGAATTCCTGCGCCTGCCGCTCGTGGCTGTGGTGGCGTATTTCCTTTACGGCGAACCTTTGGTTATGGCGATTTTCATCGGCGCGGCACTGGTCTTTGCCGCCAATTACCTCAATATCCGCGCAGAAAACAAAGCCAACCTCGCCCGTGCAAACGCCACCGCCGTATAGCGCCCCTCCGGTTCCATTTTCCCGAAATATCCCCGCCGGAGGCGCAGGCCACAGCACAAGATCCCGTGGCAGGGTCACCGCGCAAACAAGACCTGTCAATCTTGCCCAAAGCCGCCATTCGCGTTAACACCGCGCCAGGACTTGCAAAATCCCCCGTCAGGGCGCAGGTAAATGCCACCCGATTTACAGACCACAGGCCGAAGATATGCTTTATAAATCCGCACAAGACTGGCTCGATGCCCCGCAAAAACGCGTGATGCTGTTTGGCATGTCCGGCCTTGGAAAAACCTATGTGTCCAACACATTACGTGAGTCCGGCTGGTTTCACTACTCCGTCGATTACCGTATCGGCACGCGGTACATGGGTGAACATATCGTGGATAACTTCAAAGCCGAGGCGATGAAAAACCCCTTCCTTGCGGATTTGTTGCGCAATGACAGTATTTTCATCGGCTCCAACATCACCTTTGACAATCTCGCGCCGCTTTCAACCTATCTCGGCAAACCGGGCAATCCGGATCTGGGCGGCATCGGCTTTCCCGAATACTCGCGCCGTCAGACGCTGCATGCACAGGCCGAAACCAATGCCCTGTTTGATACGGTGCATTTCATTGAACGGGCCAAAACCATCTATGGCTATGATCATTTTGTCTGTGACACATCGGGTTCCATGGTCGAAGTGATCAATGCCGACAGCCCGATTGATCCGGTGATGACCGAACTTTGCGAACACGTGCTGCCCGTCTGGATCGAAGGCGCTGACTCGCATATTGAAGAACTCGTCAAACGTTTCGCCAAAGCACCCAAACCGATGTATTACCAGCCCGAGTTTCTGGAACAGGTCTGGTCCGAGTATCTGGCAAATAACGCGTTAAGCGAGCCCGAAGTTGACCCAGATGATTTTATCCGCTGGGGGTATCGAATGTTGTTGGACCATCGCCTGCCGCGGTATCGCAAAATTGCGGATCGCTGGGGTGTCACGGTCTCGGCTGATGACATGGCGATGGTCCGGTCCACCGATGATTTTACAAAACTCATCGCCCGCACTCTTGCCTGACCCTTTAAATCACCTAGTTGGTTTCTTCTTATGCCTATAACAATCCCATCCACCCTGCCCGCCTTTGACGTCCTTCAATCCGAAGGCGTTATGGTGATGACAGATGACGACGCAGCCCGCCAGGACATCCGCCCGCTGCAAATCGGGCTTTTGAACCTGATGCCCAAGAAAATTGCCACCGAAACCCAGTTTGCGCGGCTGATCGGGGCGACTCCCTTGCAGATCGACCTGACACTGATCCGCATGACAGAGCACCAGTCAAAGAACACATCCCAAGACCATATGGAGGCGTTTTACACCTCATTTCAGGAAATCAAACACCGCAAGTTCGATGGTCTGGTGATCACAGGCGCTCCCATAGAACACATGCCGTTTCGCGAAGTCAGCTATTGGGATGAAATGGTCGAAGTGATGAACTGGACCCAGACCAATGTGCTGTCTACCTTTGGCGTGTGCTGGGGGGGGATGGCGATGATCAACCACTTCCACGGCGTGGACAAACACATGCTGGATGCCAAGGCCTTTGGCTGCTTCCGCCACCAGCGCGTCGGCAGAGGGTCGCCCTATCTGCGCGGTTTTTCCGACGATCTGGTGATCCCGGTATCCCGCTGGACAGAGGTCCGTCAGGACGAGTTGGATAAGGCGGGGTTGCAAACCCTGATCACGTCAGAACAGTCCGGCCCCTGCCTTGTGCAAGACCCCGATCACCGTGCGCTTTATGTGTTCAACCATTTTGAATACGACAGGGACACGCTGAAACAGGAATACGACAGGGATGTGGAAAACGGCACGCCGATCAATGTGCCGATGAACTATTACCCCGATGATGACCCGACCAAGCCGCCGATGAACCGCTGGCGCAGTCACGGGCATCTGCTGTATGGCAACTGGATCAACGAAATTTACCAGACCACGCCGTTTGATATGGCGAAAATCGGGAACACGGCTGCTTCCCAAACGGTTACGCCAAAATGATCCGCAAAGTGGCAGCAACGGCGGGGTTGGCGGTTGCGCTGACGTCGGGTGTTGCCGCCTATAAAAGCGCGCGCAACGATGCGCGCGCCACCCGCGACTATCCCCCGATCGGCCAGTTCATCAGCATTGACGGCACCAAGGTCCACTATGTGATCGAGGGCGACGGCCCGCCGCTGGTGCTGATCCACGGC
Source organism: Amylibacter sp. (assembly GCA_034670045.1). Classification (GTDB taxonomy): domain Bacteria; phylum Pseudomonadota; class Alphaproteobacteria; order Rhodobacterales; family Rhodobacteraceae; genus Amylibacter. The sequence goes on along the minus strand of JAXMOF010000068.1, from coordinate 11,322 downwards.
GCGGGCGGGAACCTGCGCGATTTTACCTTTCAACTGACAGGCAAACTGGCCAAAACCCATACAGTGATCGCCTTTGACCGCCCCGGCCACGGCTATACACAGACCCTGAACGACCACGGCGAAAGCCTGCAGGAACAGGCTGCCCTGCTGAAATCCGCCACTGATGCGCTTGGCTATCCGGAAGCCATCATCGGGGGCTATTCCTACGGGGGTGCTGTGGCTTTACGCTGGGCGCTCGATTATCCAAAGGCGACCATGGGCGTATTGCTGATGAATGCAGTGTCAAACCCATGGGTGGTGCCCCCGTCCAAGCTGTACGCCCTTGCGGCCGCTCCCGTTACAGGCGCAGTTCTGGGCACGGCCCTCTCTGCCTTTGCGCCAAAATCGCTGGTCGAAGATACGCTGACCTCGATCTTCGCGCCAAAACCCGCGCCGGAAGGGTATCTCGATTATATCGGCGCGCCGCTGACCCTGCGCAAGGTTACCCTGCGGGCCAACGGGCGGCAGGTGAACGGCTTGCTGCCCCATATCGAGGATCAATCCCTGCGCTACGGCACGTTAACCATGCCCGTAGAAATCATTCACGGCGCCGAGGATAAATCCGTCCCGCCGTCAATCCATGCGGATGTACTGGCCGAACAGTTGCAAAACGTGACCTATACCAAAGTGGCAGGCGTCGGGCATTCGGTCCATCATTATGCCCATGACGAAATCCTGACGGCAGTGGGGCGGCTGACCCGCTAGGGCTTTGCAGCTTTTATTTGCCAGACGATGGCGCCCTGCATTAGGCTGGCGGCACAAAGCCATTGGACTTATCACGTATGCCCGCGTTTCCCCTTACCCTACCCGCCATTTTCCTGTGCCTGAGCGCATCTTTTGCCACCGCCCAAAGCCCTGCCACACTTGCCTTTTCGGGCGAGGCGGTGAATGTTTCGGTCGGTGTATCGGACAAGGTGGCGCTGGTGATCACCGATAAAGGCGACAATGAATTCGCCGCCAGTGGCACCTTTGCCAATGGCACGCTGTTTGGCAGCTTTCGCGCCAGCGGCATGGCGCAGGACGGCTGCGCAGCCGGTAAACTCTGCCTCTCTTTCGACGGTGTACTGGAAAACCTGCAGGACGGCGGCTTTGATGCGGACACCGTGACCAGCCTGTCCTTGACCCTGATGTTTTCGAATGATCGAACCAAGGGCATCGGCACGTTTCGCACCGGCATCCTGCCCAGTTATTCCCGCGACCAATATGGCACCCTGACCCTAAGCGCGCGCTAACCACCCCGCCCGCCAGCCTGCGCGCCAGCCCCGTTGCACTCTGCCAGCGGCGCGGTCATAGTCGGGCAAAGCAGACGAGGACCCCATGGCCAAAAAATCCCTGAACAAACCCTTTGACGGTGCCATCAGCACCTTTTTCAAAAGCGATGCGCCTGATGCCATACGGGATGCTATCGAAAAGGCTAAAAAGGATGAAATCCTGAACCCCGAATATGCCTATGACACCCGCATGGATAAGGATGAATACGAAGACACCCTGGAAGATTTGCAGGTGGAGCTGGTCAAAATGCAGTCCTGGGTGGTTGAAACCGGCGCACGCGTGGCTGTGGTGTTCGAAGGGCGCGATGCGGCAGGCAAAGGCGGCACGATCAAACGGTTTCGCGAAAATATGAACCCGCGCAACGCCAGGGTCGTGGCCCTGTCCAAACCGTCCGACGCGGAACGCAGCCAATGGTATTTCCAACGCTACATCAAACACCTGCCCTCTGCGGGGCAGATCGTTCTGTTTGACCGAAGCTGGTACAACCGCGGTGTGGTGGAACAGGTTTTCGGTTTTTGCACCGACGCACAGCGGGCACATTTCTTTGCACAGGTGAACCCGTTTGAAGCCATGATCTGTGATGACGGGATTATCTTTTCCAAAATCTGGCTGACAGTTGGCCGCGCCGAACAGTTGCGCCGCTTTCTGGATCGCGAAAGCGACCGCCTGAAGCAGTGGAAACTATCGGGAATTGACGTCAAAGGGCTTTATAAATGGGACGAATACACACAAGCCATTGCCGAAACGTTTCAGGCGTCCCATTCCGAACATGCGCCATGGACGGTGATCCGCTCCGACGACAAACGCCGCACCCGTCTGGCCGCCATCCGCTGCGTTCTGGGGCAAGTGCCTTATGACGACAAGGATGAAAAGCTGGTCGCCACCCCCGATCCGAAAATCACAGGCGGGCCGGATTTTTTGTTGTGAATCAAGGATAAACCGCGCGAACCTTATGCGCATCAGCAGGGGTTCGCCCGTCCCGCAGCACCATTCGCCACTTGATCCACCGCCCCCTTGGGGCTATCTCGCAGCAGATCAGTATTAAAAGGCAGCGCAGACTTTGGCCCGTAAAGGATACCACCACGGCAACCTGAAAGAGGCTTTGATCGAGGCAACAATCGCCCTGATCGAGGAAAAAGGCCCCACAGGGTTCACCATGGCCGAAGCTGCAAAACAGGCCAATGTATCCGCCGCCGCCCCCTATCGCCATTTTTCAGGCCGCGAGGAAATCATCGCTGAAATCGCCCGTCAGGGTTTCGGGATTTTCGCCGACCTGATGGATTTCGCCTATCACAAAGGCCAGCCTTCGGCCCTGACCGCGTTTGAATCCGTGGGGCGCGCCTATCTGGCCTTTGCCCGCAAATACCCTGGCTATTACATCGCGATGTTTGAAAGCGGCGTGCAGATCAACGCCAGCCCCGATCTGGCAACTGTGGCCAACCGCGCCATGAATGTGCTGACCCAGGCTGCCGAAGACCTGTGCCGCCACCTGCCCGCCGACAAACGCCCCCCTGCCAGCATGATCAGCCATCACATTTGGGCCATGTCACACGGCGTGGTGGAACTGTTCGCCCGCGGCGAACCCGGCGCGCGATCCCCGTTTTCCGCCGAAGACCTGCTGGAAAGCGGCATGGGCATCTATCTGCGCGGGCTTGGGGTGCTGGACAGGGATTAACCATTCGGCCAGACGCGGTGATGTCTGGGCCAATGTGTTAAAAACCGTCGGAAAAGACAAACCGAGGAGCATAAATGACCCGCGAAGACATTACCGAGCTGTATCACACCTATATCGCCTGCCTGAATGCGCAGGACTGGGATGCTCTGCATCAATTTGTTGCCGAGGATGTGGAATACAACGGTCAAATCATCGGGCTGGCAGGTTATCAAGCCATGCTGGTTGCAGATTTCAAAGCCATTCCAGACCTCTACTTCACGATCACACGCCTTGCCTGCGACCCGCCAATGATCGCCTGCGGCCTGTCCTTTGATTGCACCCCGATCGGGCAGCTATTTGGTCTGGCAGTCAACGGAACCCCTGTGCAGTTTAGCGAAAACGTATTCTACGAGATTTCCCGCGGGAAAATCCACAAGGTCTGGTCCATAATCGACAAGGCGGCGATTGCGGCCCAGTTGTAGGAAAATCCAGACAGCTTTGGGGGGAGTGGTTCCCGATCCACCCACAAAAAGTATCAAGCGCTATCAGCCCGAAACAGGCATACGTGTTTGTCAGATTAGGCATCCAGCGGTCATGCGCTGTGTCCCCAAAAGAGCCTGCCTAGCAAACAAAGCCCCCCGTGCTGCAGGGCATCCAAAAGGCACGTAATGCAATCGGTGCGGGACATGCTGACCCGATCTGTCAGCAGTGCTCGGATAGGAGAAGGCACAACACAATTTCAGGATACTCCAATGCCGACACTTTATCATGCCCCCAACTCCCGCTCGACCTCGATCCTCCACTTGATTGAGGAAATGGGCATCCTTGACCGGATCGACGTGGTCAACGTCACGGTTGCACGACAGGATGGCAGCGGAGGTCCGGATCTGCGCAATCCGCATCCCGAGAAGAAGGTGCCTTTTCTGACCGACGGCGACGACCACCTGCGCGAGCGTGGTGCAATCGTCGCCTACCTAACGGATATGTTCCCTGACTCCGGGCTCGGTCGCCCTGTAGGGCATCCGCAGCGCGGAAAATTTCTAAGCTGGTTATTCTATTATCAGGGGGTGATGGAACCTGTGCTGGTTCTGGACTGGGCCAAGATCGAACATCCCGCGCTGCAGGCAACGTTCCGCGATCTTGATGCGGTTGTTGACTGTCTGGACAAAGCGCTGAAGGATCAGCCATACCTTCTGGGAACAGAGTACTCAGCCGTTGATCTTCTGCTTTCAAGCCCTTTCCAATGGCTTCCCGACGCCACGCCCCGGAAACCCTCCATTCAAGCCTGGATCAAGCGTTGTGCAGAACGACCTGCGCTGGCAGCAGCCCTGTCGCGGGAGCGCGCGGGACTGCAGGAATAGAAAGCAGGTGTAAGCCAGGTCCATCCGGCCCGCCGATTGCCACGCGCACGGATAGCCCCAAGGGGCTATCCGAACCATTCCACTGTTTTCCCAGTGCCTTGGCTTTCACCCTGCGCCAAATATCCCACCGTTGCGAACCATCGGCATGTTTGGGCGTCTGGGTCCATTTTCGCCCATACCGCGCCTGTCGCCTGCTGACCTTGCCATTGCATCACACCATGAACCACCGAAAAATGGACTTGTGCCCGCTTCCAGCGTTTAAGCGTTTTTGCCGAGGGGCGCACTCTTCAGTCTATTGCGCGGAACAGTTTGGTTATTCTGCGGGCTGGGATGACATACCGCTGTTGGAAACACTGTTGTTAGAAGGCTGGCCTACGCCGTATCTCAGCACCACAAAACCGAACAGAACCATTGAAAGAACCGCCAAAACCGATCCGATTTGTGCAGGAACCTCGGTACGATCGGAAATGGCGAGTGCAATTCCGGGCACCAGAACCAGAACCGCAGCCGTGTTCAGAAGAAAGTGCAGCCTTGCTGTCCAGCTGCGCCCCGCTTCGGGTGTCAGCGCATAATAGGTGCCGAAAATAGCCATCATCACAAACCCGATCAGGTTAAGATGCCCATGTGCGGGCGCAAGCAAATGGTCGTGGGTCGCTGACATCTGAATGCCCCAGACCATACCGCACAGCGCAAAAAAGGCCGCGGCCACGAAGAAATTTCTGGGTGTGTTTGTCATTGGATAATCTCCTTTGTTTCCGCGCCAAGTGGCGGGCCTGTAAATGTCAGTTGATATTGTGCAGCGATGCGCGTGATCCGGGCCATGTCTTCGGGAATGCGAAACTGTCCTGAGGCCATTTCTGAAAAGAAACCTTCAAACCCGCCCGGCGTCAGGATCACAAGATGGCGGGCTGGAACATCACTTACCACGCGAAAGCTGTGTTCCGTGCCGCGCGGTATGAAAACGGTCTGGCTGGGCCCGCGCGTAAACCTTTCGCCTTCCAGCCAGAACGCAGCGTCGCCAGCCAACAAAACGAAAGTTTCGTCTGCATCGTGATGGATGTGGCGGGGCGGACCAGTGTTTGGCGGCGAAACCGTATCGGTGATCGACATCGCACCATGCGTCGCAGCGGTTGCGAGTATCGTGCGATAGTGGACGCCCTGCCACATAACAGCATCAGGTCCGAGGATTGAGTCTTTCATCGTTTCCTCCATGAAGTTTCAGGAAACGAAAGCGCCTTCGATACCTTGTTCATACCATCGTTAAATACATATGAAAAATTGATTGATTGTATTATATAAATTCACATGGCAAATTTGAAAACTTTTGACCTGAACCTGCTGCGCGTGCTCGACGCCCTGTTGGAGGACACTTCAACCGTGCGCGCGGGGGAACGTTTGGGGCTATCCCAACCCGCAGTTTCCGCAGCTCTCGGGCGCCTGCGAAAGGCGCTTGGGGATGATCTGTTTTTCCGGCGCGGAAAGGCCTTGGAACCCACCTGTTTCGCACTGGCCCTGAAAGACGATTTAACGCAGGTCCTGCAACAGATCGACGACCTGATCCGGGGGTCAGACAGGTTTGACCCCAGCGTGTCGGATATCAGCCTGCGCATCTCGGGGAGTGACTTTTTCGCAGAACTTCTTATGCCGCAACTTGCCGAGCGGCTTCAAACACTGGCGCCAAATATCCGCGTCCATCTGGTGGATTTAGTTCCTGACAGCTATGTTGACACACTAGAGCGTTACGATGTCGATCTTGCCATCATCCCCGATACCCCGCTGCCGGATTGGATCGAAAGCCAACCGGTTTTCAGGTCGGGTTTTTCGGTCATTGCACGTAAAGATCACCCGCGATTGAAACGGCAGGGATTGTCTGCAGGTGATGTCGTGCCTATCGACCTGTTTTGCGACATCGGGCATGTTCTTTTTTCGCCAGAGGGCAACAACCGCGCCATGGGGGATGCAGCTTTGGCAAAGGTGGGGCGTGAAAGGCGTGTGGTCATGACCATGCCGGTCTTTTCGGGCGTTTACCGCGCAGTCGCAGGGTCAGACCTGATCGCGCTGCTTCCAACGGCATTGGCCCATCACGTTGCACAAGGGGCCGGACTGCGGGTCTATCGCGCCCCGATGCCGGTTCCGACAGCACAGCTTTGCATGATATGGCACCGTCGCTATTCCGCGAGCGCATCACACCTTTGGCTGCGCACGCAGATTGCCGATTTGCTTTCAACCTATGACGAAGCCCCCTAGCCGTTTCACGTTTGGCTTTGCCCGACAGGTGTCGGCAGCGTTTTGCACCGCCGACACTGAAAATCCACTGCGAAAGTTGACTTCGGTCTACTGGGTAGACCCGCAGGGCTGTTGTTCCATTTCCTGTTGCGGCAGGGTTCTACAAGGATCAGTCGGCCAGCTTAAAACCGGCAATCGGGCATGGGAAGTGTGTTAAAATCACCATCAACAACTTCGGAAAAAGTATTATCAATCCTGATCGGATCAAAGGGTACATAATCCTGCGCCGAAGGTGAAAGCTGGACCGCGTAGTGGCAGGCTGAATAAATGGTGCGCGCGCCGTCGTCCGATAGCATCGTGGCGATCACCGGGACGGCCGTTACCTCGGTCCCTACGCCAGCACTTGTAAATCCGGTGCCATACCGCACCGAAATCTCGACTATATTTCCATAGGTCTCACTGAAGGCCTGGTAATCCGCTTCAAGCTGCCCTGCGTCTTCTTCTGGGGTGCCATGCAATGTATAGCTGAAAGCCCGGGCAACTTGCCCCAAAGTTATCGCGTTGTAGTAAGACTGAACCACATCAAGTGCTGTTGTGCGGTTGTCATAATATGCAGAGGCGCGCGCGAATTCCATTTGCGAGACCGGTTTTTCGGCAAGGTCCTTGGCCTGAGCAGAGGTTGAAACAAGCACCGCGCAAAAAGCTGCGCGCAGCAGATAGTGTGACATGCTGGGATTCCTGAATTAGGCTGTTGTTTATAAAGAAAGATTGCTTTCTGCGGATATAGTAAATGTGCTGCAAAGGCATTCACAAGTCACTATCAAAAGGAAGCACCCCACCACAAGACCAAGCGGGTTGTTCGTAGCCCCGTTCCTGCGGTGAACAAAAAAACGCGCCTATTCATCGGCCCCCCTGATACGCGCGGGGGCATTCAAAACGGAGGATTCTGTGGTGTGGACAGCTGCGTACTGGATAAGTGGAAGACGGTTGTGTGGTGCGGTATGAACGACAACAACGGCAGCTTTGCGCAGATAGTGAGCTTTGCAAAGTCTCGTTGCGCCTAGCTGCATATCAGACCTTAGAAAGGGATTTCATCATCCAAGTTTCCTTTTTCCGCAGTCGTCACCTCCACTTCACCCCTAACTACTTCAAAGCCAGTGGAAGAGTTGCTCGTGACCATCTGCCTACGAGCAAATCTCTTGGCGAGATCCGTAAAGGGTTCTTCCGCGCCGGGCGGGCGCATGAAGGCCAGTTCAATGAAGTAACTGGTGAGTTTCTCAAGGGTATTTTGGCTGATCTTAAAGCTTTTCGTCGTGTCCTTGTTTGATACTTCTGCGGCCAACGCAGAACCAATATTCACACAACTAGCATCATCATCCACGTAGTAAGAATAGTCACCGTTCCAATCACTTTGTCTCCACTCTAGATTGGTGAAGAAGAGCGGAAAGACCGCTATCCAGCTGCACTGGATTGTCACGTGGTTCCCGTAGCCAGCATAGCCGCCATAGCCTGATTTTGACATGTTCGGAATAAGGTCGATGTCCAATTGGTCATCGTGCGCGGGAAGGTCAGGCATTGGCAGATCTATCTCCAACTCGCCTAACACATCACGGAACTTTGCGTTCTCCTTACGCACCTCGTTCAACTCTTCGAGTGTTTCACGGCTGGAAATCTGATCCCCGCGCACCCATCCCACACGTGGTTTTGTCGCCTTGGAATGGTCGAGAGCTTCGCGAACAGATAACTTCAAACCATCGGTTGTGTTCCAGCTCTTCCGCAGGCGTCCGTCTGAGGCTTCTCTGATGAAGCGGTCTAGACGCTCCTTGCCCTCCACAGTTTGCTCGCTTTTGTCTGCAGCGATAGAGCCGCGTTCGCTATGGACCATCACCAACACTGGGACGCCCTTCGAAACCGCGTAGCGGTATTCTTTCTCGGTGTAGCTCATGCCGTCTTCAGCCATTGTGCCGTAACGCCCCGCGATAATGAGAACATAGTAGTCGCAATGATCAATCAGTGACTTTATGAACGTGAATTGATCTAAATCCGCCGCCGGAAAGGACTCCATCTGAACAGGAAAATCTCCGGTGCTAATGACCACGTCCTGAACCGCACGGCGCTCCTCTCTCAGATCTTCGAAAGTTGAGCTGATAAAGACTTGATACCGTTTCTCGTGTAGCGCCATTGCGTCAATTCCTTGCTGTAGCCTTCAAGCTACTGGATCGGCAAAGTTAACCCAAGCGACTATTGGTCAAAAGGTATATAAACCTCCTGTATAATCAGGTTAGGCAGCATTGCCATGTCAGCTTCGGGCTGGAAGCGGTCATTCTACATGTTTCGTTCGGATGGCAGCTATGTCGCGTGCTTTACGAACTCCGCCAACTGCCCCCTTGTTTCTTTCAGGCCACCCCGCTTACCACCCATGTTTCACCGCGAATTGCGGATCGGCCAAAAATTTTACCACCCGCCTCTTGACTTTCGCCGTGCAGACCCGAAATATGTAAATGTAATTAACATTCACATTACGCAACCCAGAAAGGACACTTCTTATGTCAACGCCCGCAACTTGGTTTTATTCCACTGAAAGCTGGCTCGATGAACGGGGCAAAGGGGCTTGGTTGGCCGCTATGATCCTTGGTTTCATATTTTTATGGCCCGTCGGGCTGGCAATCCTCTTTTACATGATCTGGAGCAATCGTATGTCAGGTTCTTTTTTCTGCAACCGTTCGTCCAAAAAAATCAGCCGCCGTCGCGCTGACCCGCAGTCCTCTGGCAATCTGGCGTTTGACGCTTACCGCGATGACACGCTGAAGCGGCTGGAAGACGAGCAAACCGCCTTTCAGGCCTTCCTGCAACGTCTGCGCGATGCCAAGGACAAGACCGAGTTCGACCAGTTCATGAACGAACGCGCCCGCGATGTGGCCCCCCCTGCCCCCGCAACTGAAACCGTTTAAGGCGGCTGCAGTTTTCCCAGCAACGTCAAGGCCAGCCTGCCCTCTTGGCCTTGTCGCGCCGCCCTTGTAAAAGGGTGGCGCACTTTCCATATGAGCCATTATGCAAAACTCTCTTCTTCCCGACCCGCGCCTTGATGCGCAATTTTATGACGGCGTTCCCGCCAAACGGCTGGTGGCCTGGGCCATTGATCTGATCGCCGTGCTGGGAATCTGTCTGGCCTTTATCATCGCCAGTCTTGGCCTGATGGCGTTTATTTTCCCCGTTTTGGCCTTTGTCGCCAACCTTGCCTATCGTGTTTTCTGCATCAGCAGATGGTCTGCCACCCTTGGCATGCGGGTGACCGGAATAGAGGTGCGCAATGCCTCAGGCGACCGCCTGACAGGGGCACAGGCTTTCTGGCACACGGGATTGTTTATATTTGTCTTTATGTCGGGGCTTGGAATCATCGCCAATATCCTGTGTATCTTGCTGAATGACCGTGGACAGGGTCTGCACGATCTGCTTTTGGGAACAGCGGCGATCAACCGCCCGGCGGAATGATCCCGCCTACGTTACAATAGCGGGTTGCAAAAACAGACCGACCCGCGCTACGCTGAATTCCGGAAGAACGCCCAAGGGAGACACATGCGCCATACATTGCCATTGGCACCCCAGTTTTATGTGACCGCGCCACAGCCCTGCCCCTATCTTGACGGGCGGGTGGAGCGTAAGCTGTTTACAGCGTTGCAGGGGGATCATGCCACGGTTTTGAACGATGCGCTGTCCAAGCAGGGGTTTCGCCGCTCTCAGAATGTACTGTACCGCCCGTCTTGTGCGGATTGCAACGCCTGCTTGTCTGCCCGCATCCGCGTGGCCGATTTCAAGCCGCGCCGCAGCCACCGCCGCATCCTGTCCAAGAACAAGGACCTGTCCCGTCAGGCCACCAGCCCCTGGGCCACAGAAGAACAGTTCGACCTGTTCCGCACCTATCTGAACGCCCGTCACGCGGATGGCGGCATGGCGGATATGGATGTTTTCGAATTCGCCTCTATGATCGAGGAAACACCCGTGCGCAGCCGCGTGGTGGAATACCACAGCCCCGCCACAGGCAAACAGAAACGGGATGCACTGACGGCTGTCTGCCTGACAGATGTGCTCGAAGACGGGCTGTCGCTGGTCTATAGTTTCTTCAATCCGGACCTGCACCCCCGGTCGCTTGGCACCTATATGATCCTTGATCATATCGAGATCGCACGCGAAGCTGGCCTGCCCTACGTCTATCTGGGCTATTGGGTGCCGGGCAGTCCCAAGATGCAATATAAAGCCAGCTTCGGCGCGCTTGAGATTTTCATCGGAGGCAGTTGGCAGGCAATGGACAACCCTGAAAGCTTCAAGCTCGACACCCATCCTTTGGCGCAAGATCCGATTCCCGAACAAGTGGCTGGGATCAGCCTGCCGGACGCGCTGACCAAAAGCTGACCTCCCCTACAAGCTATCCTTCGATTCGACGCAGCCGGTTTCCAGGCATTGTGACGGCCTGCACCACCAGAACCTGCACGCGCCCTACCTAAATCAGACTTAAACCTATGCCTGGAAAGCATAAAAGCGGCCCCGAAGGACCGCTTTTCATGTTTTGGGTGGCGCGGTTGACGGGGCTCGAACCCGCGACCTCCGGCGTGACAGGCCGGCACTCTAACCAACTGAGCTACAACCGCACTAAGTATTTACATACCGTGGCGTCTGCCATCCCAAACGTTTCAGTGGCGCGGTTGACGGGGCTCGAACCCGCGACCTCCGGCGTGACAGGCCGGCACTCTAACCAGCTGAGCTACAACCGCG
>JAXMOF010000067.1:0-20812 GCA_034670045.1 Amylibacter sp. | reverse complement strand
CGTCAGCCGCGCGGTAGGGTCGCTTGAAAAAAAGGCCTATCTGACCCGCAGCCGCGATCCGGTTGATACCAGACGGCAGGTGTTGAACATCACCCCTGCGGGGCAGATCGTGCATGACCAGATCCTTGCAACCTTTCAGGAAGCCGAAAAGAAGATGCTGGATATTCTGGACCCGCAAGAAACCGAAGACCTGCTGCGATTGCTGGATAAACTCGCCCGCAGTGTAGAGGTCTGGCGCAGCTAAAGCCCGCCAGAAGCGCAAAGTCGCGGTACCAAAGGTGCCCCGCAAACGGCAAACCCCCTGCGCCGACTGATAGTGCAGCGCTGAAAAAAGACCAGAAATTCCGTACACAAATTGTTGATCCACGCCGTGTTCGAAAGGCGTTTACATACATTCATGAATGTTTGTACAGAGTGCCTCGAAAGAAGAGGCTCACATGCGCAAGACAAAGGAAGACGCTGAACAAACCCGCACCGCAATTTTGAATGCGGCGGAAAAATTGTTCTGCACGCAAGGCACTGCTGCTGTCTCTTTGGAAAAAATTTCCAAAAAGGCTGGCGTGACACGCGGGGCTTTATATTGGCATTTCAAAGATAAACTGGATCTGCTGCGCGCCTTGCACGAACGCAGTATCCCACCGCAAAAAATCCTGATGCGCACTGCAGCGGAAAACAATCCCGAAGACCCTTTGGGGCTGTTGGAACAATCCGCAATCGACATGTTGAAAATCTTTGAAGTAGACAAGCGCCAGCAGCGCATGTTCAGGATCATGAACGCGCATATGCTGGATAAAGCCGGCTCGCAATGGTCGGCCGAAGTGAACATCGACTTATGCCAGACCCTACGCAAACTGACCGAACTTGCGGGCGCGCAGGGCAGCTTGAATCCCGATTTCACACCGGAAGAAACCACCGTGTTGCTGATGTCTTCGATGTCAGGGCTACTGAATGAATGGCTGCGCAGCGACAAAAGTTTCGCACTTGCGGAACTGGGCAGCAAAATGTTGCGCAAACAAATGGAATTCATCCGCGTGAAAAAACCAACGGACTGAACGCAATTACGAAACAACAACACCCGGACGAACGGCCCTTCACACACACAACAGAATGCCATTGTCCCTCTTATACAGGGGGCGTTTTGGATGTGCCGCTTGGTACTGCCAAAACGCCCGAATACCCAGAAAGGCTCTCACATGAGACATGATTCATTTCGCACACGGGCAGGACTGTCCGTCACCTTGGCCGCCCTTTGTCTTTGGCCCCTGACGGCCTTGTCACAACAGGCGCCGGTGGCCCAAGTAACCGCAATGACCGCCGAAGTTGTCGAGCATGTGATCACCAAGCGTCTGCCCGGTCGGGTCAAAGCCTCTACCGTGGCCGAGGTCCGTCCGCAGGTGTCTGGCATCATCAGCAAACGTTTGTTCGAAGAAGGGGCCTGGGTTGAAATCGGCCAGCCGCTTTATCAGATCGAAGATGACGTATACCGCGCCGAGGTCGAAGCCGCCCGTGCTGCTGTGGCGCAAGCACAGGCCAGCTATGATCTGTCCAAAGTCGATGCAGAACGCGCCGAAGACCTGTTTTCAAAGAACGCGGGGTCTGCCGCCAACCGTGATCAGGCCCTAGCCACACGCAGTCAGGCCGCCGCCTCCCTGCAATCTGCCGAGGCGCAGCTGACCAGCGCGCAGATCAATCTGGACCGCACCACAATCACAGCGCCTGTGACAGGCGTTATCGGCTTGTCTGACACGACAACCGGCTCCCTTGTCAGCGCACAGCAAGCCGCGGTTCTGGCAACAATCCGCACGCTCGATCCGATTTATGTGGATGTCACGCAATCAGTGAATGATCTGCTGGGCTGGGACAGTGCCGATGAAACACGGGCCTTTTTCAAAGGAGTCGATGCGACGCTGATTTTGCCAAATGGTGAAATCTACAACGAAGAAGGTCACATCCGTGCGGCAGAGCCGCAGGTCGAACCGACAACAGGCATGGTCACCATGCGCGTGACCGTTGCAAACCCCCATTATCGCCTGTTGCCCGGTCTTTATATCGAAGTCGAAGTCCCCCAAGCCGCTGCAGCCGAGGCTGTTCTGGTGCCCCAAAGTGCTGTGATGCGGGTTGCAAATGGCAACGCCAATGTCTGGGTTGTCGAGGACGGTAAAATCGCCGAACGAGGCGTGACGATCCTTGGCTCTTCGGGCCGTTTCTGGGTCACAACCGAGGGCCTGAAAACAGGTGATCAAGTGGTCACTTCCGGCTTTCAAAAAGCCCGCCCCGGTGCCCCTGCACAAATCATCCCGTCCGAAGGCGCCCCTGCCCCGAACGCCGCTGAAGGAAACTGATCCATGTCGCGATTTTTCATCAACCGACCCATTTTTGCATGGGTCCTTGCCATTATCGTGATGGCCGTCGGAACGCTTGCGGTGTCTCGCATGCCAATCGCGCAATATCCGTCGATTGCCGGTCCCTCTATTGTGATCGGTGCCACGTACCCCGGGGCTTCGGCTGAAACCGTATCGGATACGGTGGTGCAGATCGTTGAAAAGGAAATGACCGGTCTGGACGGGCTGCGCTATATCAGTTCCTCGACCACATCGACAGGACGGGCAACGATCACGCTGACGTTTGATCTGGGAACCGATCCCGACATCGCGCAGGTTCAGGTGCAAAACAAACTTGCGCTGGCCGAAGCGACCCTGCCGGAATCCGTTACCCGACAAGGGGTTACGGTGGAAAAATCGGCAACCGGCTATCTGATGCTTGTCGGGCTGGTGTCCGATGACGGAGCGCGGCGCGATATCGACCTTGCGGATTACCTTGCCTCTAACATGGTCGAGCCGATCTCCCGTTTGACAGGGGTCGGTAAGGTCGAGGTTTTTGGCTCTGAATATGCCATGCGGATCTGGCTGGATCCGCAAAAGCTGAAATATTATGACCTGTCGCCCGAAATTGTTGTGGCAGCGATCACTGCGCAGAACGCACAAATCTCGGCAGGGTCTTTTGGCGCGATGCCTGCGGCGGAAGGCCAGGAGCTGAACGCAACCATCACTGCCCAGTCCCTGCTGAAAACCCCCGAGGATTTTGAACGCATCGTTGTGCGGGCAGATACCGATGGCGGTCTGGTCCTGTTGCGCGATGTGGCACGGGCCGAACTCGGCACCGAAAACTACGAAATCGCGGGCTTTTTCAATGGCAAACCTGCGGCAGGCATGGCGATCCAGCTTGCGTCAGGGGCAAATGCGCTCGACACGGCTGACATCGTGAAAGCAAAGGTTGACGAACTCGCCAACAATCTGCCAGCGGGTGTCAGTTATGTCATCCCATACGACACCACCCCGTTCGTTCTGATCTCGATCGAGGCTGTGTTGCACACTTTGGCCGAAGCGATTGTTCTGGTGTTTTTGGTTATGCTGCTGTTCTTGCACAATTTCCGCGCCACGTTGATCCCGACAATGGCGGTTCCGGTTGTGTTGCTGGGCACCTTTGGCATCATGGCAACCCTTGGCTTCAGCATCAACACGCTGACCATGCTGGCGATGGTTCTGGCCATTGGTCTGTTGGTCGATGATGCCATTGTTGTAGTCGAAAACGTCGAACGGATCATGCATGATGAAGGGTTGAACCCGAAAGAAGCGACCGAAAAATCCATGGACGAAATTTCAGGCGCACTGGTGGGCGTTGGCCTGGTTGTGTCGGCGGTCTTTGTACCAATGGCGTTTTTTGGCGGCTCCACGGGCGAGATGTACAAGCAGTTCGCCGTGACCATCGTGTCGGCCATGGGTCTGTCAGTGCTGGTTGCGCTGATCTTTACCCCTGCGTTATGTGCCACCATTATCAAACCCCACGCCCATGCAGGCAGCAAGCGTATTGGTCTGCTGTCGCGGTTGGGGACAGGATTTGCCAACGGGTTTGAACGCTATTTCGGCGGGCTGACCAACGGCTATTCTGCAACTGTGCGACGGGCAACTGGTGCGCCGCTGCGCATGTTGATCGTCTATGCGTTGATCGTTGGCGGCATGGTCGTACTGTATCAACGGGCGCCCACATCCTTTCTGCCCGAAGAAGACCAGGGGTCTTTGTTCACCATCGTGCAATTGCCGTCTGGTGCAACAGCGGGCGCCACGGAAAAGGTGCTGCGCAAGGTTGAAAACTATTGGCAGACAGCCGAACATGAAAACGTGGATTCCGTTTTCTCGGTGCGCGGGTTTTCTTTTGCGGGTCAGGGCCAGAACATGGGTATGATGTTTGTCCGGCTGAACGACTGGGAAGAACGCACAGCCCCCGAGGATTCAATCCAGGCGGTGGCCGGTCGGGCTTTCGGCCCCTTGATGGGGGGCATTCAAGAAGCCATTGTCGTGCCTTTTGCCCCGCCTGCCATGCCCGAACTTGGCAATTCCAACGGATTTAGCGCCTATCTGCAAGCCACTGGCGCCAAAACCCATGACGAGCTTTTGGCAGCCCGCAACCAGTTGCTGGGCATGGCCTCGCAACACCCTGCTTTGACAGCAGTACGGCCGAACGGCGTCGAAGACGCGCCGCAATTCCACCTGACCATCGACTGGGCCAAAGCGGGGGCTGTCGGGGTGACGGCTGCGGATGTGGGCACTTTCCTGAACACCATCTGGTCCAGTGCCTATGTGAACGACTTCCTGTATGAAGGTCGGGTCAAACGGGTCTTTGTGCAGGGGGAACCTGCCGCCCGATCCGTGCCCGAAGACCTGTCACTGTGGCGGATTCAGAATGCGAACGGGGATTTTGTGGATTTCTCCACCTTCTCGACGCAGGAATGGGTTTATGGTCCACAGCAGGTCAGCCGCTACAACGCGCTGATGGCCATGGGGATCGAAGGAGCCCCTGCGCAGGGTTATACATCCGGTGATGCAATTGCCGTGATGGAAGAGCTTGCCAGCCAACTGCCACCCGGCTTTAACCTGCAATGGACCGGCATGTCCCTAGAGGAAAAAGAGGCAGGTGCCGGGGCCTTGGCCCTGTACGGTCTGGCACTGGCGGCGGTTTTCCTGTGCCTTGCCGCCCTTTATGAAAGCTGGACCATTCCCATGGCCGTGTTGATGGCGATGCCGGTCGGTATCCTTGGCGCACTGCTGGGGGCGTTGATCGGGGGTCAGTCCAACGGGGTGTATTTCCAAGTGGGGATGCTGACCGTGGTTGGTTTGACGGGTAAAAACGGCATTCTGATCGTGGAATTTGCCCGCGAACGTATGGCAACCCTAGGGGAAACCGCGCTAGAGGCTGCGCGCGCCGCAGCCAGAGCCCGCTTCCGTCCTATCCTGATGACCTCACTCGCCTTCGGGCTGGGGGTGGTGCCTTTGGTGCTGTCTTCGGGCGCAGGTGCAGGGGCACGTCAGGCCATCGGCTACGCCACACTGTTTGGCACAATCACCGGCACAGCGCTGGCAGTCATCTTTGTGCCTGTGTTCTTTGTGGTGATTGACAAGGTGTTTTCCAGACGCAAGCCGAACCCCGTGACACCGGCCCCGACGCCAGCGCACAGCTAACCAAAAACGCAAAATGCCCCGACTTTTCCAAGCCGGGGCATTTTTTCATCCAGAACCACGCCCAACATAGCGTGCAGGACCATTTCCTAGAACTTGGCTGTCAGACCTAGCCAAAGCGAACGGCCGGGCTGATAGGTGTTGCTTTCGATTTCAGTCACAGATGAATCGGTCACATTGTAAATCGCAGCGTTCAGCGTGGTTTTATCATTGATCGCATAGGCCATGCCGATATCGAGCGTGGTATAAGCGTCATACTTATAAGCAATCGCCGTGCCTGTTGAATCATAGGCATAAGGCGTGCCGTTGGTCCCGATCCGCGCGCCTGCATTCACTTCAGACCCGTGATAGGTCAGCGCCCCCCAGACATCCAGACCGTCCTTCGGAGTCATCCAGTCCAGCCGCAGATTGGCCGCATGACGGGGGGAACGGGACAGCGGCAAGCCTGCGTATTCCCCTGAATTCTGACTGGAATCCGTAAAGGTATACGACCCGCGGATTGACAGCGCGTCTGACAGATCGGCGCGGGCGGTCAGTTCCACCCCTTGGATGGTCGCATCCTGAATGTTGCGATATTCCCAACGGTTGTAATCCGTGCCACCCACATTGATCAGCCCGCCCGTATTGAAGCTTTCGATCTTGTCGCTGAATTCGGTCCGGAACACGGTGGCGCCAAATTCGATGGTATCCCGCTCCCAAAGGGCTGAAACTTCGAAGTTAGTGCTGGATTCCGGCTTCAGGTCCGAATTTGACACAATCACCCCTGCCCCGCGTTGCGTGGTATAAAAATACCCCGGAACCGTCTGGCGAATAGAGGGCGTGCGATAGCCGCTTGATACGCCACCCTTGATGGTCAGCGATGGCGTCGCGTTCCAGACCGCATAAAGCCGCGGTGTCAGTTTTCCGCCAAAAGCCTCACTGTCGGTATAGCGCAGCCCTGCCGTCAGGGCGAAGTCAGGGGTGATCCACCATTCGTCCTCGGCAAAAATTGCCCATTCGTCAGAGCTGTACTTATGGTCGATCCCATCGCCGAGGCCGGGGTTCTGATCCGTCAGATCAGCACGGCGCAACTGGAACCCGCCAACAAAAGTATGCTCGCCGTTCAAGCTGAAAGGTGCGGTGACTTTCCCGTCCAGCACAGAGTTCACAATTTCAGGGGACCGCAGGCTTTCTTCAAGTGCGGTTCCGGTCCAGTCATAACTGGTCCGCTCGCCCACTTCCCGTTGAAAACTTAGCTCGGTGGTCGTCTGACCCCATTGCCCCACATAGCTTAGGGACAGATCCTCGCGGGAATTATCCTGCTGGTCCGGGTCTTCGATCAGATCAAGGCTGGCACCGGGATTGCTGTAGCGTTTGATTTCGGACCGGCCGTATTCCAGCGCAAATTCCTGATCTTGCACAGGGGTCCAGGTCAGCCGCCCTGTCAGGTCGATGTCGCGCTGTTCCGCAGGGCCACCGATCAGGTTTGCTTCATCCTCTTTCAGGCCCCGCCCCCACAGTTGCAGCCCCAGTTTATCCTGCACCAGTGGTCCGTTCAGATAAAAGGACAACTGGTTCGACCCGCCGTCTTCGCCGTTTTCAGGTATCCGCGTTTCCGCAGTAATTGAACCGCCCCATTCCGAGGATACGGGTTTGGTGATGATGTTGATCACCCCGCCCATCGCGTCGGACCCGTAAAGCGAGGACATCGGCCCACGGACAATTTCGATCCGTTCAATAGCGCCCACGGGCGGGATGAAGCTTTGTTCAAACCCCGCCGAACCATTGGTGCGGCTTTCCCGTGTACCCTGGCGTTTTCCATCCACCAGGATCAACGTGTAATCCCCCGGCAAACCACGGATTTTGATGTCTTTTTCCCCTGCAACACCCGTGGTTGTAACGCCCTGAACCTCGCGCAGGGCATCTGACAGGTTGGTGATATTGCCTTTTTCCAGTTCTTCGCTGGTGACAACCGTGACCGAGGCCGGCGCATCTGTCACGCTTTGGGTAAATCCGCCCGCAGTAATTGTGATCGACCCAAGGTCAAAGGGCAGCGGATCGGCCGTTTGGGCAGCAACAGGTTTTCCCAGCGCCGCAGTGGCCAGAAGGGCGCTGACGCCTGCTGTCCGCCCGAGATGCGTTCTCATTACACTTTTCATCTTAAGTCCTTTCGAAAGTGTGGGGTGCCCGATGTGTCTGGCTGTCAGCATGTGCCAATTGGCGGGAAGGGCAGTTTTTAAGAAGGGGCTCAGCCGAAAACATCAACAAACACCCTTTCGTTTCTGGTGGTTACGGTAAGTTCAGTGTCATAAAGCGACCTTAAAAGGTCTTCGCGGATGATCTGTTTTGCGGGACCGGATTCTCTGATCCTGCCCGCTTGCATGGCGATGATATGGTCGGCGTGCCGGGCGGCGAAATTCAGGTCATGCAGCACCACAACAACCGTCTTGCCCAATTCGGACGCCGCGTGCCGCAACAGGCGAATGACCGTGACCGCGTGGCTGATATCCAGACTGTTCAGGGGTTCGTCAAACAGCGCATATTCCGTGTCCTGTGCCAGAACCATGGCCACAAAAGCCCGTTGCCGCTGCCCGCCGGACAGTTCATCAAGGAACCGGTCCTTGAAGGGCGTCAAGGCAACCAGTTCAAGGGATTCATCCACTTTTTCATGGTCTTCACGCGTGGTGCGGCCTTTGGAATAAGGATAGCGGCCAAAGGCCACAAGATCGCGCACCGTCAGCCTTGCGGACAATGTGTTGTCTTGTTTCAGCACCGCAAGGCGGCGGGCCAGTTCGGTGTTTTGTATGCTGCGGATGTCTTGCCCATCCAGAAACACAGCGCCGGTTGACGGGGTTTCCAGCCGTCCGATCATTGACAGCAAGGTTGATTTTCCTGCCCCGTTTGGCCCGATTACAGCCGTCACCCCGCCCTGCGGCAGGTCCAGTTCGGCAATATCCACGACCAATGTGTCAGCGTAGGATTTGCTAAGGTTTTCAACGCGGATCATCTGCGGCTCCCGATCAAGAGTAGAACAAAAACAATGCCGCCCAGAAACTCGATGATCATGCCAACGGTGCCGACAAACCCCAGAATCCGCTCCAGTATCACCTGCGCGCTGATCAGCAAAAGGAACCCCAGCAGAACCGACAGCGGAATGGTGATCCGATGGGATGCACCAGGCATAAGGCGATAGACAAGGTGCACAACCAGCAGGCCGAAGAACGTGATCGGCCCCACAAGCGCGGTCGAGGCAGCGACCTGAAAGGTGACAATCAGAAAGATTTCAATAGACAGTTGCCTGTGGTTCACGCCAACGGCGATGGCACGGTCACGGCCCAGCATCATGGCGTCAATGGCAGGCAGGCGCAGCCAAGCCCAAAGGGATGAAACCCCGATCAAAACAGCGGCGCAGGCTTGCTCTGACGATGTGGCGGTGCTGAAGCTGGCAAAAATCCGGTCTTGCAGCACAAGAAATTCACCCGGATCAATCACCCGCTGCAACAGTCCCGCGATAGAGCGGAACAAAACCCCGCAAATGATCCCGACCAACAGCAGCAATTCCAGCGACACGGACAATCTGGCATATAATACACGGTAGAGCGCCAGCGAAAACAGCGTCATCAGCGCCAGTTCTCCGCCGAACATCAAAACCGGATTGATTTGCGCCACCGCAGCCGAACCCAGCAGGAACACGGCCAAGGTCTGCACCAGCACAAAAAGCGCATCAAACCCCATGATCGAGGGGGTCAATATCTGGTTGTTCGACAGAGTATGGAACAAAACGGTGGAAAACGGCACAGCCCAAGCCACCAGCGCAATGGTGATCAGTTTCTCGCCGCGAAACGACAGGATGAAAGACCAGCTTCCAGTGGCCCCCACGGTCAGAAACGCCAAGACCAATGCGGCGCATAGAATGGCGCCTGCCCCCATCAGGCTTCTGGCCCGCAGGCTGCGGGTTTCAGGGGTCATCGCGCGAACCTGTTCAGCAAAAGCCACAGGAACACAACAGCGCCCAGCACGCCCATGGTCACCCCGATCGGAAGATCATAGGGATAAAACACCAGCCGCCCGAATATATCGCAGGCCAGCGTGACGGATGCCCCGAGCCATGCCACCAGCGGCAAAGAGCGGCGCAGATTGTCGCCGCGCCAGCGGGCGATCAGATTGGGCACCACCAGTCCAAGGAACGGGATAAACCCGACCGTCACAACTATCGCGCCAGTCACAGCAGCGACAATTGAAATGCCCAAGGCAAGAATAGCCGTAGGGTTCAGCCCCAACCCCCGCGCAACATCTTCCCCAAGCCCAGCCAATGTAAAGCGATCCGCGGCAAACCAGCCAAGGGCCGTAACCCCCGCCACAATATACAACAATTCGTAGCGCCCGCTCAGGACCACCGAAAAATCAGCCGAAGTCCATGAAAACAGGGACTGCATCAGATCATAGCGATAGGCGATAAAACTGGTGGCAGAGCCGATAATCCCGCCAAAAGCGATGCCCAGCAACGGTGGCATCAAAGGCGAACGCAGCGGCACCGCCCGCAACAACAGCACAAACAATGCCGTCCCCACCCAAGCGCTTAGCGCGGCGATACACATCCGCAGCATCGGCGGGGCTTCGGGTAGAAACAGCAGGCCGATCAACAGCCCCAAACTCGCACTATCCACCGTACCCATGGTGGAGGGTTCCACAAACCGGTTGCTGACAAGCCGCTGCACAATCGCCCCCATAATCGCCGAACTCGCCCCCGCCAGAACCAGAGCGGCAGTACGGGGCAGACGGCTGGTCAGGAAAATTGCACGTGCATCCGGATCGTTGATCAGGCTCGACAGGCCGATACCCGTGGCACCAACCAACAGGCTGGCCACCGCCAACAGCACCAGAACCGTGCCGCCAGCCAAAGGCGAGCGGCACAATACGGCACCGATCCGCGCCCTTGCGGGTACGGGAATATGCATGTCGGCGCGCATCAAAAGATCAGTCTTCCAGAGCCGTGGAAATCTGCGTCAAAGCACGATCAAGAGCCGTCGGGCCAGCCGCCCCGACCAGATACCAATCGGCCGGGTCCAGAAACACCACATGGTCCTCTTTCCAAGCGGTTGTTTTATGCACCAGCGGGTTGTCCAGCATCTGTCTGGCGGGCTGCCCGTCCCGCCCGATCGCCGCATCGCGGTCCACCACAAAAATCCAGTCTGGATTGGTTTCAAGAATAAATTCGTTGGAAATCGGCTGCCCGTGGTTTCCCGCCTTTACCTCTGCAACCGCCGGAGTAAAGCCCATCTCGTTGAAAATCGTGGCAAAACGACCCTGCGCGCCATGGGTGCTCATCCGCCCGCCGGTGGTGATGATGACAAGCGCTTTGCCCGCTTGCGCCGCTTTTTCGTGGACTGCTGCAAATCGGTCGTTCAGGGCTGCCAGCGTGGATGCCGCCTGTTCTTCCTTGTCAAACAGCTTGCCAAGTTCGGTCATGTTGCGGGTTAACGAACCGAACAGATTGGTGCTGTCTGAAGTCAGATCAATCGTCTGTGCGATACCGGAAAACGCGTCGAATTTGGTGCTGGAGCGCCCTGCAACAATCACCAGATCAGCAGACAGCGCGTTCAGTTTCTCGATGTCCGGTTCAAAAGCACTGCCCAGTTGCGCATAGGCAGCATCCGCATATCCGCTAAGGTATTCTGGTTTCACGCCGCTAGTCACACCTGCCACGGGGATTTCCAGCCTGTCAAAAATATCCAGAATCGCCAGATCCAGAACAACTGTCTTTTGCGGCGCTGCTGCAAAAGTTACTGCCCCCCGTGCCGTTTCAATCGTACTGTCCTGCGCACTGACCAAGGTTGCAACCGTGCTTAAAACTACCGCGCTTAGAAGGGCTCGCATGTTTATTTTCCGTTCATGTGGTTTCAGATTTTCAGCTTGGGAGTTGCGGCTTTGCATTTGCGCGCCGCACACCCTATTCCTGAGTAGTTTTGTTTGTTATAGGCAGTCCTATCCCAAGACAAACCCGTTCGGTTTGGAATGGTTCTAACTTGTAGTTTCTGGAAGGAAGCGCAGTCATGGATATTGCGACGGGGCGTAGCGGCCCATCAGCCGCTGAAATGATTCAGGATATAGACCGGCTGAAACTGCTGGTCGTCTTTGATGCGATCCTCGTTGAGGGCAGTCTGGCGCGCGCCGGTGACAAACTGGGCAAAACACCCCCCGCCATGAGCAGGATTCTGAAAAAGCTGCGGGATCATTTTGACGATGACCTGTTTGAACGCACCGGCAAGGGTTTGGTCCCGACCCGTTTCGCCGAAGACCTGCGCCCGCGCATTCGCGCCCTTGTGGCCGAAGCGAATTCCCTTTTGGGTCCACCTCAGGACGACGCGCCCAAAAGCGCGCCTTTGCTGCGCCGTCCGCCCCTTGCGCTGGATCAGTGGAAAGAACCCCGCACAGGCCCCAGTGCCGTTGATATTGCCCACCGTATCGCCGTGTTGGGCAATGACAGCGACCCTGTGCGCCGTTTGGCCGCCTATATCGCGACCATCGGGAATGCCACAGGGCAAACCCGCCCGCTGGACGAGACCGAGGCCGAAGACGCCTTTGGCATTTTGCTGTCCCAACAGGTGGTGGACGTGCAAATCGGTGCGTTTCTGATCGCGCTGCAAACCCGTGGCATGACCGATCAGGAACTCGCGGGCTTTACCCGCGCCGCCCGCCGCCACAGCGGGCTTGCAGACCCCGGCGCAGGTCAGGCCGATCTGGACTGGCCCGCCTATCTGTCGCCGCGCGCCCACGGGCAACCCCTGTTCGTCCATTCCGCCCGCCTTGTGTCGCAGGCAGGGTATCGGGTTGTGATGCACGGTTTTGAAGACGGCGTTGTGCGCCGAGCTTTTGAGCATGCACAACTGCCTGTCGTACAAAACTGGCCCCCCGGCCAGTCAGCCCCCCAAAACGCCGGCTTGTCCTTTATTCCCATCGAAGGCTTTGCCCCCGCCTTACGGCAGCTTTTGTCTCTTTATCCCTTGTTTATGATGCCCAATGCCACCCAGTTCATCGCCCCCATGCTGAACCCCGGCGGGGCGGCTGTCACGCTGACAGGGATGCGGGCCCACGGGCGCCCCATGTTGCAACGGGACGCGGCGGTACGGCTGGGGTGGGAAACCTACGCCGTATTGTCCGGCCACCGCGATGTGGCGCAAATAGTGCCCGGCAAAGGGCAGGATCTATTCCTGATGCGCGATGGCAAACTTTTAAAAGAACGGGTTGGTGTCTCTGGTCCGCATGGAATGCGGCGGGTGGAAAAAAGCGACGAATTCAATCGCTTGGAAACATGGCAGGCCATTTGGGACGGGGAGGTGGCCCCGACCTCCGCCATTGAAACCATCATTGAAACCACCGCGCTGGCGCTTAGTCTTTTGTCCAGATCCACACCGATGGAACAGGCGCGCGAACAGGCCAAAGACCTGTGGATCGCGCGGCGTGGAACGGGAAAATCCGCCCGAACCGACCAAGCCAGAGCTGTTTTTTAAACCCGAATACCTGCGCTATTGCGCCAGCAAAGACCTGCAAGGCCAGCGACCGGCAGACATCTCTTGGACCAGAAGTTCCACCAGCAAATCCCGCGTAAACGCCATTGATTTGGTTGCGGGCGTGTCGCGTCGTTCACATAAAAACAGCGAGCGGGTGATCACTGGATTTGTAATCTCGCGCCCGATTACGTCTTTGTCAAACGCGCCCTGTAACAGGTTGCTGCGGGTGCCCAACATCACACCGGAACCACTGTTCACAAACAACAGCGCCGCTGACACATTCTCGGAAAAGAAACTGGCATTATGTTCCAACCGTTTCTGAATATCCGTGTCATCCGCCGTAGGCCGCCCCCGCGCGCCCTTGCGGGTTAAAACATAGGTGCGGGTCAGAAAATCCGCCAGCGTCATCGGGGTTTCAGGATCGCCCACCAGATCCCGTTTGCCCAGACAAATCATGTCTTCTTCAAGGATGGCCGTCAGGTGCAGTCGTGAATCCCGTGGCGGATTGTAGGCCAGTGCCAGGTCGATATCCGCCGCCAGAAGACGGTCGATACTGGTGCCTGAAACGCTCTCGGCCAGTTCCAGTTGCAAGCCCGGCTGACGCTCTGCCATACTGTTGATCAGCTGCAATCCCACACCGTAAACCGCTGAAAATGCCAGCCCGATTGTGACCCGACCCGACAGGGTTTCCTGCGTGTCTCGCATGTCGCTGGCTGCATTATCAATGGCACGTAAAATAGCCAGCGCATGGGTGTGAAACTGCTGTCCTGCCACCGTTGGCAACGCCCCGCGCGAGGTTCTGTCAAACAGGGTCTGACCCAAGCGATGTTCCAGATTAACCAGATGATGCGCAATCACCGAAGGTGCGCAGCGTTCCAGTTCCGCTGCCCCCACGATACTGCCCGCATCAAATACGGATTTGAAAATCTTGATCTGGCGAATATCCATAAACTGCTCTCGAAAAAATAGAGACCGACGTTCGAAACTATATAATTCATTGTGGGAAAATTGCCAACTAACCTGATTTCAACTGGAGGATTCTTAAATGACAGATACTTTTGCACCCTTGGCAGGCATCCGCGTGGTTGAAATGAGCCACATGATCATGGGCCCGTCATGCGGTATGTTTTTGGGCTATCTCGGCGCCGAGGTGATCAAGGTCGAACCGCCACAGGGCGATAAAACCCGCAGCCTGACAGGCATGGGCCGTCCGATGTTCCCTCTGTTCAACCGTGGCAAAAAATCCGTCACCATCGACGTGAAAACCGACGCAGGGCGCGCCGCGCTTGATAAGCTGCTGTCCACGGCGGATGTGTTTGTGGAGAACTTTCGCGATGCATCACTGGTCAAGGCGGGTGTCGATGCACAGACCCTGCGGGCCAAATATCCCAAGCTGGTGTTTGCCGCCTGCAAAGGATTTCTATCTGGCCCCTATCAAAACCGCACCGCACTGGACGAAGTGGTGCAGATGATGACGGGGCTTGCCTATATGACCGGCCCGACGGGCAGCCCGCTGCGTGTCGGCTCCTCTGCCAATGACATCATGGGCGGTCTGTTCGCGGCGTTTTCAGTCATTGCATCCCTCATGGAACGGAAAGACACCGGCACTGGCCGCGAGGTGCGTGTCGGACTGTTTGAAAACTGCCTGCTGCTGGTGGCCCAGCATATGGTCCAGTTCGAACTGGAAGGTAAAAACCCGCCGCCCATGCCGGAGCGGGAATTTTCATGGCCCGTCTATGACATTTTCAAAGACAAAAACGGCAAACAAATTTTTGTCGGGGCCGTGACCGAAGGCCAATGGGCATCAATCTGCAAATTGCTGGAACTGGATGATCTGTTGACCCACCCGCGCCTGCAAAACAGAATGGATCAGATCAACGCCCGTGACTGGACCATCCCGCTGGTCGCCGCCAAAATCGCCGCGCGAACCGAAGAAGAACTCGCCCCGAAATTTGAATCTGTGGGCCTGCCGTTTTCCCCCATCGCCAAGCCCTGCGACATGTATGACGACCCCCATGTGATGCGCGCAGGCGGCATGTCTACCTCGGCCTACGAAGACACCACATTCCGCGCCCCTGCCCTGCCGTTTGAAATCGACGGCGTCATGCTGACTGGGGGCGGTGACGTGCCCGAAATTGGCCGCGACAATGCAGAAATCCTCGGGGCGCTTGATATTGACGCAGCCACTTTGGCCCATGTCACAGGCCAGTCAGGGAAAGCCGCATGAACCGCGCACAGACACTTTACCCCGTGGACCGATACGTGATGCGCGAAGTGGGGCTGCGGGACGGTTTGCAACTGACCAAACAATTCCCGAATACCGCGCAAAAAATCGACTGGCTGCATCAGGAATATGCCGCAGGGGTGCGCCACTTTGAAGTCGGTTCATTTCTGCCCGCCACACGGTTTCCGCAGTTTGCCGATCTGCGCCAGATGATCGACGCTGTGGCGGCTTTGGACGGGGCGTTTTCAACCGCGTTGACCCTGAACGAACGGGGGGTTGCCGATGCATTGGACACGCAGGTGGACGAGATTATTTTTGTGGTCTCCGCAACCGAAGCGCACAGCCGTGCCAACACCAACCGCAGCCGCGCAGACGCGCTGGCCATGTTGGGCCGCGTGGATCAGCAGCGCAAAGACGGGGCTGAAACACCGCCGGTTTTGACGGCAGGCATCGCCATGTCCTTTGGCTGTTCCCTTCAAGGTGCGGTAGACCAGAAAGACGTTCTGCGCATGGCCGAAGCCGCCGTTGCGGCGGGTGCAGACACTATCGCAGTTGCCGATACCGTCGGTTTTGGCGGCCCTGCGCAAGTGTCCCAAATGGCCCGCGAATTGCGCAAGATTTTCGGGGACACCTTTCCCATTTCCATGCATTTCCACGATACGCGCGGCATGGCCATCGCCAATTGCGCCGCCGCACTGGAATCCGGAATTCGCGTATTGGACGGCTGTCTTGCAGGACTTGGCGGTTGCCCCTTTGCGCCTGGTGCTACGGGAAACACAGTCTTTGAAGACATGGTTTTCCTCTGCGATACCATGGGCTTACCCACAGGCATCGACGTGGAAGCGCTTGCAGCGCCCCGCGCAATTCTAGAGGCATCAATGCCCGATGAACCCGTACATGGCGCATTGGCGCGTGCGGGGCTACCAAAGACGTTGGAGGACGTCTGAACCATAAAACACCACAGGGTCACCAGGGAGGAAACCATGACCAAATTCACCACAATCATCGCGGGTGCGGCGACGCTGGCACAGGCGCTTGT
This sequence comes from Amylibacter sp., assembly GCA_034670045.1. Classification (GTDB taxonomy): domain Bacteria; phylum Pseudomonadota; class Alphaproteobacteria; order Rhodobacterales; family Rhodobacteraceae; genus Amylibacter. The sequence continues at coordinate 4,546 of JAXMOF010000067.1, read as the reverse complement.
AGTCACAAGCGGCAGCGCTTTCGCGCAGGACTATACCATGCGCCTAAGCCATCAATTCCCGCCAACCCACCATTCGGCCAAACGCTTTGCCCAATTCGAAGCCGATGTGGAAGCGGAAACCAACGGGGCCGTTGACGTGCAGGTTTTCGGCGCGGCACAGCTCTATAATCCAAAGCAACACCACGCGGCCGTTGCTTCGGGAGAGATCGAATCCGCCGCGATTCTGAACCTGCAATGGGGCGGCACTATTCCTGAAATGTCCGTCACGCTAATTCCCTATCTGATGGCCTCGCCCGATGCGCAAAAGGCGTTCATGGGGTCCAAAGCAGCAGAAATGCTGGACGCGAAAATGCTGGAAAAAGGCATTCGCAATATCGGCTGGATCGTAGACACCAATGATCTGATCTTCACTTCAGCCAAAGGTCTGCTGGACGATCCCGAAGACTTTAACGGCATTAAAATCCGCGGCCTGACCCCGTTGTTCAACGAAGGTCTGATTGCCTTGGGTGCGACGCCGGTGAACATGCCCGGATCCGAAACCTATCAGGCGCTGCAAACCGGTGTGATTGATGCGGGCGTGACAGGGGTTGCTGCCGCCTTTAGCCGGAAATTCTACGAAGTTCAGGATTACGGCACCGCCACACCCATGTTTCTGGCCTTTGACAATCTTGTGGTTAATCCCGCGTGGTGGGACAGCCTGCCCGAAGATATCCGCGCCGCCATCCAACGGTCTGCAGATAAAGCTGTGGCCAGTTCGATCATCACCCACGACGGTATCAACCCCGAAGACATCGACAATCTGACGGGTGTGGGCATGACGGCTGTGGTACTGACCGATGACCAGTCCGCCGCGATCCGCGATGTGATGCAACCCGCAGTAAAAGAGGCTTTTCTAAAGCAGACGGGCGATGACGGGAAGGTATTGCTAGACCTTCTGAGCCAGAACTAGGTCGCAGATGTCTGCGCCGCTGTCCGACACTCGCCCTCCGGTAGGTCACCCCGACCTACCGGAGCCACTGCGCCACTTTGAACGTGCCGTTACCCTTTTGGTTAATCTGGCCTTCGGGCTGGCCACCCTTTGTGTTCTGGTTGATCTGCTGCTGCTCGGGGCCTCGGTTGTGGCGCGCTATATGATCACCCAGCCCATCACATGGAGCGATGAAATCGTTGCCCTGTCCCTGACCGCAATCACCATGCTTGCCGCACCCAAAGTGCTGTTGGACAAAGGCCATATCGAGGTGGATATCCTAACCGAACAGGCCCGCGGCACCCTGTCCATAATAATACGGCTGTGGTCCTCGCTCGCGGTGCTGGCGGTGGCATGTCTGTTGATCTTCAACGGTTGGTTTACCGCGATGTTTTCGCGCATGATCGGCCTGCTGACCGAAGGCTATCTGGAACTGCCGCTCTGGATTTTCCAGCTTTTGCTGCCCATGGGCGGGGTGCTTTTACTGCCCGTTGTCCTGCTACAGATCATCCAGACGCTGGTTCTTTGGCGGCACACAACTCCCACTGCTTCAGCCCCGCCTGACACCACAGACGAAGGGTCCAACGCCCCATGATTATCTTTGCAATCCTGCTGGCTCTTTTGATCCTGCTATTCACCGGCGTACCGATTTTTGCGGGCCTGACACTGTTTGGCGGCGCGTTGCTGTTGATGACACAGGGCAATTTCGGGCCGATCACCGATGTGGTCTTTCACGAAGTGAACCGCTATCTCTTGGTCGCCATTCCCCTGTTCGGTTTCATGGCCAACATCATGATCCGGGGCCGTGTTGTCGATGACCTCTATGACACGGCCTACACCTTTACCCGCCACCTGCCGGGTGGTCTGGCAGTGGCCACCATCCTTGCCTGCACCGTCTTTGCCGCAATTTCAGGGTCCAGCGTAGCCACCGCCATGACAATCGGCGCGGTTGCGATCCCGCAAATGCTGCGGTTTGGCTATGATGAACGGCTGGCCTACGGGGTTGTGGCGGCTGGCGGGACTTTGGGCATCCTGATCCCGCCGTCCGGACCGATGATCCTGTACGGAGTCACCACCGATACCTCTATTGGCGGGTTGTTCATGGGTGGCATCATTCCGGGTGCCCTGCTGGCGGGGGTCTTTATCCTGTGGGCGGTGGTGCGATCCGCCCTGTCAGGCAACATGCAGCGGGAAAAAATAGCAAGCCTGTCGGAAATGGCCGTTGCCCTGCGCAAGTCCTTTTGGTCGATCCTGATGCCGGTCTTTGTGCTGGGCGGAATGTACGCCGGTATTTTCACCGCGACCGAGGCTGCCGCCGCAGGGGCGTGGCTGGCCCTGATCATCACCATTTTTATCTATCGCACCGTGGGGTGGCGCGACATCTGGATTTCCGCGCAAGAGTCCGCGCGAATGTCTGCGATGCTGTTCATGATTTTGGCAGGCGCCACGGTATTCAGCCATGTGTTGACCAAAATGCGCGTGCCCCAACAACTGGTGGAATCGCTGGTCTCTGCCGATCTTGGCACCATCGGATTTGTGATTGTGATGATGGTCATGATCCTGATCCTTGGCATGTTCCTTGAATCTGTCGCGATCATTCTGATCACCGCCCCTGTGATCCTGCCCGCGATGATCCACCTTGGCATCGATCCCGTCTGGTACGGCGTTTTGCTGGTGGTGAATTTGGAAATGGCAATGATCACCCCGCCTGTGGGTATGAATCTGTTCACCATCAAAGCCATCACCTCGGCCCCGATGGGGCGGATTGTGGCGGGGTCCGCGCCTTATGTGGTGCTGATGCTGGTGGTGCTGATCCTGCTGATCGCCTTTCCGCAAATCGTGCTTTGGCTACCATCCCGATTGATGTGATCCATCACAGCCAAATGGCCCGTCAGGTTATTCTGGCGGGCCATTTTCCAGCCCGCTGAAACTGACGGGCCCCGAAAGTAGGGTTAGGCCAGAGCCTTGTCAAAGGCTGCATTAAACACATCTGTCTGCGTCATGAACGGGGCGTGGCCTGCATTTTGAATGTGGGTCGCCCCTGTTGTACAGCCCGGAATGACCTCTGCCATGTAATCGCTGGCTGCGGGCATGCAGATGAAATCTATCGCCCCGACAATGATATGGGTCGGCAGGGTGATCCGTTCCAATTCGCCATGCATGCTGCGTGCGCCCGAGTTTTGGAATGTCGTCATCGCCACATCCGTGCGGGTATTTTGGGCAATGCGGCACAGCTTTTCTGCAACAAAATCGCTTTCCGAGGCGACCAATTCGCAAAATGCGACGCAGGCATTCTGAAAGTCGGTAAACAGCAAGGTACCCAATTGCTCAGCCTGCGCGACGGGCAAGGCATGTTGGAAGTCAGCGTCTGCCAGCAGTTGAGGCGTCGTCGATACCAGAACCAGACGGGCGAATTTATCCGCGTGATTGGCTGCCAGAAGCAGCGCAATTGATCCCCCCATAGACCAGCCCACAAGCGTGATATCCCGCAATCCGAGATATTCAACCAGCGCCAGAACATCCTCTACATGATCGTCCAGCGAAATATCCGCACTGTCAGAGGTTGATTTTCCATGCCCCCGCAAGTCCACAGTGACTACACGGTAATCCGAAGAATACGCCTCTACCTGATGGTGCCAAACCGAATGATCCATCATGATCCCGTGCAGAAACAGCAAGGCAGGTTTATCCCCGCCAGTATCGTGAAGAAAAATTTCGTTGTTACCAATTCTGATCATGGCGACCCTCCGTTCGTTCCCTTTGTAGGTGGATATGAACCAGCGCTGCAACAAGGTTATTCATAGGGTTAAGAGAGATTTTTTTTAGCCTGCGGTGATTGCATTTTTTGGGGGATACGCACAGGAAAATCCATTTCCGGCAGGTCACGCAGACTTTCCAGATCGAAGGCCACCAGGAATTCTTGTGTGGTGACAAAGGTATGGGGCGCGCCTGCTTTCGGGCTGCGCGGCCCATTGGCGATCAGCTTTTTATATTGCAGGCGGGCGATCAGATCACGGTTGACGTCTTTGCCGAACACATCCTTTAATTCTGCACGGCTGATCGGTTGTTGATAGGCGATGGTGGCCAGAACACCCAACTCTGCCTCGCTCAGGCTTACTCCCTGATCGTCACTTTGTGCCGCTTTTTGAATTGCAGTGCCGAACTGCGCACGGGTGCGCAGCATCCAGCCGCCCGCCACTTTAACCAGTTCATAGGGACGCTGCGCCAGTTCGGCGCGAATGTCGTCAATCAGCAGGTCAATCTGCGTGCCACTGCCGACCAGTTTTGCCAGAACCTCGCGGGGGACGGGGTCGGGGCTGGCAAACAGCACCGCCTCCACCCGACCCATCCATTCCCGCCAGCGCAATTCCGGCGGCAACTCTTCAAGGTTCGCATCAAATAGTGGCTCTTTTTCCGATCCCATCACGGCAATCCGTACAGGCGAAAACTGGTACGGCCTGTAAGCTCTCTGACCACCCCAAGGGTGACAAGGCGATCACACAGACGGCGGGCAGAGCGATCCGTCATCTGGATTTTGGTGCCTTTGATCACAGGGGATAACATAGTGCTCGGGGAAAC
>JAXMOF010000066.1:0-21146 GCA_034670045.1 Amylibacter sp. | reverse complement strand
TTCTTCGGTTTCACCGGGGAAGCCGACGATAAAATCGCCAGACAATGCAATATCGGGTCGTGCGGCGCGAATCCGTTCAATCAACGCCAGATATTCAGCCGCCGTGTGTTTGCGGTTCATCGCCTTCAGCACCTTGTCACTGCCAGCCTGTACCGGCAAATGCAGGTAGGGCATCAGCTTTTCACAGGTGCCATGGGCGGCAATCAGATCGTCGGCCATGTCGTTGGGGTGGCTGGTGGTAAAGCGGATACGTTTCAACTCGTCGATCTTGGCCAGTTCGTGGATCAACTGTGCCAACCCCCATTCGCTGCCCTGATGGGTGCCATGATAGGCGTTCACATTCTGCCCCAGCAGATTGATTTCAACCACACCCCGTTCCACCAGATCGCGGGCCTCCGCCAGAATTTGCGCGACCGAGCGGGAAACTTCGGCCCCTCGCGTGTAAGGCACCACACAAAAGGCGCAAAACTTGTCGCAGCCTTCTTGTACGGTCAGAAAGGCTGATGGCGCACGGCGCGCTTTGGGGCCACGGGGCAAGTGATCGAATTTGTCTTCGGTCGGGAATTCTGTATCCACCTGCGCTTTGACCTGACCGATCTTGGCCTCCATTTCGGGCAGGCGGTGATAGGCTTGCGGCCCCACAACCAGATCGACCATTGGCTGGCGGCGGATGATTTCTTCGCCTTCGGCCTGGGCCACACAGCCTGCAACCCCGATTTTCAGATCGGGATTGGCCAGTTTGAACGGCTTGTAGCGCCCCAGTTCGGAGTAGATCTTCTCAGCGGCTTTTTCGCGGATGTGGCAGGTGTTCAGCAGGATCATATCCGCGCCTTCGGGCGTGTCCGTTTCCACATAGCCCTGCCCGCCAAGGGCGGTCACCATCCGCTCGCTGTCATAGACATTCATCTGACAGCCATAGGTTTTGACAAACAGTTTTTTCGGTTCGGACATCTTAACACCACATGAAAAAGGGCGCAGGCCCCGTCAAAACGAAGGCTCTACACCCAATTGTTCAAATCATCAACGGCTGCGGGTTACCTGTTACGGCCCAAACCGCTGGCTTTGGCCAGTTCCTGACGTTTCACCGCGTAATTCGGTGCCACCATCGGATAGTCCATCGGCAGCCCCCATTTCGCGCGGTATTCTTCGGGAGACAAATCGTATTTGGTTTTCAGATGCTTTTTCAACATCTTGAAGGCTTTGCCATCTTCCAGACAGATGATGTGGTCCGGCGTGATGCTGTCCTCTACGGGCACAGCGGGCATGGTGTCATTGGCGTGTCCGACCCGATCCTGATATATTTGCGTTATTTTTTCATGCACCACGTCCATCACCGTGGCGATTTGTTCAACAGCAACTTTATTGCCCTGCACATAGGCAGCCACAATTTGGGTTGTGTGATGCATCATATCCGAATCCATCCGGTCAGCACTCAGCTTCATTTCATTCCCCTTACAGAACTTTAGGCCCATCAGCCCCATTACCCCCCCTACAATGTTGCTATTCTCTTTAATTGCGCGATTATCAGGCAGTTTCAAGGCAACACGGCAAGAAGTTGGCCTGAAAATCATCACGATTTACTGAGTTTGTCCCCCCCCGAATTGGGAGCCTTGTGATTTCGGCTTATTTCCGCCATTTTAACTAAAAAATAACACAGCTTGACCAGAGTGCAGGTGCGGGTCATCGCAGTATTCAAGGCATCCCATGAAACTACCCTCTCTGGACGTATTCCTTAAAAAACACGGGGGCTCCTTGCCCAAAGGGCCGGTGGCACTGGTGTTTGCAGAGGATGAAATCGGCCTTGGTTCGACCCTGCGCCACCACGCGCGGATCGGGTTTGAAAACATCCTGCTGCTGGCACGCGATGACATCGCCTTGCCGACGGATTGCGTGGATCTGTGTCACCATATTGTGAACGACCCGTTTAATGAGGATAGCCTGACCACCGTGGTGAACAAAGCGATTGCCGCATTGCCGGGGCGCTGGCTTTATTATTGCTACAACGGTGAATATTTGCACTTTCCGTTTTGTGAAAACCGCTCGGTTTCGGAACTGATCACCTTCATTACCGAAGAACGCCGCAAGTCGGCCTTTACCTATGTGATCGACCTCTACGCAGCGGATCTGGACAATAACCCCTACGGATATTCACTGGAAAACGCCCATCTGGATTCGTCAGGCTATTACGCGCTGACCCGTTGGAAAAACGGCGGCGTGATGGATCGGCAGTTGTCGATCTACGGCGGGCTGAAATGGCGGTTCGAGGAACATCTTCCGTGGACAAAACGGCGGATCGACCGTGTGGCGTTGTTTCAAGCGCGAAGCGGGCTGCAACTGGACGAAGACCAGATGTTCAATGTGGAAGAGTACAACACCTATCAATGCCCGTGGCACCATTCGGTCACCATCGCCATTTGCTCGTTCCGCACCGCGAAATACCTGAAATCCAATCCCGGATCGACCTTTGATGTGGAAAGCTTCGCTTGGGCCAAGTCGGAAAAATTCCACTGGAATTCCCAACAACTGATGGACCTCGGCCTGATGGAGCCCGGCCAATGGTTCTAAAGGCCCGGATCGAAACTCCAGCCTGACACCCGGCCTCTTTTTGGTCCAAATATCCAAGTCCCGACCCGGCCACACGCGATAGCGCAGGCAATTCAGTCAAATTTTCAGACGTTCAGCGGTATTTACCCGTTCTTCGACAGGCGGATCACTACATCCACGCGGGAAATTGTGGTGCCGGCAGGGGCCTCGGGCTCTTTCGCAAATGCGACCGCAGCCTTCGGGGCATCCGTCAACGTGCCGGTGTCTTCCCAATAGTAATGGGGGTGTTCATCCACGCGGGTATCGAAATAGGACCGGTGGCCGTCCACTGTGACCTCGTTCATCAGGCCTGCATCACAAAAGGCACGCAATGTGTTGTAGACTGTGGCCAAAGACACTTGCGCACCGTGATCGCCCGCAGACCCATAGAGACTTTCAGCGGTGACATGGCGGTTGCGGCCGTCGCCGACCAACAGCTCCGCAAGGGCCAACCGTTGCTTGGTGGGCCGCACGTCCGCGCTTAACAGCCACTTGCGGCCAAGGCTTTCGCCCGCATCGCTTTGGGTCATGTCTGTCGGGCCCATGTCGGTTGGGAATGTGTCTTGCATACCTGCCTCTGGATAAATCCGTGGATTTCAGGGGATTATGCCCTGAATTGACCGCCAATTCAAACGCAAAAGCAAATCGCCGCTTTTGCGCGGGTGCTGCGGGGCGCATTTACGGGGCGCGTGGCCTATTGCCAGCCCCAAGGCCTCAATGATAATAGCACTAATACGACACTGAAAAACCATCGGAGACCTGCCCTTTATGACAGATAGACCCACCAGCTTTGGATACGAAGATCTGCTGCAATGCGCACGCGGAGAAATGTTTGGACCCGGCAATGCCCAATTGCCCCTGCCGCCAATGCTGATGATGGACCGGATCACCGAAATCTCGTCGGATGGCGGCGAGCATGGCAAAGGCCACGTGGTTGCGGAATTCGACATCAAGCCGGACCTTTGGTTCTTTGACTGCCATTTTCCGGGCAACCCGATCATGCCGGGCTGTCTGGGTCTTGACGGCCTGTGGCAGCTAACGGGGTTCAACCTTGGTTGGCGCGGCATGCAGGGGCGCGGAATGGCGCTGGGCGTGGGCGAAGTGAAGCTGACAGGCATGGTCAAACCCGACCGTAAAATGCTGACCTATCATGTTGATTTTACACGGGTCATTGACCGGAAAATCAAAGTTGGCGTTGCAAATGGCAAGGTTTTTGCTGATGGCGACCCTATATATACCGTTACAGACATGAAAGTTGGCTTGTCAGACGCCTGATTTGCCAACACACACGAATATAGTGAATAGGAGAGCACCATGCGTCGGGTAGTTGTCACAGGGCTTGGAATCGTTTCCTCGATCGGGAACACCGCAGAGGAGGTTCTGGCCTCTTTGAAATCTGGAACGTCAGGCATTGTTGCCGCGCCGGAATACACGGAACGGGGCTTTCGCAGCCAGGTCCACGGCAAGGTGAACATTGACGTGGCCGATCATATCGACAAACGTGCGCTGCGCTTTATGGGGCCGGGCTCGGCCTATGCCCATATTGCCATGCAGCAGGCGATTGCAGACGCAGGTCTGGATGAAGATGCCATTTCAAACATCCGCACGGGGCTGATTGCAGGTTCGGGCGGTCCGTCCACATCGGCCATGTTTGCCGCGCACCAGACCGTTCTGGAAAAAGGCGCGCCCAAGCGGATTGGTCCGTTTGCGGTGCCAAAATGTATGGGTTCGACAGTTTCGGCGAACCTTGCAACGGCGTTCAAGATCAAGGGGATCAACTATTCGATCACCTCGGCCTGTTCCACATCCCTGCATTGTATCGGGTCTGCATCCGAACAAATCATGATGGGCAAACAGGACATCATGTTCGCAGGGGGCGGTGAAGAACTGGACTGGACCCTGTCCTGTCTGTTTGACGCTATGGGGGCGATGTCTTCGAAATACAACGACACACCCGAACTGGCCTCCCGTGCGTTTGACGCGGACCGTGACGGGTTTGTGATCGGCGGCGGCGGCGGTATGGTCGTGCTGGAAGACATGGACCACGCCATTGCGCGCGGTGCCAAAATCTATGCCGAAGTCACAGGCTTTGGCGCAACATCCGACGGTCATGACATGGTTGCACCATCCGGCGAAGGCGGAGAGCGGGCCATGCGTCTGGCTGTCAGCACCCTGCCAGAAGGACGCAAGGTCAGTTACATCAACGCACATGGCACCTCCACACCTGTCGGTGATGTGGGTGAGGTCGAAGCCGTGCGCCGTGTCTTTGGCGAAGGCAGCACCCCGCCGATCAGTTCCACCAAATCCATGACCGGCCACGCCCAAGGCGCAACCGGCGCAATGGAGGCAATCTTTTGCCTGCTGATGCTGGAACATGATTTCATCACCCCGTCGATCAACGTGGTGAACCTTGATCCTGCCATCAACCCCGGTGAAATCGCCACCGAACTGGTGGAAAACGCGGGGCTTGATACAGTCATGACCAACTCTTTCGGGTTTGGCGGCACCAACGGCTCTATTCTATTGAGCAAGTTCAAAAACTGATACTCTAGGAGAGAGCATGAGCGGCCAATTACAGGGAAAGCGCGGTCTCGTTATCGGGGTCGCAAATGAAAAATCCATCGCTTGGGGCATTGCCAAAGCCGCCGCCGAGGCAGGGGCCGAACTGGCCTTTACCTATCAGGCGGAAAATCTGGGCCGCCGCGTGATTCCGCTGGCGGAATCCGTCGGGTCTGATCTGGTGGTGCAAGCGGATGTGACGGATGAAGCATCGCTGGATGCGTTATTCGCCACATTAAAGGAAAAATGGGGCACCTTTGATTTTCTGGTCCATGCGGTGGCCTATTCCGACAAGGACGAATTGACAGGGCGGTTCATCAACACCACCCGCGCCAATTTCGCCAATTCACTGGATATTTCCTGCTTCTCGCTGATTGACCTTAGCAAACGCGCAGCTCCTTTGATGCGCGATGGCGGTACGATCCTGACGCTGACCTTTCAGGGCGCAACATCTGTTATGCCCAATTACAACGTCATGGGGGTGGCCAAAGCCGCCCTTGAAAGCGCTGTGCGCTATCTTGCCAATGACCTTGGCCCCGAAGGCATCCGCGTCAACGCCATCAGCCCCGGCCCGATGCGCACCCTTGCAGGGGCAGCCATCGGCGGCGCACGCAAAACCTACCGTGCGACCGAAGCAAACGCACCGCTGCGCTCCAACGCCACGTTGGAAGCAGTTGGCGGCACGGCGGTCTATCTGGCCTCGGATGCGGGGGCATTCACCACGGGCGAGATCATTTTTGTCGATGGCGGATACCACGCGATTGGCATGGCGCAGCCTGAAAATCTGTAAATAATTTAAGCCCCTGGCGAGGCCGGGGGCTTATGACGCCTGTGTCATCAGGGCCAGTTTCGCCCCTCCTGCATCGGTGATCACCGCCACGCGCCCTACGTCCGGAATATCAAACACAGGGCGGTGCAAAGTGCCGCCGGATGCGACCACGGCGGCGACTGATTTATCTACATCTTCCACGCCGATATAGGTCAGCCAATGGGTCGGCACGCCGTCCAGATGGGGCATCATTCCCATGTCCAGAAACCCTGCTATGGGGCGTCCGTTCTGTTTTGCGACCACATAATCACCGCTGCCGCTGGCCAGCGGCATGCTGTCAAACGTCCATCCAGCCACAGCGGAATAGAACGCCTTTTGGGCCTCCATATCGCGCAGATGCAATTCGGACCAGACGATGTCTCCGTGGTGATTGTTTGCAGTGTCTTGTGGCATGGTGTCCTCCGGTTGTGGCCCGTTTGGCAGGGGGTGAAAGGATAGTTTATCACAAGCCTATCAGTCTGCCAAAAACCGTTTCCCCCCACGTGTTCAAAATGCCAGTGTTGGCAAAAGGAGACTTCTATGCCCATCACCACCGCTATCTTTGACGCCTATGGAACCCTGTTTGACGTATCCGCTGCCGCCCGCATAGCAGCGGCGGAACCGGGGCGCGATGCCCTTGCTGCTTGCTGGCAAAAGCTGGCCATGGACTGGCGCTTGAAGCAATTGCAGTATTCATGGTTGCGCGCTGTGGCCGATGCCCATGGGGATTTCTGGGATGTGACCCAGAACGGGCTGGACTGGGCGCTGGAAAACAACGGTCTGCAAGGGGACGCCGAATTGCGCGAACGGCTTTTGCAACTCTACTGGGAACTGGCCGCCTACCCCGAGGTGCCAGCCATGTTGCAACAGTTGAAAGCGGCGGGAATAAATACGGCGATCCTGTCCAATGGCTCGCCCAGGATGCTGGACGGTGCGGTGCAATCCGCTGGCTTGGGTGATTTGCTGGATGATGTGCTGTCGGTTGAAACCGTCGGTGTGTTCAAGCCCCACAAGTCGGTCTATGATCTGGTGGGCAAGCGGTTTGGCACCGCGCCCGATCAGGTGCTGTTTGTGTCGTCCAACGGTTGGGATGCGGCTTGCGGGGCAGGGTACGGATTTTACACCACATGGGTGAACCGCGCGGGCGAGCCGATGGACCGTTTGCCCTGGACGCCGCAACAAACCCTGTCCGATCTGACATCCATCCCCGAAATCGCCGCGCAAAACTAGGCGTTTCAAACCGCGGCTATCCCGCTTAGAAAGGCGCAAACACTCCCTGTCCAAGAACGGAACTGCCCATGTCTACGATCCAACTGCTGAAAGCTGCCGAAAAACGCCTGAAGGGCAATGCGCGACGCACGCCGATGCTGACCTCTCCGTTTCTGGATGAAATCGCGGGGCGCAGGGTTCTGGTGAAGGCGGAATGCCTGCAGCATACGGGGTCGTTCAAATTTCGCGGTGCGTGGTCGGCGATTTCTGCCATGCCCAAAGAGGTGCGCAAAAACGGGGTGATCGCTTTTTCTTCGGGGAACCACGCGCAGGGCGTGGCGCTGGCGGCGAATATGCACAAGACTTCTGCGCTGATCATCATGCCGTCCGATGCGCCGCAGATCAAGATCGACAACACCAAAGCGCTGGGCGCCAAAGTGGTGCTGTATGACCGCGCAACCGAAGACCGTGATGAAGTCGCTGAAAAAGTGAATGCAAACCGTGGCTTGGCGCTAATCAAACCTTTCGATGATCCCGAAGTCATTGCAGGCCAGGGCACCACAGGCATCGAAATCGTCTTCCAGGCCAAAGACCTGCGCGTCAAAGATGCCGAGGTTCTGGTGCCCACTGGTGGTGGCGGGCTTGCCTCGGGGATTGCGCTGGCGTTGAAGGAATATGCCGAGTTGCTGCGCGTGCGCACTTGCGAACCGCAAGACTTTGACGACTATGCCCATTCGCTGCGCGCGGGCCGCCCTGTGGTGAACAAACGTCTGTCTGGGTCTTTGTGCGATGCGATTATCACGCCCACACCGGGGTTGCTGACCTTCCCGATTTTGAATCGTCTGGCAGGGCCGGGCATGGTCGTAACAGAGGACGAATGCCTGCACGCCATGGCGCTGGCCTTTCATCGCCTGAGAATCGTTCTGGAGCCGGGTGGCGCGGCCGGCCTTGCGGCGGCGCTGTTCCACGGCGATCAGATTGACGGCGATGCCGTGATTGCGGTGGCCTCTGGCGGTAATGTGGACAAAGCTGTATTTGCAATGGCCCTGGACAAATTCGGAGACATCTGATGCCCTATCCCGACCCGAACAATGATTTCACCATCGCCAGTTTCAATGTGAAAAACTTGATCGGGCCGGATCAGGAATATTACCGCTTTGAAAGCTACACACCCGAAGAATACGCGTGGAAAGAGGACTGGCTGGCGGATCAACTTTTGACCATGAACGCGGATATCGTCGGGTTTCAGGAAATCTTTGAAGGCCCTGCGCTGCAAAATGTGCTGCGCGAAACCAACGAACGGGGGGCGGCGATCAATGCGGATGTGATCCCTAGCAAAGACAAACGCTACCACCGCAAAGCCATCTTCAAAAAGCTGCGCTATGAAGAATACGGCCAAGACAGCCTGTTCTTTGCGCCCAACCTGTTTGACGGTGAACCGGGCAATCGCCGTCCCGGGCTGGCTATGTTGTCACGGTTCGGTTTTGACGATGAACCCCAAGTGGTACAGGATTTGCCAGTGCCGTTGACCATCGACTTTCCCCATATCGGCGGCGGGGATGCGGGCAGCTTTACCCTGACCCGTCTGTCCCGCCCGATCATCAAGGCGCGGATTCCGATCAACGGCAGGGTGGTGACGGTATTCAACTGCCACCTGAAATCCAAACTGGGTGAATTCATCCGCCCCGAAGGCGCCCCCTTTGCACCCGAGGCGAACCTGCTGGCCTATGATCCCGTAGGCCGCGCCATTGGCGAGTTGCGATCCATGCTGCGCCGCACCGCCGAGGCTGCGGTCCTGCGGGACATGATTGTGGCAGAGCTGAAAGCCGATAATCCGGTGTTTGTGCTGGGAGATTTCAACGACGGCGACGATGCGGTGTCTTCTGCCGTTGTCACGGGCGAGCGGCCTTTCAAGAATTACGCATGGATGCGCCGTCACGATGCGCAAAATCGCAGCGAACGCTACACCGATGCGGAAAACATCCAGATCACCGAGTCTATAGAAGCTGTTCGCCTGACCAGCGCCGAGAAACTTTTCGTGCGTAAATCCCTGCGCGATATGGTTTTTACCTCTGCCTTTGGCGGGGTGTTTGAAAGCATAGACCAGATCCTGATGTCCCGCCATTTCAATCCTGACAACGCGGATGCCCTTGGAACTATGGAATATTTTTCCGTGTTCAACGATCACCTGACCGATGGCAGCCACGCCGAAGCACCCTATAACAAGCTGGCTTCTGATCACGGGCAAATCATGGCACATATGCGTTTTAAAGGCTGATTTTCGCGGAAATACCCTACAATTTCGGTGTGTTATAAAACGGGCAGACCCTTGGGACTTGCCCGTTTTTTGTGCGCATTGTAAAAAATTTACCAATTGATAAATAAAAAGACCTGTGCCAGAGTTTAATCCTACCGAGGTTTTAACAGGGACTAGGCATGGGAAATTCTCCGAATACGGATGGTATTGTGGCAGGCCGCGTCAGCGCGGATGCTTTGGCCGACAACTTCAGCGATTTACATCCGCCGCTGGATGATCACGAGGCATTGGTCGCAGCCGACAGATGCTATTTCTGCTATGATGCGCCGTGCCAGACGGCCTGTCCGACATCCATCGACATTCCGTTGTTTATCCGCCAGATCGCAACCGGCACGGCGGAATCTGCGGCGCAAACGATCTTTAACCAGAATATTCTGGGCGGCATGTGCGCAAGGGTCTGTCCGACGGAAACCCTGTGCGAAGAAGTCTGCGTGCGTGAAGTGGCCGAGGGCAAACCCGTTCTGATCGGCCAGTTGCAACGCTATGCCACTGATAAAGTGATGGCACAGGGCAAGCATCCTTTCACCCGCGCTGCGTCCACTGGAAAATCCGTAGCCGTTGTCGGTGCGGGGCCGGCCGGTCTGGCTGCGGCCCACCGACTGGCCATGCTTGGCAATGAGGTGGAAATCTATGACGCGCGTCCTAAAGGCGGCGGTTTGAACGAATACGGCATTGCCGCCTATAAATCCGTAGACGGATTTGCACAGGCCGAGGTGGACTGGCTGCTGGAAATCGGCGGTATCGACGTGAAATATGACCAGAAGCTGGGTGAAAACCTGAAGCTGGAGTATCTGCAAGGCCGTCACGACGCGGTGTTTCTTGGGGTCGGTCTGGGCGGCGTAAATGCGCTGCGTGCGGATGGCGAAGACAAAGACGGCGTGCGCGATGCGGTGGATTTCATCGCCGAACTGCGCCAGTCCGATGATCTGACGGCACTGCCTGTGGGTCGCCGTGTGGTGGTGATCGGCGGCGGCATGACCGCAATCGACGCGGCTGTGCAATCCAAAATGCTGGGCGCACAGGATGTGACGGTTGCCTACCGCCGCGACAAATCTGCCATGGGGGCCTCTGAATTCGAACAGGTTCTGGCCACCAGCCACGGGGTCCGGATTGAATTTAACGCACAACCCGTTAAGGTGCTGGGCAACGGCAAGGTGACCGGCGTCGAATTTGCCCGCACCACCAGTGCAGGCGGTGAATTGACACCCACGGGCGAGACCTTTCAAATCGCTGCGGATCAGGTGTTCAAGGCGATTGGCCAGACCCTGACACTTGATGCGGGATTGACTGTTGAACGGGGCAAAATCGCAGTGGACGCTGCGGGTCGGACCTCTGTCAAAGGCATCTGGGCAGGGGGCGATTGTGCCAGTGGTGGCGATGATCTGACGGTCACAGCGGTGGCCGAGGGCCGTGACGCGGCGATGGATATTCATGCAATTTTAACGGGTAAGGGAGCGTAATAATGGCTGATCTGAGAAGCAATTTCATTGGCATCAAATCCCCGAACCCCTTCTGGTTGGCCTCGGCCCCGCCAACAGACAAGGAATACAACGTACGCCGCGCCTTTGAAGCAGGCTGGGGCGGCGTGGTCTGGAAAACACTGGGCGAAGAAGGCCCGCCGGTGGTCAACGTAAACGGCCCCCGCTATGGCGCGATTTTCGGGGCAGACCGGCGTTTGCTGGGGCTGAACAACATCGAGTTGATCACCGACCGCCCTTTGCAGCAGAATCTGCGCGAAATCAAATCGGTAAAAAAAGACTATCCTGACCGCGCGCTGATCGTGTCCCTGATGGTGCCTTGCGAAGAAGACGCATGGAAGACGATCCTGCCTGTGGTCGAGGAAACCGGCGCGGACGGGATCGAGCTGAACTTCGGGTGTCCGCACGGCATGGCCGAACGGGGTATGGGGGCGGCTGTCGGTCAGGTTCCTGAATACATCGAAATGGTCACACGCTGGTGCAAACAATACACCCGAATGCCCGTGATTGTGAAGCTGACGCCAAATATCACCGATGTGCGCTATCCCGCACAAGCCGCCAAACGGGGGGGCGCGGATGCGGTCAGTCTGATCAATACGATCAATTCAATCACCAGCGTCAATCTGGATACCTTTTCGCCCGAGCCGTCGATTGACGGGAAAGGCTCCCACGGGGGGTATTGCGGCCCAGCGGTGAAACCGATTGCCATGAATATGGTCGCCGAAATCGCCCGCAGTCCTGAAACGGCGGGTTTGCCGATGTCCGGGATCGGCGGTATTACCACATGGCGTGATGCGGCTGAATTCATGTCACTGGGCTGTGGCAATGTTCAGGTCTGCACGGCGGCGATGACCTACGGGTTCAAAGTGGTGCAGGAAATGATTTCCGGTCTGGGTCAGTGGATGGATGAAAAAGGCCACGCAAGCATCGAAGATGTTGTGGGTCGGGCTGTTCCAAATGTGACCGACTGGCAGCATTTGAACCTGAACCACATCACCAAGGCGCGGATCAGTCAGGACGATTGCATCAAATGCGGACGCTGTTTTGCGGCTTGCGAAGATACCTCCCATCAGGCGATCTCTATGTCTGCGGACCGTGTGTTTGAAGTGCAAGATGACGAATGCGTGGCCTGTAACCTCTGCGTGAATGTGTGCCCGGTTGAAGGCTGCATCACCATGGAAACCCTAGAGCCGGGCATGATGGACGAACGCACAGGCAAAGTGGTTGAGGCAGAGTTTGCGGATTGGACAACCCATCCCAACAACCCCAGCGCGGTGGCCGCCGAATAAGAACCGAGTATTTTTGGAACATTGAAAGCAGGGCGCGACGGCGTCCTGCTTTTTACGTTTTCGGGCTGTTCCAGCGGATGTTGCTGGGATGTTTTAGCGCGGTGCGAACTGTAGCTGCGATGAATGCGATGCTGATCAACAGCCAGAGTGCCCCCCAAAGCAGGGTTGCACCGCCGAATTCCTCGGCCAGCATACGGGCGTCCGATCTTTGGGCGGCCCCGCGAATTGTGTCTGAAAATATGTCATAGGGGACGTAGATCATGCTGGTGGCGCCAATGATGCGCAGGCAGAAATCGCTGGCGGCGAGGCGCAGGGTATAGGCTATGGCAATCAGGATGGCGGCGGTGCCAAGGCCGAACAGCAGGGCAAAGGGGCTGCGGATATACAGCACCGTAATCGCGGCGATCCCTATGCCCAATGCGCCGAGAATCCATTGATCCCAAGTGCTGCGCAGTGCCAGGGCGAACATCATCGCCCCTAGGAGGAGCGATCCGAGGTAGCCTGCGGACAGGGTCAGAAACCGGTTTCCGCCAAGGCTGGTGACATGGCCGGATTCATTCGCGCTGACCGAAAATTCCAAGACGGATCCCCCCGTCAACAGGGTCACCACCGCATGAGACATCTCGTGTAGAAAGACGATCAGGATGCGCAGGGGCTGGATGATCTGGGTGGGCCAGAGCGCAAAAATCACAACGATCAGTGCGATCAACTGCCAATGGTTTTGCAAGTGTCGCAAGGCAGCCGTAGCGGGTGAGTTTTGCATGTATATCCCTTGGGTTGCGATCAGTTTAGGACGTGCGGGTGGAAAGAAACGAATACAGCGGGTTTTCAGAGACGGAACTTGGATTGCAACGCGTTTGACAGGGGGACTACAAGTCTAAGGAATGACAAAATGACACGGAAGACAACAGCGCTGATTGCGACTTTGGGGTATTTATCCGCCGCAGGCTATGCCGTGGCGCAGCAACAAGGTGGCCGTATGCCAGAGCCACCCTTTGCTGCGATTGGTGCAGAGTTGAATTTGGGTGCGCAAGCGGTGAAAAGCTGTTTTCCCAAGCCGTCACAGGCCGGCGGAGCAAACGGGGCGCGACCTGCACGCCCCGATATGTCAGCGGTAAGCGCCTGTTTGGTCAAGGCAGAGCCGTCTTTAACACAGGCGCAGGTGCGTGTGGCGTTGGAAAATAATCGTCCCGAACCTTCGAAAAGGTAAGTGAATTCACACAGGTCGCGCAGTGGGGATTTACCCTGCTGTGCGGCCATTTCTGGGTCACTTTTTCAACACGGCGCGGAACATTTTGTTCAGGTGATCGGCAGCTATTTCAAACCGCTGTTCGGATTTATCCCCCAGAACCGATTGCACCTGAACGTCGAAATCCGCGTAATGCTGGGTTGTGGACCAGATCGAGAAAATCAGGTGATGGGGATCGACTGGAGCAATTTTACCCTTGTCGATCCAATGTTGGATCAGCGTGGCTTTTTCGTCGGTAAGCGTCTTGAGCGATCCGGTCAACTGGTCATGGATGCGCGGCGCGCCTTGTAAGATTTCATTGGCAAACAGACGGCTTTCGCGGGGAAAATCACGGGCCATTTCCAGCTTGCGCATGACGTAATCGCAAATCTCACGGGTGGGGTCATCGCTGTCGGTAAGCTGGTTCAATGGTTCCAGCCATTTGTGCAGCAACCGATCCAGAAGCACCCCGTGGATCGCCTCTTTTCCGTCGAAATAATACAGGATGTTTGGCTTGGACAGACCAGCCTCGGTGGCGATCTGGTCGATGGTGGAGCCGCGAAAACCGTAGGTGGAAAACACCTCAAGGGCGGCATCCAGGATTTGCTCGGTCTTTTCCCGTTGGATACGGGTCCTGCCCTTGGTGGATGCTGCGCGTGCCATGAAATTCTGCCTTGTCTTGATAAAATGCGCCGCTTAGATCGCGACGCCGATGCCTTTGAGGATGATCTGTTTGACCGAGGCTTTTGCAGCGTCCCATTGGTCTTCGGTCAGGGGGGCGCTGTTGTTCAGGGTCTGGATCTGGTGGCCGAAATCGGCGTAATGCTGGGTTGTGGACCAGATCATATACAGCAGATGGCGCGGGTTGACCGGGTCCATCAAGCCTGCTTCGATCCATGCGTTAATTGCGGTCACGCGGGAATTTGTCCATTCCACCAAAGTGGTTTCCAGATAGTCCTGAATGATTGGCGCACCGTGCATCACCTCTGACGCCCAGACCTTGGAACCTGCGGGATGGGTGCGGCTGATTTCCATTTTGGCGTCAATATAGGCGCCGATTCCGTCGGCAGGCCCTGCGGCTTCTTCAAAGCTGTCAGCGGCTTGAAGCCAGACGTCGAAAATGTTGGAAACAACCTGCCTGTACAGGGATTCTTTGGTTGAGAAATAATAGTGCACATTGGCTTTAGGCAGCCCCGCCACATCGGCGATCAACTGCATGGTTGCGCCGCCAAACCCTTCCTCTGCAAAGACTTTTTCTGCTGCCTTTAAAATAATCACTTCGTTTTCACGGCGCTTATTTTGTTTGCGAATGGGGGCGGCGTTAGATTTCATACGAAGAGCTTTCAGAAATTTCTTGACCGAATGGTCAACGGGCATCCATAGTCTTGACCATATGGTCAGAAACAGACCAGCGCAAGATGCATGACAGGGAGATGACTCATGGCGGCACCAGCAAGCAACCTTCGGATCAACGCTGACCGGCTGTGGGACAGCCTGATGGAGATGGCCAAAATCGGCCCCGGCGTTGCAGGTGGCAACAATCGACAAACCCTGACGGATGAAGACGGCGAGGGTCGCGCCCTGTTCCAGAAATGGTGCGAATCGGCGGGCTGCACCATGGGGCTGGACACTATGGGCAACATGTTCGCGCGCCTTGAAGGCACTGATCCCGACGCGCTGCCGGTCTATGTGGGGTCCCACCTTGATACGCAGCCTACGGGCGGGAAATATGACGGGGTGCTCGGCGTGTTGGGCGGCTTGGAAATCCTGCGTTCTATGAATGATCTCGGCGTGAAAACCAAACATCCGATTGTGGTGACCAACTGGACCAACGAGGAGGGCACGCGTTTTGCCCCTGCCATGCTGGCTTCGGGTGTTTTTGCGGGGATGCATACGGAAGAATGGGCCTATGATCGCGAGGACGCCGAGGGGCTGAAATTCGGCGATGAACTGGCGCGGATCGGCTGGAAGGGCGACGAGCCTGTGGGCGAACGCAAGATGCACGCCTTCTTTGAACTGCACATCGAACAAGGCCCGATTCTGGAGGCAGAAGGCAAGGATATCGGCGTTGTCACCCACGGGCAGGGCCTGTCATGGACGCAAGTGACGGTTACAGGCAACGACGCCCACACGGGCAGCACCCCGATGCCTATGCGCAAGAACGCAGGTCTGGGCATGGCGCGGATGCTGGAAAAGGTGGAAGAAATCGCATGGTCCCACAAGCCAGATGCGGTGGGCGCAGCAGGGCATATCGACGTCTACCCCAATTCGCGCAATGTGATTCCGGGCAAGGTGGTGTTCACGGTTGATTTCCGCTCGCCCCAGCTTGACGTGATCGAAGATATGGAGACCCGTTTCAAAGCCGAGGCGCAAAAGATTGCCGATGATATGGGTCTTGGTGTGGCATTTGAAAAAGTCGGCGGCTTTGATCCGGTGGAATTTGACGAAGGCTGCGTGACAGCCGTGCGCAATGCGGCAGAGCGGCTGGGCTATTCCCACCGCAACATCGTGTCTGGCGCAGGCCATGACGCCTGCTGGATCAACCGCATGGCGCCGACGGCAATGGTGATGTGCCCTTGCGTGGACGGGCTAAGCCATAACGAGGCGGAAGAGATTTCCAAGGAATGGGCTGCTGCCGGAGCAGACGTGCTGATGCACGCGGTGCTGGAGACCGCGGAGGTTCAGGGGTGAAACGCTCAGGCCTATAACCTCATGGTGTAGGAGCCGAAGAGGGAAAGATTGACGAAACGAAGAAAACAATCCGCAATGGCAGAAAGTAACGGGACACGACCCGTTGCCGATCTGCATATGGCTCCTGCCAAGAGCCAATACGGTGCGGAAAAACAGGGAGATTGACACATGACAACCAAAGTCATCAAAGGCGGCACAGTCTGCACAGCAGACCGCGCATGGAAAGCGGATGTTTTGATCGAGGGAGAAACGATCAAACAAATCGGCGAGGACCTGAAGGGCGATGAATATATCGACGCGGAAGGCGCCTATGTAATTCCGGGCGGGATCGACCCGCACACCCATTTGGAAATGCCCTTCATGGGCACCACCGCCGCAGAAACTTTTGAATCCGGCACTTGGGCCGCTGCTGCGGGGGGCACCACCATGCTGGTGGATTTCTGCCTGCCCGGTGAAGACGGGTCCATCGTCAACGGCATCAAGGAATGGCACCGCAAGTCCGCACCGCAGATTTGTTCCGACATCGGCTATCACATGGCGGTGACAGGCTGGAACGAGCAGATTTTCGAAGAGATGAAAACCGCCGTGGACATGGGCGTGAATTCCTTCAAACACTTCATGGCCTATAAAGGCGCGCTGATGATCGAGGATGACGAGATGTTCGCCTCTTTCCAGCGCTGCAAGGAGCTGGGCGCGCTGCCTATGGTCCACGCCGAAAACGGCGATCTGGTGGCGATCCTGCAGGAAAAATACATGAAGGAAGGCATCACAGGCCCCGAAGGCCACGCCTATTCCCGCCCGCCCGAACTGGAAGGCGAAGCCGCCAACCGTGCGATCACCATTGCGGATGCGGCTGGCGTGCCTTTGTACATCGTGCATGTGTCCTGTGAGCAAGCCCATGAGGCGATCCGCCGTGCGCGCCAAAAGGGTATGCGCGTCTATGGCGAGCCGTTGATCCAGTTCCTGACGCTGGACGAGAGCGAATATTTCAACAAGGACTGGGACCATGCCGCCCGTCGCGTCATGTCCCCGCCGTTCCGTCACAAAGACCATCAGGCAAGCCTTTGGGCAGGTCTGCAATCAGGCTCGTTGCAGGTGGTCGCCACCGATCACGCGGCCTTTAGTACCGCGCAGAAACGGGCGGGCCGTGATGATTTCCGGATCATTCCGAACGGGTCTAACGGGCTGGAAGAACGTCTGGCCGTTCTGTGGACCGAAGGTGTGGAAACAGGCCGCCTGACCCCGCAGGAATTTGTTGCTGCAACGTCAACCAATGTGGCAAAAATCCTGAACATCTACCCCAAGAAGGGCGCGATTGTTGAAGGTGCGGATGCGGATATTGTGGTTTGGGATCCGAAGATTTCCAAAACCATCAGCCCCAGCAACCATCATTCTGTGCTGGATTACAACGTGTTTGAAGGCTTTGAAGTCACCGCAAACGCCCGCTACACGCTGTCTCGGGGCGATGTGATCTGGGCATGGGGCAAAAACAGCCAGCCCCAACCGGGCCGGGGCCGCTTTGTGCCGCGCCCTGCCTTTCCATCAGCCCATACCGCGCTGAGCAAATGGAAAGAACTGAACTCGCCTCGCAAGATCGAACGTGATCCGATGAACATTCCGGCGGGGATCTGATGAAAAAGGCCAGCACGTGAACGAACAACCGGTAATATCCGCCAAAAATCTAAGCCTGACGTTTGAAACAAACGACGGTCCGGTCCACGCCCTGAAAGACATCAACCTTGATATCGGTAAGGGCGAGTTTGTGTCCTTTATCGGCCCATCCGGCTGCGGCAAAACCACATTTCTGCGCTGTATGGCCGATCTGGAACAACCCACTGGCGGGGCCATCACTGTGAACGGTGTCAGCCCCCGCGAGGCACGGGAATCCCGGGCCTATGGCTATGTGTTTCAGGCCGCAGGATTATATCCCTGGCGTACAATTGGCGGCAATATCCGCCTGCCATTGGAAATCATGGGCTATTCCAAAGAAGATCAGGCAGAGCGGGTGAACCGTGTGCTGGACCTTGTGGAACTGGAAGGGTTTGACAAAAAATTTCCCTGGCAACTGTCAGGGGGCATGCAGCAGCGCGCCTCTATCGCCCGCGCCCTTGCCTTTGACGCCGATATTCTGCTGATGGACGAGCCTTTCGGCGCATTGGACGAAATCGTGCGGGACCACCTGAACGAACAATTGCTTGCGCTTTGGGCGCGGACTGAAAAAACCATCGGCTTTGTGACCCATTCGATCCCGGAAGCGGTGTACCTTTCGACCAAAATCGTCGTGATGTCACCCCGGCCGGGCCGTATTGCGGATGTGATAGACAGCACATTGCCCAAAGAACGCCCGCTGGATATTCGCGACACGCCGGAATTCATCGAAATCGCCCACCGTGTGCGGGATGGCCTGCGTGAAGGGCATGCCGATGGATAAGGGGCTGGTGGTTCAAAAAGAAAGGAGCGCACGACCTCGCTTTGCGCGCGCTCCTCAGCAAAGAACACTTTTGCCCTATAGGGAGGGTAAAGCGGTTTCAACGTTCACGGCCATCGGCTCTCCAGCCTGTTCCGCAGGGTCAGGATATGACCCAAATAGTTTCAATGTTCTTAAAATACTCAAAAGAAACACTGCATCCGGTGCAGGGTTTTCTGCCGGGGAGCCTCCGGCGGGAGTATTTCGGGGAACATTGAAGCAGAGGGAGTGGCGCTGTGCGTAATATTTTGCCTGTCTGCACTGTGGTGCTGGCGCTTTTTGCGTTTTGGTACGGGGGCGCGGTTCTGCTGAATAAGAACTGGGCTTATGATAAGGCTGAACGGGCCAATATCGAATTGTCTTTTGGCGACATGGTGAAAGACACGATGACGCAAGACAAACCGCGTTTGCCCCCGCCCCATCAGGTTGCCGCAGAACTGTGGAAAACCACGGGGGCGATGGTTCAGCGGGGCAAGGCGTTTGGCAAACGGTCATTGATTTATCACGGCTGGATCACGCTAAGCTCGACTGTTCTGGGGTTTGTTTTCGGAACGGGTCTGGGGATTTTACTGGCGGTCGGGATTGTCCATAACCGGGCGATGGACAAATCGGTGATGCCATGGATCATTGCCAGCCAGACAATTCCCATTCTGGCGATTGCGCCGATGATTGTGGTGGTTCTGGCCAGCGCGCAGGTGGATGACCTGATCGCGAAGGGTGTGATTTCCATGTATCTTTCGTTCTTTCCTGTGGTGGTCGGCATGGTGAAGGGGCTGCGGTCGCCCGATCACATGCAGATGGATCAGATGCGCACGTGGAATGCCTCGCGCAGTCAGACCTTTTGGAAGCTGCGCCTACCTGCTTCGGCGCCCTATCTGTTTGCCTCCCTCAAGGTGGGGATTGCGGCCAGTTTGATCGGCGCTGTGGTGGCAGAACTGTCCCTGTCACAAGACGGCGGCCTTGGCGCGCGGATGTTGGTTGGCAGTTACTACGGACAGACGGTTCAGATCTGGAGCGCGCTGATTGCGGCGGCCACATTGGCGGCTGTGATGGTGGCGGTGATCGGAATGATCCAGACCTTCACCTTGAAACGTATGGGGATGGCGCGATGATCTGGATACTGTCTGTGTTGGTGTTTTGGGCTGTGGCGTGGTGGGTGAATGTCACCCTGACCCATAAAAAGCCGTCGCGGTTTACCGCATTTGCGGTTCCGGCGCTGTTCGGCATCACTTTGTTGCTGCTATGGGAAGGCTTGGTGCGCGGGCTAGAGATCAGCCCCGTCTTGCTGCCACCGCCTTCTGCCATCGGGGTCACCTTTGTGCAGAGCCTGCCAATCCTTTGGGCGGATTTCTTTCAGACCTTCGTTAAAGGGGCTTTGTCTGGCTATATCATCGGCTGCGGTGCAGCGATACTGGTGGCGATTGCTGTGGATCGCAGTCCGTTCTTGCAGCGCGGCTTGTTGCCTGTGGGGAACTTTGTAGCTGCATTGCCGATCATTGGCCTGGCGCCGATTATGGTGATGTGGTTCGGATTTGACTGGCAGTCCAAAGCGGCGGTGGTTGTGGCGATGGTGTTCTTTCCGGTGCTGGTGAATACGGTGCAGGGGTTGCAGGCCAGTGACGCCATGCAGCGGGATTTGATGCGCACTTATGCGGCCAGTTATCCGCAGGCGCTGATGAAATTACGACTGCCCGCCGCTATGCCGTTTATTTTTAACGGGCTGAAGATTGCAACAACGCTGGCGCTGATCGGCGCTATTGTGGCCGAATTTTTCGGGTCTCCGATCAAGGGAATGGGGTTCCGGATTTCCACCGAGGTCGGGCGTCTGGCGCTTGATATGGTCTGGGCCGAAATAACCGTGGCAGCGATTGCGGGGTCGGCCTTTTACGGGCTGGTTGCGCTGCTGGAAAAAGGGGTCACCTTCTGGCACCCTTCGCAACGAGGCTGAGCAAAATTAATATCGAATCAACAAGGAGAGAGACTATGAAAAAAATAATAACAACAGCACTGGCAGGGGCGATGGCGTTTGGTGCGTCCATGGCGCAGGCCAAAGACGATGTCACGTTGCAACTGAAATGGGTCACGCAGGCGCAGTTCGCCGGATATTATGTGGCTCAGGACAAAGGCTTTTACGAAGAAGAAGATCTGAATGTAACCATCAAACCGGGCGGCCCTGATATTGCGCCTGCGCAGGTGATTGCGGGTGGTGGTGCCGATGTGGTTCTGGACTGGATGCCGTCTGCTTTGGCATCCCGTGAAAAAGGTCTGGATCTGGTGAATATCGCCCAGCCGTTCAAATCCTCGGGCATGATGCTGACCTGTCGCAAAGACGCGGGCATTGCGACATCCGATGATTTTCCGGGCAAAACACTAGGCGTTTGGTTCTTTGGAAACGAATATCCGTTCCTAAGCTGGATGAGCAAACTTGGCCTGAAAACCGATGGTTCTGACGGCGGTGTGACCGTTCTGAAACAAGGGTTCAACGTAGACCCGCTGCTGCAAAAACAGGCGGCTTGT
>JAXMOF010000065.1:0-23515 GCA_034670045.1 Amylibacter sp. | reverse complement strand
TTATGCGGGCGGTGCTATCATGAGCGGAGTACAACATATTGCGGTGGCCGAGGATGCTGCGGATCAACGGCTGGATCGTTGGTTGCGGCGGATGTTCCCGCAGGTCAGTCAGGGGCGCGTTGAAAAAATGTGCCGCAAAGGTGATCTGCGTGTAGACAAAGGCCGCGTCAAGGCCAGCACCCGATTGCAACCGGGCCAGATTGTACGTGTGCCGCCGCTGCCCGACGAAGGCACGGTGGCGATGAAGCCCGAAGCGGTGATTTCGGATGCGGATGCGCACATGATGCGCAACAGCGTGATTTACCGCGATGATGACATCATCGTTTTGAATAAACCTGCGGGGCTTGCGGTGCAGGGCGGCTCGGGTCAGACGCGCCATATTGACGGTTTGGCGGATGCGCTGCGCTTTGGCATGGACACAAAACCCAAGCTGGTACACCGGTTGGACAAAGACACCAGTGGTGTTTTTGTGATGGCGCGCACTGGGCGTGCGGCGGCGGGGCTGGCGAACAGTTTTCATTCCCGTATCACCCGCAAGATCTACTGGGCGATTGTGGCGGGCAGTCCGTTTCCCAAAATGGGCACAGTGCGTTACGGTTTGATCAAGGCAGGGGGCCATGGTCCCAATGGCGCGGGGGAGCGGATGCATTGTATCCACCCTGACGAAGTGGAAAAAACCGAAGGCGCAAAACGGGCGACCACGGATTATGCGGTGATCGAGTCTATGGGCCAGCGGGCGGCTTGGGTTGCTTTGGTGCCGATCACCGGTCGGACCCACCAGTTGCGGGCGCATATGGCTGAAATCGGCCATCCGATTATTGGCGACGGCAAATACGGCACCAACAGCCAGACCAACGACGGCGAAGGCTGGGGGGCGCAATTGGGCGGCTCTGTCAGTCGCAAGCTGCATCTGCATGCGCGGTCTTTGTCGATCCCCCATCCGATCACCGGCGCAAAGATGAGCTTTACCGCCCCTCTGCCAGATCACATGGCACAAACCTGGGATTTCTTCGGGTTCGATCCCAAAGAAGCCCCATCAGACCCGTTTGAAGACCAAGAGCTGTAAACCCATGAGTTTTTCCAAGAAGAAGCGGTTCTGGACCGATGTTGCTGTGGCACAAGCGGATCAGGGCTATGTCATCCATCTGGACGGGCGTGTTGTCAAAACCCCGCTGAAGCAGGATTTGGTGTTACCCACCCAAGCCGCCGCCGAACTGGTTGCTGCGGAATGGGATGCGGCTGAGGGGGAATTGAACCCGGCAGCCATGCCTGCGACCCGCTGGGCCAATGTCTCGGTTGATAAGATGGGGCCGCAATTTGACGGGGTTGTAGAAATGCTGGCGGCTTACGGGGACAACGATCTGTTGTGTTACCGCGCCACCCATCCACAAGAATTGATCGCCCGTCAGGCCGCAGTTTGGGATCCGCCGCTGCAATGGGCTGCAAAGCATTTCAACGCGCCGCTGCTGGTGACACAGGGGGTCATTCCAATAGACCAGCCGAATCAATCGCTTGCCAATCTACAGGCTGCTGTCAGCGGATTCGACTGTTTCGAATTGGCCGCTTTTCACGATCTGGTGCAGATTTCAGGCTCTCTGGTGCTGGCATTGGCGGTTGCGCACCGCGAGATGGACGTGAATGTGGCGTGGGACGTGTCTCGGGTGGATGAAAATTGGCAAATTGAACAATGGGGCGAAGATGAAGAGGCGCAGGCCACAGCCGAGCTGAAGCGCCAGAGTTTCGTTTTCGCCGACACTTTGATGGTCTCGGTGGCTAAATCCGGCGGTCAAGCGGATAAATAGGTAAAACATCCTGACCTAGCGGGCCAGAACCCGCTGGGCGTGTTTTCAAGGTTCATCGGCTCCCATCCTGATTGTGGGAATTCTCCCGATAAATAAAGGTCACAGCGATTGACCTAATATATTCCCTAACGGAAACTTTACGCGCGAACAATTCCAGATAAATACCTTGACCTTGCAACCGCCTGCTCACAGTATGGGGGCTACTTTTTTGGCTATGTCAAAAAGGTATGAAAAGCTGGGTAAACTCCCAGCATGCCACCAAACTATAGGTGGCTCATCAGGAAGAGGTAAAAATGAAAAAATCAACATTCTTCGGCGCTGTTGCCGCGGCCACTATGACCGCAGGCTTTGCAGCCGCCGGGACACTCGACGACGTTAAAGCAAAAGGTTTCTTGCAGTGCGGCGTAACAACCGGTCTTGTAGGCTTTGCTGCTGCTGACGCCAATGGTAACTGGGACGGCTTTGACGTTTCCATCTGTCGCGCGGTTGCTGCGGCTGTTCTTGGCGATCCACAAGCTGTTAAATTCACCCCGACAACCGGTAAGACACGCTTCACAGCGCTGGCCTCCGGCGAGATCGATCTGCTGGCCCGTAACACCACATGGACATTCTCACGTGATGTTGACCTGAAGTTCACATTCATCGGCGTGAACTACTATGACGGCCAAGGCTTCATGGTTCCAAAAGAGCTGGGCGTTTCCTCTGCGAAAGATCTGGACGGCGCGACTGTATGTATCCAAACAGGGACAACAACAGAGCTGAACCTGGCGGATTTCTTCCGGTCCAACAACATCAGCTACGAACCAGTGCCAATCGAAACAAACGCAGAAGCACAACAGCAGTACCTTGCTGGCGCTTGTGACGTTTACACAACTGACGCATCCGGTCTGGCTGCGACACGTGCAACCTTTGAAGATCCAACAGCACACACACTGCTGCCGGAAATCATCTCCAAAGAGCCTCTGGGTCCGCTTGTACGTCACGGCGACGACCAATGGGCTGACATCGGTCGTTGGACACTGAACGCATTGATCGCAGCCGAAGAGCTGGGCATCACATCCGCAAACGTTAAAGAATCTGCGATGACTGCGGGCAACAACCCTGAAATCAACCGTCTGCTGGGTACCGAAGGTAACCTGGGCGAGCAGCTGGGTCTGTCCGCTGACTGGGCGAAAAACGCAATTGCGGCTGGTGGTAACTACGGCGAGATCTTCGCACGTAACATCGGCGAATCCACTCCTATCGGTCTGGCCCGTGGCCTGAACGCACAGTGGACTGACGGCGGCCTGATTTACACGCCTCCTTTCCGCTAAGACCTATGAATGGGCGCAGCATAAGCTGCGCCCATTTCACTTAGGCGACAGAAAAAACGAACTATACAAAAAAAGGCGCAATCAGTTCGCCACGTGTATGCGTGGACTTGGAAATTGTGACCTCAAAAACAGAACAAGGGAGCGTGGACACATGTCTGCAATTACCGATCCTCCAAAGGGCGGCTTCCAACTCAGTCAACTTATTTACGACACACGTTATCGGTCCATGACGATTCAGATCGTGGCGCTGGTGTTGTTTCTGTTGGGTGTTGGATGGCTATTGAATAATGCTGCGCAGAATTTGGCAGCCTTGGGGAAACCGCTAAGTTTCGGCTTTCTCGGCGAGGCAGCCGGCTATGACATCAACCAAAAATTGATCGAATATAACAACCAGATGTCCCACGGGCGGGCTGCTTTGGTTGGTGTGTTGAATACCCTTCTGGTGGCTGTGCTGGGCTGTGCCCTTGCAACCGTTTTAGGGGTGGTGATCGGTGTCTTGCGGTTGTCCAAAAACTGGATCGTTGCACGGATCATGACGTTTTACATCGAAACCATCCGCAACGTACCTGTGTTGCTGTGGATCGTTTTGACCATGGCGATCTTTATTGAATCCTTTCCTGCGCCCCGTGACTTTCGCGGCGAAGATGCTGCGGCATCCATGAGCCTTTGGGATTCGGTCGCTTTGACAAACCGGGGCTTGTATATCCCGAAACCTGAAATGTATTCAGGGTCGATGGTCGTCGTGGCGGTGTTCTTACTGTCAATTATCGGTATTTTTGTCTTTGGGTCCTGGTCGCGCAAGCGGCAAGAGGCAACGGGTCAGATCCTGCCGAACTTCTGGATCAAACTGGCGATCTTTTTTGTGCCAACCCTGCTGATCTATTTCATTCTGGGGCGTCCGATCGGTCTGGAAATGCCTGTGCTGAAAGGCTTCAACTTTCAGGGCGGCATTTATATGCGCAACTCGTTGATCGCGCTGACGTTGGCCTTGGGTTTGTACACCGCCGCCTTTATCGCGGAAAACGTGCGGGCTGGTATTATGGCGGTCAGTAAAGGCCAGTCAGAAGCGGCCTTTGCGCTGGGGCTCAGCCCCAACCGGACGATGAACCTGATCATCCTTCCCCAAGCCCTGCGGGTGATCATCCCGCCGCTGATTTCACAATACCTGAACCTGACCAAAAACTCGTCTCTGGCGATTGCGGTGGGGTATATGGATATTACCGGGACGCTGGGCGGCATCACGCTGAACCAGACCGGTAAAGAGATGGAATGCCTGCTAATCCTGATGGCGATCTATCTGGTAATCAGCCTGACCATTTCGACCATTATGAACTGGTACAATGAATCCGTTAAGTTGAGGGAGCGTTGATATGAGCGATACACATGCACAAACTGTTGCTTATGTTCGTGACACGATGTTGCCCCAACAGTCGCCGCCGTCTACTGCGGCTGGTCCGGTCAAATGGGCAATGGAGAACCTGTTTTCCAGTGTTCTGAATACAATCCTGACCCTGTTGTCGGTCTATTTCCTGTGGGCGGTTCTGGCTGAAGTTCTGCCATGGATCTGGCACGGGTCCTGGACCGCGACGTCCTTGCGGGAATGCCGCGAAGTCATTGCGGCTGCAGGGCGTGAACACGGTGCGGCCTGCTGGTCGGTGATCGGCGAGCGGTATCTGCAACTGTTCTACGGGTTCTACCCGTCAGAGCTGTACTGGCGCGTCAATCTTGCCTTTGTCCTGATGCTGGTGGCGCTGGCACCGATCCTGTTCAGCAACCTGCCGCGCAAGATGCTGTGGTTCTCGGCGCTTTACCCTTTTGTGGCCTTCTGGTTGTTCTGGGGCGGGTCGTTCTGGACTCCTGTCGTGATCCTTGCGGGTTTTGTTCTGGGGTTTCTGGCACTGGAACATCTGTCCAAGATGATCGGCTCGCTGGGCGGTGTGATTGCAGCCCTGCTGGTGCCTGTGATCTGGTGGCTTGTGCTGGCTGGTCCGGTGGCAAATGGTCTGCACGCGATCCTTCCCATCGGGATTGCCGAAGTTGAATCCGCGAAATTCGGTGGCTTTATGCTATCAATCATTATCGGCGTTACGGGCATCGTTTTGTCCCTGCCGATCGGCATTCTACTAGCGCTTGGGCGTCAGTCGGATTTGATGATTGTGAAAGCCATTTGCGTTGGGTTCATCGAGTTCATTCGCGGTGTGCCGTTGATTACACTGTTGTTTGTGGCCTCGACCCTGTTGAACTACTTCCTGCCACCTGGCACGACGTTTGACATTGTGTTGCGGGTTATCATCATGGTGACGCTGTTTGCCTCGGCCTATATGGCAGAGGTGGTGCGGGGCGGTCTGGCGGCTTTGCCAACCGGCCAATACGAAGCGGCGGATGCATTGGGTCTGGATTACTGGAAGGCAACGCGGCTGATTACCATGCCGCAGGCGCTGAAGATTTCCATTCCGGGTATCGTGTCTACCTTCATCGGGTTGTTCAAGGATACCACTTTGGTGTCGATCATCGGCCTGTTGGACCCGATCGGCCTGACCAACACCATCCGCGCAGATTCGAACTGGAACGGCATCGTATGGGAGCTGTACGGCTTCATCGCGCTGATGTTCTTCATCTTCTGTTTCTCCATGTCCCGGTACTCCATGTACCTCGAGCGCAAGCTCAAGACCGGCCACTAATTAGGAGCCTATACAATGTCTCAACTCGCAACTGATCGTGAAATCGATCGTAGTAAAATGGGCGTCTCTGAAGAGGTCGCTATCCAGATCACCAAGATGAACAAATGGTATGGTGCGTTTCACGTTCTGCGTGACATCGACATGACCGTTCAACGGGGGGAGCGGATTGTTATCGCGGGGCCTTCGGGGTCGGGTAAATCGACGCTGATCCGCTGTATCAACCGTCTGGAAGAACACCAGAAGGGCGATATCATCGTGGACGGGATCGAGCTGACCTCGGACCTGAAGAACATCGACAAAATCCGGCGCGAGGTTGGCATGTGCTTTCAGCATTTCAACCTGTTCCCCCATCTGTCGATTCTGGAAAACTGCACGCTGGCGCCGATGTGGGTGCGTAAGACCCCCAAGAAGGAAGCCGAAGAAATTGCGATGCATTTTCTGGAAAAGGTTAAGATTCCGGAACAGGCCGATAAATTCCCAGGCCAGTTGTCGGGCGGTCAGCAACAGCGGGTGGCGATTGCACGGTCTTTGTGCATGAAGCCACGGATCATGCTGTTTGACGAACCGACCTCTGCCCTTGATCCTGAAATGATCAAAGAGGTTCTGGATACCATGGTGGAACTGGCCGAAGAAGGCATGACCATGCTTTGTGTGACCCATGAAATGGGGTTTGCCAAGCAGGTCGCCAACCGCGTGATCTTTATGGATCAGGGCCAGATCGTGGAACAGAACGAACCCGAGGAGTTCTTTAACAACCCCAAATCGGAACGCACCAAATTGTTCCTCAGCCAGATTTTGGGTCACTGATCCAAAACATCACCGCACAAAAAGAAACCCCGGCCAGTCGCCGGGGTTTTTTGGTTTAAGATGGCTGCACAATCGGTGGTCGGGTTTCGTCCGGGATCGGGCATTCATAAGGGGTTTTCGCCAGATGGGCCGCATGGGCGGCTTTGGCGCTTGCCAGCAGGGCAGGGTCTTCGATCAGGGACCGCGCCGTTGCCGCCATTAGCTTGGCTGCGTGGATCATGCCTTTATGGGCCACGGGGGTCTTACCATGGGCCACAACCTGCCACGTGTGGAACGGTGTGCCGATGGCCCAAGTGGCCCCCCAGCATTGCACGGTGGGCACGGCCCAACTGACATCGCCCACATCGGATGATCCCGCACGGACCTCGCCGCCGCGATCAAGGGGCAGGATGAAATCGCACAGGGAAATATCCTGATCGGGCGCGGGGGTATAGTTCAGCACCGCAAAGTTGCTGTCCACAGCCCCTTTGGGCAGGGTCGCCTGAATTTTCGCCGCAAAAGCGCGGTCCTCCGCGTCAAAAGGCACAGGGCCAAGCTGTTCCAGCGCGGCTTGCATGGCTTCTTCCAGCGGGCGGTTGGGCAACATGTTGGACACGCCGGAAAAAACCTTCCGTTCCAGCCGCGTTTCGGTCATCAGGGCGGCCCCTTCGGCAATTTTATCCACACGGGCCACCAGATCTTTCAGTCCGGGCAGATCGGGGTGGCGGATCAACTGGCGCACTTGGGCGCGGGCTTGCACCACATTGGCCGCTTCGCCGCCTGCGTCCATATAGGCGTAATGCACCCGCGCCGCATCGGGCATATGTTCGCGCAGATAGTTCACACCCACATTCATCAGTTCCACCGCATCCAGCGCCGAACGCCCCATATCGGGTTCAAAAGCTGCATGGGACGCAACGCCGTGAAATGTGTAATCTACCCGCGCATTGGCAAGGCTCGGTTCCTGATTGACCGCCAGAAACGGCGCAGGATGCCAACTGATCGCCGCATCCACATCGTCAAACAGCCCTTCGCGCACCATATAGGTTTTGGCCGCGCCGCCTTCTTCCGCGGGGCACCCGTAATAGCGCACGCGGGCCTTGATGTTATTCTGTTCGATCCAGTCCTTCAGGGCGGTCGCCGCCAGCAACGCCCCTGCGCCGAACAGGTTGTGACCGCAGCCATGGCCGTGGCCTCCGTCAGTAATGGCGCGGGGTTCGGTTTCTCCGGAATACTGGCTAAGCCCGGGCAGCGCGTCATATTCGCCCAAGATGGCGATCACCGGTCCCTCGTTTCCGGCCTCGCCAATCACTGCGGTGGGCATGCCAGCGGGGGTATCCGTGATGCGAAAGCCGTGTTCCGCAAGGGCTGCACGGTGGGCAGCAACGGATTGGAATTCCGTGTACAGGGTTTCCGGCGTGTCAAATACAGCATTGGACAGTTCAACAAACCTGTCACTGTGCCGGTCGGTTAAATCCCAGATCAGATCGGTGTTTTTCATCAGAAGGTCTTTCAGTCGGTTAGGTCGCGGGGCACGACAAAATCCACGGCTGTGCCTGTGCCCATAAACGGGGTGGACCAGTCGGGAATGTCAAAGGTGATAATGGTGGTCGCCGCTGTGGGGTACAGTTGAAATTTCGGGTGATCGGGCTGCGCCGCGCCCAACAGCCCATAGGCGAATTCGGCGATGCCAGGGTTGTGGCCCAGCATCATTACAGTGTCGCCCTTGGCCTGCTTTAAGGCCTCGTATTGGGTGACAGGGGCGGCCAGATACAGGCGTTGATGGAAAGACGGCGCAGGTGTGGCAGGCAGTTCGGCTGACAGCTTTTCCCAAGTCTCGACACAGCGCTGCGCGTTCGAACTTATGATCTGGTCGGGAACATATCCCTTTCCAGCCAGCCATGCCCCGATGGCAGAGGCGGCCTTTCGGCCACGGTCATTCAGGGGGCGTTCGTGGTCGAGCAGGTTCAAATCCCCCCAACTGGATTTGGCGTGGCGGGTCAGGATCAATGTTTTCATGGAAAAGCCGTTGGTTTGTGAAAATAAGACATGTGATGTGCGGATTGCGCGGGGCTGCGGTTCGCGCCCGCACTGACAGGGCAGGCGCGGCGGGCGATGCAGCCCTGCGACAGGCAGGATTGACCAGCCCTTGTGGTCAGATAATCATGGCAGGCTGCGGTATCATAGCCCTTTTCGGCGCTGAGCGCATCCACAGGGCAGGCGGACAGGCAGGGTTTCGCCGCACAGCTGTCACAGGGCCTGGCCCCTGTTGGCGGCAGCGTCAGCCGTTCTCGAAACGCCAGCGCCCCGCGATAAGACACCATCAGCCCCGTTGTGTCATGCACCAGCATCCCCACGGGTGAGGACCAGGCCCGTCCGGTGTTTATCGCCCAGCTTAGAAAGGGCGCATAAGGCGGGCCGCCAAAGGGCAGGAACGGTGTGGCATCCAATTGCGCAGCAAGGGTTTGGATCACGCGGGTGGACCAGCGGTCTATGGGATCAGGACGTCCGTCGCGGTATTCATGTTCTTGCTGAAACCGCTCCCAGAAATCGCCCGCAGGCCCCAGCATCAGCAAGGTCTGGTGCTCCGCTGGCAGCCCGTCGGAAATATCGCCGTGAAAGCCGCCGTAGATGTCCAGCCCGTGGGTTCGGGCAGCGGTTAAGGCGGCGTGATAGGTCATCGTCGCACAAAAGGCAGCTTCAGTGACCAGCCGAGCCGTGTGGGCCGTTCATCCTGCCACTGCAATCCGATGGTCATGGTGTCGTGGCTGTCTTTCGGCTGGGCGATATAGGTGCGAAACAGGCGGTCCCACAGGGAAATGGAAAATCCGTAGTTGCTGTCGTGTTCACTGCGTTTGTCGGAATGATGCACGCGGTGCATGTCTGGCGTGACCAGAAACAACCGCAACACAGCATCAACGCACGGCGGCGGGGCCAAACAGATAGACCGCGCCGATCTTCAACAGCATCGACAGGGCAATTTCCACCGGATGAAAGCGGATCGCCGTGGTCACATCCATGTCGGTGTCGGCGTGGTGCACACGGTGCAACCGCCACAAAAAGGGCAGTTTATGGGTGATCAGATGCTGCGCCCAGATCAGAAAATCAAGGATCAGCAGTGCGGCAATGAATTCAACCCAAAGGGGCCAATCCAGCTGATTGAACAGCCCGTAGCCCCGCGCCGCTGCATCCATCGCCGCACCCACCGCCAGGGCAGGCAATGCAAAAGCCAACAGGCGCAGGGTGGCTGTGTCGATCAGCACCAGCGCCCAATTGGTCAGCCAGCGGTGCGGCTTTCGCGCTCGCAAGCCACGGCGCGGCAGCAGATGTTCGGCCAGCGCCAGAGCGAGGAACAGACCGATGAAAACGGTCAGACGTATGCTGGCTTCATGCTCCACTAAGCGCGGATCATAGAACCGGCACCATAGGTGGTGAACAGCTCCAGCAGACAGGCATTTTCCTGCTGCCCGTTCATGATGACCACCGCTTTCACACCGCCGCGCACCGCATCAAGGGCGGTTTGGGTTTTGGGGATCATCCCGCCCGCGATCACCCCGTCGCGGGTCAGTGTTTCCACCTGCTCGGCCGACAGGCTGGTGATCACGTCGCCATCCGCGTCTTTGACGCCCTCAACATCGGTCAGCAACAACAGGCGGTCGGCTTTCAGTCCCGCAGCAATCGCGCCCGCTGCGGTGTCGCCGTTCACGTTGAATGTCTCGCCGTTGGTTCCGGCACCAAGCGGCGCAATCACAGGAATCATACCGCTTTTGATCAGGGACAAAACAACAGTGGCATCCACAGTTTGCGGATCACCCACCAGACCCAGATCGCCCTCGGCCCGTGTGCAAACCATCAGATTCGCGTCCTTGCCGGAAATCCCGACCGCGCGGCCCCCCTGACCGTTGATGGCCTGAACGATGGATTTATTCACCTTGCCCGACAGCACCATTTCCACCACTTCAACCGTGGCCGCATCGCTGACCCGCTTGCCGTTGACGAATTCGGAGGGGATATCCAGCTTCTTCAGCATCTCGTTGATCATCGGCCCGCCGCCATGCACGATCACAGGGTTCACATTGCACTGGCGCATCAGCACCACATCGCGTGCGAAAGACGCCATTGCCTCGGGCGAGGACATGGCATGCCCGCCCAGCTTGATCACAATGATCGAGCCGTCGTGACGCTGCATATGGGGCAGCGCGTCGGACAGGATTTTCGCGGTGGTGATACTGTCGCGTTTCATGGCTTTTGATTTCTCCATGGTGGGGCCTCTATCTGAAGTTTGATCTGATTTAACCCTTTGCGAACCTTGCGCCAAGGGCTAGGTTCCATTCCAGACCAGAAGGATGTGGAAATGGAACGCAAAAACCTGTTGCTAACGGGGGCGAGCCGCGGCATCGGCCATGCAACGGTAAAGAAATTCAGCGCCGAGGGCTGGCGCGTGTTGACCTGTTCGCGTCATCCGTTTTCTGAACATTGCCCCTGGCCAGGTGGGGCGGAAAATCACATCCAAGTGGATCTCGCCAGCCCTGACAGCACTATTGCTGCCGTGGAACAGGTGAAAAAACTGCTGCCATCAGGGCGGCTGGATGCGCTGGTCAACAATGCGGGGATTTCACCCAAAGGGCCAGAGGGCGCGCGGCTGAACACCATAGATACCGACCTGCGCACATGGGGACAGGTGTTCCATGTGAACTTTTTCGCCCCCGTGGTGCTGGCGCGGGGCCTGCAGGCCGAACTGGCCGCGGCCAAAGGCGCTGTGGTCAATGTAACCTCTATCGCAGGCGCACGGGTGCATCCCTTTGCGGGGGCGGCCTATTCCACGTCCAAAGCGGCACTTGCGGCGCTGACCCGTGAAATGGCCCATGATTTCGGCCCTCTGGGGGTGCGCGTCAATGCAATTGCCCCGGGTGAAGTGGAAACCAGCATCCTGTCACCCGGCACGGATAAAATCGTCGAGGGTCTGCCCATGCGCCGCCTTGGCCAGCCGTCGGAAGTGGCTGATGTGATCTATTTCCTGTGCACACAGGCCAGTTCCTATGTGTCGGGAACCGAGATCGAGGTGAACGGCGGTCAACACGTCTGAGCACAGCGCCTGTTGCCCGTTTTGTTTTGGATATTTTCCCCAAAAAGAGCCTTCAGGCGCAGGGCACAGAGGCTCTTTTTGGGGAAAATATCCAAATCCGGTGTTCGCCTGTATCGCAGGCCTAAGCGGGTTGGACCTTGTCCGGATGGGCCGCCTGAACCGCGTCAAGCTGTTCGAGGTTTCGGAAGATTTCCATGGTTTTCGGGAAAGCCGTCAGGTCAACGCCCCAGCGGGTTGCATTGTAAATTTGCGGGATCAGGCACAGATCGGCCATGGTGACGGTATCGCCCAGACAATAGCGGCCGCTTTGGGTCAGCATGGCTTCAAAACCTGCCAGTCCTTTGGGGATGAACTGTCGCATCCAGCTTTCCATAGTGATTTCGCCGTTTGAATGTTCTGTTGCGTATTTCGCCACGGATAAATTGCACACGGGGTGGATTTCCATGGCAATCGCATAGCTGAGCGCGCGCACATAGGCTTTGTCCAGCGGGGCTTCGGGAAAAAAGTTATAATGCCCTGCATCCGTCAGATATTCGATCACCGCGAGGGATTGGGTCAGGGTTTGCCCGTCGATCAGCACCGTTGGCACCAGTCCTTGCGGATTGCGGGCCAGATTTTCAGCCGCGCGGTGTTCTTGGGTTAACAGATTGACCGGCACCGCATCGTAGTCCAGCCCTGCAATGCCAAAAGCAATGCGCAGGCGGTAAGCGGCAGAAGATCGCCAGTAATCGTAAAGCGTGATGGTCATGGGGTCTCTTTCAGAAGGTTTAGAAGGGTTGTGCGGAACCGGTCCACATCGGGGCCGAGCCGTTTGACCAGCTTTGCTTCAAATGCGTCGGCCAGCGGGATGATCTGCTGCATGCGTTTCTGACCTTCTGGCGTTAAGGCAAGTTTCAGCAGGCGGCGGTCGTCGGTGTTGGTTTCCTTGGTTATGAAACCCGATTTTTCCAGACGGGACGCCGCGCGCGAGACTTTGG
Organism: Amylibacter sp.; assembly: GCA_034670045.1. GTDB lineage: Bacteria > Pseudomonadota > Alphaproteobacteria > Rhodobacterales > Rhodobacteraceae > Amylibacter. Next base: position 10,870 of record JAXMOF010000065.1, on the reverse strand, counting down.
ATTTATCCATATCCACACGGGCCTGAATTTCGCGGATGGAAACGGGGCCCGCGTTATACAAATGGACGATCACCCGCCATTCGGGCACTGTCATGTCGAAATGTTCCGCGTAGATTTCCGAAAACTCGCGGCTGACCCGTGAAGAGACCACGGCCAGTTGGTAAGGGAGGAAATCGTCGAGAGAGAATTGGGACACGGCGGGGCTCTGGGATCGTTGCAAGTGATATGAGTATGCGACGGGGCGGCGTTTGGATCAAGGGGAGTGTATGAATTGGCATCACATCGGGGAACATCCGCTCGGGTTCTGGCGGGCTATGCCGCTGCCGCCGAAAATCTGATTGACCGGTTCGAAGCGTTGGATTCTGCGCAGGTCTTTGCCCCGGTCCTGCGGTTTTTGCCCACCGCGCGCTGTCGGGTGCTGGATCTGGGGGCGGGCACCGGACGGGATGCTGCGTGGTTTGCCGCAGGGGGGCATCAGGTGACGGCGGCTGAACCTGTCGCAGCGTTTCGGCGGGCGGGGCAGATACGGCACAAGGCATCGGGCCTTTTCTGGTCAGCCGATGCGCTGCCCGCGATGAACGGGGTTCGGGCGCAGGGTGCGGTTTTCGATCTGCTGGTTTTGAACGGCGTCTGGCATCATCTTGAATTGGGGCAGCGAGGCGAAACGATGGCAACCCTGCGCAGGCTGTGTGCCAAAGGCGGGCGGGTAATTATTTCGGTGCGCAACGGGCCTGCGCCAGCGGATCGACCGGGGTTCGGCGGTTTTGCCGATATGGCGATAGATCAGGCTTTGGCGGCGGGGTTTGGCCTGACCCACCGTGCGGCGGTCGGGTCAATCCAGAGTGCAAATATCGCGGCGGGGGTGACGTGGGGCTGGCTGGTGCTGGACGGTGTTTGAAGTCTTGAATTGACATCGTTGCATTTGCAACGATATACTGTCCGCAGCCGAATCCGTGCAGAGGAGAGTTAACATGAACAAGCAAACACAGCCCAAAGGGTTTGTTCAGGCCCCGTCAAACATCGGTGTGACCGATGGCTATATGCCGGGCTTTGGCAATGATTTTGAAACCGAGGCTTTGCCCGGTGCCATTCCCGTCGGCCGCAACAGCCCCCAGCGGGTGGAATACGGGCTTTATGCCGAACAGTTGAGCGGCTCGCCTTTTACGGCTCCACACGCCACGCTGGAACGGTCCTGGATGTACCGCATCCGCCCGTCCGTGAAACACGTCAGCCGCTTTGAAAAAGTGGCGATGCCCTATTGGAAGACCGCGCCCCATGTGATCGAGGATGTTGTGTCCTTGGGCCAGTACCGCTGGGATCCTGTGCCGTTCACGGATGCGCCGCTGACTTTTGTCACGGGGATGCGCACCATGACCACAGCAGGGGATGTGGGCACGCAGGTGGGTATGGCAAGCCATGTGTATCTGGCCAATACGGATATGGAGGACGAATATTTCTATTCCGCCGATTCCGAATTGCTGGTTGTTCCCCAGGATGGCCGTCTGAAGATTTTCACCGAGTTTGGCATCATTGATCTGGAGCCCTTGGAAATCTGCGTGCTGCCACGCGGGATGGTGTTCAAGGTGACGCTGCCCGATGGTCAGGCCCGCGGCTTTGTCTGCGAAAACTACGGCGCAAAATTCACCCTGCCGAACCGTGGCCCAATCGGGGCCAACTGTCTGGCGAATCCGCGGGATTTCAAAACTCCCGTAGCCGCCTTTGAAGAAAAAGAAACCCCGTGTCGTGTGACGATCAAATGGTGCGGCCAGTTCCACACCTGCGAAATCGGGCACTCGCCTTTGGATGTGGTGGCCTGGCATGGCAATTACGCGCCGTATAAATACGACCTGCGCACCTATGCCACCATCGGGTCGATCAGTTTTGACCACCCCGACCCGTCGATCTTTACTGTTCTGACAGCCCCCACAGCCGAGGAAGGCACTGCGAATATCGACTTTGTGATCTTTCCCGAACGCTGGCTGGCCAATGAAAACACCTTCCGTCCGCCGTGGTATCACAAGAACATCATGTCCGAGTTGATGGGCAATGTGTACGGTGTCTATGATGCTAAACCCAAAGGGTTTATTCCGGGCGGGATCAGCCTACATAACTGTATGTTGCCCCACGGGCCGGACAATAACGCGTTCGAAAAAGCCACCAAGGAAAGCTGGGATCCGGTGAAGCTGGTGAACACCATGTCGTTCATGTTTGAAACACGCTTCCCGCAGCAACTGACCCGCTTTGCCGCGGATGAGGCACCGTTGCAGGATGACTATGTGGATTGCTGGGACGGGCTTGAAAAGAAATTCGACGGCACGCCCGGTTTGAAGGATTGAGCTTTCATCTGCTCGTTCTGACGGGCGCAGTGCTTTTGCTGGCTTTGGTAGTTGGTGTTGTGCTGTGTATCGGATGGGCGCAGCAGCGTTTGGATAAAAAAGCGCGCGGGAGTGTTCCACCGGAGCCCCCGCACGAAACGGAATAGGCGGCCCCTTCGGGTCTGCACAAAAGAAGGAAGAGAACCTTGGGTTTGAAGAAAAGTTGGGTAGAATCCGCGAATTCTGCCGAGAGCCAGTTTCCCCTGAACAACCTGCCATACGGTGTGTTTCTGGATGAAGACGGCGCAGGCAGCCCCTGTGTTGCCATCGGGGATATGATCGTTGATCTGGGTGTGCTCGAAGACGAGGGCCTGATTGATGCAGGCGGTGAAGACCCTGTGTTTGACGTGCCGTTCCTGAATGAATTCATGGACCTTGGCAAAGACGCCTGGGCCGAAGTGCGCGCCCGTTTGACCGATCTGCTGGCCGAGGGCGGCGATGACGCGCTGTCGGGAAATGCCGATCTGCTGGAAGCCGCGATGATCGCACAGGCGGATGTGCAAATGGGGATGCCCTTTGTTGTGGGGGAATACACCGATTTCTATGCGGGCCGGAACCACGCCACCAATGTGGGCATCATGTTCCGTGGCAAGGAAAACGCACTGCCGCCGAACTGGCTGCATATCCCGATCGGCTATAACGGACGGGCCAGCACTGTTGTTGTTTCAGGCACCGAATTCCACCGTCCCAACGGCCAGTTGAAAGGCCCCAATGACGCAATGCCGTCTTTTGGTCCGTGTAAACGTCTGGATATCGAGCTGGAAATGGGCGCGGTTGTGGGCACTGGCAATGCGATGGGCCAACCTGTTTCCGTGGCCGAAGCGGATGAGATGATCTTTGGCTATGTATTGCTGAACGACTGGTCCGCGCGGGATATTCAGGCTTGGGAATACCAACCGCTTGGCCCGTTTCAGGCCAAGGTTTTCGCCAGCACCATCAGCCCCTGGGTTGTGCCCAAAGCGGCGCTGGAGCCGTTCCGTTGTTCCACACCCGAGCGGGAATTCGAACTGCTGCCCTATTTGCAGGAACCCGGTCCGATGTTGTACAACATTGATCTGGAAGTGGCACTGGCCCCCGAAGGCAAGGACGAAACCGTCATCAGCCGCACCAACTATAACGAGATGTATTACTCATCCGCACAACAACTGGCCCATCACGCCAGTGGCGGTTGCGAGATGAGCACGGGTGATCTGCTTGGTTCTGGCACGATTTCAGGTGTTGAAAAACACCAGCGCGGGGCCTTGCTGGAAATCACCTGGGCCGGCGCAGAGCCGATCGAACTGGACAGCGGTGAAAGCCGGACCTTCCTTGAAGACGGCGACACAGTGACGTTGCGCGGCGCGGCCAAAGGGGACGGGTTCACCGTCGGCTTTGGGGATTGCGCGGGTAAAATTCTGCCAGCGGTGAAATTCCCGTAAGGCAGCGCACCGCCTGTTGCGGGCGGTGCTTTGAGTATTTTTTGAACGATGAAACCATGTGGTTTCTGGACAGAACACGTAAGGACAAGACAATGGCAAAGGCTTTTGCATCGCAAGGCGACATGACAGAGAAAAAGATCAGCTTCACCGAAGTTGGCAAGGATCTTTGGGCGTTTACCGCAGAGGGCGACCCGAATTCGGGTGTGATTATCGGCGATGACTCTGTGATGATCGTAGAGGCGCAGGCAACACCCCGTCTGGCAAATATGGTGATTGAAAAGGTGCGCAGCATTACCGACAAGCCGATCACCCATGTGGTTCTGACCCATTATCACGCTGTGCGGGTTCTTGGGGCCTCGGCTTTCAAGGCGGATCAGATCATCATGTCCGATGCGGCCCGTGGTATGGTTATGGAACGGGGTCAGGAAGATTGGGACAGTGAATTCCAGCGCTTCCCCCGTCTGTTTGAAGGCCATGAGAGCATTCCGGGTCTGACCTATCCAACGACGACATTTTCGGATTCCATGACCGTCTATCTGGGCAACCGTCGGGTGGAAATCAAACAGATCGGCCGCGCCCATACAGCCGGAGATTCCGTGATCTGGGTTCCGGACGAGCAGGTTATGTTCACAGGTGACATCGTAGAAAAACATTCGGCCTGTTACTGTGGTGACGGGTACTTCGGCGATTGGGGCAATACGCTGGATCGGGTGAAAGCCTATGATCCGCAGTCCATTGCACCGGGTCGTGGTGATGCGCTGGTGGGCCGTGCCGCAGTGGACGAAGCCATTGAGTTGACACGTGATTTTGTGGAAAGCACCTATAAGCCAATCGCGCAGGTTGCCGCGCGTAACGGCACGTTGAAAGACGCATGGGATGCCTGCCGCGAGGTTTGTGATCCGAAGTTCAAGGACTATGCGATCTACGAGCATTGCCTGCCCTTCAACGTCGCCCGTGCCTATGACGAGGCACGCGGCATTGCCCATCCACGGATCTGGACCGCACAGCGCGATCTGGACATGTGGGAGGCGCTTCAAGGCTAAACCAAGGAGACTATCATGCCACCACTCAACATTGCAGTTCTGACCCTTATGGGCATTGTTTTTGCCGTTTGGGTGTATCTGATGTTCCGAATGATGGGGCGCCTGACGCGCCAGTCTATTCGGGAACATGATCGTACGGGTGGTGGCTATGTTACCTGGTTTGGCCATGGCTTGCGGGCGTTTGGCGGGTTCTTTAGCGACCCTTCTGTGGCCACGGAACGGCGTCAGCTGATCTGGATCACGGTGTTGCTGATGCTGATCGTCGTGGCGCAGCCTCTGGTGCTGGTACGGGGCGAATGACAGCGCATTTCCTGAAAATGGCGCAGAATAACGCTTGGGCGAACGGTGTTTTGTATGATGCCTGTGCGGCCCTGTCCGACGCAGGTCTGTGGCAGGCTCGTCCGGGGTTTTTCGGATGTATCGGGCGCACGCTGAACCACATCTACGAGGTGGATTTGTATTATATCGACGCGCTGGAAGCGGGGGGTGCTGGACGGTCTGTTTATATGCGCGAGGATATCCGCACCTTAGCACCTTTGCGCCGCGCCCAGGCGGATGCAGACGCGCGGTTGATTGCATGGGCTGCGGGTTTAAGCGAACCCGTTCTGACCGAATTGCGCGAAACCCAGCGTCCGGACGGTACGAAACAGGAGCGGGTGGACTGGCTGTTTTTGCATCTGATCCAGCATCAAGTGCATCACCGCGGGCAGGTCCACACCATGTTAAGCGAGGCTGGAATTACTCCGCCGCAATTGGACGATTTTTATCTGGAGGATGGGCGCGTGCCCAGTGCCGCGCCGTATTGGGAGTAATCCATGGTTGATGTAAGATATCAAACAGCGTTCACGCTGTACCCTTATGCACGATCTGCGGATCAGGATGCGGGGGTGCAAACGCGCCATCCCGTGGTGATTGTCGGGGGCGGTCCTGTGGGCATGGCCATGGCGCTGGAGCTGGGGCTAAAGGGCGTGGCCTGTGTGGTTCTGGATGACCACGACGGGGTTGGCGTGGGCAGCCGTGCAATCTGTTTTGCCAAACGCACGCTGGAAATCTGTGACCGAATGGGCGCGGGTGATGCGATGGTCGATCTGGGCGTGGTCTGGAATGTGGGCCGCGTGTTCCGCGATGAACGCCAGATTTACGACTTTGATCTGCAACCCGAAGAGGGCCACAAACGCCCTGCTTTCATCAACCTGCAGCAACCCTATTTTGAAAAGTTTCTGGTGGAACGGATTCGCGCCGCACAGGCCGAAGGCGCACCGATTGAAATTCGCGGTAAAAACCGTGTGCTGGCGGTGGAAAACCTGCCCGATCATGTGGTGCTGGAAGTGGATACCCCGGACGGCCCCTACCGTCTGGAAGCCGATTATATGGTGGCGTGCGACGGGGCGCGATCTGCTGTGCGCACCATGTTGGGGCATGATTTCACAGGCCGCGTGTTTGAGGATAACTTCCTGATTTGCGATGTGAAAATGACTGCGGATTTCCCGACCGAACGCTGGTTCTGGTTCGATCCGCCGTTTAACAGGGGGCAGTCGGTGTTGCTGCACAAACAGCCCGATGACATCTGGCGCATCGACTTCCAGCTTGGCTGGGACATTGACCGCAAGGCGGTGGTGCAGCCAGAATATTACATGCCAAAGGTGCAGGCGATGCTGGGCGAGGGCGTGGAGTTTGAACCCGAGTGGGTCAGCGTTTACACCTTCCAGTGCATGAGCATGGACGAGTATCGTCACGGTCGTGTCTTCTTTGCCGGAGACAGTGCCCATCAGGTTTCCCCTTTCGGGGCGCGGGGCTGTAATGGCGGCGTGCAGGATGTGGACAATCTGGGCTGGAAACTGGCCGCTGTGATCAAGGGAGAGGCGGGACCGCGACTGCTTGATACCTATAACGAGGAACGCAAACACGGGGCGGAGGAGAATATCCTCAATTCCAGCCGTACCACGGATTTCATGACCCCCAAGACCGAAATAGCCAAACTGTTCCGCGAAAGCGTGCTGGATCTGGTGGAACATACCGATGCCATGCGTCCACTGGTGAACTCGGGGCGGTTGTCGGTGCCTTGTGTCTATGACGGGTCGTCGCTGAACGGGCCGGACGACAGCCGCCTGCCAGAGCGCACGCGGGTTGGCGCCACGCTGGTGGATGCGCCCACGGATCGGGGCTGGTTGATTGACCGGATCGGCGGGCTGTTCCAACTGCTAAGCGTGAATTCCGATTTTGTGTATGATGGGCTGGATTTGGTCGATGTGATTGTGGCCCCGACAGACCTGATTGCAGAACGCTATCTGGGGGGTGCAGATTCGGCGGTGTATCTGATCCGCCCTGATCAGGTTATCGCAGCCCGATGGGTTTCGCCCAGTGCTGATGACGTGACCGCAGCCCTAAAAACCGCGATGGGAGGCTAAACCCGTGGATAAACTCTTTACGCCAAATATCGAAGATGCCGACGGATTTTATGCCGAACTGTTAGGTGCCCATGAAGGCCTGAGCGAGGCTGAAAGCCATGCGCTGAATGCGCGGCTGGTGTTGTTGCTGTGCAATGTGGTGGGGGATCGCGCCGTGCTGCGCCGCGCAATGGAACTGGCAAAACAGGCGGGGTAGCAGCTAAAGGCTGTGATCCGACGCTGCCGCCAGCCGTTTGGCCAGATCGCTGGCAAAGACCGTATGGCGGTGGGAAATACCAACTGTGCGGGTGCCCAGATCGGCACCTGTGACGGGCCGTACCACAACGTCGGAACGGGATTTCCCGTGGGACAGCGGGACAAGGGCAATGCCAAGCCCTGCGGCAATCAGGTCCAGCACTTGCTGGTCGTTTGTCGCATGGGCTGGCGTGGCCTGCGGCGTTGCGTTTTGCGCCTCTGCTGCCCCGTCCAAACCATCGGCATATTCTGCGGCAAATCTGTCAGCGCCCGGACAATAGGGGCGGTGGATGACGGGCTGGCCTTCTAAATCCTGTAGTGTCACATGCTGCGCCCCTGCGAGTGGATGGTGCAGGGGCAGGGCGACACCGTAGCCTTCTGTCATGATCGGCAAAAACGCATGTCCGCTGGGGGCGCAGCTTTGCGCGGTATAGGCCAGATCGCTATCATCCGCCGTGTTTGAAAAGTGGAGTTGAAGGTTTCCCAAGCTGCGGCTGACCGTGTGCAATGTAGGCGCAAATGGCGCGAGCAGGATATCGGGATGGCAGTAAATTCGCAGCTTTTGCAGTGGACGGCTGCGCAAGCGGCTTTCCAGTGCGCTAAGCTGTGACACGCTCCCTGCTGCATCGCGGTACAAGCGTTCGCCTAGGGCTGTAGGCGTCAGTCCGGATTTTGAACGCAGGAACAGGGATTCACCCAGCAGGGTTTCCAGCTTTTGGATCGCAATCGACACTGTCGGCTGGCTGACCTCATTCGCGCGGGCGGCGCGGCTGAAGGTGCCTGATTCATAGGCGCTGAGGAAATAGGTAAGAGATGTAAGGTCTAGCATAGTCAATGACTATATCAGTTATAAATCACCTCGCAATATCAAATACAATTATCCCGTGGCATCCTGCAGAAATCTGAAAACAGGAGTCAAAAGAATGAACACACAGACCAGAATCGACCCCGCCAGCGTGTTGACCAGCGACGCAGCGATCCACCAGTTGCTGCATAAGTTTGCGCAAGGCGACACCTCTTTGTTGGAGCATGTGGCCGAAACCATAGATTTTCGCATCGACCATTATGATGATGAAGCGGACGTCAGTTGGCAAACGGCACAGACCCTGCCGGACCTGATCGCGGTGCTGGGGCAATTGGCGCAGGATGTGTTTCCAAAGGGCACAAAGGCGCTGGGGATTGATACTTACAGTCTGGGAAATGGCTGGCATTTCACCCGTTTTCACCAACAGTTCTTTTACGGCCTGCGTCAGCGCGAGGTGACCAGCCAGACCTATATCACATCCCATGAAACCGACGGGAAGGTGGATTTCTTTCGCGAAACGGTGACCGATATCGTCGAATTGTAACGGGGTGCGGGCGGGCGGTTAAACCTCCTCGCGGAAAATTTCAGTCCGCCCGCTTTCCGTCAGTTCCCAGATGCCGCTATCATCCAGCACCACGGCTGACATTTTACGACCATAAGCCGCGCCTGTGTCGATGTTCAGCCGGTTGCCGTAATGGGTGACCACATCCACAGGCGTATGGCCGTGGACGATCAGCTTTTCATAGGGGCCGTGATGGTCGTGGAAGGGGGCGCGAATCCAGATCAGGTCATCCTCTACCTGTTTGGAAAGCGGCAGGTTCGGATTGATTCCTGCATGGGTAAAAAAGGCCCGCGGGGTGTCATGAAAGTTGGGCAGATCCCGCAGGAAATCGCGGTGGGCTTCGGGGACTTTGGCCCGTGCCTCGGCCAGAATTTCATCTTCTTGTGTGTGGTCGAACCCTTCGACGCCATAGCTGTCCAGCGTGGTCAGCCCGCCAAGACGCGGGTGCAGCCATGTCAGATCTTTGCGCAGGATCGGATCTTGCGCCTTATGATCCAGAAACAGGGTCATCATCCGGTCGTGATTGCCTTTCAGCACCACCCAAGGTTCCCCTTTAGCAAGACCGTTGATCAGAAAGTCGATGACTTCTTTACTGTTGAACCGCCGGTCCACCAGATCCCCGATATGGATGATCTGATGCGCGCCGATGCCCTGCGCCGCGACATCCGCTGCAATACGTTCATGCAACATCAACATTTGTTCCAGATCGCCGTGAATATCACCGATGGCATAAAGAACAGGATCAGACATGAGCAGGGCTTTCTTGGGACAAGGACGCGTGTTAGCTGTTTCATATGCAGAGTCTACGCGAATTTGAACCCCTACTTCCCGCCGAACGCCGATTGGTTGACCAGGCTGCAACAGGTGCGCGGGTGGAAATCGGTGATGGAGAGGTTCCGGCACCCGATGCCGAAGATGTGGAAATCCGCGCAGGGCTGATCCGTTTGATCCTGCTGGAACTGGACCCTACAGCGATTCCCCATGCCAAAGGCATCCGTGTGCGTGGCGCGCGGATCACCGGAACGCTGGATTTTCAGGGGGTGGATTGCGCCAACGACCTTAGCCTGTCCCGTTGTATGATGGATAAAACGCTGGTGTTTGTGAACGCACGGATGCGCGGTGTGTTCCTGTCGGGCTGTATTTGCCCCGGTATCAGTGCGGATAACGCGGTGTTTGACGGTTCGGTCTATTTGCGCAGCGGCTTTATCAGCACGGGTGAAATTGCTTTGCCCGGCGCGCGGATCAGCGGCGATTTGCAGATTTGTGATGCCCGAATTGATGGCGCTGGCAGCGCGGCGCTGTTTGCCAATTCCCTGCGGGTTGGCGGATCGGTTTATCTGGGGGACTATCCGTTTGACAGCGAAGACAGCGAGTTGCGGGCCGACGGGGCGATTATCCTGTCAAACGGCGACATAGAAGAGGATTTTTACTGCCGCAATGTGGCGGTTTCAGCGGCAGATCAGGCGGGCCATTCCATTGCAGACGGGGCCGAGGGCAGCAATGCCATCGCCCTGTCCCTGACCCGCTGCGAAATTCGCGGCGTTTTGTATTTCAAACAAAATCAGGTGTCCGGCGGCATCATCAACCTGTCCGGCGCACAGACGCGGCGGTTGAATGATGAACCAAACGGTGCAGGCTCGGGCCATGCGATCCGTCTAGACGGGTTCGAATATCAGGATTTTGCCCAGCATACGGATATTTCCGTGGCTGTCCGCCTTGACTGGCTGGCGCGGCGGCCAGACGGGATCGACTTTCGGGCGCAACCCTACGAACATCTGGCGCGGGTGCTGGACCGGATTGGCCACCGTGAAGATGCGGAAAAGGTTCTGATCGAGAAAGAGCGTCTGCAACGGGCCGCCAACCGCACAGCGGCAAGCCTTGCCCTGCGCAGTGTTATGACGGTGCGCGACGGGTTGGGCTGGTTCCTGATCGCCTATGGCTATCGTCCGTCGCGGGTAATCCTTTGGGCGCTTGTTCTTATACTGGGGCTGGGTGTTTATTTCCAGAAAACATGGGATGCGGGGG
>JAXMOF010000064.1:0-24899 GCA_034670045.1 Amylibacter sp. | reverse complement strand
GAATTCGGTGCAAAAACCGCCTACGCCAAGGCAATCGCCCAAGCGGTAGAGGCGTCAGGTCAGGCCAAACTGACCATCCGCAGCGTGGTGAAAGGCGTGGACACAGACACCCTGCATAAAATCCCCAACGTCATCGTCATCCGCGCGACCCCCGACGGGATCGAAATCGAAACACCCCGCTACGCCGCCTTCACCGCGATTTTGAAAGCGATTGCCGATGAAAACGGCGAAGTGGTCGAAATCGCGGGCAATGACGAAATCATGGTCACGCTGACGGGCAGCAAACGGCCGGACAGGGTGCAAGACAGTGATGTGCTGGCCAGACTGGATCGTCAGGGCTATGATGATCAACGCTGGCTGGTGAATGTGCAACTGGCCGATTTGTCCGATTTGATCCGTGCGCTAAAGGGGCCTGATGCTTCGCTGGAACATATTTTCGATTATTAGCCTGATCGGTGCGGCTTGGGTCGGGTTGTCTGCTGCGGTGATGTATTTTACCGATGCCGCACCGGGTGCTTTGGTGCTGTTTCCGCCAAAACAAATGCTGCAAAACCTGCCTGACACCGCCGCGATCACCGGATCGACGCCGTATTCCATTACGCTAAGCAGCCTTGATCCGCATCTGACCCGACGCCTGTATCACGCGGGCGCATGGCTGGTGCTGCCTGCGGGGCTGACCGGCTGCCTGACACCACCAAAGCCGTTAACCGCCCGTTAATCCACCGTCCGCCACGCGGCTAGACCTTGTCCAAAACGCTCTGGTCGCCTACATCACAATCAACCCAAGTCTAAATCAAGAGAGACATATGTTGGAATTAAACGGCGCTGACGCCTCCGCCCCCGCTGGTGATCTGATCAAAGACGGCTCTGAAATGACCTTTATGCAGGACGTCATAGAGGCATCGCAAGACACCCCTGTGATCGTCGATTTCTGGGCGCCTTGGTGCGGCCCTTGCAAAACCATGGGCCCCGCATTGGAAGACGCGGTCACACAGGCCGGTGGTCGTGTGAAAATGATCAAAATCAACGTGGATGAAAACCAGAATCTGGCTGGCCAGTTGCGGGTGCAATCCATCCCGACGGTTTTCGCCTTTTTTGAAGGCAAGCCTGTGGATGCTTTCCAGGGGGCTGTTCCGCCAAGCGAAATCAAAGCTTTTGTCACCAAAATCGCCGATCTGGGCGGAGAAGAAGACAACGGATTGGACGACGCTGTTTCCGCCGCACAAGACATGCTGGAGCAGGGCGAGATTGACGATGCCGCCCAAACCTTCGCAGCTATTCTGGGCGAAGACCCTGCCCACCCCGGCGCGTTTGCGGGTTTGGTAAAATGCCACCTTAGCCTTGGTGAAACCGAAATCGCGCTGGAACTGCTGGAAAACGTTCCGGCCGAAATCGCAAATGACACGGCTGTTCTGGCGGTTAAGGCACAGGCCGATCTGGCTGCAAATGCGGTGGACGCGGGTGAAACCGCCGAACTGCGTGCCAGACTGGACGCCGATGAAAACGACCATCAGGCGCGGCTTGATCTGGCCATGGCATTGCTGGGCGCCGGCGAAACCGAGGCCGCCATTGACGCGCTGTTGGAAATTTTCCGTCGTGATCGCGAATGGAATGACGGCGCGGCCAAAACGCAACTGTTCAAAGTCTTTGACAGTCTTGGGCCGGTTGATCCGATTGCCCAGACCGGGCGGCGCAAACTGTCATCAATGATCTTTGCCTAATCACAATCGGGGGCTATGTCAGAGCTATGTTTAACCTTACTGAATTGCCCCCGAAACTGCCGATCTTTCCACTGGACGGTGTGCTTTTGCTGCCCCGCACCCGCCTGCCTTTGAATGTGTTTGAACCCCGTTATCTGGCCATGCTGGACGATGTTCTAAAATCCGACCATCGGATGATCGGCATGGTGCAGCCCCGCGAAACCCCCAAAGGCACCCCCGAAACCGCCTTGCAACAGATCGGCTGTGCAGGGCGCGTCACCTCATTTTCCGAAACCGAGGACGGGCGCTATCTGATCACTTTGTCGGGCATCAGCCGCTTCCGTCTGCGCGAACAGGACGGTGGGTTTTGCCCCTACATCAGCGCCAATGTAGACTGGTCCAGCTTTGCCGCCGACAAGGGCGTGAAAGATGTGGATCACGGCTTTGACCGCCCGAAATTCCTGAAAACCCTGTCGCGGTTTTTCGAGTCGGCCTCTCTGTCTACCGATTGGGACAGCCTGAAAGACGCGGATGAAGAACTTCTGATCAATTCCCTGTCCATGTTATGCCCGTTTGAATCCGCTGAAAAACAAGCCCTGCTTGAAGCTCCGAATTTGGCAAACCGCCGCGAAACCCTGATGACATTGATGGAATTCGCACTGGCAGGCGACCCCAAAGAGGACCCGATCCAATGAGCGACAGACCCCAAACGGACCCCAAAATGCTCGAAGCTCTGATCTGCCCTGTCACGCATACAGGGCTGAAATATGATGCTGCGGCGCAAGAACTGGTGTCGAAAAAGGCGCGTCTCGCCTTTCCTATTCGCAACGGGATTCCGGTGATGTTGGTGGATGAGGCCCGTACACTGGAATAAAGAGCGCCTGCTAAATCGCGCGGCCTTGCATCAAACGGGGCAATTCCCCCGTCAGACCAGCCGCCTGTCGGATCAGACTGCGGCGGGCAGACGGCACTGCGTTCACAGCCCCCAACCCCAGATCCCGCAGGCCGCGCAGCAGCGGATTGTCATTTGAAAACAACTTGTTGATCCCGTCTGTAGCCACCGCAAGGCTGGCGGTGTCGAACCGCCGCCACTGCTGGTAGGGCTGCAATGCCATCGGGCTGCCGATATCCTGACCGCGCCGCGCGGCATCTGCCAGAACCTGTGCCAGTGCTGCCACATCGCGCAGCCCCAGATTCAGCCCCTGCCCCGCCAGCGGGTGAATGCCATGGGCCGCATCACCGACCAGCGCCACCCGATCCGCTACAAAAGCCTGCGCCAGTGACAGACCCAGCGGATATTTGAACCGCGCGCCCGCCAGTTTGATTTCCCCCAGAAACGATCCGAAACAGGGCCGCAAACAGGCAAGGTAATCTGCATCATCCAGGTCTTGGATTGCATCCGCCCGCGCCGTGCTTTCCGTCCAGACAATCGAGCTGCGGTTTTCGGGCAGCGGCAAAATCGCCAGCGGTCCGGCCGGCAGGAACAGTTGGTGGGCACAGCCGTTATGGGGCAGTTCATGTTCCACCGCGCAAACCAGCGAGGCTTGTTCGTACTGCCAGCCCGTGCGGCGAATCCCGCTGCGCTGCGCCACACCGCTTTGCCGCCCGTCACTGCCGATCAGCAAAAGCGCCCGCAGGGTCTTTCCTGTATCGAGCGTCACCGTCACTCCGCTGGCATCCGCCTTGTGATCCACCACAGTTTGACCTGACAGATGGGTAATCACATCGCTTTGCGCCACTTTATCCAGCAGCGCGCGGCGCAAAAAACGGTCCTCGATCATATGCCCCATCGGGCCTTCTTCGATTTCGTGATGGTCGAAATGGATATGATAGGGCGAAGCCCCCTGGCCGGGCCGCCCGTCAGACACTTTGATGTCCAGAATCGGCTGGCTGTAGCCATGAATATCCGTCCACAAACCCAGTGCCGCCAACATCCGCTGCGAGGTCAGCGCCAGCGCATACCCCCGCCCGTCAAAAGCCGCATCACTGCGCGTAGACTCGGGCAGGCTGTCGATGATCGTGCAGGAAAACCCCGCCTGCGCCAGTGCCAAAGCCAGGGCAGAGCCATTCAGCCCGCCCCCCGCAATCAGAATATCTGTGTCCAGTGTCATAGCCCAAATATGGCCTGTTGAACGGGATTGTCCATCGGTCATTCCGCCGCTAGGGTCTGGCGTAAATTCAAGGAGAGACCTGATGGCAGACGCATGGCTTACCGCAACCGCTTCGGATTTGGGGCGCGGCATCAGCAAAGGCGAAATCGACCCTGTGGCGCTGACAGAAACCTATCTGGACGCCGCTGAATCCCATGAATTCAGCCCGCGTATTTTCACCCATGTCACCCGCGACCGCGCACTGACCGAAGCAACCGCCGCCAAGACCCGCGCCGATGCAGGACTGCGCAACAGTCTGCTGGATGGGGTGCCAATTTCATGGAAGGATCTGGTGGATACTGCTGGCATCGAAACCGTGTCAGGCAGTGACCTTCTGAAAGGCCGCGTGCCTGCGACAGATGCCAAATGCCTGCAAAATGCCACCCATGCGGGGCTGGTCTGTCTGGGCAAAACCCACCTGTCGGAACTGGCGTTTTCAGGGCTGGGCTATAACCCCGTCACCCAGACGCCCCCTTGCGTGAACAATCACGATGCAGTGCCGGGGGGATCGTCATCCGGTGCGGCCACATCCGTAGCCTTTCATCTGGCGGCGGCGGGAATCGGGTCTGATACAGGCGGATCGGTGCGTATTCCTGCGGCCTGGAATGATCTGGTCGGCCTAAAAACCACGTCTACGCTGGTGTCTTTGCAAGGCGTTGTCCCGCTGGCCGAAAGTTTTGACACCATTGGCCCGCTTTGCCGTTCCGTTGAAGATGCCGCCCGTCTTTTGGGGGCGCTGACAGGGGACGCCGCGATTCCCGATCTGACCAACGCCACATTGGCAGGACGGCATTTCGCCATCTGCAAAACCTCGGCCTTGGAAGATCTGGACGACAGTGTGGCCAAAGGGTTCGAAACCGCTGTGGCCAAGCTGGCGGCGCAGGGGGCCAGAATCACCGAAATAGAGGTTCCTTTCCTGCCGGAGTTGCTGTCCCTGTCCCCCGCCCTGTTCTCGGTCGAGGCCTATGCACAGTGGCAAACAGAAATTGAGGCAAATCCGGACGTGATGTTCCCCGAAATTCTGGAACGCTTCCGCGGTGGTAAAAACTTCAGCGGCGTTGACTATGTCACTGCCCAGAAACGGATGATGCAATTGCGTCAGGATTACCTTGCCGTTGCTGCGCCCTATGATGCGATTCTGCTGCCAACATCACCGATTCTGCCACCGAATCTGGAGCGGCTGAAAACCGACAGCGCCTATTACCAGCGTTCAAACCTGCTGGCTTTGCGCAACACACGGATCGGCAATTTGCTGGGTCTGTGCGGTCTGACACTGCCCACAGATGTGCCAAGCGCAGGGCTTATGGCCATGGCCGCACCCTTTGCAGAACGCAAGTTGCTGCGGGTCGGGGCCGCGATGGAAGCCGCGCTAAACACCTGAAACCGCTGATTTTCTTTAGGCCCAGAACGGCCAAACCCGTTTCTGGGCAAAAAAGCCACATATGCCCTGTCATAACCAAAAGAGGTTTGGCGCTGTCAGATTTATTGTCTAATGTAGGGGAAACGGGGCGCTTAGACCCCAGACCCTGAGGCAGATATGCATTTTCCAGAGCGGTTTTCGAACCTGCCAGAATACGCTTTCCCGCGTTTGCGCGCGCTGTTGGACCATCATCCAGCAGGCGGAGACGTATTACACATGTCCATTGGCGAACCCAAACACGCCTTCCCCGCTTTTGTGGCCGAAGAAATTGCGCGGCATTCCCATGAATTCGCGAAATACCCGCCAAATGACGGGGCGCCCGAATTGCTGCAAGCCATTGCCAGTTGGATCACCAACCGCTTTGGCGTGCCGATTGACCCCGCCACACAGGTTCTGGCCCTGAACGGCACCCGCGAAGGGCTTTTCAACGCCTGTGTCGCCACCTGCCCCGAAACCAAAAACGGCAAACAGCCCTATGTGCTGATGCCAAATCCGTTTTATCAGGTCTACGCCATTGCCGCTGCCGCTGTCGGGGCCAAGCCTGTGTTTGTGAACGCCACGGCGCAAACCGGCTTCCTGCCTGATTTTTCCACCGTGCCGGATGGGATTCTGGATGATACGGCGATTGTCTATCTGTGTTCGCCGTCCAACCCGCAAGGGGCTGTGGCCAGCGCCGATTATTGGCGTGATCTTCTGGCTTTGGCTGAAAAACACGATTTCCGCATCTTTGCCGATGAATGCTATTCCGAAATTTACCGCGGCGAGGCCCCCACAGGCGCATTGGAAACCGCCCATCGGATCGGCGCTGATCCGGAACGGGTGGTGATTTTCCATTCCCTGTCGAAACGCTCCAACCTGCCCGGCCTGCGATCCGGTTTTGCCGCAGGTGGCCCCAAAACCATCGCCGAACTGAAACAATTGCGCAATTACGCAGGGGCGCCTTTGCCCTTGCCGATCCAGCGGGCCGCAACCCGTGTTTGGGGCGACGAATCCCACGTGATCGAAAACCGCACGCTATATGGCGCAAAATTCGAATTGGCCGACGAAATCTTTCGCGGCATCAACGGCTATGTGCCCCCACAAGCCGGATTTTTCCTGTGGCTGCCTGTGGAAGATGGCGCGGCGGCTGCATTGAAACTTTGGAAAGCCTCAGGTGTGCGGGTTTTGCCCGGTGCATTTTTAGGCAGAGACGTAGACGGCGCAAATCCGGGCCACGGATATATCCGTGTGGCCATGGTCGCGCCTATTGACGAAATGACCCGCGGATTGCATGAAATCCGCCGTCATTTGTACTGAGAGGTAGGGATATGGCATATCAGACGCGGACGCGTGATCCATTGTTGGAAACCCATATGCAAGAGGCAATCCGGAAACGGGGCACCGAACTGATCGGTCTTGCCATGGTGGCATTTTCAATCCTGCTGGGCGCTATGCTGTGGACCTATACGCCCGAAGACCCTAGCTGGCTGTCCGCCACATCTGCCCCTGCGCAGAATATTCTGGGCACCTTTGGCGCGTCGATTTCGTCCCGTCTGATCCTGACCATCGGCTGGGCCTCTTGGTGTCTGCCAGTGCTGTTTTTTGTCTGGGGATCACGGTTTGTGTTGCACCAAGGCGATACCCGTCTGTTAAGCCGCGCCATCAGCATCCCCGCCTTTGTCGCCTTCACCGCAGTCTTTCTGGCCACCCATGTGCCCTTGGAAAGCTGGCAGCACGGCTTTGGTCTGGGTGGCTTGTCCGGCGATGCGGCTTTGGGAATCCTGATGGATCTGGTGCCGATGCACCTGACGATCCGCTTGATCGTTCTATCCTTGGTTCTTGGGTTAATCTTCCTGTGCACCGCGCTGTTTTCCCTTGGATTTTCCAAGTTGGAACTGACCTATATCCGCCATTATTCCATGGTTGCGATCATCCTGACTTATGCGTCTATCGTGTCATTTCTGGGCTTTGCGGTTCAGGGCGGTGCGCGCGGTGCCGTGGCTGCAAAGGCGGGAATAGACTCGCGCAGGGCCAGCCGCAAAGAAACCGCAGCGCTTCAGGTTGCCCGCGAGCTTCCAGCTAAATCTGCCGCCGCACCGGCACAACAGCCAGCCGAAAACGTCAAAGCAGGTAAATCTTTGACCTTGCCGAAACTGAAACTTCCGACCTTTCGCAAACCGGCGCCCGAGCCGGATGAGGAACTGATCGACCTGACCGAAGACACGCATCTGCATGACGAAGACCGCGTGCGCAACCGGATCAACGATGCGATCAAATCCAAAGTCCTGCGGGCCCGTACCCTGCGAGTTTCGGATCACTATCAAGAGCCGGTTGTTACCGAAAACATCTTCCGCGACTCTGCAGATGACGGGCAGCCTGTTGTGCCCCCACTTGGCGGCGCGTCCCGTCGTTATGAAGACGAACCGGCAGAGCCTGTCGTCAGCTTTCAATCCCAACGTGCGCGTGCAGCGGCACCAAGTGCCCCCGCCGCACCGATCGCCCGCGCGCCGATTGCCCCTGCTGAACCCAAACATGTGGTACAGCCCCGCGCCCCGCGCCAGGCCGAAAAGCAAAGCAAACGGGCACAGGAAGAAGCCCAGCCAAGCCTGTTTAAATCCACCGAAACGGCCTATGAAACCCCGCCTCTGGATCTGCTGGCGCATCCGTCCAGCATCGTGCGCCACCATCTGTCGGACGAGGCTTTGGAAGAAAACGCGCGGATGCTGGAAAGCGTTCTGGATGACTACGGCGTCAAGGGCGATATCGTGTCGGTGCGCCCCGGTCCCGTTGTTACCATGTATGAGCTGGAACCCGCGCCCGGTTTGAAAGCCAGCCGTGTGATCGGTTTGGCGGATGATATCGCACGCTCCATGTCTGCGCTGTCGGCCCGTGTATCCACGGTTCCGGGCAAATCGGTCATCGGGATCGAACTGCCCAATGAAAACCGCGAAACCGTGCTGCTGCGCGAGTTGTTATCCTCTAGCGATTACGGTGACGGCGAACAGAACCTGCCGCTGGCGCTGGGCAAAGACATCGGCGGCAAGTCGATGATCGCCAACCTTGCCAAGATGCCCCACCTGCTGATCGCAGGGACCACCGGCTCTGGTAAATCTGTGGCGATCAACACCATGATCCTCAGTCTGTTGTACAAACTGTCACCCGATGAATGCCGGATGATCATGATCGACCCCAAGATGCTGGAACTTAGCGTCTATGACGGGATTCCCCATCTGCTGTCCCCTGTTGTGACCGACCCGAAAAAGGCCGTTGTCGCGTTGAAATGGGTCGTGGGCGAAATGGAAGAACGTTACCGCAAGATGTCCAAAATGGGCGTGCGGAACATCGGCGGCTATAATGCCCGCGTGGATGCCGCCCTGAAAAAAGGCGAGGATTTCACCCGCACGGTTCAGACCGGCTTTGACGACGATACAGGCGAACCGGTGTTTGAAACAGAAACTTTCACACCCGAAAAAATGCCGTTTATCGTGGTTATCGTCGATGAGATGGCCGACCTGATGATGGTTGCCGGCAAAGAGATCGAGGCCTGCATCCAGCGTTTGGCACAAATGGCGCGAGCTTCGGGGATTCACCTGATCATGGCCACACAGCGCCCGTCTGTGGACGTTATTACAGGCACAATCAAAGCCAACTTCCCGACACGGATTTCGTTTCAGGTGACGTCGAAAATCGACAGTCGTACGATCCTTGGGGAAATGGGTGCGGAACAACTGCTGGGCATGGGGGATATGCTGTATATGGCGGGGGGTGGTAAGATCACCCGCGTACACGCGCCTTTTGCCAGTGATGAAGAAGTGGAAGAGGTGGTTAACCATCTGAAAGCCTATGGCGCACCCGAATATGTGTCAGGCGTTGTCGAAGGCCCTGCCGACGACAAGGAAAACGACATCGACATGGTGCTGGGCCTTGGCGGCAACACCACGGGTGAAGACGCGCTATACGATCAGGCTGTGGCGATTGTGGTGAAGGATCGCAAGTGTTCCACCAGCTACATCCAGCGCAAACTGTCCATCGGCTATAACAAAGCCGCCAAACTGGTGGAACAGATGGAAGACCAAAACGTGGTCAGCCAGGCCAACCACGTGGGCAAGCGGGAAATTCTGGTTCCCGAAAAGCATTAACCCCCTGAAAAGGCGGGTTTCCGCCTTTTCGATTCCTCTTCACAAATCTTTGTGGCGCAGCGGGCTTTCTAAGGCCCGAGGCCCAACCTATATTGGCTTTATGAAACGCAGAACTCTCCTTGGCGCATTGGCCGCTATTAGCTTTGCTTCGCCTGTGATGGCGCAGACAAAGCCGTTGTCCCTGAACCAGCTGTCAACCTATCTGAACAGCCTGACCAACGCCGAGGGCGCGTTTACGCAGGTGAATCCCGATGGCACGCTGTCCAAAGGCACCTTCTATCTGAAACGTCCGGGGCGGATGCGGTTTGAATACGAACCGCCCAATGACGCGCTGGTTGTGGCAGGCCAGGGCACACTGGCGATCTTTGACAAGAAATCCAACGCCGGCCCGCAGCAATACCCGCTGCACCGCACGCCGCTGCATATCATTCTGAAAGATACGGTGAACCTGAACACCAGTGGCATGGTTGTAGCCCATGAACATGACGGCACCGCCACCACCATCACCGCGCAAGACCCCGAACACCCCACGTACGGCAACGTAAAACTGGTGTTCACCGACAACCCGACCGAGTTGCGCCAGTGGATCGTCACCGATGAAAGCGGTCAGAAAACCACCGTGGTTCTGGGGAAACTGGTCAAAGACAAACGCCTGCAGGCCCGCCTGTTCGACGTGGCCAAGATCATCAAAGAAGGCGATATCAAGCGATAACGGGGCCGATCCCCGCCCGCACAGCCTGACCTGCCGCACCCGTTAGCGGCGGCAGGTTTCCAGTTGTGCGGAATACAGGATCGCGCGCGCCTGCACTTTGGCGGCCACATTCATCAACCACTGCTGGCTGCGATAGCTGCCCCGATTATACCCAGTATGCCCCTGATGATAGGCCAGATATTGGTTGTAAGCATCGGTCTTTGATACGCCGGTCCGTTTCTGGGTCTCGGTCATGTACCAGCCCATGAAATCAACTGAATCGTCGAAATTATGCCGCTTGGCCCGTGAATTTCCGGTGGCACGTTTGTACCAGTCCCACGTGCCGTCAATCGCCTGCGAAAACCCGTAAGCCGATGACCGCCGCCCCATGGGAATGACCCCCAAGGTATACTGCCGCGGGGTTTTTGCATGGGATACGAAATGGCTTTCGTGATAAATCGTCGCCATGATCACTTCGCGTGGAACGCCGTATTTGCGCTCTACATTATTAAGATCACGGGCCCAATGCCGCTTCTCTTTCAGAATCGAACAGGCGTTGTCCAGATTTCTGGGGGGATCGGATCGACCGCCCGAACAGGCGGCAAGGATCAGGATCACAATAAGGATCGTGCTGTATTTCATATCTGCCTCGATGCCGGTCTGTTGCCGGATTTTCAGTGATCCTACACCAAAGCAGATGTGAAAAAAAGGGTTTGGATGCGTCGGTTACAGCAAAAACGCCAAGGTAAGCGGAATTGTGGCCACGGATAAAAGGGTTGAGACAACCACCAAACCTGCCACTTCTCCTGCATCGGCGCCGTATTTTTCGGCCAGCAGATAGGAAGTGACCGCCACAGGGGTCGACACTTGCAACACCAGCACGGCCAAGGCGATTGGCGACAGTTCGAAAAACCGCCCCACGCCGTATGCGATTCCGACACAGACGACCACTTTGACAACGGCCAGAACCACACCGCGCAGAATGTTTTCAGGTGTCAGCCGTGCCAAAGCCACCCCAAGGGTGATCAGCATCAGGGGAATGGCCATCTGCCCGACCAAAGTCAGCGTATTGGTTAACCAAACCGGCGTACTCCATCCCTGCAACATGAACAGGCCGCCAAGCAGGGTCGCGCCCACCATCGGCTCCTTGATCACCTTCAGCGGAGACCCGCCGCCTGATACCAGCCAGATGCCAAAGGTGAAGGAATAAATCCCCATCAGGGCAAAAACCACCACCGCATAGCCCATCCCCACCTCGCCAAAGGCAAACAAGGCCAAGGGCAGACCAAGATTGCCAGTGTTGCCGAAAATCAACGGTGCAAGATAGGTTTGCACGTCCAGTTTGGCCAGTTTGACCAGTGCAAAGAACACAATTGTAACAAGTAGATAGGCCGAACATGTGGCCCAAATTGTATCAAATAATGTGGTGCGGTCGATCTGGGTTTTCATCAAGGATACAAAGATCAAAGCGGGCACGCCGATGGTCATTGAAAGCCGTGTAACGAATTGGACTCGGTACTCGTATCCAAGGCGAACCCAGACCACGCCAATCAGCGCCAAAATGAACACCGGGGCCACGACTTGTAATACTGTTATTAAAACTGCCACCAACTGTTTCCCTAAGAGCATTCCAGAGGACACACGTCCGAAAAAAGAACAACCGTTCTACCACTTACTGGCGGAAAACGATTCCTCCTATTATGTGGCTTATGTTTCCGAGCAAAATCTGGAAACAGACCCGACAGGCGCGCCCGTGGATCATCCCGAAGTGATCGCTATGTTCGGAGAGTTGAATGACGGCCAGTACCGGCTCGACGTTCAAATGAACTGATGTCACAGGGCTGCGGCCCGTGACGGTTCAGATCCATTCCACGCCAAAATCACCCGTCAGGCTGCGCCGCAGCTTGGCTGGTTTTTGCGTTGCTTTCACACAGGCGCGAAAGCAACGCCATTGGTCTGGAGCCGCGCCTTAATAGCCCAGCGCACAGCCGTCTTTGCGCGGATCGGACCCGCCTTCCAGAACGCCTGTTTCATGGTTGATCACGATGCCCTGCGCCCCGCCGATTGCCACATCGGGAACGATAATCTGGTGGCCCATTGTCAGCAGATCATTGTGCACATTCGGCCCGTAACCCCGTTCCAGTTGCAGTTTCCCGTCAGCGGCAAAGCTGCGCGGCGCGTCGATGGCCTCTTGTACGGGCATATCGAAATCCACCATATTTGACATCAACCTTGCATGCCCCGTGGACTGATACTGCCCGCCCATCACCCCGAACGGCATGATCACGCGGCCCTGTTTGCGCAGCATCGCAGGGATGATTGTGTGCATCGGACGCTTGCCCCCGCCTGCTTCGTTCGGATGACCTTCTTCCAACGAGAACCCCGCGCCGCGGTTCTGGAAATTGATCCCGAATTTGTCAGACGCCAGACCCGACCCGAAGGAATGAAAGATCGAGTAAATCAGCGAAACTGCCATGCGATCCCGATCCACCACGGTTAGATAGACCGTTTCCTTATGCACGCTTTCGCTGATCGTCGTGGCCGAGGGCATCGCCTTATGGGGATCAATCAGCCCCGCCAGTTTCGCCGCTGTTTCGTCAGACAGCATGTAATCCAAACGGGCCATGTAATCAGGGTCCGACATGAACCTGTTGCGGGTGTCATAGGCCAGTTTTGTGGCCTCTGCTTCGATGTGCACCCGCTGCGAACTGCGCGCGCCATAAGCCGCCACATCGAAATGGGACAGGATATTCGCCAGCAAGATCGCCGTGGCCCCCTGCCCGTTCGGACGATGTTCGATCAGGTCCACATCTTTGTAAGTGCCTGTAATCGGGTCGGTATATTCACAGGCTGTATTGGCAAAATCATCCAGCGTATGCACCCCGCCCAGCGCATTGAGCGAGGAAACCATATCCTCGGCCACTTCACCTTCATAAAAGCCGCGACGGCCCTCCAGCGCCACACGTTCCAGAACATCCGCCTGATTGGGTGCGCGGAACATCTGGCCCGGTGTCGGGGCGGCACCGTCCAGCAAATAGAAATCCCGCGCCGCGCCTTGCAGTGCATCCGTGGCGCGCGCCCAGTCAAAACAGGTGCGCGGGGCCATGGGAATCCCTGCGCGGGCATAATGGATCGCTGGCGCAAGCGAGGCTTTCAGCCCGATTTTCCCCAAATCGCCAGACAACCGACAAAACGCATCAATTGCGCCTGGCACAGTCACCGAAGACACATCTCGAACGGGCATTTCCGTATGCCCCGCGGCCCGCAGTTTTGCCGCGTCAAGTGCTGCTGGCGCACGCCCTGACCCGTTTAACCCGACCACATCCTCGCTGCCTGCTGCTTTCACCAGAACAAAGCAATCGCCGCCGATCCCCGTCATCTGGGGTTCGCACAACCCCAGCAGGACGCCCGCTGCAATGGCCGCATCCACAGCGTTGCCGCCGCTTTCCAGAATTTGCACCGCCACTTTCGCTGCCAAAGGCGAGGAGGTTGCACACATACCGTTTGTAGCAAAAACCGGAGAGCGGCCGGGCAGGTGAAAATCGCGCATGTCAGAGTGTTCCTTTTTGTTTCGCATAAAGAACTACAGCCAACCGGAAAGGGCAAATGTAAAATGTCAAAAAGGGGAGGGAGGTTAGAGCCCCGACGCGGCATCCAAGGGTGGGGGCTGTTATGGATACCGCGTCAGAGGCAAGCAATGTTTCAGCTATGAAAGACGGTATGCTGCCCGATCTGGGCGAAGAAAGGGAAGGAATGCGGCAATAATAAGATTATTCGGGTTTTTCAGGAAATGCAGAAGCGGTGCCCAGAATACCCGAAGAAAATTCCTTTCACGACCGCTAGCGTCAGACAAAAAAAGCCCCGTCAGAGAAACCATTACACGGTTTTCCGATCGGGGCTGTTACTCGTTACTCACATTACGCGTAGGCTTTATATGCCGCCCCAAGGCGACGATTCTGTGCTCCAAATGGGGCGATTTGACGGTGATTTAGCGCCCCATTTTCGGCGACGAATTAACTTGCCATTCACAGTTTGGCGGATCAAACTAAATTCATGAACATGCATACAGTGACAAACCTTCCGCCCTCCCGCGCCGCGCATGATGTAATTCATTTCCACCGAACCGAGCTCGGGCCGATCATGTCGCTTTACGGGCGTATGGTGGCCGCAGGGGAATGGCGTGACTACGGGATTTCCGCCCTGAAAGACGTGGCGGTGTTCTGCGTGTTTCGTCGCACGGCAGAACACGCGCTGTACCGGATTGAAAAACGCCCCAAACTGGCCAGCAAACAAGGCATGTATGCCATCATCGGCATGGACGGTCGTGTTTTGAAACGGGGGCAGGATCTAAAGGCGGTTCTGCGGGTGCTCGAACGCAAGCTGATCCGCTCGGTCGATTAAACCCGCGCCCGTTTGCTGATCTCTTTGCCTTCTGCCGCTTGAATTCTGGCGGCAACTGCGTCCAGTTTTTCGACAGTCACCATCATATGATAACCGTTGGCATGTACGATCGTTTCGGCATCCAGCATCATCGCCACATGGCCTGCCCAAAACACCAGATCCCCCCGTTGCAGCGCTGAACCTTCTGGAATCTCTTCAAAAAATGCGGCTTGCTGATCGCTGTCCCGCGGACATTCCCGCCCCGCAGCCCGCAGCGCGGCGTGGATCAGACCGGAACAGTCAATGCCCTGATTGCTGTCCCCGCCCCATAAATAGGGCACACCTAAAAAGCGCAGGGCGGTTTGGGCGGTGTCCGGATCAACAGCCGTGACGGGTGCAACCTGTTGCGCTGGCACATAGCCATGTGCCGTGCGCCAAAATCCGTCACGCAGATCAAAACAGGCCAACATCCCGTCAAACGGCAGGGTCATCACAGGCACCGTTTTGATCGACCGTTCAGGGTACAGATGCGCCCCAAAGCTGGTTACGCGGTGGGTCGGTTCGGGCAAATCGGCCAGTTCAGTGGCCAAAACAGTGCCCACATACCCGCTGCATGTTTCAAATCCAAAGGCAAATCCATCGCGGAATTCCAGCACCGTGAACCCGTCGCCATAGATCAACTGACGATCCAGCGCCCCGTCCGGTGCCGCCAGAACATCTGCCACAGGCACACAAATTCGCAGCGGCGTACCGTCCGTAAACGTGACTCCCTGCAACTGACCTTGCAGACTGCTATGGGCCACCCGCCCGTTCGCCCGCCAAAGCCGCCGATCCGTCATTTTGCAGCGCGGCTTTCGATGACTTCAAGCATGGCGCGGGCCGATTGGCAGGCGCCGCCCAATGTGCGGCCCGGTTTCGGGCTTGGCACCCAACCGTAAATATCCAAATGCACAAACCGGTCCTTATGTTCCACAAACCGTCGCAAAAACAGCGCTGCGGTGATTGATCCGCCAAAGCCGCCTTTGGGCGCATTGTCCAGATCGGCCACATCAGGCTCGATCATCGGCTCGTACGGGTCCCAAAACGGCATCCGCCACAGGGGATCGGCCACCGCCGTGCCAGCAGCGGTGATGTCATCGGCCAACCCGTCATTATCTGTGTAAAACGGCATCAAATCCGGTCCCAGCGCCACCCGCGCCGCCCCCGTCAGCGTGGCTTTACAGATCAGCAAATCGGGTTCTTCCTCATCCGCTAGGGTCAGCACGTCCGCCAGAACCAGCCGCCCCTCGGCGTCGGTGTTGTTGATTTCGACCGTCAGCCCCTTGCGGGAATGCAAGATGTCCTGCGGGCGATACGCCCCTGCCGAAATCGCGTTTTCCACCGCAGGCACCAAGACCCGAAGCCGCACCTTTAGCCCCAGCGTCATAATCATCTGCGCCAGCCCCAGAACCGTTGCAGACCCGCCCATATCCTTTTTCATCAACCCCATAGAGGACGCAGGCTTGATATTCAGCCCGCCCGTATCAAAACACACACCTTTCCCCACAAGGGTGATCTTTGGGTCGACTTCGTTGCCCCAAATCATATCCAGCAATCGGGGGGCCTGATCGGATGCGCGGCCAACCGCATGGATCATCGGCAGGTTTTGCGCCAGCAATTCATCGCCCCGAATCACAGCAGTTTTGGCCCCGTGGGCCACTGCCAGTTTTAAAAACGCCGCCTCCAGCCCGTCCGGGCCCATATCGGACGCCGGAATATTGATCAGGTCACGGGTCAGGTAATCCCCAGCCGCAATCGCCTCTAGTCGCGCGGCATTCACACCCGCAGGGGCCACAAGCTGTGCTTTTGGGGCGGGCTTTTCCTTGTAGCGATCAAAGACATAGCCCCCCAGCAGCCACGCCAAGGCCGCCTGTTCCAGCGCGGCGCCAGTCAATCCCGAAGCAATGGAATAAACCCCTTCAGGCAATTGCGCAGCCGCCGTGGCCATAAATAACCGATCCCGCTGCCGCTGGGGTTCTGTTCCCCAGCCCACCAGAACGCGGGCAATTCCGTCAGATCCTGGAACCGTCAACACCTGTCCCAGCTTGCCCGAAAACCCGTTGGCCTTGGCCCAAGCCGCGGTTTGCGCTGGGGCGTGTTTCAGGAAATGGTCGAATGACCCAGCCTCGATCACATCAATCGGGATTGCGGATTCAGTGGCGGCGGCGAAATGGGGTGTCATGTTGGCTCCTGCAGATTCCCGCGCAGCCTACACCCAATGCCCGCCGCTTTGAAATGGCTTTATCATCGCAAATCCGTGCAGTGCCCATTGGATTCTTAAGCATCTGAATACCTCTGCGCGGTGCGCAATCAATCCTCGGGCAGGGGATTGCTTGGCAGCGGGCTGGTCGGCGCGGCCCCCGATAGAATCGTCACATCACGGCGTGGGAATGGAATTTCGATGTTGTTTTCCGCCAGCACATCCCAAAGCGCCAGAAAGACATCGCCGCGCACATTGGTCAGTCCCGCCGTACTGTCCCTGATCCAGAATCGCAGGGTAAAATCAATCGAGCTGTCGCCGAAATTCACAATGTGGCAGACAGGTTTGGGGATACCCACCACACGCGACACAGACAAAGGCGCATCGGATGCAAGGCGCTTCACCTCATGGGGGTTACTGTCATAAGACACGCCGAAATTGATTTCCAACCGCACCAGATCGGATGAATGGGACCAGTTGATCACCTGACTGGTGATGAAATCCTCGTTTGGAATCAAATACTCGCGCCCGTCGCGGGTCAAAACACTGGCATACCGCGCGCCCAGTTGGGTGATCCAGCCAAAGGTGCCATCAAGGGAAATCACATCGCCCGGCTTGATCGACTTATCCAGCAGGATAATCACGCCCGACACCAGATTGGACACAATCTTTTGCAAGCCGAACCCGATGCCCAGACCAATCGCCCCTGACAACAGCGCCAGATTGCCGATATCAAACCCGATCACCCGCAGCCCGATCATAAAGGCGATGGTGTACAGGGTCAGCTGCAGCGCTTTGTTCAGCAGCACGCGGATCGAGGGTGACATATCCTCAACCGTGTTGATCCGCTTGGACCCCGCTTTGGACAGGAAACTGGCCACAACGAACAGGGTTGCCAAAGACACCACAGCAACCAGAACAGTCAGCAGGGAAACCCGTGTCCCCCCCAGATCAAGCGCCACCGTGTCCAGCGCATTGGCCGCGGTTTCGCGCAGGCCGAACAGCGTCAAAACCACAAAGATACCCGCCGCCCAGCGCACCAACTGGCGCACAGGCCGCGACCGGATCAACCGCGTTGTCACAACCACAATCAGCCACCACAGGGCCAGCGTGGCAGCAAGAGCGACAAAGTAGGACCGGCTTGGCCAAGTGGCCTCGCGCATGACAAAAACCGTGGCCCAGGACAGCACCACAAACAGCAGCAACCACAGACGCTGGTTCAAAACGGCGCAAATCCGCAGGAACCATTTGGGCAAGCCATGCGAGCCGCCCAAAAACTCACGCACGCGGGGGCGATAGAAACGGTACAACCCGTAAGACACCGCAATCAGCACAAGGATGATGCCAACCTGATAGGCGCTCCAGGGTTGGGTCAGCCGATTACTGAACCGCGTGAACATATCCATAAACAGGGCCGATTGTTCTGCCACGGTGGGCAGCGCCTTGACAGTTTCGGTTATGGCAGCCACTGGTTCTGTGACGGTTTCATCGGCCAAAGAAATATCCCCTTACAGTTTACAATTCCTTGCAGGATAACCGTTTTTCGGATTTTTATAAGAGAAATTGATAAACTTTCCTTTCCCGATAATACCATTGCCACAAAACAGTCGAAACGGGTCCGCAGACAGGAGTCATTATGTTTTCCCTTCTACGCATTGTTATTTTATTCACTTTGTTGGCCCCTGCCGCCACAGCGCAAGAGGTGGCGCAAACCATGCGACAGTGGTGGGTGGAATGTGACAGGCTGGGATACTGCGTGTCGGATATCAACGGTTTCACCGCCGATTACGAACCCGTAACCCTCCGCTTGCAGCGCAGCGCGGAACCAGACAGCCCTGTTTTGATTTTGCTGACCCCGGAAACCCTGATCACCAGCGGTGATGCCGTTATCTTTGACTTTCTGGATGGCGCGCAGCCGATTTTGCGCAACGTAGGCACGACCCTGGATAATACCATCACCCTGACGGAACCTCTGGACAGCCCTTTGCTGGCCGCGATCATGGCGGGCCGTGCCATGACGATCACCATCGGCTTTCAGGGCGCGCGCGGGGCGCAGAGCTTCAAAGTCTCGCTCGACGGGGCGATTGATACGCTGACCATTATGGATGTGGCGCAACAACGGTTGGGCCGTGTGGATGCCATCGTCGCGCGGGGCGCTGCCCCTGCGGACAGCCCGTCAGACCTATTCCCCAGCCTTGGCGAGGAAACCGGAGGTGAAGATATGGGCGGCGACGACGGCGGTGACGAAAGCGGCGAGATCATCGAGGACAGCGGTGACGCCCATATGGAAGAAGGCCCCAACGGGTCTTATCTGGATCTGATCTACAGTCAGGACGAATTGCCCCCCGAAGTGACCCGCTACGCCTATGAAGACGCCAGTTGCGGCGATCTGGCCAAGCCGCTGAACGAAATGGGGGCCGTGGTGAACAGGGATCAAACCGCGCGGATCACCTATTTGGTGCCTTGTCAGATCGGACAGGCGAATGTGGCGTATTATGTCGTGGTCCACGACCCTGCCAACAGGTCAAACTATGCTTTACAACACTTTGAACTGCCGCCGGCCCAGAACAAGCCCGACCGCACCGTTATCCTGAACCCGCAGTGGAAGGCGGATCGGAACCGGTTGATTTCGACCCGCTATGGCGATCTTAACCTGAATTGCGGGGCCTATGAAATCCACACATGGAACACCACGCAACTGCGTTTCGAGTTGTTGTCCTACCAGCATAAGAAAACTTGCGACGGGCCGCAGACGCAGCCAAGCGACTTTCCTTTGGAATGGACACGGGACGAAATGGGCGATTGATCCCGCCCGCAGCGGCGCTGGCGTCCCTATCGCCCTTGTACAACAGGATGAACCGCACTCCGCCCTTGCTCGGACGGGCGGATAGGTCTATTTCAACGGATTATGAAACACAGATTCACAATGGATGACCGCTCCCGCCTGCCGTGGCGTTTCCACGGGCAGGTCGTTTTGCGTATTCAGGGGCTATCTGCGTAATTCCATACGCTTTTCAACTCCAATAGCCAATCTACATAGCGGGAGGTTCAAATGTCCGCACCAAAAACACTCTATGATAAAATCTGGGATGCCCACGTCGCCCATGAAGCCGAAGACGGCACATGTTTGCTGTATATCGACCGGCATCTGGTCCATGAAGTGACCTCACCCCAAGCCTTTGAAGGTTTGCGGATGACAGGGCGCAAAGTGCGTGCACCTGAAAAAACCATTGCCGTGCCGGACCACAATGTCCCCACCACACTGGATCGCGCCAATGCGGCCACCATGACCGAAGACAGCCGTATTCAGGTCGAAGCTTTGGACACAAACGCCAAAGAATTCGGCCTGCATTACTATCCTGTGTCCGACGTGCGTCAGGGCATCGTGCATATCGTTGGTCCCGAACAGGGCTGGACCCTTCCCGGCATGACCGTTGTCTGCGGTGACAGCCACACCGCCACACACGGTGCGTTCGGGTCACTGGCCCACGGGATCGGCACATCCGAAGTGGAACATGTTCTGGCCACGCAAACCCTGATCCAGAAGAAATCGAAAAACATGAAGGTGGAAATCACCGGATCGTTGAAGCCGGGTGTAACCGCCAAAGACATCACCATGTCTGTGATCGGTGTGACCGGTACGGCGGGCGGCACCGGCTATGTGATCGAATATTGCGGCCAGGCCATCCGCGAATTGTCCATGGAAGGGCGGATGACCGTCTGTAACATGGCGATCGAGGGCGGCGCCCGCGCCGGTCTGATCGCACCGGATGAAAAAACCTTTGAATATTGCAAAGGCCGCCCCCACGCCCCCAAAGGCGCGAATTGGGAAATGGCTTTGACTGCGTGGAAAGAGCTGTTCACCGACGAGGATGCGCATTTCGACAAAGTCATCACGATCAAAGGCGAAGACATCGCGCCAAGCGTCACCTGGGGCACTTCCCCCGAAGACGTTCTGCCGATCACAGCCACCATCCCGAACCCCGAGGATTTCACCGGCGGCAAAGTAGACGCCGTGCGCCGTGCGCTGGCCTATATGGGCCTGACACCGGGAAGCAAACTGTCGGATGTTGAAATCGACACTGTGTTCATCGGATCCTGCACCAACGGGCGCATCGAAGACCTGCGCGCCGCAGCCGAGATCCTGAAAGGCAAAAAGATCAAAGACGGCTTGCGGGCAATGGTTGTTCCGGGCTCTGGTCTGGTGCGTGCCCAAGCCGAAGAAGAAGGCCTTGCGCAGATCTTCATCGACGCGGGTTTCGAATGGCGTATGGCGGGGTGTTCCATGTGTCTTGCCATGAACCCCGATCAACTGTCCGAAGGCGAACGCTGTGCCTCGACATCCAACCGCAACTTTGAAGGCCGTCAGGGTTTTAAAGGTCGCACCCACCTGTTGTCCCCCGCCATGGCCGCCGCTGCTGCCGTGACTGGGAAACTGACAGACATCCGCGACTTCGCGTAAGGAGAGATCACAATGGAAAAATTTCAAAACGTATCGGGCGTTGCAGCTCCTATGCCATTGGTCAACATCGACACCGATATGATCATCCCCAAGCAGTTCCTGAAAACCATCAAACGCACCGGCCTTGGGGCCAACCTGTTTGACGAAATGCGCTTTAACCGTGACGGCACCGAAGTTGAAGATTTTGTCCTCAACAAACCCGCCTACCGCGACGCGCAAATCATCGTGGCAGGTGACAATTTCGGCTGCGGGTCTTCGCGCGAACACGCCCCTTGGGCGCTGGGCGATTTCGGGGTCAAGGTTGTGATCTCAACGTCATTTGCAGACATTTTTTATAATAACTGCTTTAAAAATGGCATCCTTCCGGTGGTGCTTCCCAAAGAAGCGGTCGATATTTTGATGGAAGACGCCGAGCGTGGGTCAAATGCGCGGATCACCATTGATCTAGAGAATCAGACAGTCTCTGCAACCGATGGAACCGAGTTCAAATTTGCGGTTGATGAGTTCAAGAAACATTGTCTTATCAACGGCTTGGATGATATCGGCCTGACCTTGCAAAAGGCTGCCTCCATTGACAGTTTCGAGTCAGATTACGCTGCCAAAGCCCCTTGGGTCTGATTGGTCTGACTACAAGATATAGATATGGCCACAGTAAAATGTGGCCATATTGTGGTGGTGCAATTCTACACCAGGTACGGCCTGAAAACCGCTGATTCTCAACAATTTTATGCTCTTGCGCTTGATCAAATTTTTGAATTGGGCTTCATTAAGGCATAAATAAGGCTTCGACCTTAATACAAAAAGTCCGGCATGAACTGGGCGAGAGGATGAGAGCAGTGATAACGAGGCTTGCAGGCGCATCTGTGAGGGCCGCTTTAGTTGCAGCAATGATTGTATTGCCTGTGATTGTGCTACCCGAACTATCCCCGAATTCCGCAGATCTAGCGATTCTGGCGGCGGCAATCGCCGCGGCTTTCGTGATCTTCGAATATGGATTCACCACCCCCAGTTTGATCGAATTCCGCTTTGCGGCGCCTTACAACAGGTTCCGCTTTGCCATACTGGCCCTTCTGCTGACAGGCATCGCTTTTGCCTTTAGCGAGCCGGTCAGCTCCACGGGTACCAGCCTTGCGGTGTCGGACTTTGCCCTGAAAAGCGCGTCCTTTTGGGATTTCACCGGCAGTCCGCTGACCTTTTTCGAGGGCCTGACCCAGAATATGGGCAGCGTCAGTCAAACACTGATCACCAATGCCGCTGCACTTGCACTTAGCCTGACTGCCATCGCGCTGCTGGTGTCCAGTTGTGTGATCTGGGCCTTTTCCTGGCCGCTGCACGCAGAGAATTTCAATCTCTGGATCAACATGCCGAACTTTGATGTGGCCGTGGACGAACAGACCCAGCAAACCCTGCGCCAATCGGGGTTGGTCTCTTTGGTGATCGGCTTCACCCTGCCCTATCTGATTCCACAGGCGGCCTATGCTTTTGTCGGACCGCTGGAACCCATTAACAGTGGCAACAGCCTGCTGTTGCTGTGGATGATCGTGATCTGGTGCTTTGTTCCTGCCGCGTCGGTCCTGCGGGCGGTGGCGCTGTATAAAGTGGCAAATCTGATGTCGGCCCGCAGTCTTGATGTGGCCGAACCCGAAGACGCCTGATGCGTATTCTGCTGGCCGCAATTCTTTGCCTGGCCAGTTTCGCCGCGACGGCTGATCCCGTCTTTCGCGTGGCCAGTTTCAACGCCGCGTTGACCCGCAAGGGGCCGGGGTTGCTGTTGCGGGATATTCTGAACGGCAAAGACAAACAGATCGCCGCCGTCGCCGCCATAATCCAGACCCTGCGCCCCGATATCCTGCTGATAAACGAGCTGGATCACGATTATGAAAACCGCGCCCTGCGCGCCTTTCTGGATGTTCTGGCCACAGATACAAACGGGCGCGACGGACTGCGCTATCCCTATTTCTACGCACCGCCGCAAAATACAGGCGTTCAAAGCGGGCAGGATCTGAACGGTGACGGGTTGTTGGGCGGGCCAGCGGATGCCTATGGGTTTGGCTATTTTCGCGGCCAATACGCCATGGCGCTGGTGTCGCGGTTTCCGATCCTTACGGATCAGGCCCGTGACTTTTCCGATCTGTTGTGGAAACAAATTCCCAACGCAGAAATGCCCAAGGCCGCAGATGGCAGCGCCTTTCCCAGCTATGACGCGCTGCATGTGATGCGCCTGTCCTCCAAAGCCCATTGGGATGTCCCTGTCACTTTGCCAAACGGGCGCGTGCTGCACCTGCTGGCCTCGCACCCGACACCGCCGGTGTTTGACGGGCCAGAGGATATGAACGGCAAACGCAACCGCGCCGAGATCCTGTTCTGGGACAGCTACATCCGCGACGCCCTATTGCCTCTATCCGCAGATTTTGTGTTGCTGGGCGATCTGAACGCCGATCCGCTGGACGGTGACGGCAGCCACGCCGCCATCAACACCCTGTTAAGAAGTAGTTACCTAACCGACCCCGCACAAGCCTCTGAAGGCGCTGTAGCGGCCAGCGCGGCACAACAGGGCGCAAATCTGGAACACACCGGCCCTGCTGCAACCGACACCGCCGATTGGCGGGACGATCCAGCGCCGGGGAATCTGCGGGTAGACTATGTGTTGCCCGCAAAGACCCTGAAGATCATCAATGCGGGCGTGTTCTGGCCCACACCGGGTGAGGCCGGATTTGAATGGATCGGATCAGACGGTCGCACCAGTTCCGATCATCGACTGGTCTGGGTCGATCTGGAATGACACCGCCCGTTGCAAGGCAACATGCACGGGCGTTTCCCTGAAATCGGGCAAAACCGCCCGAAACGCACTGCCGTCCAACTGATGCGGTTTGTTCCAAAGATAGCGCATTTGCAAAAAGCAGCGGCCCATTTTCCAGAAAGGTGCGATCAGAAAGATCGGCAACCAGTTCATTTGCTCTGCCCGAACCCCCAGAATCTCGGCCATCTGCTGCCCGCTTAGGGTGTACCCTTCATAGTTCAGACTGGTGTAGCGCGGCAGGGTGTTTCGGGACTCGGCCAGCGCCACAAAGGCGCGGCAATAATCCGGCAGATAAGCCCAAGCATGGGGTATATGACGCTTGCCCGGATAGGAAAACCGCCCCTTGGCAAGACTCTTGACGATGATCTTGTCAAACCAGTTTCCGCTGGGTTCAGTGTCTAGAAAATCACCGCCGCGCAACAGGATAACCCGCACCCCGCTGTTTTCAAACGCCTGTTCCATGGTGATGCGAATCTGCCCCATGGGATTGGTCGCGCCGAATGGGGTCTCACTGCGCCAGACCGCTGGGGCGTCTTTGCCGTAGACATAAACATTGCCCGGTATCAGCACCGTTGCCCCTGTGGCGCGGGCCGCGTTGATCACTTTTTCGGTCAGCACGGGAACATCCGTTTCCCATTTGTCATAGGTCGGGTTCCAGCCGTGAACGATCACATCCACCCCCTGCGCCGCCGTTTCCAGATCATCGCACGCCCGATCAAACCTGCGCACATCCCAGCCTGCCGCATCAAAGGCCAGCGCCATATTGCGCCCGAACCGTCCTGTAGCGCCAAGGATCAAAACACTCTGTTCCATAACACCTTCGGAATGTCATTGATTGAGAGGCTTTGAGCGCCTGCGTAGTCTTCGAGTAACGAAGCAGGCGGTCATAGCCGTGCCTCAGGTCCCTACAGTGGTTTTGCACAAACCACACTGCAAAGG